>JBAXWF010000007.1:0-89922 GCA_037128515.1 Bacteroidota bacterium | reverse complement strand
GGTGCTGGCATATGCCGAAGCGCACGACTACAAAGGCTACAACAAATACGACGCCCTAGCCAGCAAATTCCTTAACTTCATCTCCTTCCGCACCAAATTCCTCCGCCTGCTCTATAGTCAGGTCATTATGCGCTTCCCCATCAACATCCGCCCCCTGTTTGCCGTCCCCAAAACCCGAAACCCCAAAGGCATCGCCCTCTTTGCCATCGCCTATCTCAATCGCTACAAAGCCCACCACCATCCCGCCGATTTAACCCAAGCCGAAACCCTTCTTGATTGGCTACTGCAAAACCCATCCCCATCCCAATGGGGCCTCTGTTGGGGATACCAGCACCACTGGCAAGATGTCGGCTTTTTCGCACCCGCCCATTTGCCCAACCGCGTCGTAACCTATTTTGTCACCACCGCCATCATGGATGCCTACGAAATCAACCAAAACCCAAAATACCTCCAAGCAGCCCAATCCGCCCTCATCTTTTTGCTCCAAGCCCCCAAAGTATTATATGAAGATGAAACCATGAAATGCCTCAGCTACGTCCCCAGCGAAAAAATAAACTGGATAGTCATGGATGTAAGCATCCTCACCGGCTCCATCGTAGCCCGTGTCAACAAATACCTCAAACAAGACGACCTCGCCCTCCAAGCCCGCAAACTCGTCAACTTCGTAGTCGACAAACAAACCCCCTACGGCGCCTGGTACTACACCCATCCCCCCGGCCACCATCCCCGCCAGCACGACAACTACCACACAGGCTACATCCTCGATGCCATCCTCGATTACACCAACCACACCGGCGACAACACCTTCATCCCACAATATCTAAAAGGCGTAGAATACTACAAAAACAACCTATTTTTGCCCAACGGCGCACCCAAATGGGAAAACAACAAAACCTATCCCTTGGATGTCCATGGCTCCGCACAAGGCATCATCACCTTCGTAAAAGCATCCCACTTCGATAAAAACTACCTCCCCCTAGCCCAAAAAATTGCCGATTGGGCAATCCAAAACATGCAAAACCAACAAAAAGGCTACTTCTATTACCAAAAAACAAAATACTTTCGCAAACCCTTCTCCCTCATGCGCTGGTCCTGCGGATGGATGGCACGCGGCCTCAGCCAACTCCTGTTAATTTCAGAACAAAAAAGCGATAATTCCGAGCAAGAAATTCAAAATAAAGTGTAAATCACCAAAAAAACAAAGCTATGGCAAAACACCACCAAGCAGATAAAACAGCATTTTGGCTCAAATCCATCAAAAAATCAAATACTTTCCAAAATAACAAGAAATTCAATCCAAACTCAACACTCTAAAACAGCATGAAAAAAGTATTGTTTATAACATACTATTGGCCACCCGCCGGCGGAGCACCCATCAATCGCATCTTAAAGTTTTACCAATATCTCCCCCAATTTGGCTGGGAAGTCATCATATTAACCACCCAAGGTGGCGATTTCCCCTTCCACGACCCAAGCCTGTTAAAAGAAGTGCGCCCCGAAACCAAAATTTATCGCTCCAAAGGCCTATCATTACACAAGATATTCAGTACCGTATCCCCCAAATCCAAAAAAAATTTCGTACCCTATGGTTTCACCGATGCCTCCAAAAGTTCCCTTATGGACAAACTCTCCCGATGGGTCAAATACAATTTTATCCCCGACACCCGTTTCCCATGGTATTTTTCCACCGTCAGCAAAGCAGTTCACATCATCCAAACCGAAAAAATCGATTTAATATTTAGTTCCTCACCCCCCCAAACCAACCACCTCATAGCCCGCAAAGCCGCCAAGCGCACCGGTTTGCCTTGGGTAGCCGATTTTCGCGACCCCTGGACCGATGTATTTTGGCTGCTCAACAATTCCATTCGCTGGAAACTAATCCACGCCCTAGATAAGCGCATGGAGCGAAAAACCATTGCCAAAATGAACGCCATCATAACCGTTGGCCACTCCCTAGTCGAAATCTTGCAACGCAAAACCTCAAAAAAAATCCATTTGATATCCAACGGCTACGATGATGTCTATTTCCAGGATTTAAACTACACCTCCAATCCAAAATTCCGAATCACCTATGCCGGAAGCCTCAGCAAAGAGCAAGACCCCAAGTGTTTCCTGCAAGCATTAGAGTTGCTAAAAACCAATCCCGACTTCTACCAGCACTGCCAGCTCTATTTTTTGGGCAATTTTCCAACCTATCTTCACGATTTAATCAACAATTCATCCTATAAAGACAAAACCCTTTACGCCCCCTACACCTTTTACACCGATTCGCTCCAGCAAATCGCCGCCTCCGAAATGTTGCTGCTTGTCGTGCCCAAAACCACCGATAATAAATGCATATTAACTTCAAAGTTGTTCGATTATATGGGTGCCCATCGCCCCATCTTGGCATTTGGTCCACCAGATGGCGATGCCGCACAAGTTATCGGTCAAGCCGATGCCGGACAGCTATTTGATTACAACGACAGCCAAAATGCATCCATTTTTATTCTAAAAAACTTCGAAGCTTGGCGAAATAAAGAGACAAATAATCACCTTCCAAAAACCTCCATAGCGCAATACACCCGCAAAAATTTAACCGAAAAACTTGCCAAAGTTTTTAATGACGTAGTTTCAAAAAAACCTGTAACGTAGTTTTGCTAATCAATCAAAATTCAATTCTGTAAGAAGCCAAAGGAATCAAAGGCAAGTCATAATTGTTTTCAATTTCATTCGTGTAAGGATTGTAGCTAATACCCGCCACATTTTTCCGATTCAAAATATTGCCCAGTTCCACAGCAAATTCGTGCGAACATTTCTTACAATTCAAGCGATAGCGCAACCGAAAATCAATTTTTATAAAATCAGAGGTTTTTTTAGTGTACGATAACGAATCGATAAAAACCGCCCGATGTTGCATCGCAGATTCCACCAAATCAATAGGAGTGTAGCGTTGCCCGCCAATATCAATCATTTTTAAACTCACGCCAATCACACTATTTTTCTTTTTCCCAATTTTAAATTCTTTTCCGCCCAACAAATTAAACGAATAATTGCTGTTGTAGCGTGTGTTGCGTTCAATTCCGTTGCCGTCCATATATTTTGAATTATACACCGATGAAGTAAACAGAGCATAAAACCCTTTGCTTAAAAACTTCTCTAGGGTAATTTCCACGCCATAATTTCGGCCTGTGCCAATGTTTTTCAAAACAGTGTTGTCAAAAACATCGTCCGTATTGCTATAGTTGACTAATGAAATTACCGGGTTTGCAACCGCAGTAGGAATTCTTCTCAAATACTGATAATAAACTTCGCATTTAAAATGCCAAAACTCCGAAAACAACCAATCGTAGCTCAACACCGCCTGATAACTTTTGGTGAAATCCAGCGATTTGTTGGGATACGTGGTTTGGTCATTCAAAAAAACTTCGGTATAATAAATCTGTGCGGGTTGTGTTTGCCCGTGAATACCAAAACCAATTTTCAACGAATGCAGGTTGTTAATCGCCCACCGAAATGCAATCCGAGGTTCAATGCTATAGCGGTCATTGTTCAATAAATACAAAAAATGCAAGCCCGGTGTCAACTCAAATTTTTCATTAAAACAATATTTGTATTGAAAATACGCCTGAATCAGGTTGATGCTACCCGAATAATTGTTTATAACATGCTTGGTTTGTTGCAGCCCTGAATAAGAATAAAAATAAAGATTGTTTGTAAAGTTCTGATTTCTGAAAATAATGCCAGTACGGATAATGTGTTTCGCATTCATTCGAGTATTAAATAAAAATGAAAAAATATTGGTTTGTTGCCCAGAAGATTTCTTATTAATTTCATACACATTGTAATCCAACCCCGTAGAATCCACCGAATAGTTTGGATTAAAGAAAGAAGAAGAGACGATTGTTTTTGTAAAAGAATTTTTTCCGATAGGCAAAAACCATGTAAGTGAACCTATTGCGGAACGCGATCCCGAATAATCGCCAAATCGATCCCCATCATTATCCCATTGCGTCGAGTCCTTTTTTGGTTTATAAATAGCCTTGCTTATTCCACCAACACCCCACAAAGAAATATACCCTTTTTTGAGAGGGAAGTTGAGTTTGAACGATAAATCCTGAAAGTCGGGAACAGACTCAACAATGGAAATACTCGCATAGGCCAGCAAAGCCACAGTCGAATATCGGTACGAAGCCAAATAGGATGCCTGTTTTCCTTTTCTAAAAGGACCTTCAGCACCAAATTCCACCCCACTGGCACCAATTTGTGCAATATATTCGCGTTTTTCGTTATTTCCGTTGCGAAGTTTTAAATCAAAAACAGCCGAGGTTGCATTGCCATATTCGGGCGAAAAAGCACCACTCAAAAAATCAGAATTATCGAGCAAATTATTATTGATCATACTCATCGCACCACCAGAACTTCCAGCTTCGGCAAAGTGATTGGGATTTGGAATTTCAACACCATCCAATCGCCACAAAATACCAATAGGGGAGTTGCCACGAACAATAATATCATTGCGTTCATCCGATGCAATTGATACACCAGCAAAGTTGGCCGCCATGCGCGATATATCGCCCCAGGCACCCGCATATTTATTGGTTTCTTCAACCGAAAATTGTCGAGCGCTAATTACCGACATTTCGTTTACCGTGTTTTGCTTCTTGTTTTCAGCACGTATAATAACTTCTTTGCTTGAATAAATTTTTTGCGACAGCGCAATCGTAAGAACCAATTCGCGAGCAGAAGTGAGTTCAATGTTTTTAAGTATTTGGTCGTCGTAACCCAAAAAAGTAATAGAGAGGCTTTGCCTACCTATTGGCACTTTTTCCAATCGAAATTTGCCATTTACATCCGTCGTAATTCCAATCAGTGGCAAAGTGTTCAATAAAACAACATTCGCACCCGGCAAAGGAGTTTGAGTTTCTTTGTCGTAAACCACGCCTCGAATTGTTTGAGTTAAATTCTGAGCAAATCCCACCGAATTTAAAGTTGAAAGAAGAATAAAAATAAGCAGAAGTCGATGTTTCACAGTACGTGGTTACAAAAATAGTATTACAGAAATTAAAAATGTATAACTTTGCCTAATTCAAAATTAAAAAAAGTATTTATTGATTTTAAGTTGAAAACCATGAAAAAGAGTATTGTACTTATATTAGTTCTCTCGCTGTTTGGTTTTGCATGTTCAACTGCAAAGTTAACAAAAACAGGTGATACTGAAAAAAAATATGTTTCTGATTTTTTATCCTACATGGATCACAAAGATAAACCGCAATATAAAAATATGATGGATTGCATTTCACCTTCTTATATTAAAAAAAATACTATTAATATTTCCAACTATAAAGTAAATAATTATTCAATTTGGGGATATTCGGTGGATTCGTATTCGCAGTATGATGGTATGGTTGTCGCAAAAATTTGGGGTGAAGATAAAAAATGGATACACGAATTGACGTTTAAACTGGTGAAAGAAAAAGGCAAATTGTATTTGCTTCCATCAAAGCATAGCGAAGATTATATTGATCCATGGTTTTTAGTGAAAACATATATTAATGAGTAGTTCCGTTTAGTTTAAACTCGGGTCAATGGGAAACGTAATCCACTCGGCATAGTCTTTTCCTAAATTAAGTACAGCTTTTTTCCACAACGATTCGGGTGGATTTTTTAATAAAAAATCGGCACTTTGGCGCGTAATAACCCATGAATGTGATTTTATCTCAGTTTCTAGTTGCTTGGGCTCCCAACCTGCATAACCAATATAGAAACGAATCTCGTTTTTATTTAGCCTTTTGGTTTCGATAAGATTATTTACAATGCCAATGTCGCCACCCCAATAGATGCCATCCTGAATTTTAGTACTGTTTTTTATTAAGTCATTTCGGGTATGAATAAAAAATAAACTGTCAGTTTTAACAGGTCCTCCTAAGAAAATATTAGTGTCGAAATCTGTAGGAATATTGAAGTTGCCATTATTTAAGGTATCAGACAATTTTAAATTCGTGGGTTTATTTAGTATCAGACCAAACGTACCATCATTATTATGTTCTGCAAGCAATACTAGCGTTCTGCTAAAGTAAAAATCCTTTAGAAAAGGATCCGAAATAAGAATTGTTCCTGTTGTTGGTTCTGATAAAATTGACATTTTGTGTTTTATTATGTCCTGTAAAGTTTAATTTATTAGAAATTCTTATTGCTTTAAACGTTATTTTTGTATAAAAATTGGTTTATCTATAAAAAAAAATATCCCAACGAAATGCATCCGATTGATAATAACAGTAAGTATACTGAATTTCGAAAAGTGTATAAGAAATTTTATTATGAAAGCTTTTCATATCAAAAAGGAAATAAGGATTTCAAAATAACGTATTGTTTCCGTATTGACAACGAATTTGTTTTTAACCCTGTCATTACTATTCCATATAGAGATTTCTATCGATTTGAAAATGTTTCAGAATCTTTGTTGCAGAGCCTCATATTTCACATAGGCATGATTGAATTAATAAGTTATTGGAAAGCTGTATGCCCAATACAATTAATAATAAAACCATACAAACTAAGTGAAGAACAAATTTTATGGTGGAAAAAACTCTATTTTTTTGGATTAGCTGAATTTTTTTACCTTAATTCAATTCAGGCCGATATCAACAATTTTGTGCAAATACTTTCCGAGAGCGGTAGTATACCTATCAAGTCTATTTTTTCTACAGATGGTTCATGTATTGTTCCTGTGGGTGGTGGAAAAGATTCCGTTGTGACCCTTGAATTATTAAAAAAATTGTATGAGGTAACACCTATGGTTATTAATCCGCGGAGAGCTACCGATGCATGTATTGAAGTTGCAGGTTATCCAATAAACAAATGCATTATCGTTTCCAGAACAATAGATCCGTTATTGCTTACACTAAATGAAAAAGGTTTTTTAAATGGGCATACACCATTTTCGGCCATGTTGGCTTTTGTTTCTTTGCTCACAGCCATAATTTCGGGAAAAGGCATGGTTGCTTTATCGAACGAAGCCAGTGCAAATGAATCAACGATTGTTGGGTTGAAAATTAATCATCAATATTCAAAGAGTTTTGAATTTGAAAAAGATTTTCGTGAATATGTCGAAAAATTTATTGTCTCTGAAATAAACTATCACAGCTTTTTGAGGCCCTTGCAGGAATTACAAATAGCTTGTTTGTTTGCCAAACAAGAAAAATATTTTCCAGTATTTAAAAGTTGTAATTCGGGTAGTAAATCAGATATTTGGTGTTGTAATTGTTCCAAGTGTTTGTTTGCCTTTATTATTTTGTCGCCGTTTATTACCAAAGATAAGATGAATGAGATTTTTGGTGACAATTTATTGAATAAACCCACCATGCAAATTTATTTTAATCAGCTATCAGGTACCGAATCTATTAAACCTTTCGAATGTGTCGGAACAATTGAAGAAGTAAATTTGGCGCTTTGCATGATTATAGAAAAATATGATCGGCCATTACCATATTTATTGAAGCGTTATGTTGTATCCAAAAATTTTCAAAAATACAAAAAAATCAACCCACTATTAATCATGAAATCATTTGAAAAAGAGAATTTCCTGAATGCTGAAGAGATAAGTTTGCTTAAAACCACTTTGTCATGTTAGAACAATTAAAAGCATTTTTCTCGAATAAAAGCATTTTGGTTTTGGGATTTGGCATTGAGGGAAAGTCTACATATCGGGTGATTCGAAGAATATTACCAGATGCTAAATTAGCAATTGCCGATGCAAATGACGAAATAGTTACTTCTGAAATTACAAAACACAATAATAATTGCAGGTTTATGTTAGGCAAAAATTATCTTGACAATCTTTCGGATTTCGATATTGTAATTAAAAGTCCGGGGATATCATTAAAACAATTGCATGCCATTGATAGTTCCAAATTTACATCTCATACCGAATTATTTATTCGTTTTTTCAAAAAACAAATTATAGGTATCACAGGAACAAAAGGTAAAAGCACCACATCAAGTCTCATTTACCATATTATAAAGCAACATACTTCAAACTGTATTTTAGTTGGGAATATTGGCATACCACCGTTTGAATTGATTGATACAATTGACAATGAAACTGTAATTGTTTATGAACTATCGTCGCATCAGTTAGAAAAAACCCGATTTTCTCCTCATATTGCAATTCTATTGAATCTTTATCAGGAGCATCTTGATCACTATGAAACGTTCGAAAAATATCAGGAAGCAAAGTTTAATATCACCTTGAATCAGCATAAAGATGATTATTTTATTTACAATGCAGATGATACCTTGATATCAATATGGTTGAAGGAAAATAATATCCAAAGAAATTTTATGCCATATAGTCTTAAATCTCATCTGCCTGATGGTTGCTTTATTGAAAATTCTAAAATACATTATCCAAATGCAAGCCGCGAAATAGGCTCAGAAATAAGCACCATAAGTAATTTGCAGGGCGAGCATAATCTTTTAAACATTATGGCAGCCATTTGTGCTGTAAAGATTAAAGGTGTTCCCGATAACGTGGTTAACGATGCACTAAAAAGTTTCAAACCACTGGAAAATAGAATGGAGTATGTTGGGGTTTATGACAATGTGATTTATTATAATGATTCAATATCAACTATTCCTGAAGCAACTATAGCTGCATTAAATACTTTGAAGGTAGTTGATACATTAATTTTGGGTGGTTTTGATCGAGGGATTTATTACGACGATTTGATTGATTTTATTGAAAATACGGATATAAGGAATGTGATTTTTATAGGCAAGGCCGGCAAAAGAATGCAGAATATATATTGTACAAAACAATATGTAAGGAAGAAAGTTGTGTATACAAATAATTTTGAAGAAGCTGTTCTGTATGCGAAACAACTAACTTCGAAAAATAAAATATGCCTATTATCGCCGGCAGCGGCAAGCTACGATATGTTTAAAAATTTCGTAGAAAGAGGAGATGTGTTTAAGCAAATGGTAAGAAAGTGATTCTTACTATTTTTCCTCGGTAAATAGTTCTTTTTGATCGGAATCTTCTTTAACTTTCTTTGTTGTTTTTTTTGCTTTTGGCTTTTCTTCTGTTATTTCAGCTTTTGGTTCAGCAACTTTTTTCACTTTTTTCACCTTTTCTTCAACAACCACTGCTTGTACTTCGGCAACTTCTTGTTTTTTTACAGCAACCTTCTCTTTAACAACCGGTATTTCAACAACAGCTTTTTCAGCAACAAAAGGTTTAGTTTTTTTCTTTTGTCTTCTAACACCGTAGCTTCCTATATTAATTTTACCACGTTTTGATTTTTTATCACCTTTTCCCATTAGAGTATATTTTTTTTATTTACGATTAAGTTGCAAAAGTATAAAAAATGTTAATCCAAGCCTGCAAATAAAATGAAACTATACGATTTTTTTTTGGAATTCTTTTTCTAGAAGCGCTGCGTCTAGGAGTGTGTTTTTTAGCCATTGTAATTTTATATCAACTATTTCCGTTTCGCTAAGATGCCAATTAACGTTCGAATTTCTTAATCGTTGCGTTAGTGAATATAAACAAATTGCCGCAGAAACCGAAATGTTATAGCTTTCGGTAAATCCGTACATCGGTATTTTGACAAAAGCATCTGCATGTTCAATAAGCTCGTGACTGATTCCATTTAATTCGGTTCCGAAAAATAATGCAGTTTTCGATTCTAAAGGCAACTCGTCAATCATGCAATCATTTTTGTGCGGGGTGGTTGCAACAATGCTATAGCCTTGCTCTTTTAGATTGGAGATGCATGCCATTGTATTATTCTCGGATGAATTGTATTTGATTAATGAAACCCATTTTGATGAACCTAAGGCCACGTCTTGATTTACATGATAGGTATTTTCGTTTTCTATGATATGGATGTCTTGTATGCCTGTGCAATCGCAAGTGCGCAACACAGCACTTGCATTATGTGGTTGGTAGATATCTTCTAAAGCAATTGTAATATGTCGGGTTCGTGATTTTATGACCGTATCGAATCGTTCCAGACGGTTTTCGGTAACAAAACCGCTTAAATAATCAATCAATGATAAATTATAATTTTTTTTCATAAAAAAAAAGTCCCGAATTGCTTCGGGACTCAAATCTCGCATAAAGCAATGTTATTTAACTTTACCAGCTAAATCATTACCAGCCTTGAATTTAACAACTTTTTTAGCGCTGATTTTGATTTCTTTTCCTGTTTGAGGATTGCGACCTTTTCTTGCAGCTCTTTTAGAGATTGAGAAAGATCCAAAACCAACTAATGCTACTCTGTCACCTTTTTTCAAAGCTGCTCCAGTTGCTACAATGAAAGAATCTAATGCTTTTTTTGCATCAGCTTTGGTCATTTTGGCTTCGCTAGCCATTGCTTCAATTAATTCTGCTTTGTTCATGGTTTTAATTTTTTTTTAATTAAACGATTATTTAATTAATGTTTGTGAAGCAAAGATAATCTAAAAATGAATAAAAACAAGTGTTTAGGAAGAAAATGTGCTGAATTGTTAATAAAATCAGTACTTTGTTGAAAACTTTGTATAAAAATCGGGGTTTTCAGAGGTTTTTTTGCAAATTTAGCTTGCTATCCATAGGTTGTTTAATTTAAAACCTCTGAGAAGCGTATCAATATTCATTATTTTTTTTCCAGAAAGTTGTACTTCTTTTAAGTCGAGGTAGCCATTGTACGAATATATTCGCAGATAATTGTTGTTGTCTGTTTCAATTGCCCACGCTTTGGTTGGTTGTGTTGCATTGGTGTAATCAGAACGAAATATTTTTAATTGAAACAGTTCTCCTGCGGGAGATTTAATAGTAGTGAAAGCTCCTGGTATGTAACTTAAGCCTCGTATTTTATTATGAATTTTAACGATATCATCATTCCAGTTTATGCGGCAATATTCTTTAGTAAGCTTTGGTGCTTTTTGTAGCAAAGGTTGATTATTGGATAAACTTTGTTGGTCAATGGTTATATATTTTGTGTGTAGAAGCATTTTAATGGTGCGTGACACTAAAACTGCTCCTTCACCTTTCATGATATCATAAAGATTGCTTGCGTTGAATGATGGCATTATATCTATGGTTTTTTGCAATAGTATTTTGCCTTCATCAATTCGGTTGTTTAATAAAAAGGTGGTGAGGCCGGTTTGAGTTTCACCATTTATTATTACCCAATTGATAGGGGCGGCTCCACGGTACTGTGGCAGTAGTGATGCATGAAGATTAAATGCTCCGATTTTTGGAATATCTAAAAGCGCATCGGGTAGTTTTTTGAAGGCAACAACAATTATCAGGTGGGGGTTAATTTGTTTGATGGCTTTAATGAAATCTGGAGCGGAAAGGTTTTCGGGTTGCAGTATGGGGATATGGTTTGCTGCTGCAAATTGCTTGACGGAAGATTCGTGCATTTTTAATCCCCGACCGGCAGGTTTGTCGGGCACAGTTACCACTGCATCGACAGTATACTTTTCGCTGACAAGCTGCCGCAACGATTCTACAGCAATTTCAGGTGTACCCATAAAAACAATGTGTACATCTTTCATGAGAATTTTTTATGAATTAAGAGTTGAGTAAAGGATATATTTTGTCGCGAAGCTGCAACATTTTTATTGCTGCCGCAGCAGCTTCAATGCCTTTGTTGCCGTGTTTGCCGCCCGAACGTGCCAGAGCTTGTTCCTGTGTGTTGGTGGTTAATACGCCAAAAATAACGGGTGAATTAAAATCGAGGTTTAAACGGGATATTTGTTGACTTACGGCCTGGCAAATAAATTCGAAATGGCGGGTTTCGCCTTGAATTACACAGCCCAAACAGATTACAGCATCCACATCTTTGTTGTCTAACAAAAATTGTGCTCCTAAAGGTAACTCGAAACTTCCAGGAACATTTTTCACAATGATGGCAGATTTTTTTAATCCCATTTGCAGTAGGGTTGCCACAGCTCCATCGCGCAAAGCATAAGTAACTTCGCTATTCCATTCGGAAACAACTATACCTATTTTGATTTTGGATGGGATTTTTCCTTTAATGGGTGCAACATCCGAAAGGTTTGTTTTTTTTGGACTCATGTCGGAATTATTTTGTTCCTACTAATCCTTTGGCTCGAGCTATGTATTTTTCAATTTCGCGGGCTTCGAAACTTTTGTAATGTTCTTTTTGAATTTTGGTGTACACTTCAATGGCTTTGTCGTATTGTCCCAAAATTTCGTATGCCCAGCCCGCTTTTTGCAAAAACAGGGGTGTGGTGAAATCGTTGTCTTGTTTTTTGGCGGCTTTTACATAGTATTCAATGGCTTTTTCGGTTTGCCCCAATTCCATGTAGGCGTCGCCTGTGGCTCCGATGGCCATTGGGCCCACTATCATATCGTCGGAACTGAAACTTTCGAGGTTGTCGATGGCGTTTTGAAAATCGCCTAGTTTAAGATAGCACATTCCTAAATAATATTTTGCCAAATTGCCTGATTTGGTAGAACCATAGTCTTGAATAATTTGAATGAAACCGGAGTTGGTGCCATCGCCATTCATGGCAAGTTTTAATGAATCTTTTTCGAAATAACGTTCGGCATTAAACATTTGGGCTTGTGCCTGTATTTCTTTGGGGCCTTTGATGAATTTTTTATAGGCAAAAAAACCGCCTACGACTACAATAATACCTAAAAGAATATAGAACAGGAGGTTTTTGTTTTTTTCGAAAAACTGTTCGCCTTTATCTAAGGCGATTTCAACTGCTGCAATTTTGTCTTCTGTTTTGTCTGTTTTTTTTGCCATAACGTGAATTTTTGAAGGTGCAAAAATATATTATTTTTTAGAATAATGTCCTTTTTATTCCATTTTTTACCAACAGGGGTTACTTGATAATTTTATGCATGTTGAAACTTTCCACTTTTTTTGTGCTGCCTTCAATAGAAATGTTCATGGTGTCGGGGCTTTTTACCACGTAACTGATTTTGGTTTCGTCTTTGTTCAATGGGTTTTGGAACACAATTTTGGTTTTATTGAGTTTGGTGAGCGTAAACACCTGAAAACTTGAAGTGGCGTCGGTTAGGTTTTTGCTGTAAAGCATCACATTGTTTTTGTTGGTTTCTATGCTCATTTTTTCGTTTAACACGGTGTCGCGGCCCATGAGCATGATGCTGCTGCCTTTGTAAACGGTGTCGCTAATTTGCCGCCAGGTTTCAACTAGGGTAAAAACCGAGGTTTGGGTTACCCAAATTCCTTTTAGCCATTGGAGTTGGTTTAGGGTTTTTATTTTTTGGCCTGTGGTGAGCAGTTTGGGGTTGCAGGCTGTTGCAACTATCAGAAGGCATGATAGGGTGAGAAATATTTTTCGCATTTTGCTTTTTTGGTTTCGGGCAATAAAATTAAGTTATATTTTTGTACAAAATTAGTATGTGATGAGAAAGATTAAAAATCCGTATTCCAAAATTGAGGGTTACAACTGTTTTGGATGCTCACCCAACAACGAATCGGGCTTGAGAATGCAGTTTTATGAAGTGGACGATTTTATTTGTTGCGATTGGAATCCGCGCGATGCGTTTCAGGGATACAAAAATGTGTTGCATGGCGGAATTCAGGTGACTTTGATGGACGAAATTGCCAGTTGGGTGGTGCAAGTGAAACTGAAAACCGCGGGTGTGACTTCGAAAATTGATGCCAAATTTATAAAACCGCTGTTGGTGGATGTGAACAAGGTGCATTTGAAAGCCAAACTGAACGAGATGCGTCGAAATATTGCTATTATTGACGTGTGGCTGTTTAACGAAAATGGGGAACTTTGTTCGCAAGCCACGGCCTCGTATTTCACCGTGAGGGAAGAAATGGCCCGCGAAAAGTTTTTTTATCCGGGGGTGGATGCGTTTTTTGCGAAATAGGGCAGGGGCTGTGGGAGGTTTTTTTCTCGGCAAACCGATTGTAAAAAAAACAATATCTTTACATCATCAAACTTATTATTTATCTTAATTGTATTACAATGAAAAACTATTTACTTTTTTTGTTTCTCTTGCTTTCGGGTGCTTTTGTTCGTGCGCAGGATTGCGGCGGCATAGTAACCGGCATGGATGTTAGTGTTTTGTCAACTTCGGCATTGCATGTGCAATTTTATAGGCCGTTGGAGCCCGAAAAGTACTGGGACAACAAAAATGTGCCGGAGTATGAAGCCTATTTTCAGATTAATTATCGAGTGTATTTTAATCAGGCGGCGCGCCCCGATTGGGTTAAGGATATCGACACATCGGTGATTCAGGTTCCGTTTCAGATTACTGCCACCGATCACAGTTCGTCGTTTGACTTGAAGGGACTCACGCCGGGCTTGTCGTATGAAGTGTGTATTTACACGCGCTGTGGACAAAATTTGGTGGGACCTTTGTGCCATTTTGCCACCACCACCACCGAATCGCCGTGCAAATTGGAATTTAAACAAAATTCGGCTACTTCGGGCAATTTTAAGTTTATTTACAATGCGTTTACCAATGTGCTCGAAAAAAAAATTACGTTTGAGTATCGCGAAAATAGTGAAAACTGGACCGTGGTGGATGTGATCAGCGGCAACGGTGTGTTTATCGACAATTTGAAACCGGGGGCTACCTATTTTGCCCGTGTCAAATTTCAATACTACAACGATGTGGAATCGAACTATAGCGATATTTTGATGGTGGTGATGAGCTCGGAGGCATTTTAACTTTCTGCAATGTAAAAATAAATCGGCAATCGGCCATCGCCAGTCGGCACAGGGCGCAATTTAATCGCTTTTTTTACCTTTGGCCAAAGGTAAAAAATTTAAAATGAGGAAAAATTACCGGAGATATCTCCGGAGGTTAAAATCAAGTGCTGGGTGTCACCGGAGATATCTCCGGTGGTTCAAACCGGCTTTTTTAGTAAATATAGGTCGGGTGGCTATACATTCTAAAAATACAATTGTGGCTCGAAACATAAGTGTTGATAAAACAACAAACCCGATTTTTTTCAATGCACATAGCGCCAAATGCAATCAGACGCAATTGGGTGTAAGCGTTTTTCGCTGGTTGGGAACTCTTTATGCGCTGAGAGTCATCAACAATAAATAAAACCCAGCCTTCACCAGCTTCTGTCTTCTAATTTTTTTATCTTTGCACAGCAAAAAAAAATTAAAAAAGCATGTTAAAACGTATAACAGGTGCATTCCTTGCTTTGGTGTTGGCACTCCTATTTGTTAGTTGGGGCTCCAGCGGGCATTACAAAATCAGTTTCAATTCCTCCTTATCGTTTTATCAACAAATGATACAAATTAGTGCCTGGCCTCAATATTTGGCCGACCATGCATCCGATGCCGACGACCGCAAAGCCACCGACCCCACCGAAGCACCCAAACATTATATCAATATCGATAACTATGCCTCTTTCAACACCACGGGACACATTCCGCAAACCTGGGATTCCATCGTGGCACAAAACGGCTCAGTTTGGGTAACCGATATGGGCACCTTGCCTTGGACCACCCTGGCCACCTACGATTCGTTGCGCCATGCATTTCAGCATCAAAACTGGAGTGCCGCCATGTTTTTTGCTGCCGACTTGGGCCATTATGTAGCCGACGGACACATGCCACTGCACATCACCAAAAACTACGACGGACAAAACACCGGAAACGACGGCATACACAGCCGCTACGAATCCTCCATGATTTACGGCTTCAACTCCCAAATTGTGTACACAGGCGACACCGTGCGCCCCATTGCCAACGTAAACCAATACGTGTTCAACTATATTTACAAAAACTTTACTTACGTTGATTCGGTGCTGCTTGCCGACGATTATGCCACCGGTTTGTCAACCAACTACAACTCCTCAACCTACAAAAACGCCTTGTGGGCCAAAACCCGCAACTTCACCACCCTGATGTTTAAAAACGCCTCGCATGCCTTGGCCGAACTTATTTACAATGCCTGGCTGCAAGCCGGAAGCCCTACCGAAATTGCCGAACACCATGCCGTTTCCACCATTCGTTTCATGCAAAATGCCCCCAATCCGTTTGCCGGAAGCACCCAAATCACCTTTTCGGTGGAACAAACCCCCACCCAGATAAGCCTCGCCATACTCAATTATCAAGGAAAAACCGTAGCCACCCTATTAAACCAAACCCAAGCCGAAGGAACCCACAACCTAAGCTGGACACCCACAAATTTACCCTCCGGAATTTATTTCTGCAAACTCACCTGCGGCAACACCACACAAGTTCTAAAAATGGTTTATATGAAATAGCGATTAAAAACCGCCCCTGCCCACTGTTAATCCAAGGCACTTTAGGCACTCCAAGTACTCTAGGCACTCTAGGCACTTTGCTCACTCCACCAAGTCGCAAAACTCATCGCTACCATCCACTCGTTCCAGTTCGCTACCAACCGGGCGATGCAAATAGGGGATAATCGCTTTATCGTAGTTGGCCACGGTGTTTACATCAAGAATTTTTGCAGTTTTCGGGTCGTCCAAATACGCTTGAGTTTCCGTTCCCGACAAAAAACGCCAGCCGCTATCATCCTTCTCAAATATTTTTTCGCGATACATAAAGCCCACTTTCATTCCGTCCACAGTAATTTTGTTCGAAACCAAACCAAAGCCCATGGGTTTAATCAAGTCTTTAATTTCTTCGGCAGGTATTTTAAAATTTGAATCGTTCATGATTATATTTGGATTTAAGAGTTACTATTTAGCCTATAGAAATCGGAATACAGAATTCAAAAATAAACAATTCGCGGCAATTAATCACCAAAAAAAATCGCCAGCCACACACAATCGGGTTTTTTCGAAGTGAACACCACTTTGTGTTTGCGCCGCGCCCCAATTAGCAAATAGTCGCCCGTGCCCAGTGTCACCACCCCCGAATCTTCAAATTCAATTTGCGCATTGCCTTGTAGTAGCAACACCCATTCGTTTTCGCTTTGGTCATACCAGCCCATTTCGGGCGAAGTTTGCCCCGACGAAATAATTTGCTCAATGCGGATGTTTTTATGTTGATACACGATGTTTAGCAACTCTTCCGAAGCATCATCAGGCAAGTTTTTTAGCAGATTTCCTTTAATTGAGTATTCCATTTTAGTAATACGCTTCAATTTCTCCTTTTCCCTGCCGCACAATTTCCGGTTCGCCCGATGTGCAATCAATCACCGTCGATGCTTCGTTGTCGCCAAAGCCACCATCAATCACAATATCCACCAATTTGTAAAAATTATCGTGAATCAATTCAGGGTCGGTGGTATATTCCACAATCATATCCTCATCGTGAATAGAAGTCGACATCACCGGGTTGCCCAACAAACGCACCATTTCGCGGGCAATACTGTTTGCCGGAACACGAATACCAATAGTACGTTTTTTACTATGAAATATTTTCGGTACATTGTTGTTGGCTTCCAAAATAAATGTGAAAGGACCTGGCAATGCTTTACGCATCAACCTATAAATATTATTGGGGATGGGTTTGGTGTATTCCGATAGGTTGCTCAAATCGTAACAAACAAACGAAAAATTGGCTTTTTCAATATGGATACCTTTAATACGTGCAATACGTTCAATGGCTTTGGGCTTGTATATGTTGCATGCCAGCCCATACACGGTGTCGGTCGGATAAATTATCACCCCGCTATTGTTCAAGCAATCAACCACTGTTTGCAACTGACGCTCGGCAGGGTTTTGAGGATAAATTTTTACCAGCATTTGTTATAATAATAAAAAATGGGTAAGCTACTTATATCGCACCGCTACAACCGTTAACCCTTGCTTCCTTCCGGACCTGGGGGAGTTCACAGGAGCTGGTCGTATAAGACTTACCCGCTGCAAAATTAAAAAAAAAACCGAAGACACGATAAATAATATTAATTTTGTTTCAACAAAACTATTGAACCATGGGGAAAAATAAAAATTTAATAACAACTTCCGTGCTATTCGGATTGATGATGGCAGGTGTATTTATTTTGTACGATATGCTCAATTATACCTTCGATTTTGCCAAGATGGGCATGCTCATGGGCATTGTTTCCTTTTTAATATGGCTGGCTATTTACATTGTGTTTTATATTTATGGTGGTCGTAGCTACCGCAATAAATATTCCGAAGGCTACCTCAATTTCGCCAAAGCATTTCTAATATGTGCCATCATGGCGGTGGTATCGTCATTGGTTTTGGTATTGTATAATTATTTGTTTTATTACTTCTTCGACCCGCAACGAGCCGTAAACACAGCACAACAAATTGCCGAGCAAATTCAGAACAATTCCAATATTCCCGACGAGAAAAAAGAAGAAATTATAAAAAGTATTTACGAGGGCTCCACACCATACAAAATCGTTATAAAAAGTTTGATTTCTACTCCTATAATAGCTTTGGTAATTGGCACGATATCGGCCTTATTTATCCGCAAAAAAGAAAAAATTAGCGAAGTTTTTTAAAACACTTTATCAAATGGATTTATCAATAGTAGTTCCCTTATATAACGAAGAAGAATCGCTTCCCGAATTAACCGCCTGGATTAAGCGAATTGTCGACCAACATAACTATACTTACGAAATTATGCTGGTTGACGACGGCAGCACCGACAATTCGTGGCAGGTAATTGAGCAACTCATTGCCGAAAATCCAAATATCAAAGCGATTAAGTTTCGCCGCAATTACGGAAAATCGGCTGCACTAAACATCGGTTTCGAAGCCGTGCAAGGCGATGTGGTTATCACCATGGATGCCGATTTGCAAGATAGCCCCGACGAAATTCCCGATATGTTTCGTATGATAAAAGAAGATGGTTTCGATATGGTTTCTGGATGGAAAAAAGTGCGTCACGATCCGTCATTAACTAAAAACATACCCTCAAAGTTCTACAACTGGATGACCAGTAAAATGTCGGGTGTAAAACTGCACGACCACAATTGCGGATTGAAAGCCTATCGTAAAAACGTGGTAAAAAGCATCGAAGTGTATGGCGAAATGCATCGGTATATTCCAGTTATTGCCAAATGGGCAGGATTTCGCAAAATAGGAGAGAAGGTGGTAGAACATCGCAAACGCAAATTCGGTGTAACCAAATTCGGTATAAACCGCTTTGTGAATGGTCCTCTCGATTTAATGTCAATCATGTTTGTGTCAAAATTTGGCAAACGCCCCATGCATTTATTCGGTTCATTAGGCTTTATTTTGTTTCTGATTGGTTTTGCTGCAGCAATTTTAATTGGTATACAAAAAATATATTTCTTGAATATAGGCGTAAAAGCACCGTTGGTAACCAGCAGCCCATATTTTTATATCGGTTTAACCGCCATGATATTGGGTACTCAACTGTTTTTAACAGGTTTTCTGGCCGAAATGCTAGCACGCACATCTCACGATAGAAACAAATACCAAATAGATAAAAAGGCAAATCTGTAAAAATATCAAGTTTTTTTTGAAATAAATAATACTGAATAGTTGTTTGTTTCATAAAAATCTATATCTTTGCACCCTCAAAAATAAAAATTAGGCAAAATGGCAAAGAAGAGTAAAGATGCACGAGTTCAGGTTATCATGGAGTGCACCGAACATAAAAACAGTGGACTGCCGGGAACATCTCGCTATATCACTACAAAAAATAAAAAAAATACTCCCGAACGTCTCGAGTTGAAGAAGTATAACAAAATCATGAAAAAAGTTACTGTTCACAAAGAAATTAAATAGTTTTAACCATGGCAAAGAAAGTAATTGCAACACTGAAAACGACAACCGGTAAGGATTATGCAAAAGTAATCCGAATGGTAAAATCTCCTAAAACTGGTGCTTACACATTTAAAGAAGAAATTGTTGCCAACGAAACTGTAAAAGAATATTTGGCAAAAAAATAAATTTCTGATTTTCAAAAATAGGTTCAAGCTTTCCCGAAAGGAAGGCTTGATTTATTTTAGGACATTGATTCTAACAGCAATTTGAATGTATTAAGCAGGGGAAAAAATGTTGACTTTATTTGGAATAGTTTTCTTGCCGATTTTATGTAATTTCGCATTATCAAATATTTAACCGTATATGGGTTTATTTAGTTTTTTTACTAAAGACAAAAAAGAGAGCTTAAACGAAGGATTGGCAAAAACCAAAGACAGTTTTTTCTCGAAACTTTCGAAAGCAGTAGTAGGTAAATCAAAAGTCGATGATGAGGTTTTGGATAATCTGGAAGAAATATTAATTTCTTCAGATGTTGGGGTTAAAACCACTTTAAAAATCATTGAACGTATCGAAGAACGCGTTTCACGCGATAAATATCTCGGCACACAGGAATTAAATACGATTTTAAAAGAAGAAATTGCAGCCTTGCTTTCCGAGAATAATACCGAGGATATACTAGATTTTGAAATTCCGGTGGTACAAAAACCTTACGTTATAGTTGTTGTTGGCGTTAATGGAGTTGGAAAAACTACCACTATTGGCAAACTTGCATTTCAATTTAAAAACAAAGGCTATAATGTGATTTTGGGGGCAGCCGATACATTTCGTGCTGCTGCAGTCGACCAGCTAACAATATGGGCCGAAAGAGTCGGGGTGCCTATAATCAGTCAAGGAATGGGAGCCGACCCTGCTTCTGTTGCTTATGATGCTGTAACTGCTGCTAAGGCTAGAAACATGGATGTTGTTATAATTGATACCGCAGGACGCTTGCACAACAAAGTGAATTTAATGAACGAACTTTCGAAGATACGCAAAGTAATACAAAAAGTGATGCCCGAAGCCCCACACGAGGTTTTGTTAATTCTGGATGCCTCAACTGGGCAAAATGCAATAGAACAATGCAGGCAGTTCACTGCTGCAACCGAGGTAAGTGCTTTGGCATTAACCAAACTGGATGGTACTGCAAAAGGTGGGGTGGTGTTAGGAATTTCAGAGGAGTTTAAAATACCTGTAAAATATATTGGAGTTGGCGAAAAGATTGACCAATTGCAAATTTTTAACCGAATTGAGTTCGTAGATTCTTTTTTCAAGAATTCATAATATGCCTATTGCTTCTGGAATACATAAAAAAATGAGCATAAATGTGGTTACATTAGGGTGTGCCAAAAATGTTGTGGATTCCGAAAAAATCATGGGAAACATTCCTGCCGAAACATTTGATATTGTTCATAATTCCACCAAATTTACCGATATTGTTCTGGTAAATACTTGCGGTTTTATAAATGATGCAAAGCAACAATCCATAGATACATTGCTTTATTATGTTGAAGCTAAAAACCGGCATAAAGTAAAAAAAGTTTTTGCAACCGGATGTTTGGCTCAACGATATAAAGCCGATCTGTTAAACGAAATTCCCGAATTAGATGGCATTTATGGTTTCGCTGAAATACCTATGCTACTTAAAAATTTTACTAAGTCGAATGTGGATATTACAGCCAATCGAATCATTACTACTCCCTGTCATTATGCCTATTTAAAAATCGCCGAAGGTTGCGACCGCACCTGTTCGTTTTGTGCCATCCCTTTTATTCGCGGCAAAAATGTTTCCATTCCTATAGAAAAAGTGTTGGAAGAAGCCCAGATGCTGGCCGACAAAGGTGTAAAAGAATTGATTGTGGTGGCTCAGGATACCACCTATTATGGCCTCGACCTTTACAAAAAACGCATGTTGGCTCGTTTGCTCGAAAAACTCTCTGATATCAAACAATTCCAATGGATACGCTTGCATTATGCCTTTCCTTCTGGTTTTCCGGAGGATGTTCTCGATATAATACAAAGCAGAGGGAACATTTGCAAGTATCTGGATATTCCGCTGCAACATATCAATGATTCTATTTTGGAATCGATGCATAGAGGAATTGACAGCAAAGGTACTCGCGAGTTATTGCGAAAAATCCAAAATAAGATTCCGGGCATACATCTCCGAACTGCTTTTATTGTTGGGTATCCCGGTGAAACTGCTGCACAGTTTAAAGAGTTGTTCAATTTTGTTAAAGAACAACGTTTTGAACGCCTAGGTGTATTTAGTTTTTCGTCGGAAGAAGGCACTGCTGCGGCTGCAATCAAACCTCAGATAAGAGAAAGTACAAAAACTGTTCGCATGAATAAGCTCATGGAGTTGCAACAGCAAATATCTTTCTCATTGAATCAAGCGATGATCGGTAAAACTTTGAAAGTGCTCGTTGATAGAAAAGAAAATGACTTTTATATTGCACGTACAGAATTTGATTCTCCTGAAATTGATAACGAAGTGTTGATACCGGCGAATAAAAAACTTATTATTAGTAATTTTTATCAGGTAAGAATTTATCAGGCGGAACAATACGATTTGTATGCTTACACGATATAGAAGATACTTACAATTTTTCTTTGAGAAATTTTGCAGTATAAGAGTCGGATTTTAATACCATTTCTTCAGGAGTGCCTTCAAACACCACGTAACCACCTTCATCACCTCCTTCAGGCCCCAAGTCAATAAGCCAGTCGGCACATTTTATTAATTCTATGTTGTGTTCAATTACAATAATAGTGTGCCCGTTTGCAATCAATGCAATCAATGCATCATAAAGTTTATGAATATCGTGCAAATGAAGTCCGGTGGTGGGTTCGTCAAAAATAAACAATGTTTGCTTATCAACACCCCCTTTTGAAAGAAAAGTAGCTAATTTCAACCGTTGTGCTTCACCACCGCTTAAAGTGCTTGATGGTTGTCCCAGTTTTACGTAGCCAAGCCCGACATCAGCCAGAGGTTGCATTTTATCAACAATGCGATCTTCAGCAGAATGTTTTTTGCCCGGTCTGTCGAAAAATAGTAATGCTTCATCAATGGTCATATCGAGCACATCAGTTATATTTTTCCCGTTCCATGTGATATCAAGCACTTCGTCTTTAAACCGTTTCCCTTGGCAATTGTCACAAACCAAATGAATGTCGGCCATAAACTGCATTTCAATTACCACAAATCCATCACCCTGGCATTCTTCACATCTGCCACCGGGAATGTTGAATGAAAAATATCCCGGTTTAAATCCCCTAACTTTTGATAATTGCTGATCAGCAAAAAGATTTCTAATCTCGTCGTAGGCTTTTATGTATGTTACCGGATTTGATCTAGAGGATCTTCCAATGGGGTTTTGATCAACATATTCAACTTGGGTAATTCTATCTATATTCCCTTTCAAAGATGCATGTTTTCCGGTTTTCTCAGAATATCCGCCGTGAATTTTTTTTAGTGCAGCATAAAAACTTTTCTTCACTAATGTTGTTTTTCCTGAACCGCTAACTCCGGTTACCACGGTGAAAACATTAAGTGGAAATTTAACACTGATATTTTTCAAATTATGTTCATGTGCACCACGTATTTCAATATACTGTTTCCATGGACTCCTGCATTTTGGTACTGGTATAGATGTTATTTTATTAAGGTATTTTGATGTCAAAGAATCAGAGCTCTCAATCAGCTCTTTAAAATTCCCTTGGAAAATTAATTCGCCACCGTGTTTCCCTGCATAAGGTCCAATATCAATTATTTGGTCCGCTGCTTTTATGATTTCTTCATCATGCTCAACAACAATTACCGAATTTCCGATATTGCGCAAACGTCTTAATACTTTTATCAATCGTTCGGTATCACGAGGATGCAAACCTATGCTTGGCTCATCCAAAATATACATTGAACCAACCAAACTGCTTCCAAGTGCGGTTGCCAGGTTTATACGTTGCGATTCTCCACCTGATAGTGAATTGGAAGCCCTGTTTAAAGTGAGATACCCCAACCCGACATCAATAAGAAATTGCAAGCGATTTATAATTTCGGGTACTATACTTTTGGTTATCTGTTTGTCGTAATCAGTAAATTTAATAGATTGTAAAAACTTTTTAGCATTGGTGACAGACATTAATACTAAATCAATAACAGATTTTTCCGCAATTTTAACATAAGTGGCATCTTTGCGTAAACGGGTTCCTTTGCAATCCGGACAAACTGTTTTGCCGCGATAACGGGCCAGCATAACTCTGTATTGAATTTTGTATGTTTGTTCCTCAACATGTTTAAAAAATGCGTTAATCCCTTCAAAATACGAATTACCTGTCCAAAGCAATTCTTTTTGTTGCATGGTAAGTTCAAAGTAGGGCTTGTGAATTGGGAAGTCAAACTTATAAGCTGTGTTTACCAATTGCTCTTTCCATTCACTCATTTTTTCGCCTTTCCAGCAAGCTATGGCTTCTTCATACACAGATAAGTTTTTGTTGGGAATCACAAGGTCTTCGTCAATACCAATAACACTCCCGAACCCTTCGCATGTTTTGCAAGCGCCATAAGGATTATTGAAGGTGAACAGATTAACCGATGGCTCTTCAAATTCCATATTATCCATTTCATATCTATCACTAAAAACTTTTTCGGTCTTAACGCCGTATATTTCTGATGCAATGCTGCATTTTCCTTTCCCTTCATAAAAAGCGGTTTGCACCGAATCAGCAATTCTATCGCGGTTTTCAGCTATAGCGTCCCCGATAAGAATTCTATCGATTACTATATCGATTTTAATTTCCGAAGAAGATTTTTTCTTTGGAAACTGAAAATCTTCAATTTTAACTAATTCGCCATGAACGGTAATTCTTCTGAACCCTTGTTGTTGCGTAATTTGAAACTGTTCTTCAGCACTGCGTCCTTGGCTTACAACCATCGGACATGCAATTAATACCTGACTGCCATTTTCCCGCGATAAAATATATTCAACAACGTCGGTTATTGTGTCCTTCCTTACAATGTTGCCTGAAACAGGCGAATATGTTTTCCCAACTCTTGCATACAGTAATTTTATAAAATCATAAATTTCAGTCGAAGTTCCTACTGTCGATCGTGGGTTGTGCGTTTTTACCTTTTGTTCAATTGCAATAGCAGGACATATACCTTTTATATAATCCACTTCGGGCTTTGGCATACGCCCCAAAAACTGACGGGCATAAGAACTTAAACTTTCAACATAACGTCGTTGTCCCTCAGCATAAATGGTATCAAAGGCTAGTGATGATTTTCCGGAGCCCGATAAGCCGGTAATTACAACAAATTTATTTCGGGGAATAGCAAGATCGATGTTTTTTAGATTGTGAACCCGGGCATTTTTTATTATAATGTGATCTTTTGAACTATAAGATTCAATATTTGGAAATTTCATTAATAAAGGTGTATAAGAAAGGTGTAATGAGGAATTTTTTTTCAAAATTATGAAAAATTGTTTTGCATTTGGAAAAAAATATAGTATCTTTGTCCGTTATTTTTATAATCATCACAATAAATTTATTCTTTTCATCGTTAAATCATTAAGATTTAACCTAAATCTTGGAGGACAACTATCGGATAAGACATTTACCTTGAAACTTGTATTTTAAAAAGGAGGTAATATGCCTATAAAAAAAATGACTGGCGATCAGGAGTTGATTGATTGCTATTTATCCGGTAACCATTCTTGTCTAGAGATTCTAATCAATCGACATAAAAAAAGAGTTTTTACGTACATCCTGATGGTTGTTAAGGATACCCATCTTGCAGAAGATATTTTTCAAGATACTTTTGTAAAAGTTGTTAATACCCTTAGAACTGGAGCATACAAAGAAGAAGGGAAGTTTCTACAATGGACAATGCGTATAGCGCATAACCTGGTTATTGATCATTTTCGGAAATCAAAACGTATTCCTTTTGTTGAAAATAAAGAAGAACAGGATATTTTTGATACCATACGAATTGTTGAATATTCAATTGAAGATAAATTGGTGCGTGACCAAATACACAGTGACGTGAGAGCATTAATTGATTACTTGCCAGCCGAACAAAAAGAAGTTCTTATTATGAGGCATTATTACGATATGAGTTTTAAAGACATTGCTGAATCTACAAATGTTAGTATTAATACCGCACTAGGTAGAATGAGATACGCACTCATAAACATGAGGAAATTAATTGAAGAAAAAGAAATAATACTAACAGCATAACTACTGTTTACTAATTTATAAAAAAACCGGAGATATTTCTTCGGTTTTTTTTTGTTTATATACAATAATCATTTTTTACTTACGTTTTATGATTGTAATTTTAAAACAAATTGGGTTGCCTATGAATAAAACCATTACACTCGACGATTTACTACTTTTTGTTTACGATGAATTTACCGACATGTCTGCTAAAAATGCTATTAAAAACGCAATTAAGACCGAAAACCTACTTTACAAAGAATTTGTTCGGTTAAACGATGCAAAGCACGATTTGGAGAAGACTATGGTAAATCCACCCGACCAAATAGTAAGTAACATTATTTCGTATTCCAAAGCATTGGCTGTCATCAATGTCAGTGAGAAGGATTTGGATACATTAATCAAAAACTGATTTACAAAAGCTCCGTAATGGAGCTTTTTTTATTTTTGCACTAAATTCTTTTTATGATTTCGATAAAAGAACGCTATAATTTTTTTATAGATTATTTTTCAGAACATCAACCTAAGGCTGACACCGAGCTCGATTACCATGATCCGTTTCAACTGTTGGTGGCTGTTATTTTATCGGCGCAATGCACCGATAAAAGGGTGAATAAGATAACACCGGGTTTATTTAATAAATTTCCCGACGTAAATTCATTTGCGAAAGCAAATGAATCTGATGTGTTCCAATTAATCAGAACGTGTTCCTATCCCAACAATAAAACAAAGCATTTAATTGGAATGGCGAGCATGGTGGTGAACGATTTTAACGGACTCATTCCTTCCGACCTTGATGATCTGCAAAAACTCCCCGGCGTAGGACGTAAAACCGCCAATGTGATTGCTGCGGTTGTTTTTAAAAAACCGGCTATGGCGGTCGATACGCATGTGTTTCGGGTGGCTGCCCGAATTGGCTTAACTCACAATGCTAAAACGCCTTTAGCTACCGAAAAACAATTGGTGAAACACATTCCCGAAAATAAAATTGGCATTGCGCATCACTGGTTGATTTTGCACGGACGTTATATTTGTCAGGCTCGGAAACCTTTGTGTGCCCAATGCGGCATCGCAACAATTTGTAAGTACTATCAAAAAAAAGAAACCAAGAAATGAAACAGGACTATTTTAAAGAAACTCGATTTGCAGTAACTATTTGCGATGAAAAGGGCATTATAATTTACATGAACGACAAATCGGTTAAAACCTTTGAGAAATATGGGGGAGCGGCATTAGTGGGACAAAGCTTACTCGATTGTCATCCCGAACCCTCAAAAAGTATATTGGCCGACATGTTAATAACACACAACGAGAATTCGTATACTATTGAAAAAAACGGAATTAAAAAAATAATTCATCAAACACCCTTGTTTGTTGATGGCAAATTTAGTGGCTATATTGAGTTGTCAATTGAAATACCAATGGACATGCCACACTTTATCCGTAAATAATTTAGTTGATAACAACTATTTTCTTTGTGAAAGTTCCGCTTGCGCTTGAAATGCGCAAGAAATAGGAGCCAGCCACCAGACTCGAAACATCCAACGATATCAATTGTCCGTTAGCATCGGCTTGCGATTGTTTTGCCACGGAACCCACAATGGTAAATAATTTTATATGCAGCTTTCCGCTAAGCGATTTATCGAGTTGTATGTTCACTACTCCTTTGGCTGGATTGGGATATACTTTGAAATTGGCTGCAAACATTTCTTGTATGCTGGTTTGATTGTACAATGTGGCTTCCCAAATTCCTCTTCCGTAGGTGGCTGCCCTAATTTTTCCTATGCCATAGTTTATTTCCAGTTCGTTAACTTTAACGTTGGGCAAATCGGTGTTGAAGCTTATCCAATTGGTCATGGTGGTGTCTTTGTAAAAGATTCCGATTTCGGTGCCAACATACAAGGCGTCGTTGGCATTTTTTTGGAAGGCAATGCAATTGAATCCCATATTGGTTAGGTTGCCGGTAATATCGGTAAAGGTAACACCTGCATTTGGCGAATACAAAACCTTGTCCGACCCATTGGATGTAATAGTCATCCAAATTCTAGTGGCGTTGTCGGGGTCGAGGGTGATGTAGGAAATAAATTGACCGGGGGCCGGATTGTAGGTGTTCCAGTTGGCGCCTCCGTCGGTGGAAACGTACAAATATTCGCTGCTCGAGGCATAAATATAGTTATTGTTGTTGGCACCTACCACCAAATTATTCAGGTTTTCGCCTCCGCTCAGGTTTGTGGAAAGTTGGGTCCAACTGCCAGCTGCATCGGTGGTTTTATAAACTTCCTGATAGCCTGCCCACAGTATATCGCCGTTGTTGGCGTCCATCACATAGGGTGTTACCCAACTTCCCGACAAGGTATCGAAAGGTACGGCTCCGTTAAAATTATCCCCTCCGTCGGTTGATTTTAATATGCCACCGCTTTGCGACGATACATAAATGTTTTGCGAATCGAAATTGTTTACAATGGCTTCCATACCATCGGCGCCATAAACGTGGGTCCATTGGCTATTTTTAAACAAATTGGAACCTACATCCTGCGCTCCTGCCGCAATTTCGTATGGCGCCGACTCGCTGCTGCCCAATCGGTAGAACTGACATATACCCAACCCAGCACTCAAATCAATCCACGAATTGCCATGGTCGGCGGTTAAAAATATTCCGCCATCGCTTCCGCAATATAGGGAGTCGCCATAAAAGTTTAAGGAGTGTATGTCGCAATGTATATAGCTAATGGGGCTTCCGGTATACCACATGGTGTTCACCGAAAAGTTTTGTCCGCCATCGGTCGATTTCCAAACATTGACACCACCCACAAAAACCTCGTTGGCGTTGGTGGGCGAAACAGCCAAAGCCAAATCGTACCATGCTTGTCCGCTAGAATCGCTACCATCTTCGGAATAGCCCAATATGTTGGGCGAGTTGGTGCGGGCTATAAAATTCAATCCGGCATCTGTGGAACGGTAAACGCCTTCGAAGGTATTGTCGGGGCGCGAAACCACGGCATACACATAGTTGGCGTTCGCTTTGGTAACATCAAACTCTATGCGCACAGTGTCGTTCGGAATGCCGGCTGTGATTTTTGTGAAACTGTTGCCACCATTGGATGAGCGAACAAAAAATGCGCCGCTGCCAAAAACAACGGTGGTGTCGTTGGGTTTGTATTTTAAATCTTTTACCTCGCTGGCCGTGTAAACTTGAACCCAGGAGTTGCCCCCGTTTTTGGAGCTAAAAATGCCGTTGCTGGCGGCTGCCAAAATTCGGTTGGGGTTTAAGGGGTTGATAAGTATTTTGTTGAAGTTGCGATAGGTTGCGGCAAAGTGCATGGCGGTGGGGGTCCAAGTTGAGCCGCCATCTATGGATTTATAGATGCCGGTGCCTTTGGTATCCCATGCATCGCGGTCGCCAGTGCCTATATAAATTATGTTAGGATTGGTGGGATGTATGGCAACGGCGGAGGTGCCCAACACGTCCATGGTGTCGAAGGTGGTATTCCAACTCATGCCGGCGTCGTTGCTTTTCCAAATGCCACCCGAAGGTGCTGCTACATAAATAATGTTGGGGTTTTGCCTGTCGACAGTTACGGCGTTCAAGCGCCCGTTGCCGGGGTTGTAGCCGCTTTGGCCATTGGTCCACGAAGTGAGCCCCAAGGGCAACCACGATGCCAGTGCTTTGCTATATTTGATGGCGGGGTTTTGTGCCAGAAACTTTTTGTACTCGTTGTTGTACTGCATGGGGTCGGGAAATTTGCCATCGGGATAGCATTTGGGTTGCATGTTGTATTCCCAACGTTTGAACTGCTTGTAGCCTTTGCTTCGCACATAGGGTTTGTTGCCCCAATAGGTGTAAAACGCTTTTTGTATGTCGAAAAATGTGGCTTCGGTTTTGGTTTTGTTCAGGTAGGGGTGATTCATCCAGGGTTGTGCCATTGCCTTGGCCGAAACTACCATAAAAATTATGGCAATTAATATGTATTTTATCATGCGATTAGGTTGGTGTGCGGCGCAAAGATACATATTATTGCTTATTGCGAAAAAAGGTGTTTTAAAATATTTTAGGTTTATCTGCAAAAATAGTTTTGCAATCAGAAAATAGGATATAACTTTGTATCACCAAAAACTAAAAAAATTATGTCAGGAAAAACATTTGCAGAAAAAGTATTGGGTGCCGACTGCGGCAGTATCGTTTTTAAACGACCCGACATCGTGCTTTCGCACGATAACACAGCCAGTATTAATGCTACTTTTACAAAAATGGGGGGCGATAGGGTGGCCAATCCCGATCAGTTGCTGATTGTTTTGGATCATAATGCGCCACCTACCAACGCCAAATTGGCCAACGATTATCAGAAAATTCGAGACATCGTGGCAAAACAAGGTATCACAAAGTTTCATGATGTGGGCAATGGCATTTGTCATCAGTTGATGTCCTTGTATGCGCGGCCCAACATGATTATTGTGGGAAGCGACAGTCATACTTGCACGGCAGGGGCTTTTAATGCTTTTGCGGCAGGGATTGACCGCACCGAAACGGCTGGATTGTGGAAACAAGGCGAAACGTGGTTTCGGGTACCCGAATCGGTGAAGATTACCTTGACAGGAAAGCTAAGCACCGGCGTGTATGCCAAAGATGTGGCTTTGTGGATTATTGGTATGATCGGTTCGGATGGGGCCGATTATATGTCGATTGAATATCATGGCAATGGAGTGAAAACACTGAACATAGCCGACCGCATGACGATTGCCAATCTGGCTTCGGAAATGGGTGCCAAAAACGCCGTGTTTGAAGCCGACCAGGTGTTGTGGGATTTTATTGGTGCTAAAACCCAAGGCACTTGGGCCGATGCCGATGCACGTTATTTGAAAGAATTTGAAATTGATTTGAGCACGCTGTTTCCGGTGGTGGCTGCGCCCCACAATGTGGATAATGTGAAAGCGGTGTCGGAGGTGCAGGGTACCAAGCTCAACCAAGCCTTGGTGGGCACATGCACCAACGGCCGCATTGAGGATATACGCATCGCGGCAAGCATTTTGAAAGGCAAAAAACTGCCTGTGGGGTTTCAGTTGTTGGTGATTCCGGCTTCGATGGAAATATACAAACAGGCGATGGCCGAGGGTTTGGTGGTGGATTTGCTGAACTGTGGCGCTAACTTTTTGTCGCCTTCGTGTGGGCCTTGCTTGGGAACGGGGCAGGGGATTCCGGCCGATGGTTATAACGTGATTTCGACCGCCAACCGCAACTTCTTGGGACGCATGGGCAACGAAAAAGCCAACATTTATTTGGCTTCCCCAGCCACGGTGGCCTACTCCGCTTTGAAAGGCGAAATTACCGACCCACGAGGCACGGTGGCCAACGACAAGTTTCCGTTTGCCGGCGAGCAAAGCCAAACGGTGCAGGTGCAAAAAGGCGAATCGCGCCTGGAGAAAGGGGTGTGGGGCTATGGCGATATCGATAACATGAATACCGACCAAATGTTTGCCGGAAACCTAACCTACAACATCAACAGTTCGGAAGGCGACAAAATTATGCCATACTTGTTTAAAGGGGTTGACGAAAGTTTTGCCGAAGGCGTGAAAGCAGGCGACATTGTGATTGCCGGCATGAACTTTGGGTGCGGCTCATCGCGTGAGCATCCTGCCGTGGGATTGTCGTTTGCAGGGGTGCAGGCTGTTATTTGCAAATCGGTGAACCGCATTTTTTACCGCTCGGCTGTGAACCAGGGGCTGCCCATTTTGGTGGTGCCCGAAGCGGTTGATAACTACAAAAAAGGCGACAGTGTGGAGGTGGATATGGCCAAAGGAACCATCACCATTGCCGGAAAAGCCTACACCTTTAATGCGCTTCCCGATAAGCTGATGAATATTTTTAAGGCTAAGGGTTTGGTGAATTACGTTAAAGGAAGTGCCTAAAGCCCGCCTGACCGGACGGGCAGGTGAACTAAAGTACTTAAAGTTAAAAGCAGGGACACGATATTTCGTGTCCTTTTTTTATTTACCAACCATCAATCATGGCTAATGGCGCGTGGCTTTTGGCTAAAATAAAAAAAAGCCCGCCGTGTGGGGGCAGGGCTTTATTTTTGGTGGTTTTTGGTCTCCACTTTTAAAGGTAAAATTAAAAAGTACGCACTGCCCGAACATTGCAGGCTGCACTTTTATTTGTATACATACTCGGACCTCCCATAAAATCAACGAAACGAGCTTGTGTTAAATCATATTCCGAGGATGTCCAATATGTTGTACTTTCAAACCCACCAATATAAGAACGATTTATGTAAAGTTTATAAAGTTCATTAAAGGAAGGTAAATACCAATCGCTGTAACCTCCCAGTGAAAGATCGGCGCATAATTTAGCTGCATAGCTTCCTGATCCTTGAACGCTCACTATTGTATTGGTATTTGCATTTCCGCTACCTATGCTTTGCGATGTAGCTCCGGTTGTTACATTGCTGCCATTATACCATTGCAAGCCCGTACTTTGGTCACTTGTGGCTGCTATCAAACCATGAATTTGTCCTGCAACATAACCCGGATCACCCGATACAAATATATATGCAATTTTTCCTCCCTGATAATAATCTCCAACAGCAATTGCTAAGGTGGTGAATGAATATGACGGTCCGTAGCCTGTTCCGTTGGCGTTGGTTGCATAAGCTCTCACATAATAAGTTGTTAGAGGTGCCAAACCTGTCATATGACTTACATAAGTTCCTGCGCCAGCACCATCTATTGTTGTGCTGTTTGAAATGGTAGGATCAATGCCTGTGCTCCAGCAAACACCTCTTGAGGTGATTGTTGAGCCATTGTCAGTAGCTATTATACCACCACATCTTGCGGTTGTACCTTTTATACTATCCACAGGAATAGTATTGATGGTAGGCACTGGCCCGGTTGTGGTATTATCATCTTTTTTCTTACAACTATAGGTAAGAATTAATGCTAAAGTTGTTAATATTAGCGCATAAATAAACGGTCTGATTTTCTTTTTCATAATTTTTTGGTTTTTACTATTATTATTAATTGTAAATCGTGTTTCATTATTAAAAAAGTGAAGGTTTCACATAAAGCGAAACCTTCACTCGTTGTTTCAATTTTGTTTTTTTTCCTCAGGCAGTCTGCTAACGCCATCGATGTTGTTTTATAACGGCCTTCAGGCCGTTGGTATACTCCCTTCAGGCCGTTAGTATACGGCCTGAAGGGAGTTGATGAACACCCTACAGGCCGTTGGTTAACGGGCTGTAGGCCGTTAATAACTGCCTGCAGCCCGTTGGCTAACGCCCTGCATACCGTCGACCGACTGCTTGCAGGCCGTTGCTATACTGCATAAGCCTTTTTATTGTTGCAATGAACGTGTTTTTTAGTTTATTACGAAGGAGTTGTTCCGTCGTTAACAGTGGCATCCAATGCGGGATCGGGGGTGAAATTAATCACCGGAAGCACTACATGCGGAAACTGTTTTTTCAGATCTTCATAAATCACCGATATACCCGGCACGTTTTGTTTCGAAAGCATTTTGACGTTACGATAAATAGAAATCACCTGGTTAAACAAATCAAAACCAATAACTTTATGAGTATCGTCAAGTTTTTCAAAAATAATGCTGATCCGTTTTAAAATAGGATCAATCACTTTTCTGGCTTCGATATCAATTTTTAATTCGGCTGCATCGAGAAAAAACGGAATGATTTCTGGGTTTTGCTCGGTGTAGGTAACGGTTTTTACGGCAAAATTTTCGGTTTCGTCGCCCATTTTGCCGTAGCGTTGCCTTTCTTTGGGAGTGAGGTTCACCACTTTGGGGTTGATAATGGCTTCGATGGCAGCTAACGAAGTTTCTAAAGTTGTTACTTCTGCTGCAGTGAACGAAATTGAAATTAAATTGTCTAATGGCATAAGCTTTACTTTTTTTAGGTTTATGAATTTAGTTAATTATGAAATTGTTTCTCTTTGGTATGAAAAAAACTACTGTATAAAGTAAAAAAATAAAAAGTATGGGCAAGGCAAGCGCCCGATAACCGAAAAAGTTGCGTAAAAAACCAAGCCTTGGTTTTGTTTACGCTAGAAGTTAGATTGCAATGAAATAGTAAAAGGTTAAAAATACCCCCCCCCCACGGAAATAGGCCTTTCAGAACATGATATGTCAGAACGATAGATCATCGGGTTTGTATGTTTTAGTTTTCGATACACAAAGAAACTAAATTATTCCAAATAAAAAAAACATTTTCATAAAAAAAAATGAAATAATTTTTTTTGAATGCAGAATAATTTCTCCGTGTAACGCTGTTTTTCCTCTGTGTTCACTGTGGTAAAAAGAAAGTCGGAAGTCGGAAGAATGGACACAACTATTACCTATTACCTCTTACCTATTACCTCTTACCTCTTACCTATTACCTCTTACCTCTTACCTATTACCTTCGTCACTCTTTTTCCGACTGCAATTTCTTCTGATTCTCTATTTCCTGTTGCACCTTGTCGCGTTTGTTTTCGGCTTCAATCAGTTCTTGTCGTTTGTTATCAATTGATGTTTGCACCTGACGGTAGTTATCGGTTTCGGTTTTGCCTTCGGCTTTTAGTTGGTCCAGCTGTGTTTGGTATTTGGCGCGTTCGCTTTCCAAAAAAGCAATGTGCGAGTTGATGTTGGCCAAATCGTTGTTTAAATTAATATCCAATCGCTCTTGCGATAGTTGCAACAAATCAACCAAGGAGGTTTCTTTTGCCACCAGTTTGTTGTAGCTAAAAAGTTTTTTATCCACCCCTTCTTTCAGTTTATCGTATTGCGCTTTGGTTTCAGCATAAATAGGTTTCTTGGTTTTTTTTGTCAGTTCCAGTTCGTCGAGTTGTTTTTTTAAGTCTTTGAGTTTATCTGCATTTTCGTCCTGTGCCAGCTCTAGGGTCCGTTCGGCTTTGGGCAACTCGTAGCGCACCGCCATCAGGTCTTCTTTCACTTGGTTAATCAGGTTTTGGGTTTCGTCAGAGTTGGCCAAATTATACACATGGTTGTTGTACAAAGTGTTTAAATTCACCACAGGGTCTTTCTTTTTACTATTTTTCAAATCGGTTTCAAACTGATCGTTGGCTTTGCGCACCTGCGAACCGCTCAAGTTGTTGGTTCGTAAATAGTCGTCGAATTTATCCAATGGAATTTCCTGTTTGTTTATTTTAATAATCACCGATTTTTTCTTCACCAGCATATTGTTCGCATAATCGTCGTACACATCAATTTTCCAAAAGAAATTAATTTTATCTGGGAAAACGGTTCCTGTGTTGTCGGCGTTCAGCAAAACATAGAAATTATCAATACGCGGCTTTTTAGGATTTTTATCGTTGGGCGTTACAATGGGAATACACACTTTGGGCATGGTTTTGCCTTTAATGCCCGTAACCCTACTTTCCAAACTTTCCAAATCGCCAATAAACTGCGGCATGTTCTTCACCACATCCTTCTCAAAATCCACGTCTTTATAAAAATACCAATAATCCGAAAAGTTATAATCTTTGCGGAAATTATCCACCTGGTCAACAAACGATTTTCCGGGCTTGCCACCTCTAACTCCCGCGTGCTTTCCGCAAAAAATATACGCCCAGTAATCTTTATCGTCTTTCCAAACATAAATTTTATAAATACCATCCACCGTGCCATCGTCGTTCAGCGGCAAAATACCCACCTCGTAGGGATAACATTTGAAATTGCGGTCAATCATGCGCCCATTAAGCGTGTTCAGCCACAAGTCGTCTTTGTTCGAATACGATTGCTTTTTGCAGTTGTCGCTCCAAATCACCACCCCCTCGAATTGCGAAAATGGAGGCAAATCGTTCGGCACCACCGTGGGCATATTTCGGCCTTTGGTGCCATAAGGCACCATCACATAATTTATTAAACCCGAGCGCGGATTGGTTTCGCGGTCTTTGTCGAACTGAAAAGCGCAATGCCACACCGGGTTTTTCTTGTCCGAAGGTTTCCACACATAAGAGTATGGCTCCAGCTCGCCAGCATCGTTCAGTCCGCGGCCAATCATCACCACAGTTTCGTTCAAATCGCGCCAATACACATCGTTAAAATACCTAAACATTTCGTATTGTCCCATTCTAAAAACCTTTTCATTGGGCTGATGCACCAAATCAAAGATGTCATTCTTGTAGCCATCCACAATTTTATAATTCAATTCGTCCTCAGTCAAATTGTTGGCTTCAAGATATTTTTTAGTATTGAATCGTTGCAAAATGCATTGTTGAAGTTCTTTCGGTGTTTTTTTTGCAAACTGCCGCTTGCTGATATCAAGACTATCGCGGTACGCATTAAAAAATAGCTCCATCCATTCGTAAACCAAATCAAAATTGTTGGCATCTTTCCACGAACCCGTGCCTTCAATCTGCGGAAATGCTATGGTATCGTAAACGGTTTTCTTTTCCACTTTCCGTTTAATATAAAACCCACCCAAGTCAACTTTAACTGCAGTTGAATCGATACCCAAACGTGGAATCGAGGCTTTAAATGGCTTGTCGACAGCCACATTTTTGCCCACCGTTCTGTTAAAAGTAGAGTCCACCCACGATTTCTCCTGCGAAATAGCATAATGCCCAATGCAACCCAAATAAAACGAATGATGATTGGGCACGTTGCCGCTCGATATCAAATTGATGTTGTCGGCCGTAAAACCCATGTTGATAAGCATCGAAAGCAAACTGTTGCCAAAAATCAGATAATCCCAAGCGGTGCTGTAGGTGCGTATGCCGTAATTATCCTGGTCGTTGGGGCCAATAAACCGCCCATCGAACAAGCCCATAAAATAGCGGCTGCCATATTGGTTTTTGTTTAAAGTACCTCTCAGTTTAAAAATTTCTTTCCATTCGTCGAAGGCTTTTTTATTTTTACCCTGACTGGCTGTTTCTGTATTTTTGTCGTTATTATTTTGCCCCCGAACAAACACAGGTTGAACCGAAAGAAGAAATAGTATTAAAACAGGGAATAAAAGTTTTTTATAGTAACGATTTAAACCGGATTTACTTTTTGAGAAGAAAAACATTTGGAAAACAACAGGCAAAGCTAAAGCCACTCTTCGGATGCAAGCATACCAAAAAGAAATCCATCCAAGGTCATTATCAACTTTGGATAGCAGAGGGTTATATTTTTTTTGTAAAAATATAATCAGGTTTTTCAACACATAAAATGTATGTTTCAGGTCACTATTTCACACTATTTAAAATAATAAACAAGATGTTATACAAATTTACGAAAAAAAGGTTACAGTATCAATAGAATGAAGTTGTTGAATACCTAATTATTTAGCAACCCTATTTGCAAAAAAAAAGACACCAAATCGGTGTCTTATATCTGAGAAGAAATGGGATTATTGGTTGCGTTCCAAACGTTTCTTTTCGGCAAGTTTTTTCAGTTCTTCTTCCTGAATTGCCCGTGGCACGGCTTCATATTGATGAAACTCCATGCTATAGTTTGCCCGTCCACTCGAAATATTTCGCAATTGTGTAGCATAACCAAACATCTCCATAAGGGGTACAAAAGCATTCACTTTTTGTGAGCCTTTGCGGAAACGGCGCATGGCCTCAATTTTTCCGCGGCGGCGGTTCAAATTGCCAACAATTTCGCCTATATAATCGTCGGGGGTATTCACTTCCACTTTCATCACAGGTTCCAACAAAACCGGATTGGCTTTAAGGAAGGCGGCCTTAAAACACATAGAAGCACAAGTCTGGAAAGCCATATCGGATGAATCCACCGCATGATAAGCACCATCCAACAAAGTAACTTTTACATCCACAATGGGGAAATCGGCCAAAATGCCACGGTCGAGGGTTTTTTTAATACCTTTATCAACCGAGACAATAAACTCATTCGGAATAACACCGCCTTTAATTTTATCAACAAATTCGTAGCCTTTGCCTTCGTTCGGTTCAATGCGCAACACCGTGCGGGCAAACTGACCTTTACCACCGCTTTGTTTGGCATATTTAAAATCGTTTTCCGATTCCAGGGTAATCGCTTCGCGGAAAGCCACCGAAGGCTGACCAACCAACACTTCCACATCAAACTCGCGACGCAAACGATCAATAATAATTTCCAAATGCAATTCGCCCATACCCGAAACAATGGTTTCCTCGGTTTCATCATCATAACGCATGTTAAACGAAGGATCTTCGTTTGCCAACTTGCGCAGCGATTCAATCATGCGTTCCTGATCTTTACGTTTGGCCGGATTAATCTTCAATTCAATTACCGTGGGCGGAATATGAATATTTTCTAAGTACAAAGGGTGTTCGGTATCGCATAGTGTGTCGCCGGTTTTGGTGAATTTCATCCCGATAAGAGCCACAATATCGCCGGGGCCAGCTTCGTGCAATTCTTCACGGTCTTTCGCATGAATTTTCAATATACGTCCTGCCCGTTCCATTTTGTTTTTTGTAGAATTAAGCAATTGCATGCCATTCGTCAATGTCCCCGAATAAATACGGATAAATGTTTGTTGACCAACAAAAGGATCGTGAATTAATTTGAAAGCCAAGGCTGCAAACGGTTCTTTTGTGGAAGGGGCGCGGCTACGGGTTTTTTCAGGGTCATCAATATCCATACCTACCACAGCACCCACATCAATAGGCGAGGGGAGATAATCAACCACCGCATCGAGCAGCAACTGAATGCCTTTGTTTTTGTATGCTGCACCGCAAAAAACCGGAGTGATTAGTAACTTCAGGGTGGCTTCGCGTGCTGCTTTTTTTAAGAGTTCGGCAGGTACTTCTTTTTCATCAAAATACATACCCATGATTTCTTCACTATAGTCGGCCAATTTTTCCACCATAAAGGTTCGTGCTGCCAAGAGTTTTTCTTTGTATTCCTCAGGAATTTCGGTTTCAATACCCATTGCATCTTTAAAAGTATATGCTTTTTGTTCAATCACATCAATAATACCTTCAAATCCTTCTTCTGCACCAATGGGCAACTGAAAAGCAACTGCTTTGGCATCCAAATATTTGTTCATCATGTTCAACACATCGTTGAAATCGGCTCCCGTTCTATCCATTTTGTTTACAAAAGCAATGCGGGGAACTTTGTAGCGTTCGGCCTGATTCCAAACAGTTTCAGTTTGGGGTTCCACACCGCCAACGGCACAAAACAGGGCTATCATACCGTCAATAACTCGCAGCGAACGTTCCACTTCAACAGTAAAATCAACGTGCCCGGGTGTGTCAATAATATTTACTTGCATACCTTTCCATTGACAAGTAATGGCCGCCGATGCAATTGTAATACCGCGTTCTTGTTCCTGTTTCATAAAATCCATGGTGGCTTGTCCATCATGAACTTCACCGGTTTTACGAGTTACACCGGTATAAAAAAGTATACGTTCGGTTACGGTTGTTTTTCCGGCATCAATATGAGCGGCTATTCCAATGTTTCTGAGTTTTGTTAATGACATTTGTTAGTTTTGATTAATGATTTTTGATTAAAATTTGTTTTCAACCCTGCCAGTTTTGATAGTTAGCAAACAACAAATAGCAAAAGAGGAAAAACAACAATTTGTGAATTAACTGCTACGTATATAAAGTGTTAGCAGTAATGTACCAAAATTTGTGCAAAGGTATGCATTAATTTCCAAAGGATTGCTATAGCAATGGAAACAATAAACAAATTCAAAATAAATATCAACTTTTTTTAATCACAAATCCTATCACCCAAAGTGCATTGTTTTATACTATTAGAATCTCACTTTTAAACCAGCCAAAAAGTTAATTCCTGCCTGAGGAAAATACCCATCCGATGCATTATAGGTTCCATTATTATAATAGCGATACACCCAGGCATTGTTTTCGTACTGCAAGTTAAAAATATTGTTCAGCATCAGCGTTACGCGTATTTCTTTAATAATTCCAAGCTTGAAAGCATAATCCATCACCACATCCGAAACACAATAGGGTTTCAACGAACGGTCCATGCTCGTGGTATTGTCTATATATTGGCGACTCACATACTTCGTCATCAACGAAATAGTAAAGTTTTCAATAAAATTATACGCAAAAGTATTCGATGCAACCACTGTGGGCGAAAAAGCAATATTAGTTTTCCCAATCTTGTTTTCAATTTGCCCGCCATGATCCCAATCATCCACAAATTCGGTAAATCCCAAAATTTTATTCTGACTGAAACAGGCATTCATTTCCCATGTAAAGCGTTTAAACAACCGTGCTGCTGCACAAATTTCAATCCCTGCACGATAGCTTTGCGCCACGTTGGTCATAATAGCATAGCCCACATCGTTAATCGCACCGGTTAACACCAACTGCTTATTATAATACATGTAATAGCCATTCAGGGTTGTAGTAACATACTTGCTGTTGAAAGTATAGCCAAGCTCAGCATTATACATAGTTTCTGGCTTTGGCAAAGGATTCAAGGGATTTGCATCGGCAAAATTATTCCCATTGGGTTCGCGGTTCGATAGGGCCAAAGCCAAGTATACCCTGTGCTTATTCGTAATATCGTAGTTAAAGCCAATCTTCGGATTGAAAAAACTAAAATTATGTTTTTGTGTAATGTTCCGCAGTTTATCGTCCATGCCATCCAAGCCGAAATATATTGTTCGGTATTGCAAATCTAAGTATGCAGTAATTTTTTTTATCGGATTGTATTCCACTTTTCCATAAAGACTCATTTCGCTTTTTAATGAACCATTATCATACCATTGATAATTTATTGGAGTTTCGCTTGCATATTGCGCCCAAATAATTTTTCCGTAATGATCACCCTCATACTTGTTTCCGGCGCCACCTAGCGTAATCTTCAAATTTCTATGATTATTGTAAGTTCCTGAGAAAGTAAACCCATAAAAATGATTATTCAACCATTTCTGTCGTATCAAATTTGTTGTTGCAATCGTATCATTCCCAATAATTGGATAGGGTAGTCCATATTTAGAAAAATCATCCTCTGACATATATTCTTCATAGTACCCTCGCCCATAAGTATAATGCAAAGCCGCATTTACCAAAAATCGTTTTCCTATGCCCTGCGAAAATAATAGCTGGTAGTTATCTTGTTGGTAATTGTCGGTCTGATTTTCGTAAGTAAAAGGGTTGTATCTGCGATGGGTTTTCAACGAATCCTTAGGAACACCATTCCAGGCCTGATACGTTTTTTCCTTACCCGAAAATACAACAACTTTCAATAGCGTATTCTTGCCATAATAGCCACCACTAAAAAACAACGATTTCAAGTCGGTTGAAGCCCTTTCAATATAGCCGTCAGAGTTTAGTTTCGATAAGCGAACATCAAAGGCCCAATGATTTTCAATCAATCCCGTGCCAGCCATAAGCGAGTGTTTCCAGGTGTTAAACGAACCATATTCTAAATCATACACCGCATAAGGCTTTGGGTTGAGTTTCGTAGTCTGAAAATTTATACTGGCACCAAAAGCCGCCGATCCATTGGTTGATGTGCCAATGCCACGTTGTATTTGAACATTATCAATCGACGAGGCCAAATCGGGCATATCAACCCAAAAAACTCCTTGCGATTCGGCATCATTCACCGGAATCCCATTTATAGTTACATTAATTCGCGTTAAATCGCTCCCACGAATGCGCAATGATGTATACCCAACCCCATTTCCGGCATCCGAACTGCTAACTAGGGCCGGCGTTGTATTCAGCAAATAAGGCAAATCCTGTCCATGATTTAATTCGGCTAGTTGTTTTTTGTTGATGTTTGTAAAAGTGCTCGCCTGATTTTCTGAGGTTCGCGTTGCGCTTATAATTACTTCCTCCTGCAATATCGTGTTTTTTGACATCTCTATATTGACGCTGGTGTTTTGTGAAACTTCCACGGTCTTCAACAAATCAGCATACCCCATAAAAGTAATTCGCAGCTTGTAAACGCCCTTTTTAAGATTTTTGATGGTGAAGTTTCCTTCATCATCACTAATTGTTCCAATAAACAAACCTTCGATACCTATTGATGCTCCCGAAAGTTTGGCGGCCGAATTTTTATCCGAAACGTGTCCGGAAATATTGAATTGAGCCAGGCTGATTATTGGTAATAGCATTGGAATGACCAAACAGAACAAAACTTTTTTCATGACTTTTTTATTTTTCTGTTAAACTTCGCGATGGTGTCAGAGGCAAATACCATCCATTAAGTTTACCCTTACTCCCTACGCCGGCATTATCCGGATCAGGTTCAGAGGGTTTAATCTCAGCCCGTATGTATTAAGGCACCCCTATTAAGAAAACTGTGACAAATGTATGATTTATTTTAACCGTATTGCAATTTTATTGCAATTAAAAGCAATACACTTGTTTCATGTTTGTCTAAAAATGTTTCATGCTTGAGCACCTGACCTCCTATTTGAACAGAAGGGTGTTATGTTTGATGCTGGAGACCTCATGTTTAATATGAAAAATGCTATGTTTGAAGCGAAAAGAGCTATGCTTGGCTATGAAGTGGTTTGCTTTGTAAAAAATGTGCTTCGGTTGACATGAAATAGTGTATGTTCTAATTGTGTAAACCAAATAGTGTATATTTGTAGTTAAAAGTAGCACATCAATCCTTATGGGAAATCACCCTAAAACACAAATCTGCTTTGAATAGGCGTAAAACTTTATAGCATGAAAATTATTATTATCAACGGACCAAATCTTAATCTCATTGGAGTTAGAGAAAAGAATATTTATGGTGAAAAAACATTTACCGAGTACTTTGCTCAGTTGGTGGTGAAATTTAATGGCCATCGTCTTGAGTATTTTCAAACCAATGTGGAAGGCGAGATTATTAACAAAATTCATGAAACAGGTTTTGCCTACGATGGTATTATTTTGAATGCCGGTGGGTATACTCACACCTCGGTTGCAATTGCCGATGCAGTGAAAGCTATAGCTACACCGGTGATTGAAGTGCATATTTCTAATATTTTTTCTCGCGAAGAGTTTCGCCACATATCATTAATAGCGGCGGGTTGCCGGGGTATTATTTCGGGTTTCGGGCTCGATTCCTATCGTTTGGCAATTGAATCATTCATTAGTAAATAAATTTGTACCTACAGTTTGATATATTTTTCTAGTACCAGTTAATTTGTGTTTTTTACGTTTTATAAACAATAGTTATTTCAATTTAAGTTGTGCAAACAATAATGATAAAAGATACCATCATACTTTTTCATCCGGTGCCTTGGAAGTCGGGCAACAAAAAAGCCAGGGTACCTTATTCATTGCTTTTTTTGGAAAGAAATCTTCGCGATCTTAACCTCAATATTATTCTTATTGATGAATTTGTTTCGCCCGATTATCAACCCATAATTGAAGAATTTAAAGATAGACTGTTGCTTGTTGGTGTTTCTTCGATGACAGGTTTTCAACTGGTTGGTGCGTTAGGTTTTTCAACTATTGTTAAACAAATTACTCAATCTCCTATTGTTTGGGGTGGTTGGCATGCTACCATACTTCCCGAAGAAACTCTAGAAAACCACCTCGTCGATTTTGTTATAACAGGTCAGGGCGAAGTGCCATTGCGCAATCTTATCATAGCTTTATTGAATAATAGCAGTGTTGAAACCATTCCTGGATTGGGTTATAAGCACAATCAAAAAATCATTGTAAACCCTCGCGAAAAATATACCGATCCGTTTTCATTTCCCAAAATAGATTACACGCTTATTGATATTCGCAAATATATTTACAAAAATCATTATGCCGAACGGTCCATCCGTTATATTACAACACAAGGCTGCCCTTACAAATGTAGTTTTTGTAGTTTAGCATTGGTGTATCAACAAAAATGGTATCACAAAACTGTGCCCGAAATTATTGACGAACTGGAGTACTTTATTAAGGTTGGTCAGATTGATGGAGTGAAATTTGATGATGATAATTTTTTCGTAAATCGGGAGTTTGTTCTTCAACTTTGCCATGAAATAATTCGTCGACAGCTCAATTTAAAATGGATAACCCAAGGTCATGCCTCTCATTTTCTGAAATATTTTAAAGACGATGATTTTAATATCATTCGCAAATCTGGTGGATGCATGATATCTATTGGAGCGGAGTCGGGCGACCAGGTTGTTCTTGATTTATTAGCCAAAAACAACAAAGTGGAAGATAATATTGCCTGTTCCAATTTGTTTAGTAAGCACGGTATTCAAACTTTTTATACTGTTATGGTTTGTTTTCCGGTTCATCCGAAACGTGATTTTGATGCCACATTGAATTTATTAATGGATGCGAAGCTTATTGATTCAAATTTTAGAGCGCTTTTAAGTTTCTATACACCTTATCCGGGAACCGATTTGTTTAAATTGGCTTTAGAAAGCGGCTATCATCCTCCCAACTCATTAAATTCTTGGGCCGATGAAACCTGGAAACATTCAAGAATGCCTTGGGTGGAGAAAAAATTATACTACCAAGCCTGGCGTTTTCTCGAATTTTATTTGCCCTTAGCCAATAGTCATTTATATAAAAATGCTGTTTGGTATTTCCGCCCATTTGTATTTGTTTTAAACATGATGTTTTATAATTTAACTCGTTGGCGCTTTAAACACAAAAATCTTAAATTCCCTATTGAAGCCAATATTGTTTTGTATTCGTTCAAAATTATCAACAGATTGTTTGGAACTCATTTTAAACTTCGAAATTCATTTGAAGGATTTTTTGAATGATAATCGTACAACTTAAAAAAATGCATTACCTTTGAAAATAATGTAAACACTATATGAATATAGCAGATTTTATACTAAAAATTGAAAATGAGTTCGAAGACCTTGAACCCGGCAAAATGAAACCCGAAAGTCGCTTTCGCGAAATATTCGATTGGAATTCTGTAAATGCACTTACTATGATAGCATTAGTAGACAGCGAATACGATGTGATGTTGGTAGCCGAAGATTTTCAGAAATCAAAAACAGTTCAGGATTTATTTAATATTGTCTTATTAAAGGCGGCAAAATAATGGCATTTTTTAGCATTCCCAACACCCGAATTGCCGGCATAAGCACTTGCGTTCCGAAAAACATTGTAGCAAATAAAGATTACAAATGGATTGGTGCCAAAGAGCGTGAACTGTTGATAAAGAAAATAGGTGTTGTGGAAAAACGCATTGTTACCAAAGGAATGACCGCCTCCGATTTGTGCTTTGAAGCAGCAAAAAAGCTGATTGAAGAACTTCGGTGGAACAAAGAAGAAATCGAACTGATTGTTTTTGTATCACAGTCGCGTGATTATTTGCTTCCGGCTACAGCATGTATACTTCAGGACAAACTGGGATTGCCAAAATCGTGCTTGGCAATTGATATAAATTTGGGTTGCTCCGGCTATGTGTATGGATTATCAACCATTGCAAATTACATTGCGCATTGCAACATAAAAAAAGCCCTGATGCTAATTGGCGACGTAACTCCCCTGGCATCGTATCGCGATAAAACGTCGTATCCTTTGTTTGGCGATGCAGGTGCCGCAACCGCTTTGGAATATGATGAAACCGCTTCGCCAATGTGTTTCAATTTGCAATCAGACGGTTCGGGCTACAAAGCCATTATTATTCCCGATGGTGGTATGCGAAATTATCCTACCAAAAAATCTTTCGAATATAAAAGTTACGGCAAAGGAATTATCAGAAATAAACTACAAATTGCGCTTGATGGATATGCAGTTTTTAATTTTTCGCTTCGCGAGGTGGCTCCCAGTGTTATTGCTTTGCTGAATCATTTCACTATTCCAATTGATAGTATCGATTATTTTTTGTTTCATCAGGCAAATTTACTGATTAACGAGTCGGTTCGAAAAAAACTAAAACTGATACCCGAAAAAGTGCCTTATTCTTTGAATAGATTCGGAAATACCAGTTCGGCTTCTATACCAACAACCATTGTTTCGGAATTGCGACAAAAGGTGAATGCACAGAAATTAAAGATGCTCATTTGTGGATTTGGCGTTGGATTGTCGTGGGGGTCGGTTTATACAGAAACGGAAAATATCTGCTGTCCTGAAATTATCGAATTGTAAAGCTAAAACTGTATGCACAATATTTTTGATTTAAGCGGAAAAACAATTTTAGTTACGGGGGCTTCGTCAGGAATTGGAAAACAATGTGCCATTACAATTGCTGAATGTGGCGGAAAAGTTGTTATTTCGGGTAGAGATGCCGGGCGTTTAAATGAAACATTTACGAAACTGCATGGTGCTGGACATAAGCAAATAATTGCCGATATTTCGACAGATGAAAGCATAGAGAAATTGGTTGATGAATTGCCACAACTGAACGGATTGGTGCATTGTGCAGGTATTACGGCTCCCATACCAGTCAAATTTATACGTTCGCGCCATATAGACGAAATGATGCGCATAAATTATTATGCACCGGTTTTGCTTACCACAAGGATATTAAGCAAAAAGAAATTGGTTGATAATGCTTCCATTGTGTTTTTTTCAACCATTGCAACCAAGTTTCCTTATTACGGCGGTTCATTATACATTAGTTCCAAATCAGCGCTGTCAGGGTTCTCGATGGTGTTGGCGCTGGAGTTGGCACCAAAAGGCATCCGTTCGAATTGCTTGTTGCCCGGTTTTGTTAGAACGCCCATGTATGATGCTACTGAGCAGCATGCATCGCCCGAAGCCATGAAGAAATTCGAGATGTTGCACCCGCTTGGTATCGGCGAACCGCAAGATGTGGCCGGACCGGTTTGTTTCTTGCTTTCGGATGCAGCCCGATGGATAACGGGCATTAATATTCCTTTAGGCGGAAGTTTGTAATTTATTTTTTGTACTTTTGGTACTGAAAAAATCAGTATGTCAGAAATCGCATATTCGGTCGTTGTTCCTGTTTATAACAGTTGTAGTACATTACACGAACTTTTTTCGCGTTTGCAGCAGTGTTTTGCCCAATTGAACAAAAGCTATGAAGTGATTTTTGTTGACGACGGCAGCTCGGATACAAGTTGGAAGTGTTTGGTTGAACTTAAAAAACAAAATCCCGATTGCATTAAAGCAATTCGTTTTGTTCATAATTTTGGTCAGCATAATGCCATTTTTTGCGGATTGGCTCATGCCACGGGCGAGTTTTTTATCACTATTGACGACGACCTGCAGCATCCTCCCGAAGAGATTCCGAAACTTATTGAAAAATACAACGAAAGCAGTTCGGATTTAATTTATGGGTTTTATAAAAAGAAACGCCATAGTTTGGTTCGCAATTTGGGCAGCAGCATGATAAAAAAATCGGCAAAAGTTTTGTTCGATGCGCCTGGCGAAGGTTCTTCCTTTCGATTTATCACAAAACAGCTCGGTAAACAGATTTTGGAACATGCGCAAAATTTTGTTTTTATTGATGAATTGTTGCTTTGGTACACCGGCGATATTTCGTTTGTTAAAGTGGAACACGAAAAAAGAAAATCGGGCAAATCGGGCTACTCCAAAATAAAACTGTTTAAACTTAGCCTCAACCTGATGTTGTATTATACTGCCATTCCGCTAAAGCTAATGATTTACGGAGGCTTTTTTGCCGCTTTCTTTTCCTTTTTTCTGGGTATTTATTTTATCGTAAAAAAAATCTTCCTTCATGTTCCGCATGGTTACACTTCCATCATCGTAACCATTTTGTTTTCAACTGGCATTATTATTTTTAGTCTTGGTATTATTGGCGAATACCTCATTCGCATCTATATGGTTCAAAACAAAAAACCATCTTATGCCATCAAGCAGGCATTGTTATGATAATTAGCAAATATGGTATTACGCTCATCAGGTTAACCGAAGCGGATTTGGAATTTGTGCGCCAAAAACGCAACTCCACTGAAGTTAGCTCTTTTATGCAATATCAGGAGTTGATAACTTCCGAAATGCAGGTTGCCTGGTTTAAATCCATTAACAATGCCAATAATTTCTATTATATTATTGAATACAAGGCGGAAAAAATTGGTTTGGTGAACGATAAAAACATTGATTGGGAACACAAAATTTCGGAGGGGGGTCTTTTTATTTGGGACCCACGTTATGTAAATTCAATTGTGCCGTTGTTGGTTTCGTATTTAATGATTGAAATTGCTTTTTATATTCTGGGATGGGACAGAACATTTATAAAAGTGCTGAAATCAAACAAACGGGCAATTGATTTTAATTTGGTATTGGGTTTTGCTATTATTGATGCGGGCGATGATTTTGACTATGTGTTATTGGAACTTACCCAAGCGCGTTTTGAAGAAAAGGCCGAAAAACTTAAGAAAGTAATTCAGCATTTGCCATCGAACGAAAAAATACTTTTAAGTTTTAACGACAACGATAAAATTAACGGAACCCGTGCAAGTGTGGAAAAAATATTAACCTACGCTCAACCGCAGGTTTTGGCAACTAAAGTTGAAATTGTTTATCAATAGTGCATCACGATTTTTGAAACATTTTCCAGTCGTGTTTAAAAAGGATGGCTAAAGCGTTAATCAGCTTCATGCGTATGCTTAGTGGCAGCTTGTGAATGGCACCCATCACAAAATAAAGCAAACGCCCATAAAACATACCCGGCAAACAGTACAAATACATGAGAACGGAACGTTGGTACTTTCGTTCATAACCCATTTTTTCGGCAAAGGGGCCTACCACAGTGTCACAGATTTTTATTTGCTTTTCGGTTAAAAGGTGTTTCCAGGCATAAATTTTATCGGTATTTATGGGTTGAAACAAACTTTTGTGATGTCGGTTAATCAGGTCGGTGGGGTAAATCTTCCGCATTTCATCGAGCTTGGCATGGTAGTTTATCATTTCGGGAACAAAATCAACGCCAAGAAATTCGCAAATTTGCCGCATATAAAACTCAGGCAGAGCTACCAAATCTTCATACCGTAGGGTGTAGAATTTTTCAGGTGTTTTGTTTTTTTGCTTCAAGGTTTGTTTGTTGGCAAATTTCCAACGGTAGGCAAGCGAGCTGTATATTTTTGCTTCGAACTTGGCTTGAATCATGGAGATAATATTGTCGCGATAATCGCGTGTAATGTGAATAAACTTTGCCTCGGGAAACAGCTTGACTAGTTGCTTGGTGTGAAAGGAGTAGGAGGGGTTTTTATCGCCAAGCAATTTGATGTCGGTTTTTGGAAAAAACGATTTGAAATGGGCATAAACCACACGACAAATGCTGCTGTAGGTGGTTGCACCTGCACAGGCTTGCAAATCTTTTTTCAGTTGCTCGGTATCCACTGTCCAAAAATGAAACTTGGGATATTTCAGTAAGTCATGGTAAAACTCTTGCAGGGTTTGCGTATCCCACAGGCTGCATTTTCCATACTTGCCTTGCAGGTGAATTATAAAAGCACATTCAAGCGGAATGCTTATTTCGGGGTGCGCATCAAGCAGGCAGCGCAACAGTGTGGTTCCGGAACGGGCACGACCAACAACGAAAAAAAAAGGTATAGCGTTCATGTTGTTTTGCAATAATTGATTTTAGGTTTCACTATGGTTTATGCATCGTCGTCGTTTGCAATTTCTTCCTGAAAGTTTTTTAATTCGCGTTTTCTTTTTCTCACAGCTTTTATATTCTCAATTAATTTAAAATCATCGCGGGTAAACAGTATCAAACTCAAAACCGAAACTTTGGCTATTCGGGCATAAGCTATAATTAGGCCTAGGGCTCCTGCGGTATAACTCACATTGGTGGCCCAGGAGGCTCCTATGCAACCGTAAGGGGGTATCCAAAACAAATTCAGAATTACGTTTATTACTAATGCCGGCAGAAAAACCCAAATGATAATCCAGGGTTTTCCCAAACCGGCCAAACTGCTTGCCAACACCCTTACAACAACAAAAAACACAATACCAGGCAAAATAGTTTGAACCACGCTTATGCTTTTGCTAAAGGCATGTCCGTAGAGGAAAGGAATGGCAAACGGAACAATGAAATACAACACCACCGATGCCATGAGCACGGTTAAAACTCCGAGCCGCATCAACCGACCCACATCTGTTATAAGTTGGGGCATGTTGCTGGTGCTCGCGCTTCGGCTAATAACCACTATGCCTATGGCGAAGGGTATTTGCCATAGTTTTTCGGCCACCGAAACGCCAATGGAATAATATCCAATTTCGGTTTTATTCGAAAGTTGATCTAACAACATAATATCTAAACGAAAATTAAGCTGAATGATAAAAAGCGCAATGGCATAAATTATGCCCATGCGAAATAGGGTTATTATCACTTTTTTGTCGAAATGTATTTTAATGCCATAATCTTTTGCAATGGTATAAATGGCTAGTACCAACACCAGCAGCGAAGCCAATATCAGGGCCACCAACGCACCAACCACCGACAGGCGCAGCACATACACAAACACCACCACGGTGAGCAGGGTGAGCAAGGCGGTGAGCCATTTTAGCCTGTTGGCTTTTTTAAATTGCACGTTAGCCAAAAACACAGAGCCCGAGTAGGTAATTAGCAACTTGATGGGAATATATATCACTGCCAAAGCTATCATCCACAGGGTGTAATTGTCGTGGCGAAAACCATGATAGGTTATCAGCAAGGCTATGCCGATGCTGCTGCTCATTAAAAACAAAAAAGTTAATGCCGAAATAACCTGCTGGTTGCTGAATATTTTTTTTCCGATATGATAAATTGACGATTGCCGTGTGCCAAAAGCGGCAATGCTGGCTATAATACCCGGTATGACAAGCAGCGAAGTGTACATGCCTTTTAGTTCGGGGCCCAGCACTCGCGACAGTATCACGCCGGTGCCGAACGCAAAAAACAGGGCAGCCAAATTACTGGTAAAAACGCCGAATATTTCGGATATCATGTCTTTTTTTGAACTCATTTGCTGTTTGTCAGGGGTTGTGGGCTATAAATTTATATAAAATCTTTACAAATCTATTCTTTTTGATAATGGCAACAACTTTTAATCGGGTGTTTATAGGTAGCGAAGTTACAAAACCTCGCAAAACAATCACCACCAAATAAAACATTTGCCACGTTATGAGTAAATAAATAACTTTGGGGCTTAGCCGATGTGGTTCGCTTGTATAACCATATTTTTTTCCGATGCGGCCGGCCACAAATTCAACCGAACTGAGCTGGTTTCCTTTCAAAACGGTGTGCCAGATACCAATTCGGCTTTTGTCGATTGGTTTAAAAAGCGACTTATGAAAGGTTTCAAAATCGATTGATGGTTGGCTTGCCCTGTAGGCTTCGGCTTTTTTATAAAAATCAAAAATGCTTGGATTGTATTCAAGATTTAGAAAAGCATGAACATCAATCATCGTTTTTTCTGGGTTGGTAACCAAATCTTCGTATCGGAGGGTGTAAAAATTTTCAGGATATTTTTTCTTATATTTAGCAAGGATGTTAAGTGAATGTTTCCAAGCAATAGCAATCAAGGTAGGGGAGGACATTCTAAATTTTGCGTGAAGCATGGATGCAATATGGTCGTGATAATCGCGCACAAGATGAATATATTTCGCGTTGGGAAACAACTCTAGGATGCGATGAAAATTTTGGTTCGAATACGAAGGGTTTTTATCTCCAACATAACAAATATCTTTCTTTTCGAATATCGATTTGCTGGAACATTGCACCGTTTTAAAAAAATCGATATACGTGGCGTGAACAGGCAACTTTTCTAAATTTGTTTTTAGTTGCTCCGGGTTGATGCCAAGTGAACTATAATTTCGGGTTAATTTTAAATCGGCAACAAATTCGAGCAGGGTTTTGCTATCAAAGCATTTAATGTTTTTATACTTTTGCGAAAGTGCCAAAATAAAATTGCACTCGCCTGGCATAATCACATGGGGGTGCGCATCAAAAAGAATGCTTAGTAGCGTGGTGCCCGAGCGCGGACGGCCGATAATAAAAAAACTGTTTACATTCCCTAATTGCTCATTCATCCATACGCTTTTTATTTTCGTTTCAAAAGTATAAAAAAAAAACAGGCTGTAGGATTATCCATCAAAAATGTTTTTACTTTTGCAGCATTGTTGTTGTATGAAAAAAGAACTCCTCCAAAACAACCTGCTGCTGCATTTCATTGTTATCATTTTGGGTTTTACAGCCATTTTGGGTAAACTCATTTCGCTGCCTGCCTACGAACTGGTGTGGTATCGTATGCTTATTGCTGTGCTGGCCCTGTTGATTATTGTGGCCATTCGCCGACAAACGCTGCTGTTGCCTTGGCGCGATATAGCCAAATTAAGCGCCATCGGCTTGGTTATTGCCGTGCATTGGATATGTTTTTTTCAGGCCATCAAAGTTTCTAACGTGTCGGTGACTTTGGGCTGTTTGTCTGTTACCACCCTTTTCACCAGTTTAATTGAACCCTTGCTTAATCGCAAACGCCTATCGCTGCTCGAAGTCATTATTGGTTTAGTTATTATTTTTGGTATTTATATTATTTTTCAGTTCGAAACGCGCTTTTTGCTGGGCATTGTGTTCACTTTGTTTGCAGCCCTGTTTGCCAGTTTGTTTAGTGTGCTCAACAAGCAAATTGCCCTGAGCTACAAACCCGATGTTATTACGTTTTACGAAATGCTGAGCGGTTTTGTGGCGCTCACCATTTTTTTGTTTTTGGCAAAAGATTATGCCAACATTCGTTTGAACCTCACCACCCGCGATCTCATCTTTTTGTTGCTGCTGGGGGTAATTTGCACTGCTTTTGCCTTTTCGGCAACGGTCAAAATCATGCAAAAACTCTCGGCATTTCATGTGGTGTTGGCCATCAACCTGGAACCCATTTACGGAATTTTAGCCGCTTATTTCATTTTTGGCCAATCTGAACACATGTCGCCAGGCTTCTACACCGGAGCTTCAATCATACTCGCCTCTGTGTTGGTTTACACCTTGGTGAAGAGCCGAACCAAAGCCAAACTTTAAGCTGTTTCGGAAACTCGTAAAGCAATGGTGGAAACTCTTAAACCTTTGGTCGCATCTTTTAAACCTTTGGTGGAAAGTTCTACAGCAATGGTGGAAAGTTCTAAAGCAATGGTGGAAACCTGGCCTTAGGTTGCCGCCAATGGGCCATCTAAGGCGCCTTTTGGCCTACTTTTCTCCGATTCCGTTCACAAACTTTCGGCTGTTGTTCGCTGTTTCAGTGCTTCGAAAAGCACAATGCCTGTGGCCACCGACACATTTAGCGATTGTATTTCGCCCACCATCTCAATTTTGAACTTATGGTCAGCAGCTTTCAGCAATACATCCGAAATGCCGTCATCTTCTGAGCCCATGATAATGGCCGTTGGCAAGTTAAAATTGCAGTTGTAATAGGGTTGTTGTGCTTTTTCGGTGCAAGCCACAATTTGCAGTCCGCTCGATTTTAAAAACTCCACCGTTTTTATCATACTCAAACTGCGGCACACGGGTATTTTGTGCAGTGCCCCCGCCGAGCTCTTGATAGCATCGGCACTCACCCTAACGGAGTTGAAATACGGAATAACAATGGCATCGGCACCGGCACATTCGGCGCTGCGGGCAATGGCTCCAAAGTTGCGCACATCGGTTATGCGGTCGAGAATAATTATAAGCGGCATGTGTCCCTGTTCAAACACAAAGGGTACAATATTTTCCACTTCGCTGTACACAATGTTTGAAACAAACCCAATCACACCCTGATGATTTTTGGTGGTAACGCGCTTAAGTTTTTCGATGGGCACAAACTGGTAGGGGATGTTGCGCTGGGCAAGCAAACTGCGAAACTCGTGAAATAACTCCGACTTTAATCCGTTTTGAATTAAAATTTTATCCACATCTTTTCCAGCATTTATGGCTTCAATAAGCGGACGAATACCGTAGATTAACTGGTCTTTTTCCAAAATAAATTTTTTACAAACTTACACATTAATAAAGAAACCGAAAAAATAAAGGGTGTTTAAAACACCCCTTCATTTTCATTCCATTTTTATAGCCAGCTCTTTCAGGCGTTTTCCGCAACCCTCCACACGCAGCCAATACAGTTCACCTTCTTTGAACGCGGTGTTGGTTAAATCGTAGTTGTAAGTTTGAAACCCTGTTTTGTAGGGCTTTTCGGCAAAAAGTATCGCAACTTTGTTGTTTTGGTTATCATAAATTGTGATGGTAACAAAACTGGTATAGGGCATGTTCCAATTTATTTCGCCTTTAATAGCAAACCCAGCAGTGGTTTTGTCGGGAAACGAATAATCGTACATCATGCCGCTGATACCTTGCTTTTTTGAACTTGCCAAAGCAAATTCCACAAAATCTTTCAGCTTTTTCACCTTGGAGGCATCGGCCCCGGTAATATCGTTTGGCGAAATGCTATCGGTTAAAACCCACACCGCTTGCTGGCCAGTGTTGTTTTGGCAATCCAACGATTCAATTAGTTGTGCCAATTGAAAAAGATACCCTTCGCTCATGCTGCTCAAATCGTAAAACGAAGTTTCGCCGGGCGCTCTGTCGTGTTTTTGTGTGCAAAATGCATTGATGGTGTAATCGTACTTGGCATAAGGCGCCAAAGCAAACATTTCGGAGCGCGAAATCATCATATCCTGAATGCTGTCGTAAACACATTTTAATCTGCGGCCCACTTCCACCTTAAGCTCCAAGCTTTGCGATGTAAGATTTTTAATTTCTAGCGAAATACATTTTCCGTAATGCGAAGTGCCATTTTCCACCGAATACCCTCGTCCTGCCAATGTAACTGTTACCATTTTATTTTTAACAGCTTCGAACAAACTCAAAGCGTTTGTTGCTTTTGTGCTTATACCGGCACTTAAAACCAGTAACAGCAAAATTGAAATAAATTTTTTCATAGCGCATGGTTTTTATTGGTTGCAGAGTAGGGGCATTTAATGCATAGGCAAAGCGTTTTATTTATGATGAATGCAGTTGATACAAATGAAACGTAAAATTGTACGCTAAAATTATATGAATTGCAGAAAATTTAAGAAATTTGTAAAAAAAATAACCATGATATTTTCAACAGCATATTTCCCCCCCATCGAATTCTTTTACCATGCTGTTAAAACCGATAAAATTGTGGTAGAAGCCCACGAAAACTTTCTGAAACAAACCTACCGAAACCGTTGCACAATATATACCGCCAACGGCAAACTCGATTTGAGTGTTTCATTAGAGAAATGCCGCCGCAATCATTTGCCTTTGAAAGAAGTTAAAATATCCTACAGCTTGCCCTGGCACAAAATGCATTTAAAAGCATTGCATTCGGCCTACAATAAATCGCCTTTTTTTATGTATTATCAAGCCGAACTGGAAACGTTTTTTACACAAAAACACATCTGGTTGCTCGATTTTAATATGAAAATAACCCAACATGCTTTCAAGTTGCTAAAATATTCGCCTACCTTGGTTCTTTCCGAAAAATATATTACTGACTACAACCAAGAGCCCGACTATCGCAGCAGCATCAGCCCAAAAAAAACCTCCCAACTTCCGTTTCCGGCCTACACACAGGTTTTTGATGAAAAGTTTGGTTTTATTCCGAATTTGAGCCTGCTCGATTTGCTGTTCAATTGCGGTCCCGAATCATTACACTATCTAAAAAGTTTCTGAAATCATTTGGGGTATTCAACCCTCAGATGATATTTGTTCATGAGGTTGGTTTTAAACACGCTTTTAACTCGGCTGATATCGCGCAGGGTGATATCAACATTTTTAAATTGTTTCTGATCAATTTGGCTATCCACAATATGTTCCACCAAATCGCTTAGCGATTGTTTGTCGGGCATTTTCAGGCTTCGCGAAGCGGCTTCCACCGCATCGGCCATCATCAGCAGGGCAGTTTCCTTCGAAAAAGGGCAGGGACCCGGATACCTAAAATCATTTTCGTTAGTATGGTCGGGTTGTTCCATTTTCTGCATCGTATAAAAGTATTCGGTTCGCTTGGTTCCGTGATGCGTTCGAATAAAATCAATCAATTGTTCGGGCAAACCATGTTTACGAGCAATAGCAACGCCGAGCTCCACGTGCCGAATAACAATAGCAGCACTTTCGGCATAGTTTTTTGTACCGTGGGGGTTGTAATTGTTGATTTGATTTTCGGTGAAAAACATAGAGTTTTCCATTTTTCCAACATCGTGATACATTGCTCCTGTGCGAATAAGCAAGGCATTGGCACCAATTCTTCGGGCAGCCTCTTCGGCCAAATTGGCCACTTGCAATGAATGTTGAAACGTGGCAGCGGCTTTCTGCGACAATTCGCGTAAGAGTTTGTTGTTGGTGTTAGAATATTCGAGCAGCGAGATATTGGTAACATAACCAAAAAGTCGTTCATATAAAACAATCATCGGATAGGCCAACAAAGTTAAAGCAGAATTGATACTAAAATACATAAAATTTTGCGAAGTAATGCCCATGTAGCTACCTGTTTGCAACATACTCATACCAATATAAATGAGCGAATACGTAAAAAATATATAAATGGATGTGATAAAGAATTGTGCGCGCTTTTCAATCCGCACAATACTTATGATGGTAACTATACCTGAAATTAATTGCAGAAAAATAAACTCGAATCCATCAGGAACTAAAAAACCAATCAAAATAATGGTAATGAGGTGAACGAATAAGGCCAGTCGTGTATCAAAAAAAGTACGAATAATAAGGGGAACAATACACAAAGGGAGCACATAAATGTATTCATACGCATAGTGTCGAATCATCAAACTTGTAATAAATACCATGAGAATGATAACGGTTAAAATTAAAAGTGTTTTTTTGTTGTCGGCAATTATATCAATTCTAAACATCAGTAAAAACAGTACCAGCATGATTATAGCAATTGAAATCAAAATTATTTGTCCGAACAAAATATAATAAAAACTTTGTTGGTTTTCGGTCGAGCCCTCGTATTGCTCTTTAAGCGATTGCAGTATTTGAAAACGGTTTTGGTCCACCAGTTCGCCTTTAGAAATTATTCGCTCATCTTTTTGAACAACACCTTTGGTTAACGAAATATTTTTTATGCGCAGGTATTGCTGTTTGTAAGTATAGTCACTGCTGTAATAAATATTCTGAACCAACGAATTTTCCAAAAGTTTTTGGAGCGATGCCTTTTTGCCATTTTTTTCGCTCATCAGCCTGCTGTCGATAAACTGTGAGGCTTTCCTTATATTGAAAATCTTATTTAAAGGTTTTTCCAAAGCAACATTGTCGTAAATAATATAAACGGTATTCGTTTCCCCACCGCTATTTATTTCCAATTCGTTGAGCCGAATAACCCCCGTTTTGTAAATGGAATCGAAAATTGACAAACAATCATCGAGATAATGTTTTTTCGAAACAGGATTATTGTCTTGCCAGGTAGTATTAAAATTAGTTATTAATTGGTTTCGTTTTGTTTTTATGCTTGATTTGTCGAAAATGTAATAGGGTTTCGTATCCTTAATAATATTTTCTTTTTCGGAATTAATTTCGCTGTTGAGTTTATTAATGGTGAAATCGAAAGGTGCAATCAAATCGTCGTACATCCAGGGTTTGCCTGTTTGAAACTGGTATTTGAATTTGTACTCTTTCGGAAAAAGAAAAACAATGAGCGCTATGGTTGCAACAAAAAATATTGTTTTATAGAAATACGACAAGCGTGTTTTTGATATATCCATTGCGTTATGAATAGTGGATTGAAATTGAAAAGTAAAATTAATGGTTTTATACGAGTATAATTGATAATAGTTTTGATTAAATTGCTTGCAATTTATCGTGTTGTTTGCCGTTAAGTAGCATTAGTTTAATAAAATTTCGTTATTTTGCTGAAAAAAAAAGATGGATTCTGGTATTTGCACTATAAGTATAATTCCTGTGAGAGCCGAACCTTCTCATAAATCGGAATTAATTACCCAGCTTTTGTTTGGCGAACTCTATAAAATTCTTGAATATTACGAAACCTGGATTAAAATCAAAACTGTTTTCGATTCCTTCGAAGGTTGGATTGATGCCAAACAAGGGAAAAATTTATGCGATGAAGAATTTGACTTTTTAGTTGATCACAATAATGCCGTTACTTCTGATTTAGTGCAGAACCTATTTAACAAATCCACCCAAACGAATTTACAAGTGGTGATGGGAAGCAGTTTGCCCAATCTGAAATTTGATACGGCCCATATAAGTTTGGTAGAATACATCGTAAATTCCGAAAGTATTCGAATTCCTGCACCAACCAACGGTTCCGAAATTGTTGACGTGGCCTTAAAATATTTGAATGCGCCCTACCTTTGGGGTGGACGAACACCGTTTGGAACCGATTGTTCGGGTTTTACACAAATTGTAATGAAAATTTGTGGTATACCAGTTTTTCGCAATGCGTCGCAACAGTCCGTGCAAGGCACCACCGTTGATTTTATATCCGAAGGCATGCCGGGCGATTTGGTTTATTTTGAAAACATCGAAAACCAAATAGTACACACCGGAATATTAATTAACAATCAAACAATCATTCATGCCTCGGGCAAAGTACGTATCGACCCGATTGACCACGAAGGTATTTTTAATCATGATATGAAATGTTATTCGCATAAACTAAGATTAATCAGGCGGTTTGTGTAGCGCGTATTGGCATAATAATTGAATCAGTAAAAAAAACCAAAGTGCGAAAAATACTTTTCTATAGTTTCCTATTATTAATTTTTACCACCTCAATAGTAAAGGCGCAAGACACTACTGCCGTGGTTACCCGCGCTGCTATAGTGAACGGCGATACCCTGCCCATAGTGCCACTGAGTGAAGTTAAGATATATGGTAAGTTAATTTTTGGAAACAAAATAGATGCACTTCAGTTTTCCCGAACTGTATTAATCGTAAAGAGTGTGTATCCTTATGCAAAAATTGTTGCAGTGAAAGCAAAGGAATTTAATACCATGATTGCTAATGCAAATTCAAGAAAAGAAAAGAAGAGATTGATGAAAAAGGCTGAAGACGAATTAATGAGTCAGTTTGAGGATGATGTAAAGAAAATGAATGATGAGCAAGGAAGTATTTTGATTAAACTCATTGATCGCGAAACAGGTTCTTCTTCCTACGATTTGATTAAGGATTTTAGGGGAGGCTTAGTTGCCACTTTTTATCAATCATTTGGACGGGTTTATGGCTACAATTTAAAATCGAAATACGACCCTACCGGAGAAGATAAAAATATTGAACAAATAGTTGTTATGCTCGAAAACGGACAATTGTAATTATTTTCCTCTGCCTTGCATGATAATGATTGCCGTATAGATTAAAATCTTAAAATCAACCGCCAGCGACATGTTCTCAATGTAGAGTATATCAAATTTTAATCGTTCAATCATTTGGTCAACATTCTCGGCATAACCGTATTTAACTTGTCCCCAAGACGTGATTCCAGGTTTTACTTTATGCAATAATTTATAATGAGGGGCTTTCTGCACTATTTGGTCAATAAAATATTTTCTTTCGGGCCTTGGGCCAACCAACGACATATTACCTTTTAACACATTATAGAACTGTGGTGTTTCATCCAAACGAACTTTACGCATAAATTTTCCGAAGCGGGTAATTCGTTTATCATTTTTGCTCGACAACTGTGGACCATCGGCTTCCGCATCAATAAACATGGATCGGAATTTAAACATGGTAAACGGCCTGCCATGCAAACCAATTCGCTCATGCGAATAAAAAATGGATCCGCGCGACGATACCTTAACTCCGATGGCAACAATTATATAGAAAGGTAACAAAATAATTATAGCAACAATAGAGGTAAAAATATCAAAAAACCGTTTCAGATGCCTTTGCCATGCTGGCATCAATTCCGGCGAAATTTGAATCAAAGGGGCATGAAAAATGGATGTCATTTTAACGCTGCCCACCAAAAAGTCTTTCATGTCGGCAATTATCTTAATCACCACATTCGTATCTTCCAAAAATGAGATAATCTGTTCAATATAGGTGTGCTCTTTTTTGTCGATAGCAATAATAACTTCTTCAATCTGATATTTCTGAATAATTTCTTTTAAATCTTTGTAATTGCCCAAATGCGGTAAGTAGTCCTTTAATTGATTGTTGTTGCCATTGAAAACGTTTACAAAACCAACAAATTTATTGCCCGACGATTTCCATTCGTTCTCTATTTCATTGTATATGGCTGTTGCATTTCCATTACTGCCAATCAACAACGTGTTAAAACCGATGATTTTATTATGAATTCTATAAGCTGTTCTGGAGGATAGAATAAATCGGAATGTAAATGTTAGCATGAAATGCATTCCGAAAATAATCAGAAAGTATTTATAGTAGTTTTTATAGGAAATAACCTGATCATCGAGAATAAAAAGGAAAAAGATAACAAGCATGCCTAAAAACGAAAGAATAAATGTTTGACTAAGTTCTTTAAGCCGCGATTTGCGATATATCTTCTGATAGGTTCCCGAAACAAAATACAAGAAAAACCAAAAAAAAGTAACAATAATTAACCCATAGTACAAGTTATTATCACCAAAAATTATTTCTGGTTTATGCAAAACCTCCGAATCAATATTGTATTTCCGATATACAAAAAACAAAGTCCATGCAAGAATTGCAGAAAATATATCTAAAGAAACATATTTTAGTACCTGCAGTTTTTTATTCATGGTTTAGTTCGTATATAGCAATTTTATATTGTCAATAAATAGTTTCGGATTGGGGATGGTATCTTTTGCTGCTGCGAAAAAAACTTTAAAAGAAGCAACATTAACCGATGTATTCGCTGTCAGTGTTAAGTTGATATATATCTTATTCCATTCTGTATTCGGATTAAGAATTAGCGTTGAAATTACATTATGATCTCCCGATTGCTTTTCTTCAATCATTCCAACGGTCAAGGGAGTATTTGTTTTGTAATTTAATTCTAAAAAAACGGGTGTGAGATTTTGTGGAATAACATAATCTTGGGTCGACACAGCTAAAATATAAGGATCATCGGTTGTTAGGTTAGCAACAGCCGAAAACGAACCTTCAAAAGCTTCTGCCGGATCGGTAGTTTTTATAAATGCTGTATCGCTGCCTGTATATTTTAACAGCGTAAATCCGCCTTCTTCAAAATCTTCCTTCCATTGAACTTTGTTGGGGTAATAAGTTACGATGGGGTTTATAGTATCAATTTTATCTTCTTCCAAATTTATATCAGTTGTGTAGTCTTCATAAAATGGATAATATCCACGCGACATAGCAATACCATTCAATTTAACTCCTGCTTTAACCGTGATTTTGTGCATTCCAGAAGCCAAAACAGGAAAAGTGGCCGGCAACTCATAAATTCCAATTAAATTATCGTCAACATAAACCCAAGCATCTGTAATTTTGCTCGAATTACTGCCATCTGTTTCATAAGTTGAAGTCAGCGTAATTTTATCGATGTGGATATACGCAGGAATAAGATCGTTCTTTTTGCAGGAAGAGAGGCAGATGAATAAAGCTATACAAGAAAAAACAAGCAAAGTTTTTAAAATACGCTCAACGTGAGTAAAGGTGATATGCATGTGTTTTTTTTCGAATTATAAAAACAAACGCAAACGAAAAAATATTATTGTATATTTCGAAAAAAATATTAATCGGGAATATTGATTTTTTCAATAATTTTGTATGCAACATCTAGGGCCTTGTAACCGTCAATAATGGTAACATTGGGGATAGTATTATTTGCAATGGAATAATAGAAAGCTTCCAGTTCAGTTTTAATCGCGTTAATGGGAATAATTTCAGGCTTTTCAAAGAATATTTGTTTCTTGCCTTTTCCTTCCCCTAGGTCAATCATCATATCCAATGGGTTGAGTTCCGACTCATTTTCAATATTTTTCAACCGAATGATTTCAATATCTTTCTCAAGAAAATCAATAGCAATATATGCATCATGCTGAAACAAGCGTGTTTTGCGCATGTTTTTCATCGAAATTCGGCTGGCAGTTAGGTTGGCAACACAGCCATTATCAAACTCAATGCGTGCATTAGCAATGTCAGGTGTATCGCTAACCACAGCAACACCACTGGCACGTATTTTTTTAATATTCGAGTTCACAATACTCAAAACAATATCAATGTCGTGAATCATCAAATCCAGTATCACGGGCACATCGGTACCACGGGGATTAAACTGTGCCAACCGATGTGTTTCTATAAACATGGGTTGTTGAATAAATGGCGATGCTGCCGTAAAAGCAGGGTTAAACCGCTCCACATGACCTACCTGAACTTTCACACCTGCTTCCTCCGAAATGGCAATCAGTTCTCTCGCTTCGTCTAGCGTGGTCACCAAAGGCTTTTCAATAAATACATGTTTCGAACCCTTCATTGCCTTCGATGCACAATCGAAATGCGAAACGGTTGGTGTCACAATATCTACTACTTCAACTGCTTCAATCAGTTCATCTATCGAACCAAATGCTTTAATGCCAAATTCGCTTTCAACAGCCTGCATCACATTGGCATCGGGGTCATAGAACCCAACCAACTCAAAGTTTTCAATTTGGTTAATGCATCTAATATGGATTTTCCCTAAATGACCTGCGCCAAGAACACCTATTTTTAACATGTCGTGTAATTTTTTACAAATTTAAATTTTTTATTAAATGCAAATTTGTATTTTCGCAAGAGAAATTAACAATGAAAAATACAGTTTTTTATTTTATAACATGCAGGTAGCGAAAAATATAATACAATATGATGGACTCTTATAAACATAAAGGACTGCGAAAACAACTTGTTGAAACAATAAAGAAGAAAGGAATCACAGACCTGAAAGTTTTAGAAGCTATCGGCAAAATACCACGTCATTTGTTTTTAGATTCAACGTTTCAAAATCATGCTTACGAAGATAAAGCCTTTCCGATAGGTTCAGGTCAAACCATTTCTCAGCCCTACACCGTGGCGTTTCAAACCGAACTTTTAAAAATTAAAAACCGCGATAAGGTGCTTGAAGTTGGCACGGGGTCAGGATATCAGGCATGCGTGCTGCTCGAATTGGGAGCTATAGTGTATACCATAGAACGTCAAAAAAACTTGTATCTTAAAACCAAAGAGTTTCTGCCTACAATATCCTATCAGCCAAAATTGTTTTATGGCGATGGATACAAAGGCTTGCCTGCTTTTGCTCCTTTCGATAAAATTATTGTTACAGCAGGGGCACCCGATATTCCCGATATGCTCATTCAGCAACTCAAACCCGGAGGAATCATGGTGATTCCTGTCGGTAACGGAGGCATTCAAAGCATGATAACTATAACAAAAAATGATGCGGGCGAAGTTAAAAAACAAGAGCATGGCACCTTTCGATTCGTACCTTTACTCGAAAACAGAGCAAACGATAAATAAGTAAAACAGTAAGTAAAACCAAATGTGCGGTATTGCAGGTATTCTTGATTTTAATTCGAATGAGCAATCAATCGCTGCTCGTCTCAAAATAATGTCCGATACGCTGAAACATCGCGGGCCCAATGATGAGGGTTTTGCTTTTTTTAACGAAACCGAAAGTTTTATTTATGGCGCCAACGACACACAGCCCGAATCATGGAATAATGCATTCGCGTATTCGCCCAAAAATCATATCGATAATTTTTCGGAAGACGTTTTTCTTGGAATAGCACATCGCAGGCTCTCCGTCATCGACCTCTCTGCTGCCGGTCATCAGCCCATGTGCAATGCCGACAAAAGTATTTGGATCGCCTGCAATGGCGAAATATATAATTATATCGAGCTCCGAGAGGAGTTGGAGGAAAAGGGCATGACCTTCAGAACCAAAAGCGATATAGAGGTGCTTTTAAAAGCCTATGAATATTGGGGCTTGAGATTTCTCGACAAACTAAATGGTATGTGGTCCTTCGTCATTTTCAACCGCAAAGAAAATTTCCTCATTGCCTGTCGCGACAGATTTGGCGTAAAACCTTTTTATTATTACCACCAAAACAATATGCTGGCATTTGCTTCGGAGCAGAAGGCATTATACACTTTACCGCTCGATACCGCAATTAACCATCAGGCAGTATACAATTATTTGGTGCAAAGCAAGGTTGAAATAGATGAGAACGGTTTTTATCATAATGTAAAGGAACTGCTTCCTTCTCATTACTTTATTTATGATTTAAACACCCGACAATTCCGCGTAAATCGCTACTATCAACTAAGTGTAAATCCTTCTGCCGAGAAGTTCAACGAATTGAAATCACGCGAAATGATTGAGCAAACGCGCCAAAAAATAGTTTCCTCGGTCGAACTGCGTTTGCGTTCCGATGTGCCGGTGGGTTTTTGTTTGAGTGGGGGTATCGATAGCAGTTCTATAATTGGAGTAGCAAAGCATATCAATGATTCGCGGCATCTCAAACAATTGCAAGGCAATTTGCATGCTTTCACCGCCACTCACCCAAACCAAGCTTGCGACGAATCCAAATGGGCTGAACAAGTTGTTACAAAAAACAATTTAAACTGGCATAAAACCGAATGTAGCGCTGCACAGCTCTTCGACGAACTCCAAACCATCATCTATTATCAAGATGCTCCTTTATTCTCAACCAGTACCTATGCCCAAAATGCAGTAATGAAAAAGGCAAAGCAAGAGGGAATCACCATTTTGCTCGACGGGCAGGGTGCCGACGAACTATTTGCCGGGTATGTCCCGTTTTATATTTCTTTTTATATCGGATTAATTAAAAAATTTAGACTTGGCAACTTAGCTTCCGAATGCATGAATTTGAAACATGCGCCATTGAATGCCTCCGTACTTTTCAAATCCCTTCTCAAAGTAGCACTCAACGAGAGTTTGTCCGAATCCGCTAAAAACAGTTTGTATAAAAAAACGCACAACGAAACTTCGTTTCTTTCGGCAGATTTTCTAAAACAAAACAATTCAAACCTATCAATGGCTCAGGACTACAGCAGCAAAAACATGAATAGATTGCTGCACGATTTTTTTACACACAATTATCTTAAAAATCTGCTGCGATGGGAAGACCGCTGTTCCATGCAATATTCCATTGAATCCCGAACGCCTTTTGCCGACGATATCAATTTAATTGAATCCGTTTTTTCCATGCCGGCTGCCTACAAAATTCATAAAGGTTGGAGCAAATACCTGTTGCGAAATGCCATGAAAGATGTATTGCCCCAGAGCATTTATCGCCGCACCGACAAACTGGGGTTTGCAACACCACAAACATTTTGGTTGATGAACGAAAACAAACGAATGAAAAGTATCATACAAGATTTGCAGCATTACGATACCGACAACATAGTTGATACCCAGAAAATATTCTATAATTGGCAACGTATTTTCTCAACCATCGCCAACAAAAGTTCTCAGGATTTTGTGTGGCGATATTTGAATTATTTAATTTGGAGAAAAACCAATCAAAACGGCGTTTCGCTACCGATATAACATGTTATACCCCTTTCGGCAAAAACATTTTTTATCGTTTTTAACGATTCATGAGTAGGAATAACGTAATCAGCAATCACGTTTTCTTTATCCAGCATTTTGTATTTTTCGCCACCCAGCCTGTGCAGCGGCAAAATATTAATTTCATTTCTGCCACAATCCTTCAGAAAGGCAATCGTTGCTTTCAGGTTGCTGTCCGAATCGTTGAAATCAGGAACCAAGGGCAACCGAAACATAAGTTTACCTTTAAACCCCGCTGCAAGCTTTTTCGCATTGTCAAGTATTAAAGTGTTTTTCACATCCGTACCCTTTTTATGCGTTGCGTTATCAAAATGCTTAATATCAAAAAATATCCAATCCAAGTAGGAAAGCACCCGTTCAAAATTTTGCCACGCAATGTTTCCGCATGTTTCTATGGCAGTGTGAACATACGAGTCGTAACACCTTTTCAACAGCTCTTCGGCAAAATCAATTTGCATCAAAGGCTCCCCACCCGTAAGCGTCATCCCACCATGGCTGCCCCAAAACTGTCGGTCGCGTTGTATAATTTCCATCAGTTTTCCAACCGTTATTTCATAACCACTCAGTCGCAATGCATCCGTAAAGCATTGGCTAACGCACACGGGCTCGCTACAGTTTTTACAAATAGTACGGGCAATCGCAATTTTATCTGTTTCCACCGTAATGGCGTTGTATGCACAACTGTTGGCACAATTGCCACACACAACACAATTGGGTTGATAATACAATAAACTGGGTCTGCTGCTCATGCCTTCGGGGTTGGAGCACCAAAAACACGACATCGTGCAACCGTTCAAAAATATAAGCGTGCGACACCCGGGTCCGTCGTGTACCGAGAGTCCCTGAATATCGAAAATAGTTGCTTTTAGCTCACTTGTATTCATTGCATGTCACGGCATTCATTTCCGGATACGCATCATACGTGTTCTTGCACCTGCCCAAGTTGGGTTGGGTAGCAGTATAATTCGAACAAAATTTGCATTTCTGTGCTTTCTCAAATTTGTCGCACGATACCTCGTCAGCATTTATTTTGTTTTTATCGAGTTTACAAATACCTTTAAAAACATCCAAACTAAGGTAATATTTGCAATCGTAGTGTATCATAATTTCTTTTCCCTGTTAATTAATTTGTTCATATTCTGTCCGCGCAATAACTTCGTCTTGTATCTGCTTGCCAAGTTCCACCCAATATTGTGTAAAACCTGCCACCCGCACCATCAATCCTCTGTAGTTGTCCGGGTTTTTCTGTGCTTCTTTCAGCATACGCGAATCCACCACATTAAACTGGGCATGAAAAGCACCTTTACGCAAATACGCTTTTATCATTTCCAAAAACTTACGCGATCCCTCGCGGCCTCGCACCACCGAAGGGTGAATCTTCATATTGAGCTGCGAGTTTTGCGACAAAGCATGATTATAACATGTCGCCGAATTAAACAAAGCGTAGGGTCCGTTTTTATCCGTTCCCGGATAAGCCGAAACCGAACCATCCGAAAATGTCGTACCGCACAAACGTCCGTCGGCTGTGGCAAGCGTAACAGCACCCATGGGGGCATGCGTCGAAACCGATATTTGGCACGAATACAAGGGTTCGTCGTAAATAGAAACATAGTGCTCGCACATCCCACTAAACCAAATCTGCCATTCTTTAAAAATAGAATCCACATACAAATCATCGTTCCCATATTTCGGAGCATCCATACATTGCTTATGTATTTTTAACCAATCCATATAATCATCCGTTTTCACCTGTTCGGTTAAACTATACGAGCCCGTTTCCAAAGCCGAAACATAACCAAAGTTGCTATCAATAGCCAGTTTTAGTTCCGTAAGTGTAAAGTTTTTTTCTTCAAACACATTCTTTTTTATCGATGCCAGCGAGTTTACCAAATTCACACCACCACAAATCTCCACATTAAACGTACGGTTATAGCGGCAGCCTTTGTTGCTAATATCTTTTCCCACCTCCAGACAATCGGGTTTCAACATACTGTTGATGATAGATGGCGACACCTTGCCCCACACATCGTGTTGAATGTTGTTGGCATACGTAAGCACCTCCACCGTAATGCTGAAATAGTTTTTAAACACATCCCAAATCGCGTTATATGATGTCAATTCGCGGTCGTGTGCCGGATATACACGGCGTCCCGTGCGTTTATCCAATCCGTTATATAAAACCGCTTCCAGCACTTTGGGCAACGAAATAAAATGCACACCCACACTAGTAGCCGGTGCCGAACCACCCGGAATAAACCAAGTTTCCCCATCCAACTCCAGCGGCATCCAGCTTCCGGCAGATGTTTCCAAGCATCCCCCTATAGCCCATGCACGCGCTTCTTCCACATCCATGCCTTCCTTTTTAAAGTTATTCAGCAAAAACTCCATCCCCACGCGGTTGTTCACCCAAGCCGGATACCCCGTACCAATTTTCGTACAATCCACCCCTTTCAGCAAAAACGCTTCCGGCAGTTTCTCGTCAAACAGCAAACTCAACGTAGGCTGCGGCGTATCGCAACTCATGGCCGATTCCATTATCAGCACCTCCAGTTCGTTCGCAGCACTATTGCCATCTTTATCCAAGCCCCCAACACAAAGGTTGTTAAACGTGTTTCCACTCAACACACCCCCCACAACACCCATCGATGCAAAACAATCCAATTCCGTAAATTTCATACGCATACACTCCAGCAACTCAATCGAACGAGCTCGGTCCAGCACACCTTTTTCCATATCCCGTTTCCAGTAGGGAAACAACACCTGACCCAAGCGACCGGGCGACAAACCCGAAATAGCATCCTCGTTCAGCACCGCCACATGCAAAATCCAAATCAATTGCAACGCATCATGAAACGAACGCGGACGATTTTCCGAAAGCCACACCAGCCGCTCTTCCATTTCCAAAAACTCCTGTTTCTGCGCAGCGTCTGTTTCCAGCGAAGCCATCAGTTGCGCCTCTTTAGCATAGTTCAGTATCCAGGTTTGCAAACCCTCCAGCACCGTGTGCACCGCCCTATAAAAATAAATCCTATCCATGCCCGGTTTACCCGCTGCTGCGCCAATCTTTTCGTTGCAAATCCCTTTAATACCCCCAATGCCATATTGCAGCCCATAGTAATAGTTCATCACCTCCCGGCCTTGAGGCAGCGTGTAACCCGAATCAAACATGCAAATCACCGCACGCATAATTTCCTCTTTGGTCTGATAATCCGGAACCAACTGCTCATATTTGTGCCCCACATCATCCACCGATTTGTTAAACCATTTTTTGGCCGTTTTCAACAAAATAGGCATTTCCTCGCTGCGCAACCCAAATTTCCCTGCTATCGATATCACCTTGCCAACGCTTTGGGTCACATTCCCGCCGCCTTGTCCCATAGTAGTAACCTCGTCGGCACTATTTTTTCCCGCGTTTTGCGCTTGCACAAACAACTCATCTTCCTTAGCCAGAAAAAACCCCTCCGACAACCACGGCATAGGGTAGGAGCCCCGCAAATAAATCGCCTTACGCATCGCCAACAGTTCCCCCGGAAAAACAGCCGGAGTCAAATGTTCAAAACCCGTTTTCAACGCTTCCGCGCGGCGCACAATCGCCACCTCCCCATCCAATTCCTCCCACCTACGCGTGTACCAATACGGAAACTCAACCGAAGCCGACGACTTGGCTTCAAAATACATTTCGCGTTGTTTTTCCACACGCGCCGTCGCTTGCGGCTTTTGCTCGCGCAATTCAATGTCGCCTTCCGGCTTCGCACCGTAGTAGTTATAAATCTCCGTCGAACAAGCTAAAAAATCATCTTTCATAATCACCTTCCGTTAGTGGTTTGCGTAACCTTTTCTCTAAAACATTTACAAAAATACTACAATTTTAAATAAAAAAAACAAAAAGCAACACAATTCGGTATTTAATTGCCGAAATACGATTTTTTAACTTTCAACCTCCCATCTTCAACATCTTTTGGGCGCAACCCTGCGGGTCGGGCCATTCGCTACAAGTCCTCGCTGCGCTGCGGGCTTTTCGCTGCTGTCCCTTGCGCGGGCGAGCCATCCCCAGCCTGTTTCATTCCCGGCGCTGTGCCCTGCCATCCTTCCACCATCCACAACCCTTTCACCCCGCCATTAAATCAAATTACCTCCTACTAAAAAAACATATTACCTATAGCCTATAGCCTATAGCCTATTACCTCTTACCTATTTCAATCCTGAGACTATAATAAATCACCATCCCTTCCCACAACGGTTTAAAAAACAACTCAAACAAAAAAAAAACTTTATTTCCCTTCCGCCAACCATAGTAGAGAAAAAAGCAACACAAAAAATCAACCTTATAACCTTATTAAATTAAAAAAATAAAACAACAAAACCAACAAAAAACACCCTCAACCTATCATCCAAAAACAATAGCCCACGAATTCATTCGTGGGTCACCAAAACAATTTCCCTTCCCAAAACAGTTTCAACGGTTTCCAACAAAAAAATTAAAACAAAAAAAATATAAAATAAATAGCATTACTAAACCAGTTAAAACGGTCAACCTTTTTTATAGATCGACAATCGACATTCATTCTTCACTCTTCACTCTTCATTCTTCATTAAAAAAAATTACCTCTTACCTCTTACCTATTTCCCCCCCCTCCCTTTCATTTTTTTAGTTCAACTTTTCAAAAAATCCCTGCACCATTTTCAATAGTCGCTACATTTATTTCAATAATCCAATCTTCATTTCTAATAATCGCACCTACATTTCCAAAAAACGCCCCAACATTTCCAATTCTCTCGGTGCATAATCGCACTTTTCCAATTCAGAAACAATTTACCCCAACAAAATCACTTGAAAATCCTTCGTCATTTTCTAAAAACCCTCCGTCTTTTCGCATACACCCATCGCCATTCCATGCATCCCATCCGTCATTTCCTATACATCCACCGTCATTCCTTGTTCTCTCACCGTCATTCCTTGATGTTGCACCGTCATTCCATGTTCTTGCACCGTTATTTCTTGTTATCGCGTCGTCATTCCCTGATGTTGCCCCGTCATTCCTTGATGTTGCCCCGTCATTCCTTGATGTTGCCCCGTCATTCCTTGTTCTTGCGTCGTCATTCCTTGATGTGGCGTCGTCATTCCTTGATGTCACTCCGTCATTCCTTGATGTTGCTCCGTCATAGTTACACAACCCCCTGTTTACAGCCCTTTGCTCATATCTATCCCATCTCATTACGTTTAGTATTTCCCACCCCCTTCCCACTGATTCACCTGCCAACCCTTTTTCACAATTCCGCATTAAACTATTTAGTGTAATTTTACCACCGCGTTATTCAAAAAAATAGAAAAAACAATGAAAAAAGTAGTCATTACAACACTATGCCTATTCGCCATGCTGTCCATTGTCAACAGCGGCTGTGCCAAAAAAAGCACCACCAACACACAAATAGAAATTAAAATAGATACCTTAAGCGAACAGGGCAAAGCCACCATCGAGAAAAATCTGATGACCGAAAACGGAGTTAGTTTTGTAAAAGCACACCTACGAAAAAAAGTAGTAACAATTGTTTACGACACCACATTAAAAACCAAAGCCTCCTTAGAGTCCAAGCTCCAAGCCTTGGGCTACAAAGTCAACAAATAACAGCCCACTGTCACAGTAGCTCTTTTGCCACGTTCCACAATCTCGTGCAATCCAATCTTATCCTGCAAAATGCTTCAAAGCCTCATAAACCAAAAACACGGGCCAAACCAAAGCTTTCACCAAACCCAAAGCACCCATCCAAAAACCCGAGGCCATCGAAACATAATATATAGCAGCGCCCAAAAATCCCAAGCCATAAACAGCCCCCGACGATGCATGATGCGAATGACGTTTTTCCATAACCGTGTTCATTTAAATAAATGTACCTTAAAATTATTAATTTCTATTTTTATACAAAGGCCCTTTCATGCGCGAGTAACGAACCGAAAATTCCAATCCGCCTTTGTTACGCAACGAGCCCGCAAACGACGAAATATTTATATCGTATGAAATCCCGATACCAAAATTGGCAATCTCGAAAAACACCTGTGGAATAATAGCATCTTTATACCGATAATGCAAACCCGCCGAAAATGCCGATTCGGTTAAAAACCCCGTGATGTTGGTTTGTCGGCTAGTTTTTAGTCGTATCAAAAAACCCAAATCCAGTTCATAAGCCGGTCCCTGCCACATATACAGAACAGAAGGCACCAACCCAATGCGAGTATCTTGAATATCGTAGCGCAACGAAGTGTTCACCACAAATCGTGGAGAAACCTTGCCGGGATTCCCACCGCTATGGTTTTGAAACAAAGTAGCTGCATGAAACATAGCTGCCCCCACTGTCAAGTGAATAATTTCGCGACCATGAAAGCGGTTTAGCGGTTTCAGAAACTGATAGTAAATGCCTGTCGACATATCGAAATAATAAAACGAGCCCAGCCGATTGGGTTCATTCGATGGGAGCGAGGGGTCGTAAGCCGAACCATCATACTGACTTGGCCATTTAATAGCAGCAATATCCACATGGCGCAACGTGAACCCAACAGCCAAACCAGCCGAGAGTTTATGAAATGCACCCAACGAAACAATACACGAAGTGGCCACATTAGCACTCGTAGTTGATAACTTAGCATCGCCAGCCTTGTCGGAATAAACATGAGCGCCCAAGCCGAAATAAGCGCGTTGAGTCATACCTCTTTTTTCGAAAGGCATATCAAACGAACCCATAAACGTGCTGTAGGGTTTTCCCATAGATGCCCATTGGCTTTTGTAGTTAAGTATGCCACGGTAGTATCCATCAAAAGCACCAGCCGCAGCCGGGTTAATAAGCAATGGCGTTTGACTGAGTTGTGAAAAATGGATGTCTTGCGCTTCGGATGTGGCAGCAAATAACACTAGGAAAATTATGATGTAAATTTTTCTCACAAACCTCATTTTGGTATTAACTTAATGATTTCACAAAATTAGTAATCAAATTCATCGCACCAGCGTGATGTTGCCCACTTGCGAGATTACATTTCCTTTATAGTCGGTCACGCTTATTTTATAACCATAAACATCCGAGGGCAAATCCTTACCATTTAATGTACCATCCCAACCTTTAGTTTGGTCGGTCGTTTTAAAAACAACATGGCCCCATCGGTCATAAATAACCAAATCCAGCGCAGTGGTTTGCCCATAAATGTAATAAACATCATTGTTATAGTCGCCATTGGGCGAGAAACCTGTGGGGATATACAAATCAGGACAAACATCGGTAACATACACTATCATGGAAGTGGTGTCTTTGCATCCATCGCCAGTTCCATTCGAACCAATAATGGTGTAGATGGTCGTAGCGTCAGGCGATGCAATGGGGTTCGAGCAATTGCTGCAACTCAAACCGCTTGCAGGCGACCAGGCATACGATGTGGCTCCCGATGCCGTAAGCTGAATACTGCTATTGGGGCAAATGGTCGGGTTTTCACCTGTGGTAACTGTGGGTGGGGGCGCAATGGTTATGGTAATGCTTGCAGTTCCTGAACTACAGTTTCCCGTCACCGACACAGTGTAGGTTGTTGTGGCGGTGGGTGTAGCTATTGGATTTGCACAATTATTACAGCTTAACGTGGCTGCCGGACTCCATGCATAGGTGGTTGCAGTGGGGCTAACCTGTATCGCGGTCGAATCGCCAATACACAACACAGGATAGGTCGCAGAGAGGGTAGGTGTGGTAACTCCCGGAGGTGATACCGTAACCGTTACTGTGGCTGTTCCCGTGCCGCAACCTCCTGATACGGTTACCGTGTAGGTGGTAGTAGCCGTAGGATTTGCTGTGGGATTAGCACAATTGGTGCAACTTAAACCTGTGGCAGGGCTCCACAAAATTGTAGTTCCTGCACTCACAAGCAGATTGCTCGAATCACCTGAACAAATTGTGGATGGAGAAGCAGTGGCTGTTGGGTTTGTGCCATTGGTGAAATGGGCCACAATGCTATCGTGCATAGTAAATAAAAACGAAATAGAAGAGTCGTTAATACTTGGCGAAGGCGTGTGATGCTGAAACTCCCAATGATCGAAACAATAATTTCCGTTGGGATGCGCTGTCATCAATATATTCATGTTGCCGGGATACTGCCCCGACCAAACAAAATTAGTGAGGTTTAGAGAATTGATATCAATATTTCCTGCACCGGCAGGCACAACATTCACTTTTATTGGAAATGGACCTGTGACAGGCCAGCAATCTACAAAATTCTGAGTAACTGTTTGGCACCTGTCTTGAATAAATGTGCGAAGCGTTTGATAATTTGCCCACCAAGCTGCATACGTTCCGCCTGCTCCCCATCTGGTGATTTGTTGCTGCATTTCAGGTTGAATCACATTCACCATACTATCTAAAATTGTAGTCATGCGGTTGCAACTGAGCGGACCATTCAATAAATCGAAATAGCGCATGATGTAGTATTGATAAAACGTTTGATTTTGCATCAAAGCATTTAGTACCGGAACTTGCCCTTGACCTCCCGGATCACCCAGAGAATTTGGATCGCAAGGATCCGCATCCACATTTGTATTCGGAATACCAGTATAGTTTACATAATGATGAAAAGTTGCATCTTCGTCCCACAAAGTATAACGCCATTTTCGTTTGTCGGCACCCACATTAATTCCTCTCCACCACTGTGTATTCCAATTAAGCCAATCCGATGTAACACAAAAAGAATTTATAATAACATAATCGGCCAAACTTTTTAAACTAAGCATGGTGTCAACATAAGCGTAGTTGGCCGGAATAGTCATATTGTTTGTAGTAATAAAATTCGACAAATTATTCCAGTCTGTTTGAGCTTGAGCCCCGCCATATTCGCTCCATGTTCCTCCCCAAGTTTTTAGCATTTGCAAAGAGTCTTCGGGTGTGTGATGATAATAATCGATAAAATCAGCATCGTCCACTTTTTCGCGTGTATCATAAACGCCCCAATAAAGTCCGTTTACATACAAAACGCTCGGAGCCCAAGTACGTTCGTCGAGGTGGAGTTTTGCTTTTTGTGAAAGCGTATGTACATAAGAATCTCGAATATGCACGGCACCCAATTGGTCGCTCGGTCCCCAGGCATAGCCACTGCCGGGAGTTTCGAATGGATAATTATCGTTAGCAGCGGCCTTAAAAATGATGTGTTGAAACTCTGCCCGAGTCTTTGAATTGAAAATGGTATCGAGTAAAGCATAATTGTATCCATATTGGTCGTGGCTGATAAAGTCAATACCACGCTGCGGATACGACCAAGAGTCATTACCATGTTTGTTGGTATTGCCATAACTTTCGGTTTTGAAAACGCCATTTTCATCAAAATATTCAATTCCTGTGTAAGGCTCCGACTGCGTACCAGTCATTAAATCCATTACACCGTCACCATAAATTGAAACTACAGCAACGCTGTGTGGTTCGTTAATAAAATAGGTGTTACTCTCTACAAAACTATTAGGGGTAGTGCCAACAGAACTAATTGCAATGGCACGTAATACCTTTGTTGTTGCAATGTTGATTGGTGCAGTATACAATGTGGATGCGGCGGTTGGCGTTGTTCCATCGAGGGTGTAACGAATGGCCACACCCGGTGTGATAGATGACATTGAAACCGTTTGCGCTGTTGTGTAAAATCCATGCCCCACACTCATCACAGGTCGTCCGGCATAATCGGAATATGGGTTCGTATTTGCCGCAGCGGGCGTAGGATTTAGAAACACGCTCCATGTACCGGCACCATCGGTAGTTCGCCCGCGCGAATGTCCCTCTAAAGTAGGTTTAAGTGTGAGTACATCGGCTGCAGTTCCAGAAGCATTTGATAGAATAATATCTTCGGGTTTGCATTGGGTGAGTTTAAAGTTAGCATGAAGTGTTCCGGTGCCAATGTCTCTTCCCGATGCCCAAATACGCAAATAGCCGTGGGCTGCAATGGTGGCTGTTGTAATACGCCATTTCAAAGGAGTGGTTATTTTGTCGCTCAAATACCAACCATTCATGGTTACTGCAACAGCACTGGTGTTATAAAGCTCAATCCAATCTTCGTAATTACCAAAATTATCAGTGTAAGAACTTACATTGGAACAAGAATATTCATTGATAACTATTTGGGCATTGCCTCCCCAATTCATTAACAGAATAAATACAAAAAGTAAGAATAAATGTTTTTTCATCTAGGTTGTTTCTAGGGAATAATTGACGAAATTATGAAACATTTCTCTAATAAACAAATACTTTAAAATATTTTTTCTGATTTACCGGAAATTATTTTGTTTATGAATAAAAAGGAAGGTTATACCCACAGTAAAACCTGATACAATAGCAGAATTGGGAATAGTAATATTTCTAAAAAGAAAAAATATTAATAGTTTTTGATGAAAAGGAATGTCCTCCTAGTACTGGAGTTGAGATATTGCGTATTTAAACCACTTCAGAAATGGTTTCTTCCTGAATTTTTTCGAGCTGTAATTCGAATGTTTTGCTTACGCTTACTTTAATTTTACGTTCCTTTAGTAAGTTACGGGTAGCTACTTTGCTATCCAATACTTGCCACAAATCGCGTGCAATACCTGTAGTGCTAACTATGTTGACTGCTCTACCGTTTAGCAAATTAAAACTAAAAGTCATATTTGCTTTTTGTTTTTGGCCGCTAACTTCAAATTCGTGCTTATAAAGTTGAAGTTTTTGAATGTCAGTGTCTGTATTTTTTAAAAGTACATGAATTACAGCAGCGTATTTCTGCCAAAGTACCATAAATCGTCCGTCGTCAAGCATTGTGGGTTTTTTTGTGTATATTTAGTTAAGTTTATCGTAGCAAAAGTGCATGTGTTTGTCTTTATGCCCAAGGGATAGTTTGATGAATGCAAAGATACGCCAAACTATTGAGATATATGAGTTATTTTGTGAATATTATTCAAAATCGATAAATAATAGTTTAATTGCGGATTCGAGCTTGCAAATTTTAAGTTTATCTGAACTGTAAATAGTATACTGACTTATTGAGATTATAACTACTTTTGCAATGAATTTAAAATCATTATTTTGACTTTCGACGAATTAAATTTAAACCCTCCTTTACTAAAGGCTTTGGCCGAATTGGATTATATTTATCCAACACCTATTCAAAAACAGGCATTTCCTGTAATTATGTCAGGCAGAAATGTGGTTGGTATTGCACAAACCGGTACCGGAAAAACTTTTGCATATCTTTTACCGATTATTCGACAATTGGTTTCTTCGAAACAAAAAGATCCTCGTGTTTTAATTATAGCACCAACACGTGAATTGGTGGTTCAGCTGTTGAATGAAGTGAGAAAACTTACCAAATATACGCAGTTGCGTTCAGAAGGAATTTATGGTGGCACCAATATAAATACGCAAAAACAAATGGTTTTTGATGGCGTGGATATTTTGGTGTCGACACCCGGTAGATTGACAGATTTGACCTTAACAGGAGTTTTGCGCTTAAAGAGCATTCAAAAACTGGTGATTGATGAAGTAGATAAGATGTTTGGTCTTGGTTTTCGGTTTGAATTAACGCAGCTGCTGAATTTGGTTCCTGCAAAACGGCAAACTCTTATGTTTTCAGCAACTTTAACAAAAGATGTACATGCTTTTATTGCAGAAAACATTCTACTTCCTTTTTATATAGAAATTGCTCCGCATGGCACACCAATAGATAAAATACTTCAAAAAGCATATCATGTTCCGAATTACAACACCAAGTTGAATTTGCTGGAATTGTTGATGAATGAGCATATAGAATTTAGTAAGGTTCTGGTTTTTGTTGGTCATAAAAAAATTGCCGATCAATTGTATAACCATTTTGATAAAATATTCCCGGGACAGGTGGGTGTGATTCATTCGAACAGGTCGCACAATGTTAGATTTACAGCATTAAAACAATTTGAAGAAGGTGTAACTACGATATTAATTGCTACCGATGTTATAGCTCGTGGCATGGATATTAGCGATGTTATGCACGTTATTAATTTTGACATGCCTGAATCATCTGGTGATTATATTCACCGAATAGGCCGGACAGGAAGAGCCGATAAGGTGGGAGGGGCTATTTCGTTTATTTCTCCTTGGGAGCTGGAATATCAGCTTGCAATAGAAAAAATGATGCTGAAAGAAATACCTCAAGAAGCTTTACCTGAAAACCTTATTATTTCGAAAGTTTACACAGAAGAAGAAAAACCTACGAATTTATTTGATAAAACCTATTTGAAACCACCTGATTTGAAAGACTCGCAAGGAGCTTTTCATGAAAAAATAGCGAAAAACAAAAAAATAAATCTCGGAAGTGCGTATAAACGTAACCCTAAATTTACAAAGAACGGGAAACGTATAAAAAAGAATAATAAATCGGGGAAAACCCGTTACTGAGAATTTTTTAAACGAAAATCACCGCTGGGTATGCTTTGGCTTAGGACTTTGCCTTCTGATATTTTATTGTTTGTAGCCAATCTTGGCCAGGATGTAAACTGTTTTGCTGTAGCAAATTTTGCAAAACCATTTGGGCCTATTTCACTCAATAATGTCAAAACAGTTGATTAACTCAGAGCTTCTATTCTCATGAAATCAATTCCTCCAAACTATTGATATGAGGCTTGATTTTAATCCAAATTCTTTACCGTGTTCTTATTAATTCTCTTAGGCGTTTCGTTATCTGTTTTTTTAATTTCTTCTTTTCTGGATTTATATTTATTTGAGATTTTACAAAGCTGTTAATCTGTTTTTCACAATTTGCTATTTGCTTGTAATAAAACAAATAACTTTCATATTCCTGTCTTAATCCAAATTAATAATCTTCCCGATTCGTTACCTTTTAGCTTTCTTGCGTAAAATATTGCTTTTAGACTCTTAATAAAATTTGTTTGCGCATTAATATTCAATCAATTAAATGAACTTTTCCTCAGGCTTCAGCACCCTATCTTCCCGTAAACATAAGGAATCCCAAGCCAAACATAAGGAATCCCGGCCGTGAATGAGGTTTCCCAGGCCGTGCATGAGGTTTCCCACGCCATGCATTAGGTTTCCCAACTCAAACATACCGTTTCCTTTCCCAAACATACGGTTTCCCCGGCCAAACATACCTCGGAAGTTCAAACTTATGCTTTCCCGACTCAAACATGCCCTTTCCCTGCTCGTGCATGAGCCCCTTCGACACAAACATATATACCTTTTTTGTAAACATGAGCTTTCGGAAGTCAAACATACCCTTTCCCAATTGCATGCATAGATTCAAAACTTGAGTATACTAAAGTATTTCAAGTTCAGCTAGTAGTTCATTGAGTGTTGCGGCTTTCATGAGTCGAGATTTGTATTAGAGAATAATTTGTACACGACCAACTTCTCCTGAAATCAATCGGACTTTAGTACCGTGTGGATGAAACAGTGTGTTAGTTAAAATATTTTGAACAAATACCTTAGCTAATTCTTCAAGACTTCTGGTCCTCTTTATTAACGATTCCAACGGCCATACTTAGCTGTATTTCATTTCTGTTTTGACCATCCTTGTTCCTATAATACTTTAAATTACTTAGAAATTGAGATTTTTACTTTGAATGAAAATTCAGGTTTAGAATTAGGTTTTATGATTTGTGAAATCATTTCATTTCGTGTATATATTGCACAAAGCGAATGTGACACTTTGTATAAATATTTTATATTTTCAGGTGTACATCCATCCAAAATACCTGCCAGTACACTAAAACGAGTGGTTTCAGTTCCCATTCCGTAATCGTGCCAAACAATCATTGAATTATCGTCTTTTAAAAGCTGGAAAGCATTTCGTGTATCATTTGTTATTGATTCAGTGTGGTGATCGCCGTCAAGGAATATTAAATCAAATTTTTTATTTAGTAAACTGAAGTCAAATGTCTGCGAATTCGCTTGTATATGCGTTATATTGAGCATATCTTTCGAAAAATAGCGATGCATACCAACATAATCCTCACCGAATCCAAGTTTTCGCATATCGTTGTCGGGTAAATTAATGCTATAACAGTTTTTAACATAAGGTGCTACATTTGCTACACTTTCGCCTCGCCATGTTCCGATTTCGAGATAATCTTCCACTAAGTTTTTTTTGCAAATACTCTTTAATAAAGTAAAATCTGTTGGCAGCGATGAACCTTCCAAAAAACTATAGGGGAAAATATCTTCTTCTTTATCTATAAAATGGTCGATGCTAACTGTATTTAGGCCGTCGGCTAACTGATATTTCTTCACAACATACGCCTTCATCACTTCCTCATTATCGTTTATAAGATTCAGTAAATAAGGTTTCCTTAATATCAGCCCAAATGCTATAATTACCTTTGAAAGTTTATTCATCTTTTTTGAGTTTAAGATATTGTTTCAGAAGAGCATAATATCCCGAAATATATTTGGGTTGTGGTAACAATTCTGAAAACTTAATTTTTGAATCATTGCAAAAATACCATGTAACGAAGATAGAAGTTGCCAAATATGAAATGCTTGCGGTGATTGCTGCTCCCAGATAACCAAAGCGAGGAATCATAATGAATGATAAAGCCACCGTAATTATTAATCCAATAGTTGATCCAAGTGTGTTTATATGGTATTTTCCAATTCCTGAAAAGTAGTGACCGATGATAAGTGCATTTACAAAAACAAAGATACCAGGAGCCATGCACCACATAATGCGATTAATATCGAAAAAGTCTTTTCCGAAAACGAATGAATAAAAAGAAGAAGGCAATAAAACCACAGGAATTAGTACGAAGAATGTTATTAATAAACTTAATCGAAGCAAATCTATAGTAAGATTCTGATTTTCTTTTTTATTTTCCGAATTTGAAATTTTTGAATATTGAACAATAGCAACACTACCGCTAATCATCCAGACAGATTCGATTATTGAAACGGCATTAGAATAAATTCCGACAGATTTAATACCAATATATGAGTCTAAATAATAATAACTTACTCTAAAGCTTACCAATTGGGCAATATGCGAAAGTTGATTTAAAAACCCAAAGTGAAACAACATCGAAATTGCCTTCGAATAAGGCATCTCATTATTTCCTTTCTCAGTTTTATAAGGAAGTATATAGACAATACTTAATATAAAAGAACAAAGGTATGCCATATAGAGTGAATAAATATACCCATAGATATTTACAAGATAATCAGAAAGAAATAAAACCAAAAGACTAGCAACGGTGATGAGTACCTGAAAAAAGCTGATAATATTATTTGCTTTAATATTTTCTTTCCCAAGTAAAATTGAACAATTTACTGAAGTGAATGAATTTATTGCTGCCAAAATGGCTATGTGCAACACATATTCATGGTCGATGTTATTAAAAGGAATTATTATTAGGCTGATAGCAAAAATTCCACTTACAAGCAAAGTCCATAAATAAGAAAGGATTACTAGTTTTTTTATAGGAAGTCTTGGAGTGAGATAAACCAATGATGCCCCACCCACGATGTTCGAAAAGATTAAGATAAAAGCGATAGTTGTTATTATAAGTCCTTGTTCGCCTTTTCCCTCTGAACCCAGAAATTGCGAAACAATAACGGCAATCATAAGATTTAATAATGCTGATAAAAATTTAACACCGAATGTTTTGAATATTTTTTTAAACAAATTTTATCATTTTAAGACGTGGTTATAAATCGATGTGAATTCTGAACCGATCACATTATAGCTGAAATTGTTTAATGCATAAGTTCTTATAGTATTGCTGTTATAATCTTGAATTGAATCGAACACTTTTTCAATTGCATTGGATAATTCTTCAATATCGTGAGGATTTACTAGTACCCCGTTTTTTTTATTCAAATATTCAGAAATGCCACCAACATTAGTTGACAATACGGGTAAACCGCAAGACCACGCTTCTGGAATAACACACGGAAAATTTTCATAGTTGCTGAATAGTAATAAAAAGTCGCAATATTTCATGATAGCAGCAACTTCTGAAGTCGATTTCTTTCCATGAAAGATAATATGTTCAGCAAGACCAAGTCGTTCAATTTTTTGTTGATACTGTTCAAAATTACCATCACTAATAATTTCTAAAACAAAATCATCCCGTTTGTTTTTTATACTTTGCAATGATACCAATATACCACTAAAATTTTTCTGGACATCAAGTAGGGAAGAAACGTGCAAAATATGGAAGTCCGAATCTCTTCTATTCACTTTTTCTTTGAAAATATCAGTATCAACTACATTGGGCACTATTTTATAGTGCCCTTTAATCCTATAGTTTCGCATTGCAGTAGCTAAATTTTGTGTAACAGGAGCAATGCACGATGCTTTTTTCGCAAAACAGCGAAAAATAAAAAATAATTTGTTGGGTTTATTTGGGTCTTGAGGCAGATATCCTGTCCAATGTTCGGTAATGATGAAAGGTATGTGCTTAAATAATTTAAAATAGAATGCTATCAATGAACATGGAACAAGAATGTTAGCATGAATGATATCAGGTTGTTTATCGGCATAAATTTTTGTAAATCCTATTCTGTATGCCTTTAGAACACGTAATGATTTATTGAGAAATGAAAAAAAAGGTATTTGATTTTTTGCTTTTCTTAGGTAAAAAATATGTGTTTTTAGTTTACCATGTTCTTCAAAAACGTATTCTTGCTTCGAAATCATCTTGCTGTCGAAACATACATGAAGCACATTTACGTTGGAGTATAATGCGGCAGCTTCAGCATGTTTCTCAACAAAATTTCCATTCGTGGGTTTTACCCTAGTCGGATACCATGACGAGAGAAATAGAATGTTCAATTTTTGTTGTGCCATTTTATGCAAAAGTAAAACAAAAACGTTTTTATTGTCGGCTTATTTCTTAGGCGAAAATTATTTTTTATTTTTTGCCGATTCAATAAAAAATTATTTAATTTTGCACTCCTTTAAACGGAGGATGTAGCTCAGCTGGTTAGAGCGTCAGATTGTGGTTCTGAAAGTCGTGGGTTCGAGCCCCATCTTCCTCCCCTCTGCCTTGATTTTATGGTCAAGGCTTTTTTATTTTATAAAGATATTTGTATCGATAAAACAAACACTTTCTTACTTGTATCGGTTTTAATTCGTGTGCGTTGCATTTGCTCTTAAATTTCAAATGTTTTTATGAAAAGCAGACACTAATTGAAACTCCCTTTAAAATTCAATACGTATTTTTCGAAAACCATCTTCGTTTGAGCGTTTTCGGCAAAATAGTGTAAAATAGGTTCCAACTCCTTCGAAGTCCGATACCCTTTAATAATATTAAGGATTTCGAGCTTTTCATTTAGAATAATAAAGGAAGGATACGACATTTGACCTTTTAGAAGCGAAATTGCCAATTGATGACTAGAACGTGGTGAATTTGGATTTGGATTAACATAGGTATTGCCGTTAAAAGCAATCGTATCTTTTTGTTCGGCATTAAATTTTACTGGATAATAATATAGTGCCATATACCTCTTTATAATACTGTCGGAAAAAGTTGTAGTCGTCATTTTTGTGCACCATCCGCACCAATCGGTGTAGATATCAATAAATATCTTCTTTGGATGCGTTTTACACAAATTTGTTGCTTCTTCAATCGTGTACCATTTAAATTGAATTTCTGTCAGCTTTTTCTGTTGCTTTTGAGCCATAGAAAATGAAATGGTTATAAGAATTGCTAATGAACTCATAATGATTTTTTTCATTTTAGAATTTTATTTCATGATTATAATTAGTAAATGCTAATCTACTCTTAAATAGTGTGATATTTTATTAAAAACCTTTTCACTGACTAGTGCAGATGATTTAATATCTATAAGTTGATCATATTTTCCATGCTTGGTCCTATAATTTACTAATGATAGTGCTATATTGTAACCAATATATGGATGTTCTTTTAAATCGCCAAAACTAGCAGAATTTACATTGATTTTTCGAATTGCAATTGGGTTAACATTGATGAAGGCTTCTATAGCTTTAAATTTTAGACTATCCATTTTCGGTATTTCAAGTATTTGACTAATTTGATAATACCCACCTAAAAGTATTCGGTATTTAATAATTTTGTCGGCAAAATAAGGACCTATTCCTTTTATCTTAAGAAGTTCTTCTTCAGATGCAGAATTTAATTCAACCACAACAGGAACATCAATCTCCTTTTTTTTATCATACGATTCAAAAGTTTTTGGAATTAATTTTATTTCAATGAATGGCTCAAGTATCGAATATTCTTTTTCAGAGATACAATACATTTTTTTAAAGTCTTTTTTTTTATAATACTTACCACCTTTATTTCGATAATTCATTAAAGTAGTAATTTGCCTTGTTGTCAGTCCTAATTCTTGTAATTCTTCAAGGGTAATTGTGTTTGGATCAAATGGAAAAGGATTTAGTTTTTGATCATTTTTTGTGTTATTCGCATCGTAAATGTCGAATTCTTCTTTTCTATTGTACGAAGTATTTTCCGAAACGATTTTTTGAGTCATTAAAAATGATTTTACTTCTTTATCAAATTGCGTGTAATCGTATTTTTTTTTCGAAATAAAAAAAGGCATAAAAATATCAAACAAAATAACAAGAAAAATAAGTGTACTGAGTGTTATCAGTCCTATTCGTTCACTTTTAGTAAATGCAAAAAAATCTTTTATATTTTTGAAATCTGTCACGCTAATTGTCAGTTTGATGTTCGTTTGATGTTAGTTTGAATCCGATTTCCGAGTTGCACTGTTGCAATCCGCTTTTAATCCTAAATTCCTCTACATCTTTTAAATTCAATGCCTCCATCATTTGTTTAGAATGGTCTGTAACATTTATTTCGGCCATGCGTAATTGTTGGTTTTTCTCTGTTTCTTCAACAAAATTTGTAACAGTTCTAGCATTACCAAAAAACGTGTCCTTGGTTTCGAACAAAAAAGTAAAATATTGCTTCATATGAATATTCGCTAGTTCATCAGGTACTAGGTTTTCTATATTAAGTGAACCTAAAGCAATTTCGTTAAGTTGTTCAGCAGCGAAATCATTAAAAAAATATGTTTCGTTAATTCTAAATTTAAAACACGGATTCGATTCCAAAAACTCATGCATGTTATCTGGGTATCCGGCTACAATACTGGCGATTTCACCTCGCATATCTTCCATATTTTTCATTAAATCTTCAAGCGTTTCATCCAATTCAGCTGTTTTAGCCGGTTTCTCAATTGTTTTGGTATGATTTGTTTCAGTTAATTTAGCAACTCCTTCAATTCTTCATCGCCCATAAAAAAAGGGATGCTGGTAATAAGTGTATCCATAAATACATTATCAATCCAGTACACTTCATCTTTCCACGATCCCGGTTTTTTGCTTCCCCAACCATCGTGTATTACAATATTATTATCCTTCGGTTTCATTACTTGGTCCGAATCGAGGCTACACAATGCATCTTTTCTCGAGCCATTACAAGCAAAGGATTTTAAACTTATTTCTGCAGTGCATTCTATTTCATCAAATAATTTGTTATAAAACGAAAATTCTGTCCAAGTGTAGGTTATTTCTGATTTGTCAAATACGGTAGTGTATTTTTTTGATGCGTTTATCATCCATTCTTCCGATGAAAATACCTCCATATTTTTAAACTTATAATTTGGCATAGGTAATTATTTTTTTGAGAAAAAATGATTTAATTCAATTTAAATTGTCATGTAAAATGGAGAGTGGAATTACTGCACTTACATCAATCTGCTTATTTTATTTTGCGTTCATCTATTAATAGTCTATAAAAGAAGTAATTTAACCTTACGGTTTTGGTATTGATTTATGTTTTGTTTCATAATTATAAATGCGCGCAGCATTTATTGAATGATTTCTTGACCCAATGTACAATGGAATGGTTGCACCTATCAAAACTGCTCCTCCAGCAGCAAAATACCATTGCGGGGTATATCCCATGGCCCATTTAACGCCTGTATAACCTATTAAGGCAGCACCAACCAAAGTTAATAATAGCGCAGGGTTACTATTCCTTTTTGCCATATATATTTCATCATTAGCATCCTCATAAGGCCTGCAAATATCTTCTAGTTTTACCAATGTCAAAGGTTTGCCTTTATAATCCATGTCGGCAGTAAGCATTTTTTTTGCAATGGTTATGGTGTCAATCGTAAATGTTTGAGCTTTCGCTGCCGAGCTCAATATTACCAAACAAATAATAGTGAAATGTATTTTTTTCATGGTTCTAAATTGTTGTATAAAATTACACTTTTTAGAAACAAAATAACACATTTTTTATTGTATTAATAGCAATTCATAGTCAATAAATGCCATTCGATAAGATAAATGTTTAATTTTTAAAATACCACGTGCAAAACCTCTCTCTTCAATTGCAAAAACATTCATATTTTTGTTTCTTAATTTAACTTATGAACGGTCACTCAACCGTAAATCAAACCTTAAAGTAACTCCATATCCAGTTTTAATATATTGAACATCCACCCACACCAACGATAGAAATTGCCCGGCAATAATAGAATGAATTCGATGCTCAACACTGCAAAAATCTTTTCTTTCGAAATCACAAAGGCAATAGGCAGTATTTAGTTATTTTAGATTGCAATCAAAATTTGGCCATTCACGATATAGAAAAACGATTAAAACAAAACAAACTAACCACACCGCATAGCAAACTAACCACACCGCAGTGCAAAGTAACGCCACTGCGAAACAAACTAACTGCACCGCATAGCAAACTAACCACACCGCGAAACAAACTAACCGCACCGCGAAACAAACTAACTGCACCGCGAAACAAATTAACCTTACTGCGAAGTAAACTAACCACACCGCAAAACAAACTAACCGCGCTGCAAAGCAAACTAACCACACCGCAGTGCAAAGTGACGCCACTGCGAAGCAAATTAACCGCCCCACGAAACAAACTAACCGTACTGCGAAGTAAAACTAACCATACCAGAATGCAAAGTTCTATCAAAGCGCAACGCATTAATTATGTCGCGAAGACCGTTAACAGTAGCGCGATGACCACGCGAAATATCGCGAAGAAGTAGATTTTCAAAAAATTATGATTTTTCAAAAGATTTTCAAAAAATTATCAAGAAAAACCCTAAATTCAATTGAATCGAATGAAAAGTGGAATTAATTTGGCGAATTTATAGTTTTGCAATGGTCTCGATAAACAAACGCTAATGATAGCAATAAGTCTTGAAAAATTATAATTGCAGAACAAACTTATTTTGCAATATTTCCTGTTGTTCAGGTATTTTAAATATTACAAGCAATAAAGACGGGCGATTCTGTGATTTTTAATTCAAATAAAATGATAATAACCGAAATCTTTTATATAAAAAAAAGAGGCTCTTCTCAAAGAAAAGTCTCTTTTTTGCTTGGCGGAGAGAGGGGGATTCGAACCCCCGGTCCGCTGTAAAGCGAACAACGGTTTTCGAGACCGCCGCATTCGACCGCTCTGCCATCTCTCCAAAAAATCGGAGTACAAAACTAATATTAATCTGCAAAATAAATGCTATCAAAACAAAAAACCGTGTTTAAACACAATATATTTTTGCATTTCATTTGATTTTAAACCGCATACCTGCGTAAATTAATCTTCCTACAACCGGTCCCCAAGTCATTGAGGTATCAAAGTGCGTATGGTATGGTAAAAACGCTTCGGTAATTGGATCTTTTTGTTTAAAGTTCAAAAGGTTTTCTGCACCCAGATAGCAATCAATATCGTGTTTGAATTTTCTGGTGATCTGGGCATTTAGTATAGTATATACCGGCGAGTAACTATAATTCCTTCGAACTATGCCCGGCATTTTACTCTGATCTCCTATTCGTGCAGGACCGTTTAACTGTGTGGTGAAATCAAATTTCCATTTATCAAAACGGGTGGCATAGCTTACTGTAAGCAAACCTTTATATTTGGAAGTTAAGGCACGGGTTTGTAATTTTCCGTCAGTGGTCTGACGGGCATCATTTATCCTGAAAGCCGTCAAAATATTGAATCTCTTTATCGGTTCGAAAGAGAACTGAATCTGGTAACTATTGGAAAAAGATTTTCCGGCACTGTCTTTCAGGTTATATACATCGGCAATGGCGGGGTTTTTATCTAGATCAATTACTACCTGATTGATAAAATCGGTACGGTATACATCCACATCTATCTCTGCTTTACGTTTACCTATCTGGAATTCTTTTACCAGATTCAATCCGTAATTTGCTGCCATTTCCTGTGCTAACGGAGCCTCAATTTTGATAATTTTCTGTGAAGCCAGTATTGACATATTCTCGGAGATGATGTTGGCGGAACGGTATCCCAATCCTGCCGAAGCACGCATTGTAAGATTCTTTACTATCTGCCATTTGATATTGGTTCGTGGAGTATAGAACATACCGTAACGGCTGCTATAGTCTGCTCTAAGTCCTAAAATCAAAGAAAAGTTCTCGGCATGACTGTATGTGTATTCGAAAAAAGCACCTGCCACTGCTTCCGAACGGTTCAGATTATAGATTACCGGATTTAAATCTGTTGAAGGTGATAAGGTAAGCACATCATGCATAGTAACAGGGCTTCCTGAAGGTAGGGTTTGGTAAATATAAGTGAACTGTATCTGCTTGTAGTTCTCAATATAATCATCATATAAAAAGCTGGCTCCGGTAGAGAACTTATGATTGGTGTTGCCAAATATCGATTGGTAGATTAGATTTCCATACACACTTTTTTCAATTCCCATGTAATGGTTCACACCAAAATATCCTTTCTGATCGTGATAAATTCCCGAAAGTATCAATCCAAGACTTTTATATGGCTTCCCTTTGAACATAAAACCGTTCTTCCAGAAAGCTTCGGCACGGCTTGTCTTCATTCCGAAACCATAAGGCAGTGTACCATTGTTAATCTTTGCTGTATCGAGTGCAAAATTGTTCTTATTAAAATCTGTTGTACCTCCACTGCGGTCCTCATACATATATTTGATACCCAAACGCGATACAAAATGGTTGGGGTTGATATAATCCCAGCGGTTGAACACATTGATGGTAGTCAGTTTTGGAATGTCAAGGAAATTGTCTGGTTTTTTCCAGTGTATCTGATTGCCTTCGCTGTCTTTCAGCAGACTCATATCAGCAGGATTCACAGCATTGATAGTAGTTGAATCAATTTTATTGATCTCTTTGTTGAACCAATCTCCGTGAATCATCAGCATGGTACTCAGTTTCTCTGTGAAATTGTGTGCAATATTTACATTGGCTTCCAGACGGGTTTTGTCGTTGCCATAGATATTCACAAATAGTTTCTCGGAATTGGCAGGCTTTTTATATTCAATATTGATCTGACCTGTCACCGACTCATAACCGTTTATTACAGAAGATGTTCCTTTTGATATTTGTATGGACTGCATCCACGAACCTGGAATATAATTCAATCCGTAAGAAGAAGCCAGTCCGCGAATCAGTGGAATATTCTCTGTTTGTATCTGACTGTATATTCCAGACAACCCAAGTAACTGAATTTGTTTGGCACCGGTGATGGCATCGCTGTACGAAACATCAACAGAAGCATTGGTCTCGAAACTCTCCGAGAGATTGCAACAAGCGGCCTTGTATAATTCGGTGGTGGTTACGATTTGTGTTTTACGAGAATCCATCTTCGAGATAAAGCTTCCATCTTGCTTTTCATTAATCTCCACTTGCGACAATTGCAGGTTGCTGCTGATCATTTGGTGGGTGATCTTTGTTTCATCAGAAGCAATATTCACGGTATCTGTCTTGCATCCAAGCATACTGAATATCAAACGATAATCGGTTATGCCATTCTTTGTTAATTTAAACTTCCCGGAAATATCGGTTGAAGTGGCTACAGATGTTCCCAGCCAATAAACTGTTACTCCCGGAACAGGATTTTTTTCTTTTTGTTTGTCATCGTATACCACACCTAAAATGGATTGCGAAAATGCGGCTGCAGCATTCAAAAGTATTATGATTGCTGTAAATAATATCTTGTTTTTCATTTTTTCTTGCCTTATTAAGTTATTTGATAGTTTATAAATCCAAAGCGAAACTATAGAAAAGTGATTGAGTAAAAATAACAGTGAAATCCTAAAGGTGAAATACCTTAGGAGTTAACAAGGCAAAGCGATCTTGATATTGTGGATGAAATGAAGAAGCGAAGTTCCGTAAAGTAAAAGGGGAGGGGGTTGGTAATCTGTGAATATTACCTTTTGAGGAACTTCCTGTAATGATACCTGAAGCAAATGAACTATAGGAATGTTCAGCAAATGTTTGGTAATGCTGTTTGCCAAAAAAGTATTGTTATATAGAGAAGCTATCTTTGCGTATGTAAACTCATTCTTGCAGCAGGGAATATTTTTAACTGAATTAGTATTATTGGCAGCTGTAGTACCCGGCATTTCGCAGCAGGAAGTTGTTTGCCCGAATATCTCAGGAAACAAAGCCAGTTTGGTGGTACCTTCCATCCGGCAGGAATGTTTCTGAATTGAAATACCGGTAGTGCTGATAGCAAATGCTATCAAACAGATTATGGCTACCGATTTCTTAAGAAAGTTCATTTTATTTCAATTCAGGTACAAAGATACCTAATTTTTATAGAACTTCGACAAAGTAAGGCATGATATGTGTCACAAACCAAAACCCGAACAAAAAATATCCTTGTAATGTTGAGCGGTAAATGGGATTCGAACCCACGACCCTCAGCTTGGGAAGCTGATGCTCTACCAACTGAGCTACT
>JBAXWF010000069.1:0-18767 GCA_037128515.1 Bacteroidota bacterium | reverse complement strand
TTATCAAGACGTTTGCACAGCAAAATATCATATTAAGTTAAACCCATGTCAGAAATAAATACAAAATTAGTGAACACGATTCAGCACATTTTGTTAACTTTATAAATTCAGTTCGGCTAGAAATTATGCTGAGTTAATTAGTTTGCTGAATGTTATATTAATTTCGAGCGAAGTGATTACCGTAAAATGATGCAAGAAAAAATAATTGAAACGATTATCGTGGCGCAAGAGAAACCACTGCACGCGTCGGGAGACGCGCGCAAACGATGGGTGCAACGCGCGCCATCAGGGGTTTCAAACGTACAGTTTGCTCAATACTGCTTATCATCCTAAACAAACTCCACGCGCACCGTATCGTAAATATTTATGCCCAGCAAATTGCGCGCGCTACCTTTGTTTATAGCAATTTCCAGATGTGTGGTAGCACCAAACAGCATCACAATTTCGCCATTGGCCACGTCGGAATAGGATTTTTCGATACGGTTCTCTTCCTCGTTTTTTAAATACACGGTGAACTTGCGCCCCCTGCCCACGTCCTTAAAAATGGTTTCGTTTATATTGGTAATGGCGTTGTCGTAAGTATCAAAATACACCACAATGCCAGTTATGGAGTTTTTGTCGGAAACGGGCAAATAGCTTTTCAGTTGGTTTATAGCTTGGCGCTTAATGCCAATGGTGTTCAAATTCTTGTTTTCGGCAATGTGGCAAGCCACCTTGGCAAACACATCGCGACACGGAAATGTAAAATAGTCGGTATCCTGCGCCACCGTCACCTCAAATATTTCGTCGGGTTGCGAATCGCAAATAAGCGAAAACACGCCGTTGTCGGCACCCACAAAATAATGATGATCGTAATATACCACAATATGTGGCGTATCAACCGACGACTCGGAGTTTACACCAACAATATGAATACTATTTTCGGGAAAGTTTTTATAGGCATATTTCACCACAAAAGCAGTTTCCGAAATACTGAATTTAGTAATGCTGTGGCTCACATCCACAATAGTGGCATCAGGAATACGGCTCAAAATAGCCCCCTTCACCGCCGCCACATAATGATCGGTTAATCCCCAATCGCTTGTAAGTGTAATTATAGACATATATCTCGACTTGCGAACTTAATTATCATCAAAATTACAAATTAAATCGTAGCTACCGATTTTTTTAATAATTTTGATGAAAATTATAGCACTTCACCCATTGCGTGCATGAGCGAGAGAAACATTACTTTAGATTTTATCAATCCCGTTGCCTTTTTTGGCGTTAGCAATCAAAACATTGATTTTTTGCGCAACGCATTTCCAAAACTAAAAATTGTTGCCCGCGACAATATTTTAAAGCTCATTGGCGATGAACCCGAAATAGCAACTTTTGAAAACCTGATTAATTTGCTGATAAAACACCACAGCACCACCGGCATTATTACGCCTGAAGCCATACAAGAGTATATGGATTCGGACCAGAAATTTGCGGAAAGCCAGCCCGAACTCCCTGCCGATTTTATTTTGCATTGCCACAATGGCATGATAGTAAAAGCCCGCACTCCCAATCAGCGACGCATGGTTGATAGCTATGCTGCCAACGACCTGATATTTGCCATAGGTCCGGCCGGAACCGGCAAAACCTACACCGCAGTGGCCCTGGCGGTGAAAGCACTAAAAAATAAAGAAGTAAAACGCATAATATTAACCCGTCCGGCTGTTGAAGCAGGCGAGAACCTCGGCTTTTTGCCCGGCGATTTAAAAAACAAACTCGACCCCTACATGCAGCCATTATACGATGCTTTGTGGGATATGCTGCCGGCTCAAAAACTAACGCAATACATAGAAGAACGCATTATTGAAATTGCCCCTTTGGCTTTTATGCGCGGCCGCACTTTGGATAATGCCGTAGTAATTTTAGACGAAGCCCAAAACTCCACCATCAGTCAAATGAAAATGTTTTTGACACGCTTGGGAAAATCGGCCAAATTCATTGTCACCGGCGACATCACACAAATTGATTTGCCCAAAAACCAAGCCTCGGGATTGATACACACCACAAAAATCCTGAACAACATCCAAGGCATCGATTTTATTTATTTAACCAACAAAGACATCATTCGCCACAAACTGGTCACAAAAATTATAAACGCATACACTGCCGAATAATGAAAAAATACCTGCTCGCCCTGCTTCTGATTTCAAGTTTTTATGCCTGTAATAAATACGAAGATGGTCCGGCTATCAGTTTTCGTTCGGCCGAAAAGCGCCTTACAGGCCAATGGCAAGTAACAACAGTTTTGTTTAACACCACCGACCTAAGCGCAGCTTTTCTGGCTAACCATTTCGACTTATATCCTTTTAGTATTTACAGCGATTGGAATAAACAATATTTTATAGGCATTGCCGAAACCAACGGAAATGTGATAGCAAAATCAAACCTCAATATCTCAAAACATAAAGATCGGCTTACATTTGGTATGTTGGCTCAAGAATCATACAGAACCGTGGCCGCCCAACTATTTTCATTCATTCCTCCCCTATGCGCCGAAAACGAATGGCAAATTACCCGATTGAAGAATGATGAACTGTGGATTAAAACACGTTTTGACACCAATAATTTCGAAATAAAATTCAAACTCATTTCCGATTATTCTACTTATTAATTTCAATACAAAACGATATGAATAATGCCATTGTAAAAACAAATTTCAGCTTGCCGGGTCAAAAAAACCTTTATGTAGGCAAAGTACGCGATGTGTATAACATCAACGATGAACTGCTGCTAATGATTGTTACCGATCGTATTTCGGCTTTCGATGTGGTTTTGCCCGAAGGCATACCTTACAAAGGACAGGTTTTGAACCAAATTGCATCCAAGTTTTTAGATGAAACAGCCGACATTGTGCCCAATTGGAAAATCGCCGTTCCCGACCCTATGGTCACGGCAGGTATTAAATGCGAACCCTTTAAAGTAGAAATGGTGATTCGAGGTTATCTTTCGGGCCATGCTTGGCGCGAATACAAAGACTTGAAAAGAAGTTTGTGCGGCATGCCCATGCCCCACGGAATGATAGAAAACGACAAATTTCCCGAACCCATCATCACGCCAACCACCAAAGAAACCATTGGCCACGACGAAGACATTTCGAAAGAAGATATCATACAACACGGTTTGGTTAGCAAAGATGATTACGAACAATTAGAAAAATACACACTGCAACTGTTTGAACGCGGAACAGAAATCGCATCAAAAATGGGATTGATTTTGGTTGACACCAAATACGAATTCGGCAAAAAAGATGGTAAAATTTATTTAATTGATGAAATTCACACCCCCGACTCGTCGCGTTATTTTTATAAAGAGGGCTATGAACAGCGTCAGCAAAAAGGTGAAGCCCAAAAACAATTATCGAAAGAGTTTGTGCGCGAATGGCTAATGGCAAATGGATTTCAGGGTAAAGACGGGCAAAAAGTTCCTGAAATGACCCCCGAAATTGTTAACAGTGTTTCCGAACGCTATATTGAACTTTACGAAAGTATTTCGGGCGAAAAATTCATGAAAGCCGACAATCAAAACGTGCTTGAACGTGTTGAAAAAAACATTTTGAATTTTCTTCGCTAGAATAGCAGAATATATAAGCTCACTACCCTAAAATAAATGAATAATTTATAGGGCAGTGAGTTTTTTTTCGTGATGTTATGCCTGAGCAGTAGGCCCGCCAAAATTAAATGGTGTTATATCCAGCGGATTTATGTCATCAATAAGACCAAAGTTTTCTTCATACTTGGTAATATTATCTTTTAATGCATTCAGCAAACGTTTCGCATGTTGTGGAGTTAAAATAATACGCGATTTTACCTTCGCTTTAGGCACCCCTGGCATTATCTTTACAAAATCGACAATAAACTCGGAATGGGAATGTGTTATGATAGCCAAATTCGAGTAAATACCTTCAGCAATTTCGTCGGTAAGTTCAATATTCAATTGATGTTCATTATTGTTTTCCATAAATTTTTAATTTAATTCTGAATATACAAAGCTAATCATATTTACAACAAAAATTGATTTGAATTTAAAATTCCATTACATCTTTTATTAAAAAAAGGCGTTATAAAAAAAATAACGCCTTTTTTCGCAACAGTAATAATTCAAACTTACTCGGTTACAAGTTCTTCTTTACCTTTCGAAGCTTGCAGTTTTTCGTATGCTTCACGAGTACTTACAACTATTTTATCGTATTCGCGCAAACCAGTACCAGCCGGAATCAAATGTCCAACAATTACGTTTTCTTTTAATCCGAGTAAATAATCAGATTTTGCAAACACAGCAGCATCGGTCAGTACTTTAGTGGTTTCTTGGAATGAAGCGGCCGATATCCAACTCTTTGTTTGCAGCGAAGCGCGTGTGATACCCTGCAACACCTGACGTCCGGTAGCAGGATGTGCATCGCGGGCTTCAATAAGTTTTTTATCTTTACGTTTTAAGACTGAATTTTCGTCACGTAATTTGCGTGCAGCAATTATTTGACCCGGTTTGTGATTGGATGCATCGCCTGGTTCAATAATAATTTTCTTACCATAAATCCAGTCGTTTTCTTCCTGAAAATCGAGTTTATTCACCATTTCGCCTTCAAGGAAACGTGTATCACCCGGATCTTCTACTTCAACCTTGCGCAACATTTGGCGAACAACAACTTCAAAATGTTTATCGTTAATTTTTACCCCTTGCAAACGATAAACTTCTTGGATTTCATTCACAATATATTCTTGCACTTTGGTAGGTCCTTTGATTGCTAAAATGTCTGCAGGAGTAGTTGCTCCGTCAGACAGCGATGTACCTGCTTTCACATAATCATTTTCCTGAGCCAAAATTTGTTTAGTTGTCGGAACCAAATAATGTTTTTCTTCACCGGTTTTTGAAGTAATAATTACTTCTTTGTTGCCGCGTTTTAGTTTTTTACCAAACGAAACAACACCATCGATTTCAGAAACCACAGCCGGTTCGGAAGGATTACGTGCTTCGAACAATTCAGTTACACGTGGCAAACCACCTGTAATATCGCCCGCTTTACCAACAGCTCTTGGAATTTTACATAAAATTTCACCGGCTATGATTTTAGCACCTTCAACAACTTTTATATGAGCACCCACCGGCATGTCATATTGCTTGATGAGTTCTTTTGTTTTTTCGTTGATAACCTTAATCGAAGGATTCTTTGCTTTATGACGTGTTTCAATAATTACTTTATCATGGTAACCTGTTTGGTCATCAGATTCTTCACGGAAAGTTACATTTTCAATAACATCTTCAAAAAGTATTTTCCCTGAAACTTCCGAAATAATAAGTGCATTATATGGGTCCCAATCGCAAATCAAAGAATCTTTTTTAACAAAATCACCATTTTTAAAATAAAGGTTGGCACTGTATGGAATATTATTTGAGGATAAAACAATTTTTGTATTTTTATCTACAATTTTCATTTCTGCCGAGCGACCGATGACCACATCAAAAGTAGTGCCTTCAGAATTTGTATATTCAACACAACGAAGTTCGTCAATTTCAATTATACCTTCGTATTTTGATTCTACCTTTGATGAAGAGGCAATATTTACACCGGCCACCCCACCTTCGTGAAATGTACGTAAAGTTAACTGTGTTCCAGGCTCGCCAATTGATTGGGCAGCTATTACACCAACAGCCTCCCCTTTTTGAACAATAATGCCGGTAGAAAGGTTTCTTCCGTAGCATTTAGCACAAACACCATGACGAGATTCGCAGGTTAACACGGAACGAATTTCGACAGATTCAATAGGAGATGCTTCTATTGTTTCACAAATTTCTTCAACAAGTTCTTCACCAGCATCAACTATCAATTCCCCTGTTTGAGGATGATAAATATCATGCAATGTAACACGACCCAGAATTCGGTCGAATAATTTTTCTACAACATTTTCATTCTTTTTGAGTGCTGTAATTGTCAAACCTCTAAGAGTTCCGCAATCCGGTTCAGAAATAATAACATCTTGAGTAACATCAACCAAACGACGTGTCAAATAACCGGCATCTGCAGTTTTAAGAGCCGTATCAGCCAACCCTTTACGAGCACCGTGAGTAGAAATAAAATATTCAAGAACGGATAAGCCTTCGCGGAAATTGGACAAAATTGGATTTTCAATAATTTCGCCGCCAGTGGCACCCGATTTTTGCGGTTTTGCCATCAAACCTCTCATACCGCACAACTGACGAATTTGTTCTTTTGAACCACGAGCTCCAGAATCAAGCATCATATAAACAGGATTAAAACCCTGCATATGTTTTGCCAATTGATCCATGAGTGTTAATGTTAAACGAGAGTTTGTATGTGTCCAAACGTCAATAATTTGATTATACCGTTCATTATTGGTAATAAATCCCATGTTATAGTTGTTCTTTATTTCAAGAACTTCTTCTTCAGCTTTACCTATCAATTCAGGTTTCACTTCTGGAACCACTAAATCACCTAAGTTAAATGACAAACCTCCTTTGAAAGCCATACTGAAACCTAATTCTTTGATATCATCTAAAAATTGTGCAGTACGAGCTGTGCCTACAATTTTTAAAATATCACCGATAATATCACGTAAAGCTTTTTTGGTGAGGAGCTTATTTATATAACCATATTCTTTAGGAACTACCTGATTAAACAATACGCGTCCAACAGTGGTTTCGATAATCTTATTAACTGCTTTACCATCTTCAAGCATGTCAATTCTAACATTTATATATGCATGAAGATCTACTTTCTTTTCATTATAAGCAATAATAACTTCTTCCGGACCGTAGAATGAATAACCTTCTCCTTTAAGCGTATTTTCAGGGATACTTCTTCTACCCTTGGTTGTATAGTACAAACCTAAAACCATATCCTGAGAAGGAACGGCAACAGGAGCACCATTTGCAGGATTTAATATATTATGAGAAGCTAACATTAATATCTGGGCTTCCAAAACAGCGGCATTTCCTAAAGGAACATGAACAGCCATCTGGTCACCGTCAAAGTCGGCGTTAAAAGCAGTACAAACTAGTGGGTGTAACTGAATAGCTTTTCCTTCAATTAGTTTGGGTTGAAATGCCTGAATACCTAAACGGTGCAGAGTTGGAGCACGATTTAACATCACAGGATGTCCTTTCAAGACATTTTCAAGTATATCCCAAACCACAGGGTCTTTTCTGTCAACAATTTTCTTTGCGGATTTTACAGTTTTCACAATTCCTCTTTCGAGCATTTTGCGAATAATAAAAGGTTTGAACAATTCAGAAGCCATCTCTTTTGGAATACCGCATTCATTAAGCTTAAGTTCAGGGCCCACTACAATAACCGAACGACCTGAATAATCGACACGTTTACCTAACAAATTCTGACGGAAACGACCTTGTTTCCCTTTCAAGCTATCGCTTAATGATTTAAGAGCACGATTTGATTCAGTTTTTACTGCATTAGCTTTTCTTGAATTGTCGAATAAAGAATCGACAGCTTCTTGAAGCATACGTTTTTCATTACGTAGAATTACGTCAGGAGCCTTGATTTCGATAAGTCGTTTTAAACGATTGTTACGAATAATTACTCGTCGATACAAATCATTCAAATCGGATGTTGCAAACCGACCGCCATCAAGAGGAACCAATGGACGAAGTTCAGGCGGAATAACAGGAACAACTTTTACAATCATCCACCCGGGATTATTTTCCATGCGAGTGTTAGCTTCACGAAATGCTTCAACAACTTGTAGTCTTTTTAATGCATCCTGTTTACGTTGTTGTGAAGTTTCTTTATTTGCCTTATCCCTTAATGTATAGGATAATTCATCCAAATCAAGACGGGATAACAAATCATAAATAGCATCAGCACCCATTTTTGCAATAAACTTATTAGGATCGCTGTCATCAAGATATTGATTTTCTTTTGGTAATTCTTCTAAAATTTCAAAGTATTCTTCTTCAGTAAGAAAATCTAAATAATTAAGACCTTCTTTAATCCCTGCATTTATTACAACATAGCGTTCATAATAAATAATAGTTTCGAGTTTCTTTGAAGGCAATCCAAGCAAAGCACCTATTTTGTTAGGTAATGAACGGAAAAACCAAATATGTGCAACAGGCACGGTAAGCTGAATATGTCCTACACGCTCCCTTCTAACTTTCTTTTCGGTTACTTCTACACCACAACGATCGCAAACAATCCCTTTATATCTAATACGTTTGTATTTACCACAATGACATTCCCAATCCTTTACAGGACCAAAGATACGTTCACAGAATAAACCGTCTCGTTCAGGTTTGTAGGTACGATAATTAATCGTTTCTGGTTTTAATACTTCACCACTTGATCTTTCTAAAATATGTTCAGGCGATGCTAAACTAATTGTTATCTTAGAAAAATTGCCTTTGGTGTTTAATTCTTTTCTAAAAGCCATAATATAATATTTCTAATTCCAAATAGGAAATAAAATCATTTATTCTTCAAAAGTAATATTCAGGCCTAAGCCTCTCAATTCGTGAACTAACACGTTGAATGATTCAGGAACACCAGGTATCGGCATATTGTCGCCTTTTACAATGGCTTCGTAAGCTCTTGCCCGTCCTGTAACATCATCAGATTTTACAGTAAGAATTTCCTGCAAGATATTCGCAGCACCAAAGGCTTCCAGAGCCCAAACTTCCATTTCTCCGAAACGCTGACCTCCGAATTGAGCTTTACCGCCCAATGGTTGCTGCGTAATTAAAGAGTAAGGACCGATTGATCTAGCATGCATCTTATCATCAACAAGGTGATGAAGCTTCAAAATATAAATAATACCAACTGTTGCTGGCTGATCAAACCTTTCACCGGTTCCACCGTCATATAAATATACTTTGCCATTATCAGGAAGACCTGCTTTTCGCATATAACCATTTATATCTTCTAGTGTAGCTCCATTGAAAATTGGAGTTTCAAAAGACAAACCAAGTTTTTGACCAGCCCACCCTAAAACTGTTTCATAGATTTGACCCAAATTCATTCGAGATGGCACACCCAACGGATTTAAAACAACATCCACTGGGGTTCCGTCTTCCAGGAACGGCATATCTTCATCACGTACGATACGTGCAACAATACCTTTATTCCCATGTCGTCCGGCCATTTTATCACCAACTTTGAGTTTGCGTTTCTTTGCAATATAAACTTTTGCTAATTTTACAATTCCCGAAGGCAAATCATCACCAACTGTTTCAATAAATTTATTGCGGTTGAAAACGCCCAAAATTTCACGGAACTTAATCGTGTAATTGTGCAGGAGAAGTTTAATCATCTCATTCGTTTCCTTATCCGAAGTCCATTTAGTCGGATTAATTGAGGTATAGTCTAACGCCATTAATCCTTTTTGAGTAAACTTAACTTTTTTAGGAACAACTTCCTCTTTAAGATTACTATATACACCTTGGGAGGTTTTATTATCAAGAAGATCAAGTAGTTTCTCTACAAGTTTAACTTTAAGGTCACTAATAGAATTATTGAATGTATCTTCAAACTCTTTAAGATTATCTTTTTCTTTAGATTTATTCTTTTTATCTCTGAGAACTTTTGAAAAAAGTTTTTTATCAATAACTACACCTTTCATTGATGGAGGTGCTTTTAGAGAAGCATCTTTAACATCACCAGCCTTATCACCAAAGATGGCTCTAAGAAGTTTTTCTTCAGGTGTAGGATCGGTTTCACCTTTTGGTGTTATCTTCCCAATAAGAATATCGCCTTCATTTACTTCAGCACCAATTCTAATAATTCCGTTCTCGTCTAAATCTTTCGTAGCTTCAACACTAACATTTGGAATATCATTCGTTAATTCTTCCATTCCACGCTTTGTTTCGCGAACCTCGAGTATAAACTCCTCAATATGCAGTGACGTAAATACATCCTCACGAACAATTCGTTCCGAGATAACAATAGCATCTTCAAAATTATAACCTTTCCATGGCATAAAAGCAACTTTTAGGTTACGGCCTAATGCAAGTTCACCGTTTTGTGTAGCATATCCTTCGCATAAAACATCCCCCTTTTTTACTTTTTGACCTTTTCGGACAATTGGTTTTAGATTAACACATGTACTTTGGTTGGTTTTAACAAATTTAGGAAGGTTATAAGTCTTTGTATCATCTTCAAAACTTACCTTCTTTTCTTTTTCAGTACGTTCATAATCAATAATAATTAGTTTTGCATCAACATATTTAACAACACCGTTTCCCTCAGCATTTATTAACACGCGTGAATCTTTTGCTACCTTACCTTCAAGACCCGTCTGAACAATTGGTGCTTCAGGAATCATCAAAGGAACTGCCTGACGCATCATATTCGAACCCATCAAAGCACGGTTAGCATCATCATGTTCCAAAAAAGGAATAAGAGATGCAGCGATAGATGCAATTTGGTTTGGAGCCACATCAATTAGGTCGATCTTTTCTGGTTCTATCATCGGATAATCTGCTTGATAGCGAGCCTTAACCTGTCGCTGAATAATTTTACCTCTCTCATCAAAAGGTGTACTAGCCTGTGCAATTATTTTCTCTTCCTCTTCTTCAGCTGAAAGATAAACTGGCTGATCTTCAATATTAACAGATCCATTTGTAACACTATTATATGGTGTTTCAATAAAACCAAGTTTATTAATTTTTGCAAATACACATAACGATGAAATTAAACCGATATTAGGACCCTCTGGTGTTTCAATTGTACATAAACGACCATAATGAGTGTAATGAACGTCACGCACCTCAAAACCTGCTCTGTCTCTAGATAAACCACCAGGTCCTAATGCTGAAATTCTTCTTTTATGAGTTAGTTCCGACAAAGGATTGGTTTGGTCCATAAACTGGGAAAGCTGATTTGTCCCAAAAAATGTGTTTATAACAGAAGAAAGTGTTTTAGCATTAATCAAATCAGCTGGAGTAAATACTTCATTGTCACGAACATTCATCCTTTCTCTAATTGTACGAGCCATACGAGCTAAACCGACACCAAATTGTCCGTATAATTGTTCGCCAACAGTACGAACCCTTCTGTTACTTAAGTGGTCGATATCATCTACATCTGTTTTGAGATTTTGAAGTTCTACCAAATACCTTATAATTGATATAATATCTTCTTTCGTCAGAACCTTGGTATTTATACTCATATCAAAGTTCAGTTTCTTATTTATACGATATCTTCCAACATCACCCAAGTCATAACGTTTGTCTGAGAAAAATAATTTTTCAATAATACCTCTTGCAGTTTCTTCGTCAGGAGGCTCAGCATTTCGTAAAAGTCTGTATATAAATTCAACTGCTTCTTTTTCAGAATTTGCAGGGTCTTTTTGGAGGGTATTGAAAATAATTGAGTAATCGTTATTATCAGTATCTTCACTATGAATAAGAATTGTTTTAACTCCTGAATCTATAATAATCTCAACTTGCTCATTTTCTATAATCGTTTCTCGATCAATAAGGACTTCAGTTCTCTCAATAGAAACAACTTCACCTGTATCTTCATCAACAAAGTCTTCAATCCAAGAACGTACGACTCGAGCAGCAAGTTTTCGTCCGATGAGTTTTTTCAAACTACTCCGGTTAACTTTAATTTCATCTGCTAAATTAAAAATTTCAAGAATAGTTTTATCCGATTCGAAACCAATAGCTCTCAATAATGTTGTTACCGGCAATTTCTTCTTTCTGTCAATATATGCATACATGACATTATTTATGTCAGTTGCAAACTCTATCCAAGATCCTTTAAACGGAATAATACGTGCAGAATATAAAGTTTGTCCATTTGCATGCCTTGTTTTTCCGAAAAAAACACCTGGAGATCTGTGTAATTGGGAAACAACAACTCTTTCAGCACCATTAATTACAAATGTACCTTTTGGTGTCATATAGGGAATTGGCCCTAGATAAACATCCTGTATAATTGTTTCAAAATCTTCATGCTCCGGGTCAGTGCAATAAAGTTTCAATTTTGCTTTGAGCGGAACACTATAAGTCAATCCACGATCAAGACATTCTTCTAAAACGTATCTTGGTGGATCAATAAAGTAATCCAAAAATTCGAGAACAAAATTATTGCGTGCATCGGAAATGGGGAAGTTTTCAGCGAAAACTCGATATAAGCCCTCATTTTGTCTATTCTCAGGAGTAGTTTCCAATTGGAAAAAATCGCGAAAAGACTTTATTTGAATATCAAGAAAGTCAGGATATTCTGCTTGGACTATTGTTGATGCGAAATTGATTTTTTCAATTTTATTTGAAGCCAAAGTCTTAAGATTTAAGTTAAGTAAAAAGAAAACTATTAAATATTATTATAAACAAAACAAGGTTTAAACAGCCAAAAGGCTGCTTAAACCATATTGTTAATTAGTAATATCCTTACTTAATTTCAACCTCAGCTCCAGCCTCCTCTAATTGAGATTTTAAAGCATTAGCTTCATCTTTACTAACACCTTCTTTTATTGTTTTTGGAGCTGCATCAACAAGTTCTTTAGCTTCTTTTAAGCCAAGACTGGTTAATTCCTTCACAAGTTTTACAACACCCAATTTAGCTTGGCCTGCTGATTTTAGAACTACGTCGAAACGTGTTTTTTCTTCTACTTCAGCGCCTGCTTCAGCTGCTGCTGGTGCTGCAACAACTGCTGCTGCCGCTGCGGGTTCAATTCCGTATTCATCTTTTAATATTTTTGCTAATTCGTTAACTTCTTTAACGGTTAAATTAACTAATTGTTCTGCAAAAGCCTTTAAATCTGCCATTTTATTTAAGTTTTAATTGTTTTACCAATAATTTAATTACTTTTTTTAATTACTCAGGTTTTTCTGATAATGTTTTTACGATACCTGAAATCGTATGGCCACCAGATTGTAATGCACTGATAACATTTTTGGTTGGTGATTGTAGCAATCCAATGATATCCCCGATCAGCTCATTTTTAGATTTCAGAGAAACCAATATATCAATTTGGTTATTGCCAATATAGATTGATTCTTGAATGAATGCACCTTTTAAAATTGGTTTCTCAATTTTATTAGATTTTCTAAATTCAACTATCAATTTCGCTGGCAAATTGGGTGTATCACAAATCATTACTGAAGTGCCACCTATCAAAACCGGATATAATGTTTCGAAATCTCTTTCGGAACGTTCCATTGCTTTTCTTAGCAATGTATTTTTCACTACTGTGAGCTTGATGTTGCGTTTAAAACATAGACGACGAAGCGTATTTGTTTTCTCAACATTTAAATCGGAAATATCAGTAATATAAAAGTTATTTGCTAACTTTAGTTCTTCGGTTAAAGCCACAATAACCTGATCTTTTTCTTCTTTTTTCATATATCCAGATTATTTCCTATTAATTATTTATACTACTGATTTTGTGTCGACCTGAATTCCGGGACTCATGGTTGTAGACATGAAAATGCTTTTCACATAAGTTCCTTTAGCAGATGATGGTTTTAAACGAAGAATTGTTTGTAAAATTTCTTTCGCATTGTCAGCAATTTTATCGCTGTCAAAAGAAACTTTAGCAATACCAGCATGAATAATACCATATTTATCAACTTTAAAATCAATTTTCCCTGCCTTCACCTCATTTACTGCTTTACCAATTTCCATAGTAACAGTACCTGATTTAGGATTAGGCATTAATCCTCTAGGTCCTAAAATACGACCCAAAGCACCTACTTTTGGCATAACACTCGGCATGGTAATGATAACGTCTACATCAGTCCAACCTTCCTTTATTTTGTTAATATAATCGTCGAGTCCATAATAATCAGCTCCTGCATTTTTTGCCTCTTCTTCTTTATCAGGAGTGCATAATACAAGAACTCTGACTGTTTTCCCTGTACCGTGAGGTAAGGTAACGATTCCGCGAACCATTTGATCTGCTTTGCGAGGATCTACACCCAGTCGGACATCTATATCAACAGAAGCATCAAATTTAGTAAAGGTTATTTTTTTTACTAATTCTGCAGCCTCTTCTAAAGAAACTACTTTGCTTTTGTCAACCAGTTTTAATGCCTCTTTTCTTTTCTTTGATATTTTAGTCATTGTTCAAAAGTTAAAATTTTCCACTTATTATACTGCAAATGGTGGATTTCCCTGTATTGTTATTCCCATACTGCGTGCAGTACCAGCTACCATTTTCATTGCAGATTCAACAGTGAATGAATTCATATCCACCATTTTTGCTTCAGCAATTACTTGGATTTGATCCCATGTAATAGAACCTATTTTATTCCTGTTGGGTTCAGGAGAGCCTTTTTGTTTTTTCACTACTTCTAGTAATTGTACTGCTACAGGAGGAGTTTTAATAATGAAATCAAAGGATTTGTCTTTATAAACAGTAATAATTACCGGAATAATTTTTCCTGCACTATCTTGTGTACGTGCGTTAAACTGTTTACAAAACTCCATAATATTTACACCCTTAGCGCCTAAAGCAGGTCCCACTGGTGGTGAAGGATTGGCTGCCCCTCCTTTGATTTGTAATTTAATTAGTCCACTTACTTCTTTTGCCATTTTTTAATCATTTTAGCATCGTAAAACATTTGATCGTTATTCTTTTTCGACCTGAATAAAACCTAATTCCAATGGAGTTTTTCTACCAAAGATTTTAACCATTACTTTTAATTTTTTCTTTTCTTCATTAACTTCTTCGATAATTCCACTAAAACTATTAAAAGGTCCATCTATTACTCTTACTGATTCACCTACAATAAAAGGTTCACTAATTTCCTCTCCTTTCTCTGAGAGTTCATCAACTTTACCCAAAATCCTGTTTACTTCAGATTGTCGCATTGGGATGGGTTCACCTTTTGAGCCTAAGAATCCTAAAACTCCTGGAATATTCTTTAATATATGAGCAACTTCTCCTACTAGCAAAGCTTCTATCAAAACATAGCCCGGAAAATAATTTCTTTCCTTGCTAATCTTTTTTCCTTTCCTTACTTGGTAGACCTTTTCAGTCGGTATTAAAACCTGCGAAATATAATCTGAAAGGTGCTGGTAATTGATCTCACTTTCAATTAATTCCTTAACCTTCTTTTCTTTTCCACTTATGGCTTTAACAACATACCATTTTTTAACTTGCTCACTCATAAATTAAACTCCATTAGGAGATACGTAATGTAACCGATAACAACGATCTGAAAATAATCTAAAACAGATTGTAAAACTGTTTTAGAACAGTACTAAAGGTTATATCCATCAAATAAACCGCAACAGCGATTATAAGGGAAGCAATGGATACTACAATAGCACTGTTTTGCAGCTCACTCCATGTAGGCCAGGAGACTTTATGCATCAATTCGTCGTAACTTTCTTTTATATAATTTTTTATTTTTTTCATAAAAGCCTTAAATTGCACGGGTGGTAGGAGTCGAACCCACAGCCTACGGTTTTGGAGACCGCCACTCTACCAATTGAGCTACACCCGTTTATATTCACATAACAAGCTTTATTATGACAACAAAGGCATCTCGGGTATACTGGAACGCCATGCTGCATACAATATTTATTAATCAATAATCTCAGTAACCTGACCTGCACCTACGGTTCTACCACCTTCACGAATGGCAAAGCGTAAGCCTTTGGTCATTGCAATTTCAGAAATTAAGGTTACTTCAATAGTAAGGTTGTCACCTGGCATCACCATTTCAACACCTGCGGGTAAAGTACATTCGCCAGTAACGTCAGTTGTTCTGAAATAGAACTGTGGACGATATTTGTTATGAAATGGAGTGTGTCGGCCACCTTCTTCTTTCTTAAGGATATAAACCTCGGATTTAAAATGAGTATGAGGTTTAATTGAACCCGGTTTTGCAATAACCATACCTCTACAGATAGATTCCTTATCAATACCTCTTAATAATAAACCTGCATTGTCTCCAGCTTCTCCTCTGTCGAGTATTTTGCGGAACATCTCAACTCCTGTTACTACTGATTTCAGTTTTTCAGCTCCTAAACCAATTATTTCAACTGGATCTCCGGTATTAATAACACCAAATTCAATTTTACCAGTTGCAACAGTACCACGACCCGTTATTGAGAATACGTCTTCAACAGGCATTAAAAAGTCTTTATCAATTTCTCTAGGAGGTAATGGAATATATGTATCGCAAGCATCCATTAACTCAAATATTTTTTCCATCCATTTGGGTTCTTTGTTCAAGCCCCCTAATGCTGAACCACTAATTATGGGTGTATTTTCGCCATCAAAACCATAAAATGTTAATCTATCTCTGATTTCCATTTCTACAATTTCTAATAGTTCTTCATCATCAACCAAATCAACTTTGTTCATGAATACAACAATTCTTGGAACACCCACCTGACGAGCTAAAAGAATATGTTCATTGGTTTGTGGCATGGGACCATCAGTTGCAGCTACAACTAAAATAGCGCCGTCCATCTGGGCAGCACCGGTAACCATGTTTTTAATATAGTCAGCGTGACCAGGACAGTCAACGTGAGCATAATGCCTGTTTGCAGTTGAATACTCAATATGAGCAGTATTAATAGTAATACCTCTTTCTTTTTCTTCAGGAGCATTATCAATTGAATCAAATGATCTGAATTCTGAAAGACCTTTTTCTGCTAAGCAGATTGTAATTGCAGCGGTGAGAGTTGTCTTACCGTGGTCAATATGACCTATTGTTCCAATGTTTACGTGCGGTTTGGAACGATCGAATTTTTCTTTTGCCATTTTATTACTGTTTGTTAAGTGATTATAATTTTTCTAGTTGTTTAATAATTTAGAGCCATTGACGAGAATTGAACTCGTGACCCCTTCCTTACCAAGGAAGTGCTCTACCCCTGAGCTACAACGGCCGAGTTTTGAGCGGAAGACGGGGCTCGAACCCGCCACCTAAAGCTTGGAAGGCTTTCGCTCTACCAAATGAGCTACTTCCGCTTATAATTCACGATTGTTTAAATCGTGGGGGGAGGAGGATTCGAACCTCCGAAGGCTTAGCCAACAGATTTACAGTCTGCCCCATTTGACCGCTCTGGTATCCCCCCTATTGTTTCATTCAAAGAACGTGAGCCGAAAGAGGGATTCGAACCCCCGACCCGCTGATTACAAATCAGCTGCTCTGGCCAACTGAGCTATTTCGGCATTTTTACCACTTTTATATTTGCTAATCATCTATTTATAATAAAAAAGCAGACCCTTTTCTAAAAAGGTCTGCAAATTTATAAACATTTTCGTTATCTGCAAAGGTTTTTTTTATTTTTTTTATTTTTCTATACCCCTTTTACTTTTCCTTTATGTTTCACTAACTGTTTACGTAATGCCTCTACAGCAATGTCAGTAGCATGTTCAAAACTTTTTGATTGCTTTTTTGCAAATAAATCATATCCAGGAATCACTAAACGAATTTCTGTTACTTTATTCCCTTCTTTTTCATTTTTATCAATTTTCAAGGTTACTTCCGACGTTAAAAGCCCTTCAAAAATGCCCGAAAGCTTTTCAACTTTCTCGTTAATATAATCTTCCAACTTCTGATCAGTTTTAAAATGAACGGATGTGATGTTAACTTTCATAATTTCCTCCTTTTTATGCTTTTGGATGAGCTTGTTTATAAACAGTTTTTAATTTTTCAATCGTATTATGTGTGTAGATTTGTGTTGCTGATAAATTGGCATGACCTAGAATTTCTTTTATACTGTTAAGATCGGCTCCATGGTTTAACATGTGTGTTGCAAATGTGTGTCGTAATACATGTGGACTCTTTTTATCCTTTGTAGTTATTGCGCTAAGGTAATACTTTACGAGGCGATAAACAAGTTTTTGATAGACTTTTTTGCCTGTTGAAGTAATAAAAAAGTAGTTTTCGTCATCGAATTTCCATGTTTTGTTATGTTTAGCTTCCAAATAATCATCAATAATTATTTTCATACGATTAGTAAATGGTATGAGTCGTTCTTTATTTCTTTTTCCAAGAACTTTTATTGTCAAGTTATATAAATCAATATCGGGTTCCTTCAAATATACAAGTTCGGATAAACGCATACCTGTAGCATAAAACATCTCCAGAATCAAATGATCACGCAATATTATAAATTCATCTGCTGATTTTACTATGGGATGATCAAGCATCTCAATCATTTTGTCTTCTGCTATAAAGTTGGGCAGTCGTTTTGATGTTTTAATGGGCATTACTTTATTCAATGGGTTTTCTGAGCAGATTCCTTGTCTTCGAATAAATTTAAAATACGTTTTTAAGGTTGTTTTTTTTCGGTTGATGGTTCGGGGAGATATTTTGTTTTCTAATAAACTAACGAACCATGAACGAACCATTACATGTGTGGCTTTATTGATATCTAATAACTCGTATTGTTCTTTTATATAATCGGAAAACTGAACCAAATCCGTTCTATAACTGATAACGGTATATCTGGAGTAGCGTTTTTCGAATTCTAAATATTGTAAAAATTGTTGCAGCATAGGATAAAAAAAAGGAATAAACCCTGTTTTATAATATAATTGAACGTAAAGGTAACAATTATAGTATAAAATAAACAAGTTTTATTCCTACTCGAAAAGATAAAATTCTACTTACAAATTTTTTGCATCATTTAGTTGCTGAATGTAAGCAGCTTTTAAAACTTCTTCTCTGCGTTTTACAGAAGGTTTTGTAAATTTCTGTCGTTCGCGCAATTCTTTAACTATACCAGTTTTTTCGAATTTTCTTTTATATTTTTTTAAAGCTTTATCGATGCTTTCGCCTTCTTTTAC
>JBAXWF010000068.1:0-19132 GCA_037128515.1 Bacteroidota bacterium | reverse complement strand
GACTGAATGAAGGAGGTGGGCGGCAAAATACTGTTCGTGGTTGATAACAATTTGATGGAGGAATTTTTCGGTATCTTCTATGCAGCCCAAACTGGTGCCGGTTATGATGGCATCGGGGTTTTGGAGTTGCACATTGTTTAAACATCGGAGGCTGGAGGCCACGCCCATTTTTATGACTCGCCCCATGCGGCGCAGCAGATTGGGGTTGATGATTTCTTTGTAATCGGGTTCAACACACGAAATATAATCGTTGGCATAGGTTTCGGGGGCTTGCAGTGGCAAGGCGCCGCCAAAGGTGTGGGCCGGGGAGATGGCACAAAGTGAATTGATGTAGGCTTTCATAGTTTTTAACAGGCTGATAAAATTAAGGTGGAATTGTTTCCGCCAAAGCCAAAAGAGTTGGATAACACATTTTTGACTTCGGCATTTTCGATAAGGTGTGTGACGGGCGAAATTGTGAGTTCGGGAATGCGCTGGGTGAAATTGAGGTTGGGATAAATAAGTTTGTGCTGCATGGCCAACACCGACAACACGGCCTCTATGCCGCCGGCGGCGCCCAAGGTGTGTCCGGTAAAGGGTTTGGTGGAGCTGAACGGGGGCACGTTGTTGCCAAATAGGCGCTGCATGGCGATGCCTTCGGACAAATCGTTGTTCGAGGTGCCGGTGCCGTGCACATTTATATAGTGGATTTGGTGGGGTAGCAATCCGCTCATGGCAAGGGCGGTGGTCATGGCCAAATAGGCGCCTTGGCCATCGGGTGAGGAGGCGGTTTGATGGTAGGCGTCGTTGGCATTGCCATAGCCAGCCACTTCGGCCAGGGGTTTTGTGGCCAATTCGCTCATAACTTTTTGCGACACCAGCACCACAAAGCCGGCGCCTTCGCCCAGGTTTAATCCCACGCGATGGGCATCAAAGGGTTTGCAGTGTTCTTTATCTAATATCATTAAGGTGTTGAATCCATTTAGGGTGAAACGGGTGAGGGAATCGGTGCCGCCGGCCAAAACCACATCAAGCACATTGTTTTTGATGAGGCGCGAGCCAAACATGATGGCGTTGGCCGAGGAGGAACAGGCGGTGCTGATGGTGGCTTGGTAATCTTTTATGTTCAAAAAGTCGGCGATGTGCTCGGTGCTGTCGGCGCAATCGTGTCCTTTCACGGCATCCAAATTGCCTTGGGCTGGGTCGGCGTGAAAATCGTCGTAAAAGTGTTCGCTCAAATCCATGCCGCCCACCGAGGTGGCCGATACCAATCCGCAACGATAGTTGCGGGTGTCGATTTGCGATTGCAACAGGGCTTCGCGTGCCGCCATCATGCCAAACAAGGCGGTGCGGGTGATGCTTTGGGTGCTATTTATGCCCAACATTTGCTTGAGTTGGGCGTTGGTTTGTTTGATTTCGCCAGCCGGAACCAAATTTTTGAGGGCGGTGACCAAATGGGTGATGGGTTGGATGCCGTGTTGCGATTTTTTGAGCGACTGCAGCACCTGTTCGGTGTGGAGCCCTATGGCCGAAACCATGCCTATGCCTGCAATAAATACTTTTTGATTCATAAAAAAAAGTGGTTTTTTTTTTTTTTAAAACGTGGTGCGAAAGTACGCATTTTTGGTGATTTTGATGCCGCTATCGCGCTATTGTTTTTTGGTTGGTTTGCTTTGTATTCATTTTGTTGGTTGGTTTAATGATTTTGATTGGCTGGTTTATTACTTCGCAAGTTGACCGAATTCTTACCCCGAAAATCATAATTCTATGTATCTTTGCGGTGAAACAACAGTTCGGTTTATCGCTGTTGCGAGCAATTGCAATAGAGGAAAGTCCGGGCAACACAGGGCGCCATACTTCCTAACGGGAAGGGTTTCGGGTTAGGGGTTTTCTCGAAACACAGCCAGTGCCACAGAAAATAACCGCCTCGGCGCAAGCCGCGGTAAGGGTGAAAACGCGAGGTAAGAGCTCACGGCAAATGGTGGCGACACAATTTGCGGGTAAACCTTATGGGTTGAAAGACCAAATAAACCGGAGCTTGAGGGCGGCCCGCCCGATTCCGGAGGGTAGGTCGTTCGATTGCAGCGGCAACGTTGCAACCAGATAAATGATAAACTAAAACAGAACCCGGCTTATGGAACTGTTGTTTCTTTTTTTAAAGATTTTGGGGATTTTGGTTGAAGCATGAAGGCAGTTGGCACGGGATGGATTGGTTTTATTGTTTTCTATAAATTATAAATGGGCATAGGAACCTTCCGATGCCCTTACTAGTCAAAATAAATGGGCATAGGAACCTTCCGATGCCCTTACTAGTCAAAATAAATGGGCATAGGAACCTTCCGATGCCCTCACTAGTCAAAATAAATGGGCATTGGAACCTTCCTATGCCCTCACTAGTCAAAATAAATGGGCATCCACACCATTTTCATCAATAAAATCAATCCATCCCGCCCTATGCCGACTGCCAACTGCCCCCAGCCAAACTCACCGCCCAAAAAGCCCGTTTCACCCCCCCGATAACCCCCTTTCATCGATTTCATTTGGCTAGTATTTGAATAATGCGTACTATTGACCTCGAATTTAAAAAAAAATAAACAACAACAACCCAATCCCATGAAAAAACTATTTATCAACCCAAAAACAATTGTTATGCTACTCGCATTTTCGTTGGGCTTGGCAGCCCAAGGCCAAAACAAAACCGGAATACCCGATTTTTCGAACACCGACCGTTCGGCAGTTCCAAAAGAATATCAATGGAAAATTGAAGACATTTATGCCAACTCCGCCGCCTGGAAAGCCGATTTGGCGCTAGTGCAACAAAAATCGACCGCCATACCCCAACTATCAAAAACCTGGACCGCCACGGCCAAAAACATGCTCGATTTTCTAACCCTGGTCAACGATATTTCGCTCACCGGCGAAAAACTTTACTCCTACGCATCGCACCAAAGCAACATGGATTTGAGCAACACCGAATTTATTGCCATGAAAGGCGAAATCGAAAACTATTTTGTGCAATTTAGCGCCAGCCTTTCGTTTATGGAAAGCGATGTTTTGGCTTTGGGCGAAACCAAATTCAACCAATACCTAAACACCGAAAAAGGATTGGCCATTTTTAAATTCGGCATACAAAAAACCCTGCGCAACAAAGACCACATCTTGCCATCGGAGCAGCAAAAAATTGTTTCCCTAACGGGACTCTTTAGCGGCGCACCCAACGAAGCCTACGGCGTGTTTGCCAATGTTGAAATGCCCCACCCCGAAATTACCCTGAGCGACGGCACCAAAGTAACCCTCAACGTGGCCGCCTACATGAAATACCGCGGCTCAAAAAACCAAGCCGACCGCTCGCTGGTGATGCACAGCTTTTGGCAAAACCAAAAAAAGTTCGAAAACACCTATGCCTCCCTGCTCAATGGCGAAATAAAACAACACTGGTTTTCGGCACAAGTAGCCAATTACAAAAGCTGTTTGCAAGCCCGTTTGTTTCCCAATGCCATTGATGAGAGCGTTTACACCCAACTAACCCAAGCCGTGAACAACCACCTGGCCTCCCTCCAAAAATTTTTAAACCTAAAAAAGAAAATGCTGGGCCTAACCAACTATAGCTACGACGACATTTATGCCTCAGCCGTTAAATCGGTATCAAAAACCTACACCTACACCGATGCCCAACAAATCATACTAAATGCCCTAAAACCCATGGGAAAAGATTATACCGACATCATAGCCCGCGCTTTCAACGAAGGCTGGATTGATATCTATCCCAACAAAGGCAAAGAATCCGGTGCCTATTCCTCGGGGCTTTATGGCGTGCACCCCTTCATAAAAATGAATTTCAACGGCGACTACAACTCCCTCTCCACCCTCATCCACGAACTAGGACACACCATGCACAGCTACTATTCCGACAAAAACCAACCCTACGCCACCTCCCAATACGAAACATTTTTGGCCGAAATAGCCTCCACCTTCAACGAAAACCTGCTCATGCAATACATCTTGAAAACCGAAACCGACGATTTGTTTAAAATTTATATTCTAGACCAATATTTGGATGGAGCCCGCGCCACCATTTTCCGTCAAACCCTGTTTGCCGAATTTGAACTGGCCATGCACACCCAAGTGGAAAGCGGACAACCCCTCACAGCCCAGTGGCTCGACCAAAAATATTTGGAACTCACCAAACACTATTATGGCGAAGAAAAAGGTGTGATGACCGTGCCCGATTACATACAAAACGAGTGGAGCTTTATCTCGCATTTCTATATGAACTACTACGTCTATCAATATTCCACCGGCCTAATAGCCTCCATGGCACTCAGCCAAATGGTGCTAAACGGCAACCAACCCGAACGCGACCGCTACATTGGCATGTTGAGCTCGGGCGGAAACGATTACCCCCTAAACATACTCCGCAAAGCCGGAGTAGATATGACCCAACCCGAAGCCTACAACGCAGCCTTCGCCAACTTCGACAAACTGGTTGACCAGATGGAAGCCTTATATAACAAACTAGAAAAAGAAGGCAAGTTTAATAAATAAACCGAAAGGCCAATAACCCATAGCGGCACACAGCCAAACCAAAACCCGGCAAAACCTGTCGGGTTTTTGCTTTTTAAACACCATCAAATCAAAAATAAATTTCGGACTTGCATCCACCAATTCATTTATTTTCTACTTTTACATTTCAACCGAAAAACAAACCCCATCGCATGGAATATCGGCAAAACCCGCAGTTGCAACTTGCCTCCGAATTTGTTCAATACACCAACAAAAATATTTTTCTAACCGGCCGTGCTGGCACAGGCAAAACCACCTTTTTGCACCACATCAAAAAAATCACACCCAAACGCATGGTGGTGGTAGCCCCCACGGGCGTGGCAGCCATCAATGCCGGCGGCGTTACCATCCATTCGTTTTTTCAGTTGAGCTTTGCCCCAGCCATTCCACGCGGTGTGCAAACCCAAACCCCATCGCCGCAGCGCGAAGACTTTAAACAAAAGTTTAGCCGCGAAAAAATACGACTCATTAAATGCATCGATTTGCTGGTGATTGATGAAATAAGCATGGTGCGCGCCGACACACTGGATGCCGTGGATGAAGTGCTCCGCCGCTACCGCGACCGCTCCAAACCCTTCGGCGGCGTGCAATTGCTCATGATTGGCGATTTGCACCAACTCACCCCCGTAATAAAAGATTCGGAATGGGAAATGCTCAGAGCCTATTACGAAAGCGTATATTTTTTCGATAGTCGAGCATTAAAAAACTCCAGCCCCATCAGCATTGAGTTGAAAGAAATTTTTAGGCAAACCGATGCCCAATTTATCCATTTGCTCAACAAAGTGCGCGACAACATCATGGATAAAGATACCATAGCCCAACTAAACACCCGCACATACCCGGTTTTAAACCCACCAACGACTCAGGCTACATAACCCTAACCACCCACAATGCCAACGCTTTTGAAATAAATCAGGCCAAGCTAAAAGAAATCACCACCACAAAACATGTTTTCACGGCCACGGTGGAAGGCGATTTTTCGCCCTACGATTTTCCTACCGAAGCAAACCTGGAATTGAAAGCGGGCGCACAAGTCATGTTTATTAAAAACGACCCCTCGCCCAATAAACAATATTATAATGGTAAGATTGGAAAAATTAGCCGCATCGACCCCGATTTGGTTTATGTGAAATGCCCCAACGAAACAGACGAAATTGAAGTGTGCACCGTGCTGTGGGAACACATGAAATACACCCTAAACGACACCACCAAAGAAATAAACGAAGCGGTGGCCGGCACTTTCACACAAATCCCCCTCAAACTGGCATGGGCCATAACCATTCATAAAAGCCAGGGACTCACCTTCGATAGGGTTATAATTGATGCCAATGCCGCTTTCGCTTACGGGCAGGTGTATGTGGCACTGAGCCGATGCCGCACTTTCGAGGGCATGGTGTTGAGCACGCCCATTTCCCTGTCGGGCATAAAAACCGATTCGCTGGTGATGAACTATGCCCACGAAACCCGCCGCAACGAACCCGGACAAGAAAAATTGCTGGAAGCCAAAAAACTGTTTCAGCAAGATTTGATATTGGAATTGTTCGATTATAAACTACTCAAATATCGGTTCACCGAATTGCTGAAACACACCACCGAACACATCAATATTTTAGATGCAAGCATGCTCACCGAGCTACAATTGTTGGCAACAGCTAGCGAAACGGATTTGTTTCAGGTGGCCAACAAATTCAAACTGCAGTTGGTGCATTTAATGCAATCAGCCCTGCTTCCCGAAGAAAATCCCGATTTGCAAGAGCGAATAATAAAAGCTGCCACCTATTTTTCGGAGCATCTCACCAAGGTGCTACAGCAGCTAACCGAAAACCTGCATTTGGAAACCGACAACAAAGAAGTGCGCAAACTGCTGTCGGAATTGCTGGCGCGCCTGCAAAAAGAGCTGTTTGTTAAATCAAGCTGCGCCACCCAATGCATGCAGGGGTTTCAAACCATCACCTACATCCGCAACCGTGGCAATGCCGATGTTGATTTTAGCCCCAGTGTGAAAGTGAAAGAGAAAAGCAAACCCAAAGCACCAAAAAATAGTAAGCACAGCGAATTGTATATAAAACTCAAGGAATGGCGCGACGAACTGGCCGAGGAAGCCCATTTGCCTGCCTACTGGATTTTGCCTCATAAAACCATTTTAGAACTTATCGACAAACTGCCCGCAACCCTCAAAGAACTGAAAACAATTAAAGGCATAGGCAAAGCCAAAGTGAACACCTATGGCGAACATATTCTGGCTATAATAAACGAATATTGTTACGAAAACAATATTGTACCCGAGCCGCTTGAAATTGTAGTTAAGGAAAAGAAAATATAAATTGATACAAGAAAAGTAAGCTACGATTTGTACAAAGAAGGCAAAACAGTTGCCGAAATAGCCACCCTACGCGGCTTTTCGCCCCTCACCATTGCAGGCCACCTGGCCACCTATGTTGGCAGTGGCGAACTAAAAATCTCCGAATTTGTTGCCGAAGAAAAAGTTCAACAAGTGCTGGATTATCTTAGTCAAAACGCATCGCAACAGCTAGCCGAAATTTTGCAAGAATTTGATGGCAACTATACCTATGGCGAACTGCAGTTCATACTGCAACACAAAAAATGGCTCGAACGCAATGCTTCGTTTGATGAACTTTAAAGCATGGCTTTACCAGCGCAATGCAGCCTTAAAATTGGATTTCAGGTCATAAAAATTCCTTGTATTAAACGAACATCGGGAGCGATGTTTCATTCCTGGTGAGCCCCTGCCACTTTCCTCCACATCCGCCAAACATTCTTTGATTAACCCAGCATGCTTTTTGATCCACTTCGTGCCCTCCGCAACTCGCAAAAAAAACTCTTTGTATTTTCAAATAACCTTCTAGGCCTTCCTAAAATAATACTTTCGCCACACACGCCCTTGTTCAAAATTTATTAGAGTTATCAAATACCTCCTGTTAATAATTAGGTTTGAATGGATGTTATTCCCGCCCGAATAAGTAATAAATTCGCTGATTATTAGAACGTATAAGTTATAATATAATTACTCTCAACACCATAGTTCATTTTTAAAAGCGTATCCCTATGCTCAAAAAAATTTCCCGAATAATGCTTTGTATGTTGCTGTTGGCAACTAATAGCGGTGCGTTTGCACAAAAAACCGCTACCTATCAAAATCCCCTGTCCGATTATCGCGATGCACAGGAGCTTTTCAACAAGGAAAAATACAGTGCTGCGCAGGAAAAGTTTCGCCAAGTAGCGGTTTCCGATAAAAGCACCGCCGAAATGCGCGCCAATGCCGAATATTACGAAGGCATTTGCGGTTTAATCCTTTTTAATGGTGATGCCGAAAGCCTCGATATGGCTTTTATCAAAAACCATCCCGAAAATCCGAAAGTACATGAGGCCTATTTTCGCTTGGCAAACTACTATTTTAAAAACAAAAAATACGGAGCCGCTTTAATTGCTTTTCAGCAAACCGACCCGGAGCAGCTGAACGATGCCGAGTTGGATGAATATTATTTCAAAACCGGCTACAGCTATTTCACCAATCAGGACTACCCCAATGCTAAGAAAGCATTTTACGAAATCATCAACAAAGAATCGAAATATTTTGCACCTGCCAATTACTATTTTGCACATATAGCCTACAGCGAAAAAAATTACGAAACCGCACTAAAAGCATTCCGCAAGCTGCTATCTGACGAAAATTATGGCAAAATTGCCCCCTACTATTTGATACAAATTTATTATTATCAGCAAAACTACGACGAAATAATTAAGCTGGCTCCAGCCCTACTCGATTCGGCTTCGAGCAAACGCGCCCCCGAAATTGCCCGAATGACTGCCGAAGCCTATTATCAAACCGAACGCTACGCCGAGGCCTTGCCATTTTTGGAAATTTATTTGCAGAAAAACACAACACCGCTAACCCGACAAGACAACTACATGATTGGCTTCACCTATTATAAAACCAACGATTGCAAAACCGCCCTCGCCTATTTGGGCAAGGTGAACACCACCCAAAACGACTCGCTAACGCAGCTCACCTATTATCATTCGGGCGAGTGTTATATGAAAACCGACCAAAAGCAGTTTGCCATGAATATGTTTGCCGCAGCCTATAAAATTGAAGCCGATGCTGATATTCAGGAAAACGCCATGATTAATTATGCCAAGTTGACCTATGAAACCGCCTACAATCCTTATAACGAAGCCATTAATGTGTTTAACCAGTTTATTGAAAAATACCCTACCTCGATTTACATCGACGATGCTTTCACCTATTTGTCGAATATTTATCTCTCCACCCGCAATTATAAAGATGCGTTGCTGGCCTTAGAAAAAATAAAGAAACGCGATATCAAGCTCAACGGTGCGTATCAAAAAATCGCCTACCTGCGCGGCATAGAGCTTTTCAACAACGCTCAGCTCACCGAATCGGTTGAGATGCTGAGCAAATCCTTGAAATACCCCTTAAATCCCACCCTCGAAATGGAATCGTACTTTTGGATAGCCGAAGCCTGCTACCGCCAAGAAAAATACGACTCGGCCATTGTAAACTACAAAACTCTGCAAGCCATACCGGGTGCTTTGGGTGGCGATATGTACCTGAACTCCTGCTACGGACTGGGCTATTGTTATTTCAAGAAAACCAATTGGGCATCTTCCTTGTCCAATTTTAAGAAATTTTGCGCCGAAGCCAAAAACGCCAAGCCCATTATAGTAAACGATGCATACAACCGCGTGGGCGATTGTTATTTTATGAGTAAAGATTACACCAACGCTATCGACAATTATGAGCAAGGTGCCAAAATGAAACGTATTGATGTAGATTATTCGTTATACCAAACCGCTTTAGCTCAGGGAGCATTAGGCAAATTCGAAACCAAAGCCGCCACATTACTACAACTGGTGAACGATTACACTACCTCAAGTTTTCGCGCTCCTGCCCTTTTCGAATTGGCATGTACTTATCAGACCCTGACAAACAATGCCAAGGCAATTGATCATTTCGACCAGCTCATTCGCGAGTACCCCAATTCAAGCTTTATCAGTCAGGCCATGTTAAAAAAGGGTATGATTTATTTCAACCAATCGCAAAATGATTTGGCGTTGCAAGTGTTGAAACAAGTGGTAAGCGATTTCCCAGGAACGGAAGACTCCAAAGCCGCCTTAGTGAGCCTGCGCAATGTTTATGTCGACATGGACCATGTGGAAGAGTTCTTTATTTATGTAAAAGGTTTGCCTTTTGCCAATGTGTCCGATTCGGAGCAAGATTCCATCACCTACATAGCAGTTGAAAATCGCTATATGCGCAACGACTGCGAAAATGCCCGAACCGGGTTTAAAAATTATTTGGAAAAATTTCCTACGGGTGTTTATCAAATAGATGCCAACTTTTATCTGGCCGAATGTTGCTATCGGGCAGGCTTAACCGACGAAGCCCTGCAACACTATTCGGTGGTGAACTCAAAACCTCGCAGCAAATTCACCGAGACCTCTTTGCTTAAGTCGTCCGAAATCAACTTCACAAAAAAGAATTACGAAGCAGCCTTAACCAACTACAAAGATTTGGAGAAAAATGCCGAATATAAAGAAAACATCAACACAGCGTATGTTGGTCAAATGCGCTGCAATTATCAACTGGCACTTTACAAAACCGCTATCGAGTCGGCAACTAAGCTTTTGTCAACCGAAAAACTTTCGGAAGAACTAAGCACCGAAGCACACCTCACTATTGCGAAATCGGCTTTAGCGCAAGACAGCATTTCACTGGCCATTGCCGAGTTTTTAGCAATAACCAAAATCTCGAAAAACGAAATGGCAGCCGAGGCGAAATATAGTGTTGCCGAAATTCAATACAATCAGGGCAATTACGAAGAATCAGAAAAGACCGCTTTCGACCTGATTAATCAAATTCCTTCTTACGATTATTGGGTAGCAAAAGCTTTTATTTTGCTTGCCGACAATTATGTTAAAACCAACAATCTGCACCAGGCAAAATACACACTGAAAAGCATCATCGACAATTACGATGGTGTTGAACTGGTGAAAATTGCTCAAGACAAGCTAAACGCCATAACCGAAGCCGAAAAGCTAGAAGAACAGCGCAAAGCGGAGGAATTGCTGAAACAGCAGAACACGCCCGACCCCAATTTAGATATTAACATTATTAAATAATAATTTCATGAAACTGCTATTAATTATGAAAACAACCATCATGAAAAAAACTATATACCGCACCGCCACAATACTATGCCTGCTGTTGTCAGGATTTAGTTTATCCGCTCAGGTAAAAGAGTTTATTGTGGTACCCAGTGTTTTTCAGCCCACCATGTCGGATGCCAACAAACTGAACACCCAACCCATGATAACCGATACCAACATTACGGTATTACCGCTAAAATACACCTACCTCACACGAAAATATAAAACGTCGTACTCAGCAGAACCCATCAAACCGGCACGCGTTGGCGATCCAACTTTGATGAAATTGTATAAGTTTTTGATAAAAGCCGGATGGGGAAATTACACCATGCCGTATGGCGAGTTTTTTGTGAATAACACCTACGCTCGCAATTTTTCGATTGGTGCACATCTCAAACATCTGTCGGCATCCGGAAAGCTCAAAAATTGGGCTTATCCGGGCAATAGCGAGAATATTGTTGATTTCTACGGAAAAAAAATATTTAAAACAAATGTCATTGGTGGCACAATTGCTTATAAAAGAAATGTGTACCATTTTTATGGTTTCAAACCCGACGATTTCCCAATTCAACCGCTCGATAGGGATATGTATAAGCAACGATTTAATTTAATCAATGCCAATGTGTATTTCAATAGCCTGCATCACCCCGATTCGTTGAAAATCAACTATGCCATTGACTTGAAATACTACTACCTGAACGACTATTTTACTACTGCCGAAAATGCGATATCGCTAACCGGCGACATCAACAAGGATTTGCATTTGTTTAAATTTACCAGTTCGCAGGTGTTGGGCATCCATGCGCGAGTCGATTATGCTTTTGCACAGGATACCAATGTGCAGTATAACGCAGGAATCATTACCCTGAAACCCTATTTAAAAACAACATTTAAAGGGTTTAACTTTAATCTCGGAATTGATATTTCAACTCAGGTTGACAGCAACACCAGCATGCATTTTTATCCCTTTGCCGATGTACAATTTAATATTGTGAAAAATATTTTGATTGTTTTTGCAGGAATAGATGGAAAACTAACACATAATTCCTTCCTCAGCCAGACAAGCGAAAACCCGTATATCAATTCAAAGATTCAAACCTCGTTTACCTCCAACCCATATACGATTTATGGTGGTATCAAAAGCAGCATTAGTCGCTCGTTGAATTTTTCGGCAACAGTTTCGTATGCCAGTTTGAAAAACATGCCGCTTTATGTTAACGATACCAATTTGATTTACCAAAACAGATTCGATATAATTTATGATAATTCGAAATTATTAAATATCAAGGCCGAATTGGCATATCAGAAAGATGAAAAGTTTAAGCTATTGGTTGGTGGAAACTTTTATAATTATAAAATGGAAACCGAACAGAAAGCTTGGCATAAGCCTATTTTTGATGCTTACGTTAATTTTGTTTATAATATCCACGACAAATTTATCATCACAGCGGATATAACAGGTCGGTCGAATGTTTATGCCAAAACATACGATGGCATTACAATAAAACCAAAAACTATCGACGGTTATGCAGATGTTAGTTTAGGTTTGGAATATCGGTATTCAAAAATAGTGTCAGCTTTTATTACAATGAATAATATCACCTCGATAAAATACTACAAATGGTACAACTATCCATCCTACGGTTTTAATATGTTGGGCGGGGTAACTTATGCTTTTTGATTGTAGCCTCAGTAAACAAATGAACAATGCAAAAAAGTGTTTTGTATAAACGAAAATTCTGCAAATAATTTTGTGCTTTTACTTATCAATTGAAAAAAATCATAGCTTTGTTTATCCGTTTTTCTAAATCTACTTGCATGAAAAAGCTTATTTTCTTTTGTTGCTTGGTTTTTACTATTTCGCTAGCTCAGTCGCAAATAGCCGACACCCTTATCCGCTCCACAGGATTTTTTGTTTCGCCGGCCTACACTGGATTGCATAACACTTTGGATAGTGTTGATTGCAAACCGCAATTTGGTTTATCAGCAGGCTATCGCTTTGTGAATAAATTAAAGTATGGTTTTTTTATTGAGTCCGGTATTAATTATACTTTGCTGGGTGCAAAATATCCAAAAGAAACTCAAACAGTGGAAGCGTATGGCAGAAGTTGGACTTATTCGCAAGAAAGCATTGCACACCAAATGTTTTTGAGTGTTCCGTTTTTGGCAGGATACAAAACGGAACATGGTAAAGTTCGTTTTCAAACAAGTATAGGCTTTTCGTTCGATTTGCAATTTAGCAACTACGAAATGCGAACCATAAGCGGGCAATATCCATTTGGGATAGCCGGGAAACGAAAGATTGGTGATGTTTTTGGTTTTGGAGCAGGTTTTAGTAGCATATTTAAAGCAGGAATTTCGATTCCAGTAACCAAAAGAATGTGCATTGATATTTTGCCGGCAGTGCGGTATCATTGTTTGTCGTTCACAAAAGGTTCAATGGACATCATTGAAAGTTCCACTTTTGAACATCAAAAATGGTCGGCAGGAATTGATATCGGGATAGTGTGGGCATTAGACAATTGCGAACGTGAAGACTTTGAGGAAATAGTTGTAGAAAAATCTCAGGATTACACCTTTCAATACAAGCCGGATGACAAACAAACTCTGGTCAAGAAAAAAGTGAAGCCCTGGGGTTATAAAAACTATATGTATTTGGAATTGGTTGGTAATGGGTTGGTGTATTCCGTTAACTACGAAAGAAATGTGTTTCAAAAGGGCTTGGCAAGCATCAATGCGCGGGCAGGTTATGGTTTCACTCCAAACAATTATGCTTTTCCTGTGGGGGTTAATGTATTGCTGGGCAAAGGAACAAAAAAGTTTGAAGTGGGAGCTTATGCCACTTTCGAGGATTATTTGCTAAACGAATTTAATGTAAATTTTACACCGGCACTTGCCTTTCGCTGGGTTAGCCGCGAACATTTCTTTCTACGTCTGTCTGTGATGGGAAACATAATGGCTAGCACTGGCGAAATATTCCCCGGATTTGGCTTATCGATAGGGGGAGGATTTTAGCAATTTTGAATTACAAAGCCGCCGGCTAGAATTTTTAGATAGTGAAAAAGAGTTTTATTGAAAGGTACACAAAAAAACCTGCCTGTGCTACAAATAACAACGCCCATATCATAGCAGGGATTCCAGTGAACCGTTCCAGATTATAGGCATCTCCGGCAGCCTTGGTTTTTTTCGAAGCAATTATAACCAATTCAATTGACGAATATAGCGATTCGAACAACATTACGCCCGAAAGCCATAAGGTGAAAACATATTGCAAAGAATCGTTTCCATAGAAAATAACAACAACTATTAGTAGTATTATTGTTATTAACCAAAATACTCCGTACGAATTACGAACCAGCATGGCCAGATTGAGCAATGCAATGATGGCCACTATATATAAAACTATATGGCCACGATTTTGTGCAATGAGCCAAAACATAAGAAATGCAAAAGCCGACCCGAATGGATAGCCCGACACAGCTACCAGGAAACGGCTATACTTTCCTGATGTTTTTGTGGTGGCAGTTCCAGAGCGGTCGCTGAAAAGCTCAACTTCGTATACATCGCCGCTGGTGATTAATGCCAAAAAAGCATGACCGCTCTCGTGTATAAGTGTGTTTACACCTCGTAAATATTTTCCTACAAAAGGAATTCTATTGATGACCAAAACCACTACAGGCAAAGTGTATAAATAATATTCTTTATTTGATATATCCATAATAATTTGATGCTGCAAAGTAAACTTTTTTTTATTAATCAGCTTTCGTGTTAAATATTCTTCTAAAAAATAGAAGATAACACGACATGAAACAAGCAACAAAAAATACAGCAGCCGTAATAATTTGAACACGTATTGGGTCAACATGCAAACTTGTGAGCCTATATACCAAATATTGGATATAAGAATAGGGTAAATTGTGGTTACCTAATTTTTCTAAAACTTGCCAATGCCATTGCGTTAGCGGACAAAAACCTATGCCATAAAAAATTCCCAACCCAAACCATGATAGTGCAGTAGCGGATAGTGTGACTAAGTTAGCCACTCTTGTTTTTTTCCAAATCCACCCTACAATATTAAAAAGTGTGAAAGCGGTATGAAAAATCAGGAAAAAATAATCGAGTAGGTGATACCAAAACACTGAATTAATTATTTTTACGTAAAGATAGTCAAAAAAGCGAAGGGATTATGCAATTATCGCAAGAAATAAAATTCACATAAAAATGTTGATAACTTCTACAAATTCATAACCCAAAGATTGTGGTTTTGTAAAGAAAAAAAGAGTATCTTTGTGCTTATTATAAAAAAAATAAGTAATTGATTATGAGTGATAAGGAAAATGAAGCAATTCCAAACGAGGCTTTGAATAACTCAACCTACGATGCAGATAGTATAAAAGTGCTTGAAGGCTTAGAAGCCGTTCGTAAACGTCCATCGATGTATATAGGTGATACAGGCATGAGAGGTTTGCATCACTTGGTTTATGAAGTAGTTGATAATTCTATTGATGAAGCTTTGGGCGGGTTTTGCGATACCATTCATGTTAGTATCAACCCCGATAATTCTGTTACTGTTTCCGACAATGGCCGGGGTATCCCAACAGGAATTCATGAACAAGAAGGCCGTTCGGCACTTGAAGTGGTAATGACGGTGTTGCATGCCGGCGGAAAGTTTGATAAGAATTCCTATAAAGTTTCTGGTGGATTGCATGGTGTGGGAGTTTCGTGTGTGAATGCGTTATCATCGCATCTTAGAGTAAACGTGTATCGCGAAGGCAAAATTTTTGAACAAGAATATTCGTGTGGCGATCCTTTGTATCCTGTGAAAGTTGTTGGCGAATCGGATAAAACTGGCACCACGGTTACGTTTATGCCCGACAAATCGATATTTTTTGTATCGGAATATAGTTACGATATTTTAGCATCGCGTTTGCGCGAACTGGCTTTTTTAAATAAAAAAGTTAAGTTAACCCTTACCGATTTGCGCGAAAAAGATGAAAACGACAATGCTATCGCTCAAGAATTTTATTCAGAGAATGGTTTGAAAGATTTTATTGAATATTTGGATGCGACTCGCGAAAAACTCATGCCGGAACCTATTTGTATTGAAGGCGAAAAAAACGATATCCCTATTGATATTGCCATGCAATATAATTCATCGTTTGCTGAAAATATTCATGCTTATGTTAACAACATCAACACCCACGAAGGGGGAACGCATTTGGCAGGTTTCAGAAGAGCACTTACTAGAACATTGAAATCGTATGCCGAAAAATCGGGGATGCTAGCGAAACTAAAATTTGATATCAATGGCGATGATTTCCGCGAAGGATTGACAGCTATTATTTCAGTAAAAGTTTTAGAACCTCAATTTGAAGGACAAACCAAAACCAAACTTGGTAACAACGAAGTTATGGGCGCAGTTGACCAGATTGTGAGCGAACTGTTGAATTATTATTTGGAAGAACATCCGAAAGAAGCACGTATAATCGTAAATAAAGTAATTTTAGCTGCCACTGCACGTCATGCAGCACGCAAGGCTCGCGAGTTGGTGCAACGCAAAAATGTTTTAACAGGGTCTGGACTGCCTGGCAAATTGGCCGATTGCAGCGAGAAAGATGCTTCGCTTTGCGAAATATACCTAGTGGAAGGTGATTCTGCCGGTGGAACAGCCAAGCAAGGCCGCGATAGAAAATTTCAGGCTATTTTGCCGCTCAGAGGTAAGATTTTGAATGTTGAAAAAGCCATGCCTTACCGAATATTCGAATCGGAAGAAATAAAGAACATGTTTACTGCCATGGGTATTACCATCGGCACAAACGAAGATTCGAAGGAACTAAACCTTGAAAAATTACGCTACTATAAAATCATCATCATGACCGATGCGGATGTGGATGGTAGTCATATTGCCACACTTATACTTACGTTCTTTTTCAGATATATGAAAGAGCTGATTGAACGCGGGCATGTTTATATTGCTACGCCCCCACTCTATTTGATAAAGAAAGGTAACGAACAACATTATTGCTGGACAGAAGAAGAACGTGCAGCCATTGTTGCCGAATTTGCAAAAACAGGAAAAGAATCAAGCATCCACATTCAACGCTACAAAGGTTTGGGAGAGATGAATGCCGAACAACTGTGGGATACCACCATGAACCCTGAATTTAGGACATTGCGGCAAGTTACAATTGAAAATGGTACGGAGGCCGACCGTATCTTTTCGATGCTTATGGGCGATGAAGTGCCTCCACGTCGCGAATTTATTGAGAAAAATGCAAAATACGCTCGAATCGACATCTAAGGTTTTATTTAACTAATCGCATGAATATCATTGTTACGGGAGCTGGCAAGGGTATAGGATTTGAAGTTTGCAAAAAACTGCTTAAGAATCCTAAACACCACGTTTTGGCCATTTCGCGTAATACCAAAGCCTTGATTGACCTAAAAACGAATTATTCCAATTTAACCCCTTTTGCTTTTGATTTGGAGCAGGATAATTTTGATTCAATTGCCAAAACTTTAACCGGAAAGGTGGACATATTGATTAATAATGCAGGATTATTGATTCATAAAACATTTGGCGAATATCAACAGTTGGAGCTTGACAGGATGATGAATGTAAATTTTAATGCACCCTTCAAACTGATTCAGGCTTTGTTATCTTATTTTTCGGCACATGCTCACATTGTAAATATCAGCAGCATGGGCGGATTTCAGGGTAGTGCTAAATTTGCCGGCCTTTCGGCTTACAGTGCAAGTAAAGCTGCTTTGGCTTGCCTTACAGAATGTTTGGCCGAAGAACTCAAAATTAAAAAAATCAAGGTAAATTGTTTGTGTTTGGGGTCGGTTCAAACCGAGATGCTGGAGCAAGCTTTCCCAGGCTATGCAGCTTCAATGCAGCCTGCCGAAATTGCAGAATTTATTGCAGATTTCGCCTTAAATGCACATCACTATCTTAACGGGAAAATTATTCCGGTTTCGTTAAGCACACCCTGATTCTTTTTTTGCTATTTCATACAATTTTTTTTAGCCAAGCTTCGTTAAAAAAATAATTCAAGAAAATTGTATTGTTATGAAAACATCCGTTTTAAAATTCATTTTCTGTGCAGTTTTATGTTTAACTGCTTTGTGGGTTGCGGCTCAAACCAAATCAAGCATCACCATCAAATCAATCACCATTCAAGATGGGGATACCTTGGTGAACGAAAAAAAATACACCGGCGATGCATATATTCTTATTTCGGATAGTTTGTTCGACACCGACTCCCGTTTTCTTTTTTTCAACAACGGCTATACCTTAGATACCAATTTCAATAAACATTTCTCCGATGAATTTGGTCGTGAGGTGGGCGATTTCATAAAAAAGTTTAACAAGCCCTCAGAAAATCTTTTTGACCAGAATTTCAATTTCTTCGATAATTCAAATATGCCGAACTATGATTCAATTTTTAAGAAATTTAATTTAGATATTACTCAAATTCCCGATGCTAAATCGCAATACCTAAATAACCCTCCCCACAACCCGATGAATTCAAAACGTTATATCATACCACAGAACATGGTAACATCCGTTAAAGAAAAAATTACTGATTTTGATTTAACCACCAATCCACTGGCTGAAACCTGCCAGGTACGTTTCATGCTTGACCCTTCGAAACCAAGCATCATTACTTTACGTGATGCTTCCCATAAAAAAGTGTGTTCCGAATGTTTACCTAAATCAGTAGGCTTGTACACTCGGCTTTTCGATTTTGCTATATATAAGCCCGGAGTTTATACGCTAAAAGTGATGCAGGGCAAAAAATTTGCACAATGTGAGTTGTCTATTCAAATGGCTAATCATTGCAACTAAGCCTTTATAATAAAAATCCAAATAAGAAGGTAATGAAACAAAATTTTGTACTTTTGTAGCCACGGGTGGATAGCTCAGTTGGTTTAGAGCACTTGCTTGACAGGCAAGGGGTCGTTGGTTCGAATCCAATTTCACCCACATACAAAGACAAGGCTTTCAGGAATTATTGAAAGTCTTTTTTATTTTATAAGTTATACAAATGTAGACACGAGTTTAAATTAGTGGAATTTCTTTCTTATTGAATCCATTCATTCATAAAACCAAGTAAACGCTGTTTTAATTCATCATTACCTGCATTATTCCTACTTCCCAATTCCATCTTTTAGTAATAGTTTTCACCAAAATTCATGGTAAATTCTTTCTGCAATCAGGTTTATTCACTTTTGCATCAGGAATATTCATTTTTCCTGATTGATTATTTATTTATCCTGCGGTTTGATGTAATTTTGTTCTCAATTGTTAGTATATCATTGTTTTCAATTATTTATTTTCATTATTGTCCGATAAAAAATTAAAACAGCAATTATGAACATGCAACATGTAGAA
>JBAXWF010000067.1:0-19275 GCA_037128515.1 Bacteroidota bacterium | reverse complement strand
AGCACTTTCTTGAGAAAGTTGAGCACTTTCCTAAGAAAGTTGAGCACTTTCCTGAGAAAGTTGAGCACTTTTCTTATTTTGTGAAGCGATATTTGAATGTAAAATGGATTTTCCCGAATCAAGAAAATTTTCAACCACAGAAAACGGCGGCGCATAAAATGCTGATGAAAACAGATAGGCTGCTACATGGGTTTTGCCTGTAAAACGCAAGGGTGTGTATACGGAAACAAGGGTTTCGGCTTGCGAACCAATTAAATTTGGAAAGATAGGGCACATCTTAAATAGTTTCAGAGGCTAAAAACAAACCGACCGATGCTTTGGAATGCACAAATGGGGTGGGTGAGCAGCCAAAACCCGGATAACAAATAACAAAAGGATAAAAAAACAAGAAAACAATGCAACCACCGCGCCATTGCAACCCACGCCCTTGCCGGGGGTGCGTTGCCAACTAATTGCAATAGCCTACGCAGCAGCTACAATCAACAGCCGAATCGCCTAAACCAAAACCACGCCCATCATGGCATCCGGAATCGGAATACCCAGCAAAGTGAGTATAGTGGGCGCCACATCGGCCAGTTTGCCATGCCGAATGGTTTTGTAATCTTCATCAAACAAAAAACAAGGCACCGGATTGGTGGTGTGGGCTGTGTTGGGGCTACCATCTGCGTTTTCCACACGGTCGGAGTTGCCATGGTCGGCCGTGAGCAGCACCGAATAGTGGTTGTGCAAAGCAGCCGATACCACCTGCTGCACACTGTTGTCAACCGTTTTTAGTGCCATCATAATGGCTTGGCGCACGCCGGTGTGGCCCACCATATCGGCGTTGGCAAAGTTCAAGCAAATAAAATCATAGACATTTTTGTTTAGGGCTTCCACCACCTTTTGCGTTACTTCGGGGGCGCTCATTTGTGGTTGCAAATCGTAGGTAGCCACTTTGGGCGAAGCCACCATAATGCGGTCTTCGCCCGCGAAAGGAATTTCGCGTCCACCCGAAAAAAAGAAAGTAACATGCGGATATTTTTCTGTTTCGGCAATGCGCAATTGCGATTTGCCTGCGGCACTTATCACCTCGCCCAGGGTATGCTGCAAATCATCGCTTGAAAACACCACGCGTATGTCGCGAAACGACTCGTCGTAGCGTGTCATGGTTAGGTAATACAGCGGCAGGGTGTTCATACCAAATTCGGGCATATCTTTTTGAGTGAGCACGGTGGTGATTTCGCGCAAGCGGTCGGTACGAAAATTGAAACACAGCACCACGTCGCCCGGCTGAATGGTGGCCAGGGGCTGGTTGTTGTCGTCAGTAAACACATGCGGTTTCACAAACTCGTCGGTGATGCCCTCGGCATAGGATTGTTGCAGCGCCGCCACCCCATCCTTGGCAGCTTGGCCTGTGCCATGCACCATCAGGTTGTAACCCACTTTCACCCGTTCCCAGCGTTTGTCGCGATCCATGGTATAATAACGCCCAATAAGCGAAGCCACTTTGGCACCGGTTGGGGCAATGTGTTGTTGCAGTTCGCTCATGTAGGCCGCGCCGCTGTGTGGGTCGGTGTCGCGGCCATCGGTAATGGCGTGTACAAACACCTGGGTGAGGCCGGCCGTTTTGGTCATATCGCACAAAGCATGCAAATGCGTTTGCAACGAATGCACCCCCCCATCGGACAGGAGGCCCACAAAATGCACCGGTTTGTTGTTTTTTTTGGCATAGCCGAAAGCATTGAGCAAAGCAGGGTTTTGGTTGAAGCTTTTATCTTGGATGGCTTGGCTGATGCGAACCAAATCCTGATACACCACGCGGCCTGCGCCAAAGTTCAAATGCCCCACTTCCGAGTTGCCCATTTGTCCTTCGGGCAAACCCACCGCCAGCCCCGAAGCATCCAGGGTGTTGTAAGCCACCTTGGGATTATGGTATAAGCTTTTTATAAACGGCGTATCGGCATTAAAAATAGCGTTTGCATGGTCGTGATTGCCTTCGCCCCATCCATCCATTATAATCAGTATAATTTTCTTTGAATTCATAAAATATAAAAATGATAAATACCCTGCAAAGATACGAATATTGCCGGCGGCAAGAAAATTTTAATGAAGAATGAAAAATGAAGGATGCCGCTTGAAGGATGCGAAAAACAGCCCATTCATGCGTAACGAACTTGGTATAGTAGGCATTTTTGGTGCTGCCTGCTGTTTGCACAGCTTATTTTTTAACGAAGTTCACCGTTTTGTTGTCGTAGTTTAGCCAGTATTTCCCTTTTTCAATATCCATAATATCCACTTCTTTGGCCAAGCCCTCGGCAACAAAATTGCCTTTCATATCGAATATCTCGTATTGCGTTTCGGCCGAAAAAACAATTTTATCGGTTACTTTGGTCGATTCCAGCGTTACTTCGGGTTTCTTTGATGCGGTTTTCACCACCTTCGAATACATGGGATTGCCATTGGCATCATTGCGAACCACACGAAATTGGTTGATACCATTGTGTAGGTTAATTGGAAAAACATATTGACTGTTTTTAACCGTGTCGCCCACACTCACCTCGCCCACTTTCACCCATTTGTTCCAGCGGAATTGCTCCACAATAAAGGGGTCGTCGGTGGGTTCGCCTTTGGTAATCCAGTTTAGTTTTTCGGTTTTATCAATGCGAGTCGACAAATAAAAGAAGTTCTCCACCTTTTGCAAAGCTTTTGGATTTACCACCACCGGTGTGCAATCGTCTTGGTGTTTAATGATAATATCCACCGCATCGCCCGGTTTCAGATTGAGTTGCGATAAGTCGATTTCAAAAGCATTGGAGTTTATTTCGTCCGAGGTGAGGATGTTGTTCACCAGCACCTGAGTGACACAAAAGCCGCTGCCCGACGAAGGATTTAACACATGAAGATTAAAACCAAAATAGTTTCCTTTTAGCTCAATTTGTCCGGCAAATGCCGAAAAAAACACACAGCAGGCAACAACAAATAAAAGGGTTTTTCGTATCATGAAGTTTTGTGTGATGGGTTAATTCGATTACAATAGTACTATTTTTTTTCAAACGAGCCCCTGCTTGTGAGGCAAATTTATTCAGTGGATATGAACATCGGAACTTTCGGTGCTGAAAACCTCCATCAGTTTGGCCTTCACCATGTGGGGTGTGATGCTGTCAATGCATTCGCAATGGGCTCCCGTGCGGCATTTGTTGCATTTTGTGGGGCTCACCAAAAACCAAGCATTGACACCCAACGGAGCCCAACGTGCCGGATGCATGGGTTTGATGGGTGGATAAATGCCAAAAGCAAATTTGCCTAATGCGGCGGCAATATGCAAAGGCCCTGTGCTGCATGCCACCATACCATCGGCGTTGGCAATAAAACTAATGAATTGTTCAAGCGTTAATTTGCCTGCTAGGTTGGTAAAGTTTGGGTGCGATGCCAAATGCTCATCAATGAAATCGCGTTCGGCTTCGGTTCCCGAAACAAAAATATTGAACTTGTCTGTAGGCAATATGTTGATGAGTTCGGCATAATTTTTTATGTTCCATTCGCGGGCACTGCCTTTTGATTTTGGATGCAATAGTAAATTAAACCGGGTGTTATCAATCATGTTGCGATACACATCGGGCAGCACATTGGGCGCAACAAGGTTGTAGCATTTAATGATATCGGCCTGTGAAAAATACCGGTTGATACCCAAGGCTCTTAAAAGTTTTATGTTCAACTGTGCTTCGTGCAATTTGGACCGCCGACGGCTAAAAGCAATAAGTTTGTTGCAGGTGCTCCAATGATACGTGCGGCCGGTGGTGCCAATGCGTTTGCGGATGCCGGCTTTTTTTGCCAAACGTGCAATTTCGGCTTGCGGAAAGGCGTGAACTATATAGTCGGCACAAAAGTTTTTGAAACAGTTGATTTGTTCGGCTTTGGGCAGGGCTTTAATTTGTTCCCAATCGGCAAACTCGTCGATGTTTTTACTTAGGCTCACAATGTCTTTGGTATAGGCCTTACCCAAAAAAATGATGTAGGCTCCGGGAATGGCTTTTTTGATGGCTCCTGCCATGGGCAAAGCCAAAACCACATCGCCAATATTGTCGGTTCGGCTGATGATGATGCGGGAATTTCGTTTGTTAATTCCGTTTTGCTTTGTATAGTTGTCTGAGTTTCCCATATTTTAAAAATACCGCGTGCGACGAAATGCGCGCAATTAAAAAACCTTCAAAACCATCTAAAAATCCGAGATAAAGAACATACATTTTGAAAAACTTGAGGCAAGGCGAAAACAACAATTTGATGAATGAGGCTTTTTTCCCTTTGGCAAAATAGGCATGAGCTGCTATTTCGGTAAATTTGTTCACCTGATTCAGATGGTCCTTGAGGGTGTAATAGGAATAATGCAAAATATCGCCTTTCAGATAGCCTATGCTGCTTGGGTTTTCGAGTTCGTATTTGTCGTGGGGGTTTGTGCCACCCCATTTTCCTTTGCGGCTATCCCACAGCCGAAGCTTTTTGTCGGGATACCACGAACTGTGCCGAATCCATTTGCCGCAATAGTTGGTTAGGCGGTTCATGCTATAGCCATCGTGCTGCCAATGGGTTTTTGCATCAAGTATGGCTTGTTGCAGGGTTTGGTTTAAAGCTTCGTCGGCATCTAACGAAAGCACGTGCGGAAAGTGTGCCTGGGTTAGCGCCCAATTCTTTTGTTCAATATGCCCTTGGAAAGGGTGCTGAATAAAACGAACCCCATGGCTCAAACAAATTTCTTGGGTTGTATCGGTCGAAAAGGAGTCGATAATCACAATGTCGTCGGCAATGCTTTTTACCGAATCAATGCAGCGGGCAATGTTTCGCTCTTCGTTAAATGTGATGATGACTACCGAAAGTTTAATTTCCATGTTACGAAATCGATGAGCAAATATAGTAAGAAATTGCCAAAGGGTTTAATACAAAAAATTATTATAGGGAAAAATTTTAGCGTGCATGGTTTTTACTTGTTCGTAAATAAGGGTTTTGAGCTCGTGGAGGTTTGTTTTTTTGGTGGCCGAAATAAATAGGGCCGGCCCGGTGTTTTGTGCCATCCAGGTTTTTTGCAGTTGTGCCAACGATAGGTTTTCTTTGCTTGAGGGTGTCAAGTCGTCGGGATGTTTTTCCACGTAGAAGTAATTATCAATTTTATTGAAAACCGTAATCATGGGTTTGTTGTTGGCTTTAATTTCGCCTAAGGTTTGATTCACCACATCCATTTGTTCTTCGAATCCGGCATGCGAAATATCCACCACATGAATCAGCACATCGGCTTCGAAAACCTCATCGAGGGTTGATTTAAACGATTCAATTAAGGCATGGGGCAACTTGCGGATAAACCCCACGGTGTCGGAAAGCAGAAAAGGCAGGTTTTGAATTACCACTTTTCGGACGGTGGTATCGAGTGTGGCAAAAAGCTTGTCTTCGGCAAACACTTCCGATTTGCTGAGGATGTTCATGATGGTTGATTTGCCGGTGTTGGTGTAGCCCACCAAGGCAACGCGTATCATTCCCGAACGGTTTTTGCGTTGGGTAATTTTTTGCTTGTCAATTTGTTTCAGTTTTTCTTTCAACAGGGTGATGCGGGTTTTAATCACGCGGCGGTCGGTTTCAATTTCTTTTTCGCCGGGGCCTTTCATGCCGATGCCGCCTCGTTGTTTTTCCAAGTGAGTCCACATGCCGGTGAGGCGAGGCAACAAGTATTGATATTGCGCCAGCTCCACCTGAGTGCGGGCATAGGAAGTGCGGGCACGGTAAGCAAATATATCTAAAATAAGGTTGTTGCGGTCAATAACACGGCAATTGAGGGTGCGTTCGATGTTGCGAATTTGGGAGGGGCTGAGTTCATCGTCGAACACGGCCAAGTTGATGTTGTTTTCAACAATGTATTCGCTAATTTCTTGTATTTTTCCGGAGCCAACATAGGTTCGCGAATCGGGCTGGAGTTGTTTTTGCAGAAATTGTTTTACCGGAATGCCACCGGCGGTTTTGAGCAGGAAAGCAAGTTCATCCAAATAGGCGGAAGCTTTTTCTTTGTTTTGTTGTTGTGTGATGAGTCCGATGAGGATGGCTCGTTCTTGTTGCAGGGTTTCTTGGTTCAATGCGTTGCGAGTTTTCGGGTGGTTTCGTATTGTTGATTTACCATTAGTATTTGCTGCTTGCCTGCTGTTATTTTTTGCGGTTTCCGTTTGCCAGAAAAAACAGGGCAATGGCTCCCATTACAAAAAAATTGGTGATAAATATATCTTTGTTAAAAGCGAAACGCATCACCAACTCATAGACGCAGCCCAGCATTAAAAACAATGCCGAGATGACGGTGAGCCCGCTTTTGTTCATAAACCCGCCAATGAAAAGCAGGGCGGCAAACGATGCAAAACCCAGGGCTATCCAAAAATTAAGATTCGTGAAATCGGGCGAACGAAGGGTGACAAAGAACAAAATATAGACCAACACCAGCAGTGCCATGCGCAACAACCAAGTGGATAAGGCATAAAAAGCTTTTATGGGTTCCATTGCTAAAAAAAGTTTTAACAAAAGTAAAGATTCTGCGCCATTTGCTTGGGTATTTTCTAAAATTTGTGTGATAATGCCAAACAAACCGACAGATTTGCGCTAAAGTTTGGTTTTAACCTGTGGGGCTTGTACCTTTGTGGTATCACAAAATTACACACCATGTCGAAACTGGTATTGGACTTGCATGAGATTTTTAATAAAGGCCATTTGATTGATAAGGCTTTGAAAGATATTATGACTGAAGCTGTGGAAAAGAAAATTGACCAGGTGGAAATTATTCCCGGCAAGGGCAGCGGCCAATTGAAAAAGAAGGTGCTTCGGTTTTTAGAAACCAAAGAGATAAAACAATTGTATCATCGCTTGGATAAGGACCGCGATAATTTCGGGAAAATTCATGTTTATTTTCGGTTTAAATAGTGGCAGCCGAAGTTTTTTTCAGGCCGCAAGTCCTTCGCCGCAAGGGGTGGGCTGCAAGGGGTTTTTCAGAAGGATTTGAAGCCGATGATTTCGCGAACTTCTTTCAGGGTGCGGGCGGCGCTTTCGCGGGCTTTTTCGGCACCCAGTTGGGCCACCTGACGCAAATAGGCTTGGTTGGAGGCCAGTTCTTGAATTTTTTGGGTGATGGGTGCCACAAAAGTTACCATATCGTCGGCCAATTGTTTTTTTAGGTCGCCGTAGCGTATTTGGCAGCTGTTGTATAGCTCATCGAAATGCTGAATGGTTTGTTTGGTTGAAACGATTTTCATCAATTGGAACAAATTTTCGATGGCTTGTGGTTTGGCCGAGTTGGCTTGGGTTGGACCGACATCGGTAACGGCTTTCATTACTTTTTTTCGTATGGTATCGGCGGTGTCGGCCAAAAAAATGCAGGAGTTTTCGTTGTCTGATTTGCTCATCTTGAGGCTTCCGTCTAATCCGGGTATTTTCAAAAGTTCGTCGCCAAAGTTAAAAGCCAGGGGTTCGGGGAAATAGTCTACATGATACATGCGGTTGAATCGCTTTGCAAACGTGCGTGTCATTTCCAAATGTTGTTCCTGATCTTTGCCCACGGGCACTTTGCTTGCGCGGTGCAACAATATGTCGGCAGCCATCAATGTGGGGTAGGTTAGCAATCCGGCGTTCACATTGTTGGGTTGGGTGCGGGCTTTGTCTTTAAAGGAGGTGCAGCGTTCCAATTCGCCGAGGTAGGCATTCATATTTAGTATCAGATAGAGTTCGGCGGTTTCGGGCACATCGCTTTGCACATACAGGGTGGCTTTTTGGGGGTCGAGTCCGCAAGCCAAATATTCTATCAACACGTTGCGCACATGACCGTGCATATCGGCAGGGGTGGGGTGGGTTGTGAGCGAATGATAATCGGCAATAAAGAAATAGCAATGCTGCTGCTGCTGCATTTTCACAAAATTTTGCAAGGCGCCTAAATAATTGCCCAAATGCAGATTTCCGGTAGGGCGAATGCCGCTTACAACTGTTTCCATAACGATAATTTAATAGCCATACAAAATTACACAGCTTTGCGAATATTCGGGAATTATTTTTTTCCGAATTTGCAAGCCAATCCGAAGCCCAGGGTTAGCAAACCCACCACCACGATGATGGTGGTGAAGGCGAGTTTCAGGGTGGAAATATCTTGGTAGGCCAAGGTGGATGGCAAGATGCCGCGCTGTGCCAGTTGGTTTTGGAGCAGAACAATGGCATACAAAATTAAGGTATACATGAGCACCGGGCGCGACAACGAATAAATTAAATTGCTGAGCAAGGGCGATTTGGCTTTGGGTGCTTTTTTATAGTTGAGCAGGGTGAATAGCAGCACAAAAACATCGAAAACCAGTAGGGTGGCTCCGGTGGGTATGCCCCAAATGGATTTTACGAAATAGACCGAGCTACGTTCAATGGCTTGATGTTCGGGTTGGGCGGGGCTGAGCAGCATCCAAATGCCCATGCCCAAAAGCGGTGCCACAAAGCAAATGAGGCTGATGGTGAGGTTTTCTTTCTTTTTTTTGCGTTGCAATTCGTCCATGGTGGGTTGGGGTTTTTTGCAAAGGTAATAGAAATGACTTTTTGTTGGTGAAAATTGTTTTTAGCTTTTTTGTTTGGGTTTGCCAAAGTAAAAATTTACACCGAAGTAAAGGGTGGAGCCGCTGAGGTTGAGACCGTATTCGTAATCGTAGGTGCGGGCTGAGGCCGTTTCCAAACCGTGATTTGATGCTGAATGACTTAAAAAGAGTTCTCCAAAATGGGGCTGAATATGTAAATCAACAGATTTATAAAACCAGGAATCTTGATATTTGCTACTGCCTGTGCAACGGATGGAACCTCCCAAAAATTTGGTGCCTTTTTCAATTTGAGCTTGGGCCGAAACTGCCACAATGAGTAACAGCAGGATTATAACTAATTTTTTCATTTTTTTGAAGTTTTACTATTTTTAATTTAACTCAAAGACAGTAATTAATTTGAATGATTGCATTGCATAACAAAATAAATTGTTTTCGGCTGATGCCGCTGTGTTTTTATTTTATTATGGGAAATTGGGGCATAAACCCGCGTGGATTGGAGCGCGAATTATTGAACTTGTTTTGCGGCAACATCCTGAAAAGCCTCTTTTTTTTTGCTGTGTAGTTGGCATAGGGTGCCTTGCCGCACCACCCTCTTTGCCATTTCAACAAAGCAGGAGGTTGCAATAAAAAAAGCGGGTGGCAGTAATTTGTTGTTCGTGGGGGGGGGGGAATGCTGGCCTATCCATGCATGGTGCAGCGGCATTTCATAAATACAATTCTTTGGGCTTAGGTTATTTTGGGTTTTCTGATGGTGCGTTTTTCGCGCACAGCAGTTGGTTTGCTGGCGATGGGGGTGGGCGTGGGGAAGGTGGTTTTTATGTCGTTTACTTCTAAAAACAAACGCAAAATCTTATGTTTTTCTTCGTCAAAGGTTTCGTGCAGTTGGGTGGTGAAATAGGCTTCGATGGTTTCGATGTTTTTAAAGGATTTGTGCGATATTTTTTTTACAATTTTATTTGATAAATGCACAAAATAGGGTGGGATGGTGAATTTTGAATCGGGCAATTTTGCGCCTTTAAATGCTTGTTTCAAATTGATTAGTACTAATTTTTTGTATTGCACGCTTCGGGCATAGCTATAGTTATATTTTGAGCCGATTTGGGTGAGGGTGAGTTGGGCAACGCCAAAACCATAGGTGTGAAACAGTAATTCGCGCAAAAAATTATCTTTTAAAGTGTTGATATAGGCTACGGCTAATTTTTTATAGAGTTCTAAAAAGCTGGCCGATTCGGTGGCAAAGGTGACCAAATATTCGTCGAGTGCTAAGGTGTTTTTTAAATAATAGAAATAAATTTCTTCGCTTTGATACACCACCCGCGATTTGAAATTGATAAACAAATCTTCGGTGCGCACGGATGCGGTGGGCAGTTTGTAAAATCCGAGCGCGGAGTATTCAAGCACATCGCGAATGGTATTGAACTTGGCTGCCATAAAAAGCTCCATCAAATTGTCGGGAATGATTTCGCGAATTTTTTTGAGTGGAATATCTAAAATTTTGGGATTCATTTTTAGGTAAATTTTTTAGTGGAAGCGGGTTTTTTAAAATGTTTTTATAAATGTTTGTAATTAAAATTTAATTATATGTCGGCGGAAAATGCAAATATAGTTTAAAAAGTAGGGAATGCAACTAAAAAATGATTTATTTTTGAAAAAAATGATTTTTAGGGGAAAATAGTCAAAATTAGGTTTCGAAATTCATAATTTGGGTGTTTTAAGGTTTTTGTTGCGTGTAAATTTTATTTCTGGAGTTCGATAAGGATTTTGCTCTCCGATAATTTCGGTTTCGGTTAGCATGGTGGTTTGGCGACGTAAAATGGCAAATACTTTGCGTATCGTTCTTGTTAGGGTGGTTGTGTCGGCTTTATCTTTACTATAAAGAATTTGTTTGGTGAAACTGGCAAAATCTGACCTTATTTTTTCTAGGTTTATGCAATCTAAAAACAAGTGCAACACCTTTTTTGATTCCGTATCCAGGGTTTGATTCAAATTGAGTTTAAAATAAATTTCTATGGTTTGAAACGATAAAAAAACGACGGTGTCAATAAAATTTTGGTGGTTTGTTTTAGCAACATACTAAAATCGGGGTTCAAATAGTAGCTCCGATAGTGGATTCCAATGGTAAAAAGAAAAGATTTTAAATCGCCTAAAGTTTTTTCTTTAATTTGCCGTATCCGTTCTTTGGAGCATACCAAAGGCAGCAAAGTAGTAACAGCAGTTTGTTGCGGGTTTTCAATACCATAATGCGAAAGCAAAACGTGGCCGTCTCTTGGGCTTTTTTGAAAACTCAGAAACTCGAATAGCAATTGTTTAAACAAATCTAAAAAGCTCGCTGTGTTGTTGGGGGTGTAAAAATTCAGTAGTTCCGATTTGTTGTGCAACCTCGAGTAATACGAATTTATTTCCACAGCACGCAGCCTTAGCTTATCTTTAAAAAAATTTCCGTAACAAACAAGATTCGGGTCCGCATCAAAAAATTTTAGCAATTGCGCATCCGTAGTCAGCAGAAAATCGCCAATGGTTTTATATCGAGATAAATAAAAATACGGTTTTATAACATTCGGCATGTACTCGATGAGGTAGTTTAACCGAATCGCCAAATATTTTTTATCCAAATCGAACATAACAGCAATTTAGGGTGTTTGTTTGCATCAAAACCCACCACAAAGTTAAGAACAAAATCAACTGCTCACAGCAAATTTACGATTTTTTCCCGAATTTTATTAGTATTATCCTCGCCAGCATCAAATCCATTGTGTAAAAAATATCATAGATTTCTCAAAAAACAAGCCCAATTCTCCCCAAACCCTTTCGAAGCACCCAAACACGTCAAACCCCTTCAAAAAACTTTTTCGAAGCACCCAAACACGATAAACCCCTTCAAAAATCTTTTTCGAAGCACCCAAACACGATAAACCCCTTCAAAAAACTTTTTCGAAGCACCCAAACACGATAAACCCCTTCAAAAAACTTTTTTGAACCACCCGAACACGTCAATTAACACCAAAAAACTTTTTCGGGGGGTCAAACACCAAAAATATGCCGACAAAAAGCGATGGCATTTTTTTTGATTATCGCGATTTTAAAAATATTTAAAAATAATTCACATTTAACTTGACTTATATCAAAACAATTAGTATCTTTATGCCCGATTACAATTTTACAAAAAAAGAAGTAGTATAAACCACAAAAATTTAAAACCATGAACCTGTATTTTGGAATTAATCACCACGCCAATGTCACCAAAGGCAATTTTAAATTAATGAGCACCCTCGAAGCCAAGCACGAAGCAAAAATCTTAGGCGAGGCCGGCGACGCCGATTTCGACGATATGATTGCCTTTTTTGAGTCCTATCATTTGGCCTATGTGGCCGGCTACAAAAATTGGAAAATAGCCTACGACACCTCCTTGGGCAAAACCATTGAATTTAACGCCTTGCTCCAACAATTGGCCCACATAAAAATTCCCCGTTGGGAAATAAAAATCTACGATGTGTATCCCGAAGGCACCCCCCGAGCCCAAGTGTTGTTGCCCAACAAACGCAGTCCGTTCAACTCCGGCACGCAATACGACCGCATCATAGCCTTGGATACCCTTGCCGGAAAAATTGGCACCGATGCCTCGCTCGCGCTGGTAAAAACCGAAGTGTTGGCATTTTTCATCGACATATTGCAATCCTATCAGCAACATCAACAAATGATGCAAGCCGTCACCACCAAATCAAAACAGCTCGAACTCCTGCGTATTTCCACAGCCCAAGCCCTGTTGGCCAACGAAGGCTCGCTCATGAAAAAATTTAGCGAAACCCCCGAACGCATCGACACCTATTTTGATGTGCACTCCATGCGCAAAGCCGCCACTAAACCCAGCGACACCGGCGGCATGGATGTGGATTTGATACCCGGCGAATTTCGTTTATTGCCCTTGCGGTTCAAAGGCACCGAAATATGGTCGGTGACCAACAATGGCGAATTTGATGCAGGCTTGGTGTTTAGCGATAAAGACGACTTGACCGAAATGCCCGAAACCGGAAAATTTATTGTAGGTCCCAGCGAAACCAGCGAAATAGATTTAAGCACTTTGCGCTCGGTCGATAGATATGTTTACGCCGTAAACCTCAGTCTGGAAACCGAAGGCCAATTGAACATTATCGAAATTATAACATAAGGCCCCCGCGCCCAAGCCCAGTCCCCAGCAAAATTTTGTTGGGGATTTTTTTTGCTAAAAAAATAGTAAAAGGGTATGTATTTCGAAAAAACGGTTTGCAACACCCCCAAAAAGAAAAGGCCTCCACTTGCGTGAAGACCTTTCATTCACCCTAAAAGAAAAGTGATTTATGAAAACATAAAGACGATGCAAATATATAAAAAAATTATTACTACACAAAAAAAATATTTTTTTTATTTTTTTAAAAAATAATTTTTCACCCACCCCCAAAAAACAAAAAAAGCCTGCTGAGGGAACAGGCTTTTTTTGTTATAAAGAAGCGCAATCGATTTATTTATTAACCAAAACAAAAGTAGGCAATTTTTTAGCTGAATGCAAGTTTTTTTTTCAAAAAATTAAATTATTTATGTACCCTCAACCCATTTACTTTAAAAAAAAGCCATTGCAACACCACCATCTCTTTTCGGGCAAGTTGTTTTTTTGGTCAGCACCCCAGCTTTTACCCCCCACCCCCAAAAAACAAAAAAAGCCTGCAAATGCGAACAGGCTTTTTTCAAATTAAAAACTATGTCAAATACAAAAATAACTGAAAACAAAAGTATACAATTTTTTTGCTGAAGTCAAGTTTTTTTTCAAAAAAAATTAAATTATTTTTGTACCCCAACGCATTTACATTAAAAAAACAAGCCATTGCAATACCACCATCTCTTTTCGGGCAAGTTGTTTTTTTGGTCAGCACCCCAGCATTTTTCGGCTCCAAACAAAACAAAAAACCTGCACTTGCGTGCAGGTTTCTCTTGTTTAACATTTCCGAATTAAGACATAAATCCTTATATCTTAAAACAAAAGTAGAAAAAAATTTAATTGCCAAAAACATTTTTCATAAAATACATTTTTATTTTATAAAAAACATCCATTGCCGATGCAATGATATGCATCGGCAAGCAATCATTTTCAAACTGCGTTTATTTTTTAACTTTTTTCAAAGCTTCGTTCGTGGCTTTAATCATGGGGTCAATCGATATGCCTTGCCCAACGGCATGTTGCATCCACACTTGGGGTATGGGTCTGCCATAACTGTACATACGCATAATTTCGTTCGCAAAGTTCTTATCTTTTATGAAGCCCTCAATCTGAAACTGAATTAGCTGCCCCACCGGGTAAGCCGACAAGTACAAAGGTGCATCAATCATGTGCGAATAAATGGCCAAAATTGGGCAATCTTTCACGCCAAACACATCAGCATAATAGGTATTCCAAACCTGTTTTGCGTTGCTTATCACGGCCGCCTTAAGTTCTGCTTTGGTAGCTTTTGGATGCGCATACAACCATTTCCAAGTATTCATATCCACCAGCGAAACGCCCATAATTTCGTAGCACGCCCAAAAATTATCAATCGTTTGATAATATTCCTTGTTTGGATCTGCGTTTTTTATGCCCAACAAATCCAAATCGCGTTTCTGAAAAATAAAAGCCAACGCCTCGGTAAAAGCCGTGTTTGGCACCCCCGCCATGGAGTAGTAATCCACATCATACATGGAAATGGTTTGCTCCACATTGTGACCAAATTCGTGGCAAGCAATGTTATATCCTTTGTAGTTCCATCCGTCTTTCGGAAAACGCGTGCGCAAATACGACACATCGCCTTTCATTTGAGTTCCCCAGGCATGCCCCGAGCCCAATGCAGCATCCACTTTCACTTTCGAGGCAATAAAATCGGCTTTCTCTTTTGTAAACTGCAGTTTCACCAAAATAGGTGCCAAGTCCTTCTGAAAATCGGCCACACTCTTGTATTTTTCTCTCACCTTCGCCGTAAGTTCGTCTTCCGAAATCGAGCTTCTGGGCTTAAACCCGTCATACCAAATATCAAACGGTTGCAGTTTTCGGTTCAAACGGCTGCTTATAAGTTGCGCCACTTGTTTTATTTCGGGTTTCGAAATAAAATCGATAAACATTTTTTCCACATCCGCTTGCGGAATTTCCATTTCCTGTTCAAATTTCCGTTGAATATAAGTGGGATATTGCGGATTGTATTTATCAATTCCTTGCAGCGCATTAAAAATCCCCAACATCATCTCGTAACGTGTGTCGGGCTCAGGGGTATTCGAAATTTCTTTCAAATTTTTTGTAACTTTGTTCGAATAAGGATTCCACTGCACCAACGAATTATTTATAACACTGTCGGGAATTTCCTGCGAAATAATTCGCAACATCACCTCATAAATCATTTTTTGTTTTTCCAAACCATTTTCTCCCTGATAGTGCGATTTCAATTCGTCTCTCAAACCCCAATGACTAATCAGTTTTAGGTCTTTCGGAAACAAAGTTTCATTTTTGTCGTTCACCAAATTTCCCATGCAAATATTGTAGTTCGAAATATACGAATCGGCTGTGGTGGCAACATCCGAAAACTTTTGCAGCACATCTGCCGGCACCCGCGAAGTGTACAAATCGCCCAAGCGCGCGTAGGCCCATTGTTTGCGGTCCCATTTCGGGCTCAGCTCAATTTTTTCTTTCAGGGTGTAAAACGGAAAATTTAAGATAGTAGTAAAAGCAATTTTATTCGTAAAAAAATCATCATTCAAATGTGCAAACGGGTCGTAACTGCCAAAAACATCGTCAACCCCCGTCCTAATTTCGCCATCCACATGCAGCGGACGTTTCAAATCCAAGCTAATGCGGTTGAAGTTGCCGTTCAAAATTTCGAAATTCGTTAGCAATCGCGCAAACAGCATATCGCGGTTCGCTTCGCTCCCGATATAATTTTCGCTACAAAAATTCACAAAATCCGCGTCTTTTCCGTCGGTTTTAGTCCATAGGGCGGCCACTTGAGCCACGCCTTTGGTAATTTTTTCTTTTTGGTTTTCTCCAAATTTCATCACAAGTTGATTTATGGTTGAATCAACCGTTTGTTGTTTCACCGAACTCATATTTTTGGTGTTTTTAATGTTTCTTTGGCATTGTGTAATCAGCAAAGCCAACGGAATAAATAATAATACAATAAACTTTTTCATGAAATAAAAAGATTAAATGAATAATAAAACTTTGATTTAACTAAATCAAAAGTACGTAAAAAAAAAGAAATAGAATGAAATCAGAGTTTTATTTCTTCACCATTTTTATTAAAAAAATGGTATTCCAGAAAATGGTATGAATTGGAGTACGAAAGGCGAATCCATTTTTTATATTTCCTATACCATTTCATTTGTATGGTATACAAGCCTTTGGTTAAATGTGCATACAAAAATGGATGAACCATAAGCTTTAAACTGGCTTCATTTTGCTCATGAAGCAAATAATTTATTTGATTCTCCATATCTTCCACAAGCGAAACACTGGCTCTAATTTCGCCGGTTCCTTCGCAAACCGGGCATTTCTCCAAAATCTTCACATTGGTTTCGGGCCGCACCCGCTGACGGGTAATTTGCACCACACCAAATTTGCTAGGCGGCAATATGGTATGTTTGGCATGGTCGGGTTGCATCTCCAGTTTCAGTTTTTCGAACAGCAGCCTACGGTTTGTAGCCACATGCAAGTCAATAAAATCAATAGAAATAATACCGCCCATATCGCGCAATCGCAATTGACGTGCAATTTCGGTAGCAGCCTCCATGTTCACTTCCATGGCATTCACCTCCTGACTGTTTTCCGCACTATTCCTATGGCCACTGTTCACATCAATCACGTGCATGGCTTCGGTGTGTTCAATTATCAGGTAGGCACCATTTTTAAAAGTAACTTTTTTCCCGAAAGCGTTTCTAATTTGTTTATCGATACCAAAATGTTCAAAAATCGATTCCTTCGATTTAAACAGTTTAATTATATCCACCTTTTCAGGTGCAATAAGTTTAATATAGTTTCGTAAATCTTCAAAAATAACGGTATCATTCACATGAATGCTGTTGAATGTTTCGTTCAGCAGATCACGCATAATAACCGATGTGCGATCTATTTCACTCAAAATCTTTTTCGGAGCTTTGGTATTCTCCAAACGCACCACCAGCGAATCCCATTTCTGAAGCAAATCTTCCAAATCGGCAATAAGTTCAGCAACTTTTTTATTTTCGGCCACCGTACGAATAATAATCCCGAAATTTTTCGGTTTAATACTCATCACCAGCCTTTTCAAGCGGTTGCGGTCTTCACCATTTTTTATTTTTTGTGATATCGAAACCCTATCCGAAAACGGCACCAACACCAGGTAACGTCCGGCAATAGCAAGCTCCGATGTAATACGTGGTCCTTTATTTGAAATAGGTTCTTTTGCAATCTGAACCGGTATTTCTTGGTTAACAGCAAGAATGCTGGCAATTTTTCCGGATTTTTCAATACTCTTTTCAATCGCCACACCATCACTTGTCAGCGATACAGCTTTCGCGTTAATTGCGGTCTTCGTATATTTTAATAACGAATTGATTTGTTGTCCTAAATCAAGATAATGCAAAAAAGCATCCTTTTCATAACCAACATCTACAAAAGCAGCATTTAATCCTGGAACCAATCTTTTTACTTTTCCAAGATATATATCGCCAACTGAATAAGAGTTGTTATTTTTTTCTTTATGTAGTTCAACAAGTTTTTTATTTTCGAGCAGTGCTATAACAACTTCCGAAGGGCCTGAATCGATGATTAGCTCCCTAGTCACAGGTATGAAATTTTAAATATAAAGTAATTGTGAGTAAATGCTTTGTAGTAACAATAAATAGGCACATAATAAAAAAATAGCTGCCTTAATGAATTACATAGTAAAATATTAAGGCAGTTAATAACAGCAAATAATTATTTTTTCTTATGCCTGTTTTTTCTCAAACGTTTTTTACGTTTGTGTGTCGACATCTTGTGTCTTTTTCTTTTTTTACCGCTTGGCATAATGTAATGTTTAAATTATTTCTTTACGCTTTTTTTAACGTCGTTCAAGAAAACCTTAGCGGGTTTAAATGCAGGAATAAAATGAGCTGGAATAACAATAGTTGTGTTCTTCGAAATGTTTCTACCAGTTTTTTGAGCACGTTTTTTAACGATAAAACTTCCAAAACCTCTTAGGTAAACATTGTCACCTTTTTGCATTGTTGCTTTTACAGATTCCATGAAAGCTTCTACTGATGCTTGAACTGCAACTTTTTCAATTCCTGTTTTGGTAGCGATTTCTGCTACGATTTCTGCTTTTGTCATAATAGTTTGTTTTAAATTAATTTTACGGTTTTGATATACTTTGATTTATGTTGTTAATTCGGGGTGCAAATATAAGATATTTTTTTTACAACAATAATTTTTTTTATTTTTTTTTAAGCTAATTATATAATTTTGCCATCATTACAAAACCACATGAACTTTTCAAATACTCTAATAGGCTGGTATAGAATAAATAAACGCACTTTACCATGGCGGTTCACCAATAATGTTTATTTTATTTGGGTTTCCGAAATAATCCTTCAGCAAACTCGTGTCGAACAAGGAACAAGTTATTACCATAAATTTATAGAAACATTTCCTGATATAGCTTCCCTAGCTAATGCCAAAGAAGAGGAGGTGTTAAAAGTGTGGCAAGGATTAGGGTATTATACCCGAGCCCGAAACATGCATGCAGCAGCAAAACAAGTTGTAGAGAACTTTAATGGTGTATTTCCCCATTCCTACGACCAAATAATAAAGCTGAAAGGAATTGGTAAATATACCGCAGCTGCAGTTTTGTCGTTCGCCTATAATTTACCGTATCCTGTAATGGATGGCAATGTTAAAAGATTAATTACGCGATATTTTGGCATAAAAAATGATATTTCGCTTGCCGAAACAGAAAAAATTATTTACAAAAAGTTAAACCAATTAATAGATCAGAATAATCCTGCCGATTTTAATCAAGCCATCATGGAATTTGGTGCTTTATACTGTAAACCGGGTATTCCTGAATGTTCAAATTGTGTTTTTAGTAAACAATGTAAGGCTTATATTCGTAACGAGGTTTCGCAAATTCCATATAACCCAACAAAGACAAAAATCAGACAAAGGTTTTTCTATTACATTGTTCCGGTTTATCGTAGTGCAAAAACAATATATACATACATAGAAAGACGAGAAAAAAAAGATATCTGGAAAAATATGTATGAATTTCCGTTGATTGAATTTTTGAGTTCAACACCTATTAATAGTGTAGCAAATTCAGATGAATTTAAAGCCATAATAGCCAATTCGCCATACAAAATCCTTTCCTGTTCCGACGTTGTAATTCACAAACTGAGCCATCAGCATATTTATGCTCAATTTATTCAAATCGAATTAAAAAACGAACTTACCAATGCCAAACTCATAAAAGTTGATAAAGCAGAGATAAAAGAATACCCCATATCACGATTAATTGAACAATACCTACTCAATAAAAAGAGTTTAAGCTTTAAATAATATTTAATTCACGACATATTTTTTTGAAAATTTGTGTAATTAAAAAAAAAAAATTACTTTTGCACTCCCAATTGAAATTCCTCCCTAGCTCAGTTGGTTAGAGCATCTGACTGTTAATCAGAGGGTCGCTGGTTCAAGTCCAGCGGGGGGAGC
>JBAXWF010000066.1:0-20678 GCA_037128515.1 Bacteroidota bacterium | reverse complement strand
CTCGCTTCCCAAGCCTCTTCCCTCGCTTCCGAAACCATTTCCCTCGCTTCCCAAGGCATTTCCCTCGCTTCCCAAGCCTCTTCCCTCGCTTCCCAAGGCATTTCCCTCGCTTCCCAAGCCCAAAAGGAAGCTTCCGAAGCCTAAAAAGTAATTCCAACTACCTAAAAGCACTCTATTTGTGAATTTTACACAAAAATGCTTGGTGTATTTTCTCGTCCATTTTTTAAAAGAACCCGAATTGCATAACCTACCCCAATCGGACGCTGCCTGTTGCGCAAAAACACCCTAAGAATTTTTTGCACCGGCGGCATACAAATTCCCCTGCCCCACCAACAGCCTATGGTAGGATTGCCTAATGCTTATATTCTTTTTCCAGTGTTTCAATTAAATTAACAGCATGCCATTTGGCTTCTTCGAGCCGCATAATATAAAACAAAACAATGCCCTGAAACAACTTGGCTTTATTACCAAATTCCAAAATCCGCGTTTTTTGGTGGCTGATGAGCTTTGCCGTTGCATAAGTGTTGGGCTTTGTTTCCCATTTGAGTGTTTGTGCATCCAACGGAAAATATTTCATATTGAACAAACCTTCTGTGGCTTCAATCAACACATTCAAATGCAGTTCGTAATATGCTTGTTGGTTCACCACTTTTTTAACAATATCCTCATAAAAAACAATGCTATCATCAGCAACAGTGCTTCGCAACAGGCGCATGTTGCTGGCATTTTTCAACTGCGAAATGGTGCGTTCCACCGGACACACAAAATCGGGATGTTTAATACATGCTTTCAGCAATCGATACAAAGAGGCATCGTCGTTGCTTAAGGTTCCGTAATTAAAACAGCGGGTGGCCATAGTATCGAGTTTCAGCACCCGCATTTTGTTCAGATTAATAGACTTCTGAAAATTAGCAGTATCGGTTTTTGCATCCTCAATCATCGACACAATGTACTCTTTTTCTTTCATGCGTTCGCTCAAATTCTCTCTAATTTTCTCGGCAAAAAAACCAAGCGTAACCGCCATAAAAATCATCAACCCCTCGAAAACGTATTCTTTAAATTTTTTTGGACGAATGTCCGGAACATGGTGTACTTCCATTTTTCATATAATTTAAGTTTATAACGCCGTGGCGCTTCCTTTCGTTGGCAAATCACAATATTATCAGGTTTGCCGTAGCTTTCTGCCAATGAAAGGAAACGCTTGTTATGGTGCGTTTTTTTTTATTTTCCATGAGTTATTCCAATTACCTCACATGTCTTTCTATTTATTGCAATTGAAAAAGTTCCTCCTTTCATACCTTTAGGTAAGGTTCCTCTCATTAACCAATAATCATCGAACAAATATGTCTCGTAGGGTCTTTCTGAAACGATCTGCTCCTGACCATAAATATTGAAAAGTATTGGCTCTACAATTTTAATCAGAGTCTGCTCGTCATTTATAAGTACTTCTCCTTTAAACAAATTGTAAGTAGAATCCTTTAAAAATCTATCAAGTTCTTTTTTCGCAATATTCTGTCCTAATATTTTATATTGTGAATCTGTTTTACTCAATTCTCTTTTTGATTCATTAATTTTAGAATTATTATTGTTATTTCTATTGCAGCTCTGGTTTGTCAATAAAAATATAGCAATTAGAAAAGCTATTAATAAATTTTGTTTCATCCTATGATACCAAGATTTTTTGTTTTATTCAATGCACCATAACTAGTAATTATATAGAAATTCAGAAAGTGTATTGCATCTTGTTAGTCAATATTCAGCGTAAAGATACAAAAACATTTTTCAAAATGCTGATTTATTTCAAAATATAATAAACCGAATAAAATATTTGAGCGATTTTATGGCGTTATTTATTTAATCAATTAAATAAACAGCTTTTTTCGATAGAATTAAATCAGCACCCTTGCAACAGCATCAACGAATGCTGTTTGCCAGCCACATGATTATACAGCAATATGTTTTTAATTTTGGCAGGTGCATCACCTTGGACAAGGCAAACTGGGGGCACCCATTGATTTTTGAGTATGTTGGCCGAAAGCCACAAACCAAAAGCCGAGGCAGTGTGATATTCGCCGCACAAATTTTTAAATCCTGCAAGAGGTTTGTTGGCAAACAAGTGATTTTTGGTGGTATGATACCATGCATCCGATTCCGTGTCGCCATTCATGCCGCCAACCATCAAATCGATACCGCTAAGTGCCAGTCCGTTTTGACTTAACATCAGTGCCATTGCCTCGGCCACCGTGTCGGTCGATTTGGGTTTGTAAATGGTTTTAATGGCATGCAGTTGTGCATAGGTGCTTGCTTGTGGGGCCTTGGTCAGGGTAAAAAACACCGAACCTTCGCCGGGAAGGGTTCCCTTGGCGCTATGTTTTAGCAAATCGAGATTGTTTGTTGGTTCAGTTCTCCAATGTCCCAGCAGCGAAGTTACCTGAAAATGATTCTCTGTAATTTCGTCGATGCCCCCCACCAAAGCCGATTCGGCTCCCCGATTTTGCATCAAATCAAGTGCATCAACCAATGCCGATTCGAACGAAAACCCGCGATGAACGTAAGTACTATTGTAGTTAAAGCATTTTAAAATAATAGCAATCTGTGAACTGATGGTGTTGTAGGTCGATTGCATAAAATTGGTGGGATTCAGCAAGGTTTCGGTATTATCGAGCAAGGTCATCAAAAACTTTTCGGTATCTTCAACACAGCCTAAGCCCGTACCGGTAATTATAGCTCCCGGATTGCTTATTTGAGCCTCGCGCACACTAATCATGGCCGAAGCAATACCCATTTTAATGATGCGGCTCAGCCTACGCGATAAAATCGGGTTGATGTAATCTCGGTACGATTCGGGTTGAATGCACTGCAAAAACAAAGCATTTTGATTCAAGGTTTCCGACAAAAACATCGAATTGACGATGGTTTTTTGTGGAGATATGCAGCCTATGCCCGAAATGTATGCTGACATTGTTTAGAGATTTGTGTTTTGCGTTTTGTAATTTGCTATTTGTAATTTGTATCTTGCTATTTGCCAGATTACCTCTTTTATAATTTAGAGAATATCAAAGCCGTGTTATTTCCTCCAAAACCAAATGAATTGGACAACACATGCTTTTGTTCAACATCTTGTTTCAATTCGGTAACCGGTTTAAAACTCAATTCATCAATTTGTTCTGTAAAGTTCAAATTGGGAAATATCATATTGTTTTTCATCCCCAAAATACTGATGATAGATTCAATCACACCCGCCGCACTGGTGGTATGCCCTGTAAAAGGCTTGGTAGAACTAACATACGGAATGGTAGGTGCAAACAAGTTTTGTATGGCGGTGCCTTCCGACACATCGTTGTTGTCGGTTCCCGTTCCGTGCGCATTAATATAGGCTATATCGGCCGGTTTCAATCCACTCATGTCCAATGCTTTTTTCATGGCCAAAAAAGCACCGTTGCCATCGGGCGACGACGCAGTTTGATGAAAAGCTTCGCAGGCATTGCCCCAACCGCTCAATTCGCATACAATACGTTCGGGAGTTTGCAAGGCCTCTTCCGATTCCAACACCACAAATCCGGCACCTTCGCCCAAATTAATACCCATTCGATTTTTGTCGAAAGGCTTACAAGGATTTGGGTCCAGAATTTTTAACGAATTAAACCCGTTGATGTGGAATTTGGTCAAACATTCGGTTCCACCCGCCACCACACGGCTCAAAGTGCCATTCTGAATCAGTCGGGCACCCAGCAATATGGCATTGGCTGCCGAGGAACAGGCTGTACTAACTGTTGAAATAAATGCATCGATACCAAAATAATCGGCCACCTTTTCGGTACTATCGGCACAATCGTGCGTTTCGATAAACGAATTAGGCGTTTTCAACTTCAGATAATCGTAATAGTACATTTCGCTTTTATCCATGCCGCCCACCGTGTTGCCCGAAATTAATCCGGTAGGCAGGCTGTGCACATCGCTGATGTTAGCCGAAGCTATAGCTTCTTTTGCCGCCAACAAAGCCAACAAGGTGGTGCGGGTATAGCCATCCTGATTCGGAATACCCAGCATGGAAGCCAGTTCATTGTTCGAATAGCCTACTTCGGCAACTAAAATTTCGTTTTCGTGAATGGTGTCAATCCATCGGATTTTACCCAATCCCGACTTGCTTTGCGACAAAGATACCAATGTATCTGGAATATTTTTTCCGATAGCGGAAACCATACCCATCCCAGTTACAAATATCCTTTTGCTCATGTAATTTATTGAGCTTTTTGGTGCGCTATAATGTATTTTGCAAGTGTGCGAATGGATGCAAATATTACTTTTCCTTCTTTGGGGTCTTCAATCTTAATACCGTAGTTTTTTTCGAGCAATACAATAATTTCCAAGGCATCTATTGAATCTAAACCTAAGCCTTCGCCAAACAGTGCCGAATCGGGGTCAATATCTTCGGATTTTATATCTTCCAAGTTCAACTGCTGAATAATCTCGCCACGCAGTTTGTCAATCAATTCATTTTCTTCCATAAAAAATTGTTTTTTTATTTGCTAAATAGTTTCTTTATATTTGAGGGGGCAAAAGTACGAAATTCTTTTGAATTTTCAAGCATTGTTTCGGGCTCAATCAACATCATACACGATTCGTAAGTTTCGTTTTCAATATCGGCCCAGCCGGCAATACACACCTCCGCTTTGTTTTTGGTGAACAACAAATTCACTTGATTGTATAAAAGTTCGGCATCAAATTGTTTGCTAATGAATAGTTGATTTTCGCCATAAAATTTATTGCGGATACAAATTTCGCCTAGCATAATATTAGGTAATGTGTATACAAACAAGGCCGGACTCGGAAAATACTGTTCACGATGGTCGATGGTTGCCTGATGACTGCGGTCGGTATCTATAGTGGAAGCCGCGTTTTGAAACACCAAACTGATTAGTTCGGGTTTATATTTCTGAGCAATTTCTCTATCATGCAACAAAACCTCTGCACCAACAAAGGCAAGTTTCGAAAGGGTATCCATTTTATAAAACTTAGGATACGCTGTGTTTAAGCTTTTAAAAGCCAATTTTATAAACTCAGTAAAAACCAAAGGTTGCTGTGCTTCAAAAACGTATTTTCCGTCGCAAAAAACTTTGTTGTTTATAATATGGGTCCATCGGGTTATAAGCATGACAATTTATTTTGCAAAAATAACGGCAGCATTGCAACCGCCAAATCCTGAAGCTGTTTTTAAAATATAATTTTGTACTTTTTCGGTCAACTTATCCACAATAGTTATCTTTTCGGGAACGCCATACTCCTTATATCCCAAGGTGCCAAATAGCAAATTTTGCTTCATTCCTTGCAGCGAAATCACCGCTTCAATCGTTCCGGCTCCGCCCATAGTATGACCAAAATATCCTTTCAGACTGTTCAAAGGCACATCGCTTAAACCAGCACTGGCAAACGCTTTCGATTCCATTTCGTCGTTAAAAGGCGTTGCGGTGCCATGTGCCGAAATAAAATCAATTTGGTTGGCTTCAACTCCGGCTTGTTGCATAGCTTTTGTCACAGCGTAATATAAACCATCGCCAGTTCGCGATGGCCCCGAAATATGATTTGCATCGTTGCTGCTGGCGCCACCCAATACGCTAATACGCTTTTCTAATTCATGGCTCGATGGGTTTGTAGTTAAAACCAAGGTTCCGGCTCCTTCGCCCAAATTCAGTCCGTCGCGGTTCACATCAAAAGGTTTGCACAGACCAAAGCTTAACGATTTGAACGACTGAAAACCCGAAACAATAAATTCAGATGCAACATCACCCCCAATCACTATCGCATTTTCGTATGCCCCCGTGCTCAACAGGTCGTAGGCATAATTAATGGCAAGCACACCCGAAATACAAGCATTTGAAATTACAACTGCGGTGTTCTTATTCCCAAAAAAGCGCGCAATAATCTCGGCAGCCTTCCACAAATAATCCCGGTCCGCATCAAAACGATTCCGCTGCGCTTTAGCCAGCAATTCCACATTGCCTTTTGTGGATGAAATTATAAAAATGGTTTTATCGGATGCGGCATCAACTTGCTTCTCACTCAAAGCATAATGTGCCGACAAAATCATCAATTGCTCAAACTTAGTGTAATTTTCAGGATTCCCTATCACTGCAAAATGCTTTTCAAGCAAAACCGTATCCACCAAAGATGCATAAAATGGTTCGGGAAACAAAATCCTATCATCATAAAGCAAAACCCCAGTTGTGGCATTTTTTATTTTATCGATATGCTCTGACACGCTAAATCCTAATGAAGTAATTGCGTTTTCGCCATCAACGAATACATCGTGCATCAATCTTTTTTCTTGCAAAATTAAAAAATATATTAAACTATCAAACCCCAGCGCATTTTCCATTCTGTAAAAAATGGCGGCATGGTTAGCAACAATTCGTTTTTATCGTTCAAAAACACCTGAGTGCTTTCACCTGTTGCAAAAACCTCTTTGGTTTCCCCGTGAAATAAAGTGAACTGAAACTGTATTTTGGCAGCCTCGCAATCAACAAAAGTTGTTTCCAATATAACCGAGTCACCATATTTTAAAGGCCTTTTATAGTCACAGGCAATTTTCACCAAGGGTGTCAGCAATTCGGCAGCAAACACATCCATATAACCCAAGCCATATTTACGTCCAAATGCTTCGCGTCCGTCTTCAAAATACTTCAGATAATGTCCATGCCAAACGATACGAAGCGAATCAACTTCATGAAATCGGATATTGATTTTTGTTTGTTCGCTTAACATTATTTACCTGACTTTTTTTAATGCTTTGTACGAAAATCCTGCAATAAAAGAGGCTGTTCCAAACATGATTATTTTAAAAACATTTGGCAGCACATCTTTCACATCTGCATTTCGCAAAAACAAATCATAAAAACTCTTCAACGACCATGCCAAAGGCGAATAGGCAGTTAAACTTTGCATCCCTTTTGGCATAAAATAAATAGGCATCCATAAGCCTCCAAGCGATGCCAAAATAATTATAACAATAACCCCAACAGAAGTTGCTTGTTGCGATGTTGTAGCCACCGAACCCATTAAAACGCCAAACCCGACTGCTGCATAGGCTGAAACAAAAACAACTAGTGCCAAAGCATCAAAATGAGTTCCAATCTGAAGACCGGGCAGTCCGGCATACGGAATTAAATAAATACCCATACTAAACAGTATGGTAACCTGCAACAAACAAACGAGAATGTATACAACAATTTTTCCAAAAAACGTAGAGATAAATGTACTTGGCATGGTCATCAAACGCAAGTATGTGCCTCCTTCTTTTTCCTGAATGAAACTTCCAGCCAGTGGAATTACAATAAAAAACATGGCAAACAAGGTCCACGACGGAACATTGTGTTGAGTAGAATTCGGTATAATCGTATTGTCTTTTGCAGAAGCATATTCTTTATTCACCGAAATCATTTGGGGGTAATCCACATTGAGTTTTTTCCCACTAGGCAAAAATCCCGATAAAACTTCGCTATACATTTTCGAAATCATTTTACCAACGATTATAGAAGAATGTTGCCCTATAGCCCCATCTACAACGGCTTTCAAAGCGTTTTTAACGGCAGGGTCGTAAAAAATATCGATTACCACCGAATCGTATTTGGAAATGGTATCTTTTGAGGGTTGCCCTAAACCAATATCTGAAAATGTTTTCAATACCCCTTTTCTGGCATTACTTTTTAACGTATCTGTTGCCCCTTCGGGAATATAAATCCCCACCGGATATTTGCCCTCTGCAACAAGTCTTTTCGTGGTCTCGCGATTTAGTCTTTGTCCATCAAGTTCTTCAACAATTGTAAACGCTTTGGTATCGTTCAGGCCATTCTTTATCGCAATGCCAAGACTATCATTTTGTGAATTACAATAAAGCATCGAAATCTGTTTATCAACTAAGGAATTTAATGCCGTATCTTCAATCAATGTCATCACAAAAACCAGAATCACCGGCATAATAAACAGCGAGATTATTCCTGCACGATCACGAATGAGAAGTAATATTTCTTTTACAAACGATGCAAAAAACTTGTTCATATCAATTGATTTTTAATCCCGCAAATCTTTTCCGGTGAGTTTCAAAAATACCTCTTCAAGATTTTTGCATCCTTCTGTACCAAATACTAATTCTTTCGGAGTGCCAAGAGTTATAATATTCCCATTATCGATAAACCCCACTCGACTGCATAAACATTCAGCTTCCTGCAAATAGTGCGAAGTATATATAATGGTTGTTCCCGATTTATTCAGCTCATACAAATATTGCACAATAAGATTGCGCGATTGAACATCAACGCCAACGGTAGGTTCGTCCAAAATAACAATCTTTGGATTATGCAATAAACCTGCAATCAAATTTACCCTTCGTTTCATACCACCCGAAAAAACACCTACTTTTTTTCCTTTGCTTTCATCCAATCCTAAAAGGTTCATGTATTCTGTAATGCGACTTTTCAAAAGTTTTCCTTTCAGGCCATACATACGTCCAATGAATCGAAGGTTTTCGTATGAAGTAAGTGTGGGATATAAGGCAATATCCTGAGGCACTATGCCGATAATGTTTTTTATTTGTTCTTTATCTTTTGTAACCGAAAGTCCATCAATATAAACTTCCCCATGTGTTGGTGCAAAAAATCCGCATAGAATAGAAATGGTTGTAGTTTTACCGGCCCCATTTGGCCCAAGCAAACCAAAAACCTCACCCTTTTTAATATTTAACGAAATATTATTTATAGCAGGCTTTTTTCCTCCTCTGTATGTTTTACTAAGATTGATTATCTCAATAATTGTGTCTTCACCCATTATTTAAAGGAGACTTTTTTTAGTTTCTTAAAGATCTTTTCTTCCATATCGGCACAATCCATAATTATATCAGCCAAATAATCATAGGTATGTTCAGGTTCAGCACGGTTTTTACAATTACGGGCACCTAAATATGAAAAGTTACGCCAACGATTACCTGCTTCACCCATTTCTTTCGAAATTTCTTTGAGTTCATCGCGTTGTAATAACTCAGCTGCTTCTTTTAAAAATGCACCGTAAATAAAACGGTATCCTGCTCCACCCGTACCAATTTCTTCTAAAGACAATATCGATGCTCCAAGATATTGAGATGCAATTTTGTTTCCTTTTTTTACAGGCCACTTACGCATTCTTCGTGCAAAATACCGAATACCTTTAACACCTACCAAAGGAAAAGGAATGTCAAGCATTTCATAACAAGTTTTTTTTATGCCTTTAATAGCAGGTTCTTTGAAGTCGATTGTTGATGGAATAGTTGTCATATAATACATTTTTCCGTTGGGAGCAAAAGAACCTTTTGGGAAACGTACTCTCAATAAATCATCATAGGAAATAACACATTCACCTGGGATAACGCTATCGGCTACAAAGTAATTATTGTTTTCTTTTCCGTAAACAACCATATTGTGCATGTTATAATGCATACGGTATTCTTGAGGAAAAAAAGGAAGATGAAAAGTCCCAACCTGCACTCCTACCGGCGTTCCGGTGTCTAGAACCCTGTCGAGTTCGTCCATAGCCTGTTGTTGCGACCTAAAATCTCTACGTTTGTATTCAATACCTAAATTATTGCATGTACGGCTAAATACTTTTCCTGGCATCGACCTGTAGGTAGTAACAGGAGAGTAATTCATTTTTAAAAAAGGCAAATGACCGAAATAATATCCTGCTCCAATACCAAACACCATGGGTTCCGAAATTTTCACCTTATAATAACCCAGTAAATTAACAGTAGCACCACTTTCGCAATGTGCCGACAGCTGCTTGTGATCAAAATTTAACTTCATATAGTCGAGTGTGTGTTTACTTCTTGTTCAATTCAATATCCTTCAATTCCTCAATAGTAACATAAAAAAAATCGGCATAATGTTGTAACATTTTCGGATTCATCTTTTTAAATATTTTTGGCTTCAAATGCCTTTTCAGTCTCCATTTTGAAATGCCAATATATTTTGAAAGTGTGCTGACATCTGTCAAACATTTTTCCATGTAATAAGCAATTGGACTGATTTCCTCTCTCAATACTTTTTCTTTAGCATCGCGAATCCGCTCTTTAACAATTTCCCAACTTTGCGTATTTGTTAATTCTTTTCCTCCCCAATTTGCCAGTAACCCATGAGAATAATTTCCATTCTCATCCATATTATAATGCGTAATCTCAAAATTATAATCTACTTCAAGATTTTCAGCATCAATAATTTTTACATTCGGTTTAGTATCATCTGTCATAATATTTTTCTTGAGAGCGCAAAAATACAAAATCAATCGTTTGACTTAAGAAAAATTTTCATTTCGGCTTGGGCAATAAGAACTTCATTGACATAAACCCTGCCTGTAATAAGTGTGGCATCAAACACTTCGTAATCTACCTGTATTTCGGTATGCATTATATCAGCTATTTGGGGTAACATATAAATATTAAGGTTTTTTATGGCACCAATAAAACCCAACGGAACTTTTTTATTGTTTAAATTGCACATATAACCAACACCCATGGCTGCTGATTGCGCAATATTTTCAATGATGCCTGGTTCCAACAAATAACCATCTTTTACAAAAATGTTGTCGGCTTTTACAGTAAATCCGCTTACGGTTTTTTTATCCTGAGCAGAAATCAATGCATCAACCATCACGATAGGCGGACGTTGAGGTATCAATTTTAAAACATCATCTCCTTGTACAATCATAATTATTTTATTAAAAATTCCCACAACGGGCCTTTCTTTTTCCGCATTAATCGCATTTTTTTTGAAACTGTGGCAGTATCTTCATCTGGAAACACCCAACGTTTGCCTGATAGATTGGCCCGTAATTTAAGTGTATCCAACGCCACTTGTTTTGAAATATAATATTTGGGTTCCAGTAACAGGTCATCTTTTTCAATTATGCCTTCTAATAACGAGATATCATAAAGCTTTGTACCAGGATAAATGCGCATACCTACAAAAGGAAAGAAAACCGTGGAATTAATGCGTTTTGAGTTTTCGAAAGTTTCATTAATAGTTTCATCGTTTTCTCCGTATCCGGCTAATATCAGAAAATGGGCATAAAAAATTTCGGTTTTGCGACAAAGTTCCGATTGCTGAATAATATCTTCAACTGTAAAGTGTTTCCCATAGTTTTTTAATGTCCGGTCACTGATTGATTCTGTTCCAAACTCAATGTGGGTAAGTCCCGAAGCTTTAAACAATTTTAATATTTCTTCTGTCAGGCCTTGAGGATAAAAGTATGCTCCCCAGCGTATGTTTGCTTTTGATTTTATGAGCTTCTCGGCCAATTCAATATTGTATTCATTTTTCATGTTGAACACCGAATCTGTAAAGAAAATATAATCGATGCCTTTGTCGCGTTTTAGTTTGCTAATAGTTTCAACGATTTCATCCTGATTAAGCGTTCGCACATTTCGCCCTTCAATTACTGGGTAGGTGCAATAAACGCAACGAAACGGACATCCTCTTTTTGTCTGAATATTTAGCATACCACTGTTGAGCCAATAAAAATCAACCAAATTATCATCAAAATTCAAACTCAAATCTGTAGTATTAACCTTTCTTTGGTTTATAACAACTTTTCCACCATCATTATAAACCAAACCTTCAACATCGGTTACATCGTGGTTTGCATCCAATTTTGTAATTAAATCAACAAGACTTTTTTCCCCCTCACCCACAATAGCGTAATCTGGTTTAAGCTCATTAAATAGGGTTACTGGAAAAATCGAAAAACCAGCGCCTCCCATAAAAAGGCTATAATTGGCATGATAATTATTGCGAATCAATTGCATGATTTTTTCATAACCACCAATAAAATTTTTCGGATCGTAAGAGTTTACACCATCAATATTTCGTATAGAAACTGCAATGTACTTTGGATTGAATGTATCAAGCAAATGGATGAATTCTTCAGGCTTTGACAAATTAAAATCGAAGAGCTTTACGGAATAATATGGCAAATTTTTAGTTAGATAGGTTGCTAAATACGAAATTCCTGTTGGATATACCGGGTAGGGTATTGTTAGCGTGTTTGCTGAAACGAATAGAATAGTTTTATTATCTGTTTTCATGATTACTGTTTCCAAAAGTTGTAATAATTAAACCATTGCAACGGATATTTTTTTATCATTTTCTCCAGTTCGCCCACATATTCGTTTACAATACATTTTAATGTTGCATCTCTACTTTTTAGATTACCGAAATTTTCAAGTTTATGTGGCGCCGAAGCATAAAAATGATAATGCGTAGTAGTTTCTTTCATAGCAAAAACATAAACTACCGGAACATTATATTTCCCTGCCATATAAAAAGGGCTTACCGGAAATTCGGCTTCTTTTCCCATGAAATTACAAGAAATTGTTCTATTTCCTGGCATAAATCGGTCGCCATTCATCGCAATAATTTCTTTATTAAGCAACGCATCACGAATCTGTTCAAGGTGAGAAATACCATCCTTAATAATAATAAATCCAACATTTTTTTGTTCTAACACATTCGATAGGTACTGCTTAATTTTTTCGTGTTCAGCATCAAACATCAAAATATTAATCCGCGTTTCCAATCGTTCGAGCAGTTGTCCGGCAATTTCCCAGTTGCCGATGTGTGCATTAACTAGTATACCCCCTGTTTTTTCTTGTGCCAATTGCCTTAGATAGTTTTCTCCTTCAAAATTATAAGTAAATTTATGGGAAATTCCTGATAACAGTGCAATCTTATCAACAAGTACTTTCCCTAGCAAACAAAAATTTTTATATGTACTAAAAAAGGAGCGTGTTTTACTATAGCTGTGAATACTATTAAAATAGTAAAAGATAGCTTTATAAGCTTTTGATGCTGATAAGAGAAAATATAAGGCAACAATTTTTAAAAAGAAATAGGCAACCGAAACTCCAAAATATTTTATAATAAAAACAAATATTTTATAACCAATCACTCCACCACGGGTTTTTCCTTCCCATTGCGTCATCAATGCCTCCCTATTAAACTGGTTTATTAATTTACGTGGGCCTCCACGTAATCATAGAAATCCTGCAATGTTTTTACATTTACCATTTCTTCGCCTTTGACTTTAAAACCAAAGTTTTTTTCAATAATCACAATTATATCAACAAAATCAAGGCTATCTATGCCTAGGTCATCTTTAAGTAATGCTTCGGGTGTTAAATTATCTTTTTCTATCTCGAATTCTTCAACCAAAAAGTGGTTAATTTTTTCAATAATTTCCAGTTTTTCCATGCGCTCGTAGTGATTTTATTTTCATACTTTTCTTACGATCAAAGAGGAATTTGTTCCTCCAAATCCAAAAGAATTCGACAAAAATACATCAAAATTTTTATTTAATGTAGTTGCAACGATATTTAGTTTTTTAGAATACTCATCCCCTTCCTCAAAGTTAACGTTGGGGGCAATAAAAGAATTTTGCATCATTAGGGTCGAATATACTATTTCACTGGCACCTGCCATCCAGCATTCGTGACCCGTCATCGATTTTGTGGAACTTACCAACGGATTGCAGCCGACAAAAACTTCCGAAATTGCCATAGCTTCGCTGGCATCGCCGTGAGGTGTTGAAGTGGCATGTGCATTTATATAATCTATTTGTTGTGGTGTTAGATCGGCATCCTTCAGCGACATACGCATAGCGCGTAATAAACCGTCGACCGTTGATTGCGAAATATGTTCGCCGTTTGATGAAAAACCATAACCAACCATCTCGCCTAATATTGGTGCACCGCGTTTAACGGCCGATTCATAACTTTCGAGAATAACTGTTGCCGCACCTCCACTTGGAATTAAGCCATCGCGATTTTTGTCGAAAGGTCGTGATGCTTTTGTTGGTTCAGATTCCCGAATAGAAAAAGCACTTAAAGCATCGAAGCTTCCCATCGAAAATGGATTTACTTCTTGTGCTCCCCCACAAACAACCATGTTCTGCATACCGTGTTTAATAAAAAGATAGCCCAAACCTATGGCGTGTGAACCGCTGGCACATGCTGCACTGATAGTGAAATTAATGCCTCGGAGTTTGAAAATTACAGAAAGATTCATGCTCACGGTTGAGTTCATGGCTTGAAAGATATAGCCTGAACCTAAAAGCATGGTGTCTTTTTTCTCACGAACTATATCTGTTGATTCAATAACTGCTTTAGACGAACTGTCGTTGCCAAACAATATACCTACTTCGTGCTGTTGCAAAAAATCCATATCAATTTCGGCATTTTTCATGGCTTCAAGTGTCGACAAATAAGCATATTCGCCTTGTTCGGGTAAACCCACGCGCAATCGGCGGTCGAGCATACCTTTTAAATTCGGACGTTCCACAATGCCCGATAAGGCCGAACGGAAACCAATGTCTTTGCGTTCCTGAACAAACCCAATGCCCGAAGTGCCTTTATATAAGGATTCTTTTACCTCTTCAAGGTTTTTGCCTATACACGAATAAATTCCCAAACCTGTAATTACGACTCTATTCATTTCGATGCTTAATTTTGGATTTATGTTTATATAATTTTAATTACGATAAGTAATATGCAACCCGTAGAACTTATGTATGTATCCTGCCATACGCTTCAGGCTAAGTATATATTCCTCCGTTAACCGAGATTACTTCGCCGGTTACATACGAAGCTTTGGTAGAAGCCAAAAAGCCAACCACCTCTGCCACTTCGGCAGCAGTGCCAAACCGTCCGACTGGAATCATTGCTTTCAGCATGTTTTCGTCCAAATCTTTCGTCATATCGGTTTTTATATATCCTGGGGCAACGGCATTCACTGTTACATTTTTTTTGCCGACTTCCTGAGCCAGGGCTTTGGTCATGCCAATAACGCCAGCTTTGGCTGCCGAATAGTTTACTTGTCCTGGTAAACCTTTGATGCCCGACAAGGATACCACATTCACCACCCGGCCATATTTGTTAATCAGCATATCTTTTATAAGCCTGCGTGTGATATAAAAAATACTGTTGATATTGGTATTCATCACATCAAACCATTCTTCGTTCTTCATCCACATGAGCAGCGCATCTTTTCTAATTCCGGCATTGTTTACCAGTACTTCAATATATTTTTCCGGATTATTCTTAAACCAAACTTCCAATGCGTTTTCAATGCTATCGGGATTGGCAACATCAAACTGCATCAATTCGCCGCTTCCGCCCGATTGCTGTAGCAGTAACAAGGTTTCTTTAGCTGCTTGTTCGCCAGTACAATAATTTATTAAAACATGATACTTCATTTCACTTAATTTTTGAACTATCGCTTTGCCAATGCCTCTTGAACCTCCGGTAACTAATGCTATTTTCATAAGTCGGTATTAAAATCAGTAAAACTATATAAACAACTAGTAATAACTATTTTGAATTTTTACTATTGGAATATCAAAAATGGAGTGCAAAGATAATATAAGTTTTTTTATTCGATTAATTTTTTTATTATTCAAATGAACTTTACTATCAAACATAACAACCAATCGTTTTTACTGTTAAAATTAAGGATATACATCAAGTTTGCACTTGGATAAAAAAAACCGATTAGAATTGCCATTGACTCTAACCGGTTTTTTTAGTAATGATAAAGAGTTGCTTACTTTGTTTTTGCAACGTCGGCAGCCGAATTCTGATAATTAAATGATAAAGTTCGGGTAACATTATCTTTTTGAACGGTTAATCGAAAATGTTGCTCAACACTATTTTTATCATAGTAGTAGCGGATAATTTCTTTACTACCCACAATTTTCCAATCACTGTAAATACTTTTCGCTAATTCGGCCAAAACAATTGCAGGAACTGTTGCGTTGTTGTTCACTTCGCGGGTGGCTATTAAAATACCATCTTTTGAATAAACTGCATACATATCGTCGCCGTTGTTTGTTTTCATTGTTACCTGATAACGATCGGGTTTAACATCGGAGGCACCTTTATCGTAAACCCAGCCATATTCTTTTAAGGCATAAGGAAACTTTGTCCAGGTTTTTGGATTGCTTAAATCAAAGTCGGTGTTTACTGCCTGAAGCAGTGCCATTGGTATTTGATCTTTATTAAGTGTCTGCTGGGTTACAGGAATGACATCGTTCGCATTGTAATCGTGGTCGACCTGAGCAATGATGGGAAGTCCGAATGTGATTAGAAACAGTCCCGTGATGAATAACTTTTTCATAATAATTAGGTTTTAGTTTATACTATTTAGAAAATCTCTATCGCTGATGGTTATTTTAATCGAAATAAACCAATTAAAATAAAGTTGAACGATGTTTTTATTTACACAACAAAGTTCCGAACAATGGCATCTAAAATCATTACACAATTTTTGAAAAAAATTGCATAATTCCGGTAGTTTTTGGTTTAATGGGTAAGTCGGTTGAGTTTAACTCGCCTGAAATATGATGGCGTTAATCCTGTATGTTTTTTAAATTGATTACAAAAATGAGCCATGCTGCTGAAATGCAATTTATCGGCTATTTCGCTTAGATTTAGTTCTTGGTGTAATAATAATTCTTTTGCTCGCTCAATGCGTTGCATAATAAAAAAATGTTCGATGGTGGTGCCTTTTACTTCTGAAAAAAGCCGCGACAGATAGTCGTAATCGTAGTCAAGCTGCTGGTGCAAATAGGTTGAAAGGTTTGTTTTAAGTTCGCCATCATCGTACTGCATCAGGTTGATTAAGAAACCTATAATTTTTTCGACTAAGACATTTTTTTTATCGTTTAACAGTTCCAAGCCCGACTTGACCAATATCCCGTTTAAGGAGTTTTGTTCAGCAGTGCTGAGGTTTCTTTCGATTTCGATTTCGCCCAATCGCACGGATGTGTATGGCAAACCCAGTTTTTCTAATTCCATTTTCACCATGGTTTCGCAACGGACGCATGCCATGTTTTTGATATACAATTTCATGTGGTTATAAATTTGAAATAATAGGATGCAAATGTTATGGATTGTGTGGTTTATAATTTGTGTAAAGTTACGATAATTTTAGGGCGAAACCAAGTTTTTGACATTTACCATCGTTTCGGACTTTGGAATAGTTGGAGATGCAACTACTATTGATTTTACTCTACTTATGCAATTGCGGTGCTTTTGTTTAGGCAGGGTGGACAAAAATGTTTGATGCTACGCTTTGTGGATTGGTTGTTGCGTTTTTAGTATCTTGAAGAAAGGGATTTTATTGGGGGGGGGTGAATGGAAAGTAAATACATGCCATCAGGGAAATGGTGACTATGGCGTTGGGTGTTTTGCTGGTTATAAAAATTGTTTTGCACTACTTTTTGCCCTATATTATTGTGCATAATTACTGTTAGAATTTGGCAGCTGTTTCCTAAAATAATTGCAGAAAAAGGGGTGGAATTTTGAAAATCTTAAAATGCTATTGTTTAAGTTTTTAGGGGGTGATTAGCCACGTTTGTACGGAGGTTAGCCTGGTTTGTACGGAGGTTAGTCTGGTTGGGTTGGAGATTGTTTTATTGTTATATTGTTTCTATTGTTTTGCGGGATTGTTTGATTAATGTATGAGGACTCAAGTCCTTTGATGCTTTAGGGATAATGACTTCAGCCTGAAGGCTGGGTTTAATGGAATGTAATATTGGGGATGACTTGGGCCCCCTCGCTTGATTGCGAGGCAGGTGCTGAAATAAAAACTTTTGGTGGACAACAGTGATTTTTATATTTTTTATTGTTATTGGGTTTTACAATTTAGGCAAAATGAAAACAGCTATAAAGATATGCATTTAATTTGTTGTTTTATAAAAAAATGATGAATTATATCATCATGGTACTCAACGACACGTTGGGGATATTGTAACTATTGTATTTGGAAGGTAGGTAGGCGCGTTCTTAGGACGACATGATAAAATTTAAACAGCAACCCGTTATGCACAAGCGTTATGAGGAATGGCTTTTAGGATTCGGTTACATTTACAAATAACTCGCCTGTGGTAAATGAATTAAATACAAATCCGATGTTCTTCGTGGTAAACGCCTTGTTGAGGTGCAGTATGGCATCGCTTTTTACTATATCGGATTTGCTGATGACACACCAGAATTGTAGGGTGAGGGAGTAGGTTTCTTGCTTTACTTTGGTATATAATATGACGGGGTTGCGTTTGGAAATTACATTGGGAAGCTGCTTGATGGTGGTGTTTATGACTTCGTTAACCATGTTGGCATCCAAATCTTTTCCTGAAAGTGAAAATTGAAGCATTACGCGTTTTTCGTCGTTGGATAAAGTCCAGTTTGTGATGTTTTGCGATAGAATGGTGCCGTTGGGGATGATGACTTCGGCACCATCGGAGGTATTGAGTGTGCTGGCACGTAAACCAATTTCTTTTACTTTGCCGCTTTGGCCGCCAATTTCAATTTCGTCGCCAATTTTGAGGGAGCCATCAAAAATGAGTATGATACCCGAAACGAAGTTGTTGACCATGTTTTGTAAGCCCATACCAATACCAATGCCTAAAGCACCGAGCAAGAAGGTGAGTTTATCTAAAGGCAAGCCCGAAGCTGCAATGGCCAAAAGATACCCGCCGATTAAAATAAGCAATCGCATAATCAAAAGGCGGGAATGCTGGGCCTTGGAACCGGGTGTGGTATCTTCATTTTCGGAGCCAGTTTCGCCAAACAAAAAGCTGATTAATTGTTGCAGGATATGCGCAAGCCAAATGATTGCAAAAAAGAATAGGACATTGCCGAGTTTATAGGTGATGCTTCCGAGACTTCGGGTAACCGTTAGTGCATTGACCAGTGTGTTGCTGAGATTGTGATAGATATTTAGGTTGGATGCCAGCATGATACACCATAGTACTATGCCTAGAATTAGCAATGGGGTTTTGATTTTTTTTATCACAATAGTGCCATTGAACGGTTTATCGACACCTTTTTTTAAGCGACTGCTTTGCAATTGGAGCAATACAATTTCGATGATGGTTTGAATGAAAATGGGGAGCATTACGGCCTGTGTTATGGCAAAAATACTTGCTATGCCCAATATATTGGAAAGTGAAAATCGTCCGAAAATATTACAGATGATGGCGAGTGCGGCCAATAATACTGTCACGACACTAGCCGCTTGCATGAGTTTGAAGAAGGGCATTTGATTGTTTAATCGTTTGGCGAAACGGATGGAGACCACAATGATGGCTGCATGAAGTGCTATCAAACCGATTCGGGCCATTGGGTTTGGTGTTATCAATATAAAGGTGAGGACGGTGGCTAGAAATAAAACTATTAATAGTAGCCAATGGAAACGGAAATGTTCTTTGTTTTTGAAAAATATGAAAAAAGAAATGACCAAAGCCACGAAATATTCGAGGGCAAGATATGCGGTGGGAGCATACGCATCAAACAACGGCATGAGGCAAAACAATAATATGAGAAGGGGCAAGACGGGATTGTGATTGAGGTATTGCAGGTGCAAGAATTCGAAGGTATTGCTGTGCGTGCGCATTCTTTTAAAGAGTTTTCGACGCAGAAACAACCAGGAAAAAAGTATACTGGCTAAGATGAGCAGTGCCCATTTTTGTTGCTTTGTTTGATCGTAATAATAGCCAATTATCTTGCCTTCGTTTCGTAAATTGGTGAGTAGTGTGTTGGCGGTGTCGGTTGCCAGGGAGCCCTGCATAGGTTTTTGCCACAGATTGTTTACTTCTTGTGCGAATAGTTGTGTGCCGGCTTTATCTATTTTGGTTTCCAAAATTTTTAGTATGTTGGTTAGACTGATTGCATTGTCGGCTATTTTAAGCTTTAGCATATTCAGACTATCAATATTGGCTTTGGTGGTTGAATCGGTTTTTGCCCATTTCTTTTCTAAACGGCTTAGTTTTTTTTCATAGGTTTTTCGGAGGCTTGAATCGGTGTATAATTTGTGAAAAACGGGGTCGGACAATACCATTTTGAGCCGCTGCTTGCAATTATAAACGGTATTAAACATTTTGTTGACATGCGCTTGATACCCCTTCACCTCATTATCTAGATTTGTTGCCAAATTTTGATAGAGATATAATGCCTTTATGCGGACTACTGCATTTTTGTTTCGGGTATTTTGACGAATTATAACAATATACTTTGCGATGTTGTCAATTTTTAGCTCCATGTCGCTGATATCAAAATCCAATTTAACACTGTCTTTGATTTCATTTACTTTATCATTAACTCTTTGTATGCTGAGCATATAATCGCTGGAGGTGAGGGTGTCGGCAAGCATCAACAAATTATCGGGCTGCGACTTATCGAAGGCCGTGGTATCGGCTTTGGCCGTTTTCGGAATGGGGCTGTTGTTGGAATTTTGTTTGTGTTTGGATTGGGCGATACTACTGGTGCTTAATAAAAGCAGGCAGTAAAGAACTATAATTGAGCGCAGATTGGATGTTGTGAGCATAAATTTGTTTATTGTTAATTATATGGTTTGGCGGTTGGTATGCTTTTGATTGGGTGACAAAATGTGGGTTTCTGCTGTAATATGTTTTACGAAGCAAAACTATACATTTTTTTGGAAAAGGGCTTTATTTGTTTTGATTTGAAATGATACTGGGATGCGTAGAAAGGTTTGCAAATAGCGGCGAGCAGAGAATCAGCGAGACGCACATTGCTGGCGTTGGTTGATGGTTTTATTGTTATATTGAACTTTTATCTTTTTGATGCATTGGAAATGCGAAACGAG
>JBAXWF010000065.1:0-21781 GCA_037128515.1 Bacteroidota bacterium | reverse complement strand
GTTCAAAAACGAGAGACACCCGTTCAAAAACGAGTGGCACCCGTTCAAAAACGAGTGGCACCCGTTCAAAAACGAGAGACACCCGTTCAAAAAAGAGACGCACCCGTTCAAAAAAGAGTGAAACACTGTTTTGTTACAGCTCCATTCTGGAAAAAACTGGCATTAAAAAACCTGTTACATTACATTGGCTCCGTCATTCATATGCCACACACTTACTTGAATCGGGAACTGATTTGAGATATATTCAGGAATTGCTAGGACACAAGAGTAGTAAGACAACTGAAATTTACACACATGTAAGTACTCAAAGCATAAAAAAAATAAAATCACCCTTTGATGATTTGTAGAATTAAATTCATACTTTTGACAATTAAAAAGTATGATGGCAGTCATACATATACGCCTAAAAATGGGCGGGTTTGTTAAATGCTTTATCGATAATCTGTAAATAACAATTTTCTATAACGATGAAGTCTGAAAATAGAAATAAAAAAACACTCATTATTTTTTTTCTATTATTTTATTTCATATTTTTGAAATCATAAAAGTGAAGCACACATTACCAACATACATGCCTTCCCCGTTCAGGCAAAATAGTTAACGGGGGGCGGAAACCGAAAAGCCATACGAGTAAGCAATTTAATTCTATAATCCATGAAAAAACTCTTGTTCACGTTTGCAATCCTGACCTTTTCCGTGATTTTAATTTCTTCGTGTAAAAAAAAGGAAACCGAAGATCCTCCTGTTATTGTAGCCGACCCTGTGGGAACAATAACTACTACTATGACTAACTTTTCGAATGTGATAATTTATGAAGGACCTGCCGAAAATACCAATTGTGAGGGATATAACTATTCACATGTTCAATTGAGAATTGGGTTAGATTACAATTCGCTGTTAACTGTTATTGATGCCTGCCCCAGTACCAACGGAGGTCTTTCTTACCAAACATGGTACATAAGAGATGGTGCCGAAGTGGCTGATGTTGGCGTGGTAACAGGATTGGGTTCGGTTACGCAAAAACCTACAAGTGGTTATACTGCCGAAGCTACTATGCAAGTGGCTCATGGTTATGTGATACGTTTTAAGAAAGCGTTTCATTTGAGTAGTCCGGGGTTAAGTTATTTTTATAGCAGGTTTTATGTAAAACAGTTTTTAACCAACGCCGGTACCGGAGCCATTACCGGAGCGGTGATTACGTATCAGGGTACATTTTAGGTGTTGTAAAAACACACATTCTTCACTATAGAAGAAATTGTTTTGCATTGTGATCTTTATGCATTCATTGTGGTCTTCGTGGTTAATATTCCAAATATTATAACACAGAGATTCACAGAGTAAAAAAACGGAGTTTCACAGAGAATTAAACACCTCAATTATACAGTCGCTTTATGAGGGTTATACATCAAAAATCTTAAATCGTTAATCCCTGCCCGCGGCAGGCAGGCGCAGATAAAAATGATTAAATCCCGCCTGAATTGCGGCGGGCAGGGATGAGGATGAAAAAAGTATTATCTTTGAATGCACGCAGGAAGGGTGCTCAACGTTATGTGTCATTAAAGAAATAGTCAGACAGTGATTGAAAAGAAGGTAATTGACAAGACTTTTAGGATGCTATTAAGCCTACTCGCATTACTATTAATTTCTATAAATGCAAGTGGTCAATTTTTTATCCCAGACTTTAAGTCAAATTTAAATTATAATGACTCGGCAGACTTGAAGAAATTCATGAATACAACCCTGCAGAATTATGATATAGCAATTTCCTTAAATTTTAGTTCTCCTTGGGACACAACTGTAAACATGATACTTTATCACAAAGAAGGTAAATGGATGCAACTAAAAGTATTTTCTGACAACCCATTTGACAATAACGTTTATAATACAATTAAGAAAGATACTATTCAACAATTTTATGACCTTGCTTGGCAAGGATTAATTAATAATCATCTTTTTTCAATCAATTCTGATTCTCTAAACATCAGAGAAAGAAAACTAGCCGATTCAACAATGGAATATTTTAATGTTGCTGATGGGATAGTTTATGGATTTTGTATTGTTACAAAAAACAAACAGAGATATTTTTCAATTCCTGAACCAGAAACTTTTCTAGGTTGGATGCCAAAGAATATTGACATTGAAGATTTTATTACTTGTAAGAATATATTTTTAAGTCTTTGGGGATATGAGGTTAATAATAAAAATGATAAAATTCGAAAGAATAAATAAACGCCACATAATCGAGTAGACGGCTCCGCCAGCCGAAGCTGACGGAGTGCGCCTCTTCCAATTAACAGAAAAAATGATGAGGATGATAAAAGTATTATCTTTGAATGCAGGTAAAAAGGCTGCTCAATGTTATAGGCAATGCTAAAAAATTCCAACTTTAATAAAAAATATAAATGAAAAAATTATTGACAGTTGAATTTAATAAAGATAGAGAAGCCGTAGAGATACATCTAAATGACCTTGGAATAGACTTTCTTATACGAACATTAAAAAGTTTGCAGTTGAGTCAACAAAATGATCATGATCATTTAATGACTCAAGAGTGGGGTGGACAAGAACTTACCAGTGAACGTCAAAACCTGGATAGTAATGTTCAATTAATTAACCATTTAAAAATAGTTTACTGGAAAGATTGAGAAATCAATAGAAAGAAATTGTAATAAATAAAGAAAAACACTACCTATAATCGAGTAGACGGCTCCGCCAGCCGAAGCTGACGGAGTGCGCCTCTGCCAATTTGCAGAAAAAAATGATGAGGATGATAAAAGTATTATCTTTGGATGCACGCAGGAAGGCTGTTCAACGATAACGGTAATTTTTGAAAGATGAAACAATATTCTATTCTAACTGTACTAGTTATTCTTTTATTCTCTTTTGGTTGCACAAGCCAAAAGTTTGACAAATTGATTATTGGAGATTGGAAGGTTTATAAGATTGAGTCTAATAATTCTCAGCTAGACAATCGTGGAGAAAGACGATTAATCGATTCAACCGATGGATTTATCTTTACAAATAAAAATGTTTGTACCAATAAATTTCTAATACCAAGAGGAGATGAAATTTCAACAGGAAAATACTCTCTTAATGATTCAGTATTAAATCTTTTCAATAACCAGAAAGCAAAAATTCTTAAACTAAACAATAACGAATTGACTTTTAAAGACGAAAACGACCAAACGTGGTATTGCTTAAAAACAGAATATTACAGTAAGTTGTCTCAAATTGAAAAAACAGAATTACAAAGATATTCCTATTATGACAGTCTTAAAATTAGCAAGATAAAACTTCAAAAAGAGTTAGAATCAAGAATGTTAGAATCCAAAGATATTTATACAAAAGTGCCAATAATGCCAGTATACCCAAATGGAGAAAAAGGGATTGATGGAATCATTAATAAGTATTACCAAAACACATTTTTGACCAGTAATGAAATATCACCTGCTGGTGTTGATTATAGATATATCCAGTTTGTTGTTGAAGCAGATGGCAGTGTTACTTACCCTGCGATAAATGTGAACAATATAAAAGATTATGATTTTTTTATTAGAGTTATTGAAAAGATAGGAAAATGGATACCTGGAAAAATAGATGGGAAAACTGTTGCCGTTAAAATGGAATTACAATTTAGGATGAAAAAATGAAACAACCGCTAATCGAGTATACGGCTCCGCCAGCCGAAACTGACGGAGTGCGCCTCTGCCAATTGGCAGAAAAAATGATGAGGATGAAAAAAGTATTATCTTTGGATGCACGCAGCAAGGCTGCTCAACTTTAGCAACTATATAATGAAAAGACACACCCTGACATATGTAATCTTGATTCTAGCATTTAATTGCTTTGGTCAAAAAACTGACGATTCCATTAAAGCGAGAAAATATAAAGTAATGGCAATAGACAAGATTAAGCTAAAAGACTATCAGATTGCAAAAGCGTATCTTGACACAGCAATTATGCTTGATAAAAAATACGATTTAGCCTATTATAACAGGGGAACTTTAGCGATATTTACAGAAAATTATAAATCTGCTCTCAAAGACTTTAACATTGCAATAAAACTTAATCCCAATGACATAGAGTATTATTATAATCGTGGACGTGCAAATTATAAACTTCAAAAATACTCTAGCGCATTTAAAGATTTCGATAAAGTTATAAGTGTACAACCGAATATAGCTATTGTTTATAGTTTCAGGGGTAGTGCTTCTGACCAATTAAAAAAATGGGAAAATGCGTTGGCTGATTTTAGTAAAGCTATTGAACTTGACTCGCTTAATTCTGAGAAATATGCCGACCGTGCAATGGTTAAGCTTAAACTAAAAGACAATATAGGGGCAGAATTAGATTGCGAAAAAGGTTTTATTTTGGACACTTCACGGGTTAATACGGGACTGTTGTTGTATCTAAGGGGACTAGCTCGTATGGCCATTACGGGAAAAGAGACGATTGGAAAGCAGGATATAATAGACGCTGCAAAGCTTGGATACCAAGAAGCAATAGATGTTTTGGACAAGTTAATGGTGACAAAAATTATTATACCAAAAGACCAGTAAAACAGTTACTAATCGAGTAGACGGCTCCGCCAGCCGAGGCTGACGGAGTGCGCCTCTTGCTAATATGTATAAACTGTTTAAAAAGATTTAACTTTGGATGCGCGCTGCTAGTCTGCCTGCCGTTGGGCTTAATTGTGAGAAACAAGATTTTGCTGAGAGAAATTCTGGTGTAGATTTTTTTTCTACCTTTGAAACAAAGTTTGAGTAATGGATAAAAGAGAAGCTATAGAGAAACTTTTACAGCAGACAAGGAGGCCTATGATTGCTCGTGAAATTGCTAATGAATTGAATAAAAATAAATGGTATGTGAAAGGAGACAAATCACTAATCAAGACAAGTCAAATAACAGCAAGAGTTGACAACCACCCCGACCTCTTTTTTATTGACCGTACAGTTTCTCCGCTACAAATAATACTATTAGGAAGACAATTAAAGCCAATAGTCAAAAGCGCAGCTATTAAGACAGAGAAGCCAAAAGTTAATAAGCCAGCAATTAATATCAACATGAAAAACTTAAAAACATCTTTCGACTCAATATCCGATTCAGAAACAATGGTTCTCATTTTAGGTACAATGCCTGGAGACAAATCATTGCAATTAGGAGAATACTACGGACATCCCAGAAATAGATTTTGGAAAATTATCTCGACAATTACAAATCATGAATTGCCTCTCATCTATTCAGACAAGAAAGCACTATTATTAAAGACCAAAATTGGTGTTTGGGACGTTGCTCATAAGGCACACAGAAAAGGTAGCCTTGATAGTGCAATCGAAGGAGAAGAGCCAAACGATTTAAACAAATTTATTACAAGTCATAAGAATCTAAGGGTTATTGGTTTTAATGGAACAAAAGCAGAAACACTGTATGACAAGTATTTCGTTCGAACAACGGGAATCAAATATATTTCATTACCAAGTACAAGTCCTGCAAATACTGGAATAAGCTTTGACAGTAGTTGTACTCTATGGAGACAGTTACTTTCTAAATGACAAGAGAAAAAACCAATGCTGCAATATTCTGTCCGTTATCAGCAAGCAAGGGGATATGATACAACAAAATAGTAATTTTTTAAAATGATTAAAATAAAGACAATACTAACTGGAGCAACTGGCATGGTTGGAGAAGGGGTGTTATTAGCATGTTTGCAAAATGATAGTGTTTCCGAAGTGTTGATTGTTAGCCGTAGACATTATGAAATGAATCATCCTAAACTTAAAGAACTTCTTATTGCTGACTTCCTGAAAATTGAAGACTATGCAGAACAATTAAGAGCGTATGACGCTTGTTTTTTTTGTGCAGGTGTCAGCGCTATTGGCATGAAAGAAGACGATTATTATAAAACCACTTACTCCATTACGATGCAATTTGCTAAAGTCGTATTACAGCTAAATCCAAATATCATTTTCAATTTTGTTTCAGGCAGGCATACTGACAGTTCAGAAAATGGAAATTTAATGTGGGCAAGAGTAAAGGGTAAAATAGAAAATGCATTAATGAAATTACCTTTCAAAGGACAATATAATTTTCGTCCAGGGTTTATGAAACCGTATAAAGAACAGAAAAATGTAAAAACGATCTTCAAAATAGTCGGGTTAATTTATCCTAAACTTTTTCCGAACAGTTCACTGACTTTAGGTGAAGTGGGAAGAGCTATGATAAAAAGTGTAATTGACGGATATGACAAACAAGTTTTGGAAGTTAAGGACATAAAAGAATTAGCAAAATAAAATGGGCAGCCGCCCACTTTCATTACAAACACTAAAAACAGAAACAAACCAAACGAATTATTAAAAACATTCCAAATGAAAACAGCTAAACTTGTATTGCCGGCTTTACTATTGTTGCTATATATGGCAAGTTGCAAAAAAGACCCGCTGCTTGTTGAACCCGGCACCTACACAGGCACTTTTAAAGTGGTTTACAGTTCCGGCACGCAAACAGGCACTACCACGATGGAACTAAAAAGCGATAACACCTTCACCTGTGTGGGCCATGCCAACCATATTCCGGCAGGGGGTTCTGGAACCTATGCCATCACCGGCGAGAACCAAATAAACTTTTCGGATGTAAACTTCTGGACTGCCAACTTCGACTGGAATTTAATACTAAACGGACCCTACTATTATGCTTTTGATGGGAAACACCTAAAAATATGGACCGACAAAAACCATGTTGGCAGCTATGCGTATGAGTTGGAAAAAAATTAATGCTTAACCTGCTCCCTGCCGATTGCCGATTCAATTACGCATTACATCCCGCCACGCTACCAAATACAATTTACTGAATTGGGCTATTCACAAAAATTTCCATACATTTGTGCTTCCGTAACTTGTTTCATACAGCTAAAATATGCATCATGCATCAAAAAACTCACTTATGAAAAAATTAATTGTTGCCAGCTTGCTGTTTGCATTTTTTTGCTTTGGCAAAACCCATGCCCAATACATTACGGTTAAAACCAATGGTGGTTCGGTGGTTACCGACCTGGGCAACGAATACAAAGTAAACAATGGCTCTACCCTGAAACGCGAATGGTACACAATGAACTATGCCAACTGTCCTGTTCAGTTAAAAGATATTGGCATTCAAACGGCCTACGATACAAAATATATGTTCACCCCCAAAGGCGATTTAACCGCCAAAGACTCAATAGTGGCTTACGAAGTGCACCATGTATTGTACGATATGTTTGGCCGACATATTTTTTCGTTGCGCAACTTCACCTGTCGCAACATTATAGGCAAGTTTAAATTCAACGATTTTTGGTCGTGGGCTGCCGATTTGGATGGGGTGAGCGAATACCTGATTTGTGTTTCGTATGTGGCGTATGTTCGCACAGCCGACGGCAAAATATGGCGCTTTAACCCGGTTGATTTACGATCGGAGTTAAGCAAATTGTTGTTGCCTTACGAGGAGAGTTACAGTCCCAAATTGGATACCAAGAAATAGGGGAGGACGCAATCCAAACCTTTGCTTTTAGATAAAAATAGTACCTGGTTTGCTGTTTGCAGGCTATAGCGGGTAGATAATTGTTTTTTCTTTGCACACCGATGAAAATGTAAAACTCTTACAATACATTCAGCAATTGTTCTTTAATTTTTTCCAGTTCGTCTTTCATTTCAATCACCATTTTTTGTATGGCGGCATCATTGGCTTTAGAGCCCAGGGTATTGATTTCGCGCCCGATTTCCTGAGTAATAAATCCCAGTTTGCGGCCATGGGCAGCATCTTCTTTTATAATATCGATAAAGTAGGAGCAATGTTTTTGCAGACGTACTTTTTCTTCGGTAAAATCAATCTTTTCGATGTAATAAATCAGTTCCTGTTCAAAACGGTTCATATCAATTTTTTCCTGCTCCACAAAAGCGGTAATATTCGTTAAAATCCGCTGCCGGATAGTTGCCAGTCGTTGTTTTTCCATGGCTTCAATTTTCGGAATATTTTTTTCGATGAGGGTAACCCGCTGCAACATATCGCGCCGCAACACCTCGCCTTCGTTTTTCCTAAAGCTGTCGGTATTCGCAAGGGCTTGTTCCAGGGCGGGCATTATTTGTTTCCATTCTTCATCGTCAAGCTCTTCGCTTTGGGTTTTCATCACATCGGGCATGCGCATCACCACCGATAGCATATCGTTGGGCAAAGGCAACTGAATAGCCTCGGCCAACTGTTTCAAATCATTAAAATATTTTTGCGCTAGCTCTTTGTTTATCGAAAAGTTGTTGTTGGCTGCCATGCTTTCGATGGCAACAAAAATATCTACTTTGCCACGTTCCAGTATTTTCGATGCCATGTTGCGGATGTCGGCTTCTTTTTCGCGATACACTGATGGGAGTCTCAAGTTGATATCGAGTTGTTTGCTGTTCACCGATTTTATTTCGATGGTAATTTTTTTGTCGGGCAAACTGCAAACAGCCTTGCCATAACCTGTCATTGATTTCATAAAAAAGTGCTTCGTTTTACACAAAAGTAATAAATAATCTGCTTTAACTTTAAACTTTGCATGGTTGAATATCATTGCTTGTAACAATTTTTGTCTTAAATTTGAGTTTTTTATACTACTTTTCTACCGTTAAAAACAATACTGAAACCAACGATTGAAAAAAACTTGTGTCATACTAATACTGTTTATGCTCCTGCATTGCCTGAAGGTGCATGCGCAAGATTTTTCGAATTTTCGTATCAAAACCATTACAGTGGCATCCGACACCCTCAAACTCGATTCGCTTAGTATCATACCCAAAACCTTGCTCATTACCTTACCAAACGGCCAATCGCTCGATACTTCGGTTTACCGAATGGATTATGCCAATGCCAGAATGATTATAGTAAACCACGATGCATTTGTGAATCAACTCAACGGAAAAAGCCTACAGATTTCGTATCGAGTGTTCCCGTTTTTATTCACTGCCAACCGAATGCACAAAAACACCCAACTCATCAACACCCAGCAGCAAGCCATCGAAAACCCGTTTTTGTATAAATACGAAGTTGCCACCGAAGATGTGTTTAAATGGGGCACACTCAACAAATCGGGCAACATTTCGCGGGGAGTTTCTTTTGGAAACAATCAAGATGTGGTGGTCAACTCCAGCCTCAATTTGCAACTTTCGGGCTATTTATCCGACGAAATACAAGTATTAGCAGCCATTACCGACAATAATATTCCCATTCAACCCGATGGCAACACCCAACAATTGCAAGAATTCGACAAGGTGTTCATTCAACTGTTCAACAAAAACAACAAAATCATTGCAGGCGATTTTGAAGTAAGCCGCCCCAACAGCTATTTCATGAATTTCTATAAAAAAGCCCAAGGTGCCTTAATCGAATCCAACATTCGCATACCTTCAAAAAAGAAAAAAGAAAACGCCCTAAAAATCTATCTTGAAGGTTGCGGTGCTGTCGCCAAAGGACGTTATGCCCGCAATGTATTGGTGCCAATCGAAGGCAATCAGGGTCCATACAAGCTTACGGGTGTCAACAACGAAAACTATATTATTGTGCTTTCGGGCACCGAAAGGGTGTATATCGATGGGGTATTGCTCACACGAGGTCAGGACAATGATTATATAATTGATTATAATTTAGGCGAAGTATCGTTTACCCCCCAAAATGTTATCACCAAAGACAAGCGTGTCGTAGTTGAATTTGAATATACCGACCGTTATTATGCCAGAACCTTGTTTTTTGCCGGAACCGAAATAAGCTATAAAAAACTTAATGTGCGGTTTAATTACTTTTCGGAGCAGGACTTAAAAAACCAGCCCTTGCAGCAAGACCTCACCGATGCCGACAAACTCTTGTTGCAAAGTGTTGGCGACAGCACACAGTTGGCCCTAATACCCAATGTGGATAGCATTGCATTTTCCACCACCTATGTGATGTATAAAATGATTGATACCACGGTGGCATCCGTGGTTTACGATTCCGTTTTTGTTTATTCAACCCATGCCGACAGTGCATTTTATCGGTTGGGCTTTTCGTTTATGGGTGCCGGAAAAGGGAACTATGTGTTGATTCAAAGCTCGGCAAACGGTCGTGTGTTTAAATGGGTAGCCCCAATCAGCGGCAAACCTTCAGGCGATTACGAGCCGGTTACCTTACTAATTGCGCCAAAAAAAACAACCATGTACACACTGGCAGTTGATTATGGAATCGGAAAAACAACCAAAATAACTATAGAAACAGCGCTCACCGATTTTAATCGCAACACGTTTTCGTCGTTTAATAAAGAAGACGACCGGGGCTATGCTGTGAAGGCCGCAGTAACCAACATAATCCCATTTGCAAAAAAAAGTAAAGCCGACTGGAAATTTGTTGCCGATGCAACCAACGAATGGGTCAGCTCCAATTTCAACCCCATTGAACAATATCGGCCGCTCGAGTTTTCGCGCGATTGGAATTTAGCCAACATGGCAAAGTCCGATGAGAACATGAGCATTATGAAGTTGGGTGTTCAAAACAAAAAAAACCAGTTTGCAACCTACAAGTTTAAGTATTTTATACATGGAAGCCGCTACAAAGGCATGCAAAACCAACTCGACTTAGCCACCGATTGGAAAAACTTTTTCCTCACGTTTAATGGAGCCTACCTGCAAACCAACACACCCACCTACAACACGGTGTATTTTAAACAGAAAGCCTTGCTTGTAAAAAAATTCAAATGGTTTAATATCGGAGCCAACGAAGAACAGGAACACAACGTGTTTAAACCCGCAGTTGCCGACTCCCTGATAGGAAGCAGCTTTGCTTTTACTATTTACGAAGCATTTGTTGCCAGCCCCGATTCGGCTAAAAATCGCTATAAAGTTTCGTATAAAAAACGCTACGATTATCTGCCTTTTGGCAACAAACTACTACTTGCCACCGATGCCGACGATTTTAATTTAAATGTGGAGCTCACCAAAACCCCTCGAAACATCTTGAAAATAAGTGCAACCTACCGCATGTTGAAAATAATTGATACACTTTTAAGCAACATCAACCCCGACAACTTACTCATCGGACGTATTGAATATTACACGCATTTTGCTAAAAATGTGTTTCAATCAACCACCTTTTACGAGGTGGGTTCCGGTATGGAAGAAAAAAAAGAATATTCATATATAGAAGTTGCTGCCGGGCAAGGTGTTTATAGCTGGACTGATTATAACAACGATGGAATAAAACAATTGAATGAGTTTGATATAGCTGCCTTTAAAGATCAGGCAAACTACCTGCGTGTGTTCACGCCTACCCACAATTATATTAAAACCTATTCAAACCAGTTCACCGAAGCATTAACTATCGACCCCGGAATTGCATGGAACCGCAAAACAGGATTCCGCAAATTTGTTTCGCGTTTTATGTTGCAATCATCCTACAGCGTCGGACATAAAAGCACAAACACCCATTTGTTGCAAGCCTACAATCCATTTTATTTTTATTTAAACGATACGTCCTTGATGACATCAACAACCCAATTCAAATCTGTTTTGTTTTTCAATAAAAGCAATCCAAAAATTGGTGTTGAAATTTCCTATCAGATAAATAACTCCAAACAGTTACTAATAAACGGATTTGAGTCGCGTTCAAATGAGTCGTACGGAACAAAAATTCGCTGGAACATCACGCGCAAATTCTACATGAATTTATTGTTTACAAAAGGCATTAAAACATATTCTTCCGAGTATTTTACATCGAAAAACTTTGATATTTCGTTTTGGGAAATTGAACCCAAGTTTATTTATCAGCCGGGAACAAAATTCCGCATGAGTTTCAGCTATAATTATTCCGATAAGTTAAACACGTCCAACGATCCGAACGATCATGCGTTAAATCATAACCTGGGTCTCGAAATAAAATATAATTTCCCTGGAAAAGGTACCATGCAAGCAAAAGTAAATTATATCAACATTCAGTATAACAGTAGCGAAAACACTTCTTTGGCCTACGAAATGCTCAGCGGGTTTAAACCCGGACAAAACATCACCTGGAATTTTACTTTTCAGCGCAATTTGGCCAACAATCTTCAGTTAGATATTCTGTACGACGGACGAAAAACCGCCACCAACAAAATTGTACACGTTGGAACGGTACAAATCAGAGCTTATTTTTAATTTACATTAAAGTTTAAATAAAAAAAGGAGACCATTTGGCCTCCTTTTCTTTTTAATGAACTAAAAACTATTTTTGAATTGTAAGGTTTTTTGTTGTAAAACCTGCCGACGTTTCAATTTGTATACAATAAAAACCATTGGCAATATGGGTGGTATTTATCGAAACAATCGAACTATGGGCATTTGTTTGCAGCACAACTTGTCCTAGCAAGTTAACCATTTTTATGCTTTTTATTTGATTAGAACAAACAATTGTAACAGCATCTTTTGCAGGATTCGGATAAATACTAAAACTCACATCAGCGGTAGGGTCGTTAATTCCATTCACATAATCTCCAGGTATTGCAAACCCGGTAACTTCAGCATTATTAGCCAAAGCACCAATTAATGTTGTTGCACCTGTAGTGGTATTTACTGTACGCAATTCGCCTGCACTAGTAGTACCATTATACGCTACCATATAACAAATAGAGTTAGGTCCAAATTCCATATCTTGTGCATAGGAAGCATCAAAACCGATTGTACCAATTGAAGTAGCCGCTCCAGTAGTTTTATCAATAGCGTACAACAAGTCGTCAGTAATGTTCACCGTATAAAGGTTACCGCCGTATGGCGAACATGCCAGATTTATCATCACCGATCCCGAGACACCAATTGCTCCAATAAGTGTTTTGGCACCTGTTGCCGGATTAATAGAAAACAAATTTTTACTACTTACTCCAAACAAGGTACTTGTTTTATAATCGTAAGCCATTCCGTTGAATGCGGTATCCAAAGCAGCAATAACAGTTCTTGCACCTGTGGCCGTATCTATAGTAATTAAATTGTTACTGGTATATTCAAAAGCATACCATTTATTTGTAATCCAAGTTCCCGAAAGTAAAAAGTTTTGACCCGTTTGGTCTGCCAGTTTAATAATAGAGGCAGGGCTGTCAAGATCTAAAATAGCTGGGCCTTCTTTCAATACTCCCGAGGCATCATAAGCAATATAGCAATAAGCCTTATGTTGTATTAAAGTGATGGTGATAACTTTTGTAACCGTATCATTTATAGCGTTGGCATCTCCTCCGGCAAGTGTGGTGTAAAGTTCCACGGTATAGGTGCCGGGTGTTGGAGTCCAGTTTGGAGCAAAAGTAACTTGTTGAGTAAGCCCGGGTGCAAGGCTGCTTATATTTTGTGTTGAGGTGTAGGCTCCGGGATTAATTTCCATCGTTGCCGTGAAAGACTGTGTTAAGGTTCCATAATTTTTTACAGTTCCTTTTGGAATAATTGATGTGGGCATGTTATTGGCCATGTCAATACTCAATCCACCAACATCATTGGGTTGTGGCTGACAAATATTCGTAATTTGAGCTGAATCTGCAAATTGCCCCGGAATTATGCCCAACGAGATACCATTCCATTGAATTTCATACGAGCCATTGCCAAAAGTGCAGCAATTGCCATCACCATAGGCATCATAAATTGAAAAAATATAACATGCACTTGAAAGAGCACAAACAGTAGTTGTTTTCAGTTCTCCACCGCTAACATCAATATAGGGACCGCCTTTTGCAACAATAAGTCCGGTTGTTGCATTTTTTAATTGCCACTTGGTTTCGCTTCCATAATTATCAGTATGAATATTCACCGTGAGGCTAACATCAGCCGAAATCACACTGCTGATTGCCGTATCATTCAAATTGCTGTTATCACCACTCAGCGAGGTGTACGCCTGAATAGTATAATTCCCAAAAGCCGAAAAATCAACAGTTCCGCCAAAAGTATGATTTCTTGAAGCCCCCGGAAGAATGGTATCAGGTATGCTTTCTGTCACCACACCACCCAAATTGATTTTATACGAAACATCTAGTCCTTTGATGGTATCCGAACCATAGTTTTTCATTAGTACGGTTATGGGTTCGCTAGCAGTTAATGTACACGAGGTCGTGTTATTGGGCGATAGAATCTTAAAAATTCCAGCATCCTTTTGATCCGGATTCATAGTATAAGCAAATATTTTTTCTCCTTGTGCAAGTCCGCCAAGAGCTACAATACCATACTTTTTAATGCAAAATGCACCTCCCGCCAATGCAGTAGGCGAAATATCGCTGCAATTATGCACCACACCGGTAGGCAACATGCTTGTTAAGCTTATCTGATTAAAATAAGCACCAGTTCCGGCAGTCCCTTGGTCGAACAACCAAAGATAGGGACCGCCTGGCGACCAACAATCGTATGCCGAACCATAAATTCCCGTCAAACCATGGTTTGCCGAAGTAACGGTGCCCAAAACAGTTCCCGTTGGGCTAACACATAGTATGTTTGTGTTCCAGCCGCCAACCCAAAAACCACCGCGAATAGAATCATAAGCAATATTTCGAACCGTAGTTCCAGCGGGGCATGCAATAGTTCCAATTAAAGTATGGGCCGTAAAATCCATCTTATAAATAGTGGCTGTATTAGCACCCCCATAAAAATAAGTGCCATCAAAAGCTAAATCCCGAATACCAGGCACCGTTGCAATACTAAAACTATCCAGCAATGTTCCCACCAAACTGTATCTATAGAACATCGATGCCGCCCATTTCGAAGTATAAATATAGTTTCCGTCAGTTTCAACCCCGGCTTCCTGTGCTCCGCCGGTAGTATAATTGTAAAGAATATCCCACACGGCTTTATTCGCATAGGTGTTGCCGCCATAAATGTTTGGTGTTATTTCTCTATCACCTACAGCTTTTTGTATTATACTGTTCTTATTTTTTTGATTCGACAAATGCTTCGCACTAAAAACAGTGTTTTGAGCAAAACATGCGGTTGATAATAAAAAGATAATTAGCATCAGCTGACTTAAAAATGTAAATTTTTTCATGGTTTTTTAATTAATTATTATGCAATAAAGGTATAAAATATCCATCACATAGTATATGCTTAGGTAAATTTATTAGCATAAGGAGTAATTTATTTTTTTACCGATACAGTTTATTCGCTAATAATCCGCACTTCAGTTCTTCGGTTTTGTTGTCTGCCTTCATCTGTATCGTTGGTGTCCACCGGTTGGATATCTCCATAACCCTGGGCTGTCAATCGGTTTGCGGCAATGCCATGTAGTATCAAATAATCTTTCACAGCCTTTGCCCTGTCAAGCGATAGTTTTAAATTCGATGCTGCCGAACCCACATTATCTGTATGCCCCGAAATTTCAATAATCATTTTGGGCTTTAATTTCAAAATCGCAACCAAATCGTTTAAAGCCACATTCGATTCCGGCCTAAGCACCGATTTGCCGGTCTCAAAAAGCACATTTTTCAAAGTATAAACCTGCGGAGGGTCATATTGTATATCCAAATCAAGCGTAATTTTTCCTGTTTCGTTTGCTACCTCAATTTTCGAGTAATCCACCGATTCCGAAAAAGTTTTATACTGAATATCATAAATATCTCCTTTCGGAATAAGTATCGAAAACTTACCTGCAGTATTCGTAATGCCACTAAAAGTTTTTTTACTTTTAACCCCAACAAATTTTATCTGTTCTCCGGGTCGGGCAACACCATGCATGCTGGTAACAACCACATTCAACAACGCTTGTGTTTCGCTTGGTTTCAAATCCTGCGATCGTGCCATTCCCGATATCAGAAAGGCAACCAATAAAAAAATTAGTTTTTGCATAGCGTCTTTCATTTAAAAATCAGGGTAAACCACCATAAATTTACAATAAAAACGAAATCCATAGCATAAAATTACAAAACCAAAAAAAAAGACGAAAGTTTCCCCCCGTCTTTCCCAAACGCAAACGAGTTCTTATGGCTTCGGTTGTTCGTGTGTGCACGCCTTGTTTATGCTTGTGCCTTCCTTGGTAAATTCAGTAACATAACCAATTTTTTCAATAGCTTTCACCAATTCGTCTTTGTTGGTTTTGCCTTCAACAAATTTTATGGTAACCACTTTCGTATCCAAATCGGCATACACTTCTTTCACTCCTTCGGCTTTCACCAATTCTTTTTCAATAAGTGCTTTGCCATTGGGGCAATGAAACACAACTTTAATTTTTTCTTCCTTAATCACCTCCGGTTTGTTTTGTCCAAAAGCGTTTCCGGCACACACAAAAAGCACCGCCAGTGCAAATAATCCAATAATTTTTCTTTTCATTATATAATTGTTTTTAAGGTTATTTTTCAAGTACAAAAGTCGATGTGCCTATCACATTGCCCTCAGCAAACAAATCAACCGTATAACTGCCCGGCGCAAAATCTTTATTTTTAGTCCAATAAATACAAATATCCTGAGCTTTGTTATTATATGTTATTTGTTCTTTCGACGAAAACTGCAATTTCTTTCCATCATAATCAAACGAAAGTTCATCCCCTAGCCCTCCTGTCAAAATAGTTCCACTTGGGTCCGCAACGCGCAAATACACCGTTTTTGCTCCTGCCGTTGCAATTGCGTTTTCACCAATCGTAAAACAAACCCGAATTTTTTCCGCTTTTTTAGCCTTCTTCGTCGGAATTTCCTTTCCTTTGGCCTTAACCACAATGCCGTCCGTATTTATATCATAAGTAGTCAATGCCGAACCCTTTGTCACCGTTTCAGTCAATGCCTCATTGTGCGTAGCCAGCGTTTTATTTTCTGTAGTGGTCGAATCCAAAACCGTTTTTATATGAAAATTCTCAGCACGCAAATCCTTGTTTTGGTTTTTCAATTCGTTTAGTTGCACCTCATATTCTTTCAATCGGCCTTCCATCGATGCAATCTGTTTCTTGTATTTCGATACCGAACCTTGCGAATTCCGTATCTTTTCCAACAATTTCTCTACATGCTCTTTTTCCTGATTAAACATATCTGTCAGTTGCGCATTATCTTTCGACAACTGATCATATTGTTTCTTCAGCGTTTCCAATTTCACCACCAAAGCATCTTTCTCAGCCGAAACCGAATCTTTCTCAGCCGTAACAACATCAATTTGCTTAGTAAACGAAATCACCTTCCAAGTCAAAAAAGCACAGGCTATCAGCAGCACAATACTCAAATACATAAAAATGTTAGGCTTTTTCTTTGCTTCATACATGCTTGTTTCCATAATTCATTTTTTTTAAGATTAACAACAAAACCAATTACTATACTGATAAAACTCCTATTTCAACGTAAGTTGCCCTTGCCCTATTTCCTTTCCATCCATAAAAACAGCCACACTATAAGTCCCGGCAACAATCCGGTCCGATTTCTCATAATACAAAGTAACATTTATTGAGCTCCCCTTATAATAAACCCCCTGCATCAACGAATACATAATTTGCTTACCACCATAATCAAATGAAGCCCCATCATTCAATATCGAATTATCAGGCCGGGCAATCCGCACATACACCGTTTTCAACCCCGGCTCCACCAGTGCATTCTTCACCAGCGTAAACCCAATCTTTATCTTTTCCACTCGGCTCGCCTTGTCCACCACCTCTTCCTTCTTCCCCGCCTGCTTCAGTCGTATGCCAGTCACACTAACCGAGTATGCCTGCAACACAGCCGCGTTCGTTATTTTTTCATTCAGCGCATCCTTATCCTTTGCCAGCACCTGATTTTTATCCTGCTCCGCCTTTATATTTTCCGCCATCCCCTTCACCTCCGTCTTCAAGTTTTCATTTTCCTTCAGCAGCTTGTCAATTTGGGCAACATAGTCCTGCGTAATACCACGCAAATAGTCAAGCTTTTTCTGTATCTGCCGTTTCCCCGCGTTGCTCTCAATCAGCTTCTGTATCTCATCCGCCTGCGCCCGAATCAAACTATCCTTCACACCCAAATCCACATTCAAGTTCCCATACTCCGTCCGCAACTTCTCATGCGCCACCACCAGCGAGTCCAATTCCTTTTGCATCCCCTGTCGTTCCGTCACAGCTTTTTCCTTTTCTATCACAAAAGTATTAACTTTGCCCCTTGCCGTGATATACAAAACCAACAAAGCAACAATCAAAGCAGTTTCCACACCAATTATTATTTTATACAAACCCGTTTTCCCTTGGCTCTTCGTAAGTTCATTCATATCACAATAAAATTTTCACCAAAATTAAGCAAAATTTTATATCTACATTTAAAAACCACAAAATACTAAAACCACAAACCCCAAATGCACCATGTCCCTCATCCACCATTTCATCGCCCTCTTTTTCCCTCGCATCTGCCCCGCATGCCAATCCACCCTATTCCAACACGAAACATTTCTTTGCACCCCATGCCACCACCAACTGCCCAAAACCAACTTCCATCTCCAACCCAACAATCCCATGCTCCAGTCCCTTGCCGCAAGAGTAAACATACAGAATGCCGCTGCCTTTTATTATTTTCAAAAAGGGAGTAAAGTCCAGCATTTAATTCACCAACTCAAATACAAAAATCAAAAAGAAATAGCATTCCATTTAGGACAAATCTATGCACACCAACTTTTAAAATCCGATTTTTATAAAGATATCCATTACGTAATCCCTGTCCCCCTGCATCCTGCAAAAAAAAGAAAACGAGGCTACAACCAAAGCCAACTCTTTGCACAAGGCTTGGCCAATGCAATGAAAATTTCTTGCGACACAAAAACACTTTTTAGAACTACCCAATCCCAAACCCAAACAAAAAAATCACGATTCAAAAGGTGGGAAAACGTAAAAGATATATTTATTGTTGCCAACTTTCAACACCTTCAAGGCAAACATATTTTACTTGTTGATGATGTTATTACAACCGGCGCAACTATCGAAGCGTGTGCAAACAAGCTTTTTGATATTCCAGGTGTTAAAATTAGTATTGCATCAATTGCTTGTAGTATAAAATAACCTATCAGAGTTTTGTAGCCAACACGGCTGTCCTTTTATAATGTTTCACCGAACCGTCTAGGTCAAAAACTTCAGCATAAATAATATATATTCCGATAGTAGCCTTGGTATTGTTTTCGGTAGTTCCATCCCACGAAAATATGGTTTCTTCTGAAATAAGTTTGTTTTTCACCAAACCTTTTATCAGTCGGCCTTTAGAATCATAAATAAAAAGATTAATAATTTTTCCAGGACCATCAATTTTGCAGCAAACGTGTAGAACATCATTGTATCCATCATTATCTGGCGAAAAAATTTCTGGATTAACAGAAATAGTGCCATCATCAGTAAATCCTTGAGAAAACTGTGAATTTTTATATGCAGGCGTAGCAAAGCCAACTGTTTCTGCAGCAGAATGCCAGTTTGTAATATCGGATGCCGATCTATTATAGTCAATTCGCTCAAGAGAAACACCTTCGTCGGAGTTTAAAAGAGGGAAGTTCATATCTGCATTATACGTCATGGCATCAATAACGGTATCCGTTTTTGTAATTAAAATCACAGTTCCTTCATCATTAGTATAGGAGGGAAAAGATTCCATGCAAATAAACCCGAATGGATTTGGTGTTAGGTATTGTGCTTTAACTTTTTCGGGATTAGAAGTCAAAACAATATAATCTCCCGGAAAAATTAAAAAATTATCTGTTGTAATACTACGAATGTCACTTAACGATCCTAAATTCAAATCCATAAAATCCAAAACCTTATCGGAACGGTTGTATATTTCTACAAAATCAACCCCATTATCTTTAGGATTCGAAAGCACTTCGTTAATCACCAGGTCTCCCGAGTCGGGCAATTCCGGTAAAGCAAAACGAACTGTCGAGTTTTTAGCAATTTTATTACCCGAACAATCAAAAATGCTGTCAATAATGGTCAGAGTATATATCGTATGTGTCAAAAACGCTTGAGAAAAATAAAGCACGGCTGATTTTTTATCAGGATAATTATACTGAACCCAGATTGGGTTTACAGCCCCATTTTCAACAACATATTTCTCCGGATAATTTATTGAACTACTGTCAAGAGTCTCATTATAAAATATTTTTACCTGCATTGGCTCATATCTTGATACCGAAGCCCTCACAAGTTCTGGGTTTACAATATCAGGATTATTTCCAAAAAGCGAATTAATTTTTCCCGGAGTTCCTCCACTGGGATCATTAGAGGCTTTCCAGTTAGCCATTTCACCACAAGGATTATTCGGGTCAATTTGTTCCAACGACCAACCACCATCTGTTTTTGTTGGACTTTGATACCATAAATCGGAATAATTAACAAAATGAATAATATTCCCCATAGCATCCTTTAATACAATTGTTGCACCGGTATTTGTAAGTGAAAATGAAGAAAAACCAATAGTAGTTCCATACGGATTCAATGTTGCAATAGCGTCTACATCACAAATAATAAAATAACAATTTGGTAAAATAGTCATATCAGGCATGAATAAATGAGTCGAATTAATTTCCAACCTCCAATTGTTCATATTAATAGGATATTGAGTATTATTATAAAGTTCCAGGTATTCAAAATTTGGCAATCCAACAGTTGGATTCGGATCAGCCATTATTTCGTTTATAACAATGTCAAATGAATGTGCAAAATAATACGAAAATGGAACAGAGCAGCTAATCATTGTATTACCCCCAATATCTTTAACATTAGCAATAGTTATAGCATATAAATTACCAAATGAAAATGGCACAGAAAAAACCAAACGAATTATTGAACCTGAGTTTATATCTTTGGATGCCGAAAGTGGTATTCCAACCCCCGAAACAAAATAGTTATTCAAGTTTTCAGCAGATATCTCGTCAACATTTTCCGAAAACACAACATCAAGTTCTGTTGCAGATACTACAGTAACTGATTGAACTATTGGAGGTGTTGTATCAACAATTTTTGGTCCAGCATAAAAGTCATCAAAATAAAAATTGGTTTTATTCGAGCTGGTATACTTGCAATAAATTCCAAAAAATGATGAAGAAGTATAAGTAGTATCAAAAACCGTCCCTTCCAACACATAGTTTGTTGAACCTGTTGCGTCGGCAAATAAAAACCAATTTCCAAAATTATCTCTTTCAACCTTAATTCTGTAGGATGAGGTAGCCCCTGTAAAACAATTACTGCCCGAAATAATTTTTTGAGTTGCCAGTCCGGTTTGTTTCCATAAAGAAACACTATCAAGCTGATCGTTATTATCATCCCCAAGCATTACAAAATACCCATTTAAACTGCTTTCTAAGTCCGAATTGTCCGAAACCAAATAGATTCTGCAATTATTCGATTTAGAGGTGTTAAATGATAAATGCACCCAAAAATCCCATTGCCGATTATTTAAACTGAGCATCGGAGAAACAATATATAAAAACGAAGTATCACTTACCGTTCCATTCAGTTGCAATCGTGGAGCAACACTCCACGAAGAGTTTGAATAAGTAGAAATTTGAAACTGCAAAGAATCGCCATACCACGCCGGGTTTGATATAAACTCCCCATCCAAAAAATCATCCTGAACCTGTGCAGCTATAAACAACGGAAAAAACAGAAGCAAAATAATAGTTTTTTTCATTTTAATAAAATAAGGATACTAAACTACAAAATTATTTTAAAAAAACAGTTTATCTAAATTATTCTTTATGGAATCAAATTATTCATAAATTATAAATCACCCACAAGCATAAGTAGTATTACTAGGCAAAACAAGTATATACTATTCACCATTTTTTCCTATTTTTTCCTTCTATTTTATCAAATTCCCCTACCAAACTTCATTTTTCCCCA
>JBAXWF010000064.1:0-23316 GCA_037128515.1 Bacteroidota bacterium | reverse complement strand
AAAGGGGTGCTTGTCGTAAGTTTGGGTGGAAAGTATTTCGAGTATAACCGAGTTAGGTTTAATTTTCAAAAAAAAAGGATAGTTTCCATTTGATAAATAATAAATACAAAATAAAATGAGAACAATAGCAATTATTTTTTTAACCGTCATACTTTTCACAGGATGTAAAAAGGATAAGTACGGAAGTCTTGTGCATAAAATGAGGTACACATCTTCAAAAGAAAGAAATGGAAAAAGTAAAGATATTGCAGATGATTTGCATTATACTCAATTTGGAAATTATATTACCAGCATAACACCCAGTAGCTTTTCAGGTGCTTTTGGCATGATTCGATTTCATGGAATTACCCTTTCCGACAACCATCCTGTAAGCATGACATTTATACAACCCAGTTCTGCACAAGATATTGGTTTTGCTGATTTTTCAAATAATGCTGAAATAACTTTGACACCTACTTTATCTGGTCCATTCGTAAATATCAATAGTGATGGAACGGGTGGATGCTTTAAGGAGGATGCTGTTTTAAAATTTCTGCAGGTTATTATTCAAAATATTAAACAAGTGGTAGAATTGCCTGTTCAATATAACGGTGTTAATTTGTCTCAGTTTAACGGACAATATTACCAGGGTCAATACTCCAGCGATTCTGTAAAGATCGGGAACATTCTAACTGTTGATATGTACCCTCTTATCGGGAAAATCAGCGATACTTCACAATTTTATACTCACCCGTTATCTTTTTATTTTGGAATGACTGATATAACTGAACTTTACACAACCGGGAATTCAATGCCGTTTCCCTCTTCACTTAACCAAAATCAAAATCTGGATATGCCGATCCCTTTTGTATGGAGTAATAAATTTACTGAATGGACACTAAAGAGCCCTGTAAATAAAGAGACAATAACAATAACCTCTACAATTGGTTTTGACAATGAGAACTTAATCCAAATTTATGCAGGAGCAGATAACATTTCATACACAAGTGATGATATAATAGTATATGCTCCAAATTTTTGGGAGCGAATTTATATAAATGTGACAATAGAGTAAAGTTTAAACTAAACCTAACAGGCTATTGCTTTCAGTGGCAGACAGTTTGTAAATAAAAGACAATTAACTCCAATGCCACCGAAAAGCAACAGCCATTCCGTTATGGGCAAGTTTTAGAAAGACAAGAACAATAATAAAATAAATGTGGAAACCAGAACCCACAATAAAAAACGGGGCGTAACTGAAAAGCCAAATGAGTAGGACAAAAAACAATTGATTATGAAAACAGATTTTTACACAAAAGCAGTATTAACAGTAATCGCAATTTGTTTGACAATTCTTGTTCTTAAACAAATTGAAATTATACCTAATGCAAATGCTAGCACACCAAAAAGCAATTTGAATAGTAATGTTAACTATGGATTAGTCCCATTAAATTCAGACGGTTCAGTTAATGTAAAATTATCTTCTTCCTCTGAAGTAATGCATGTTGTAATAGATGAAGTAGATAAATATGCATTTAGATACTGCACTGTTCCGGTTAAAGTTTATGAATAGATTTTTATTAATATGAGTTGTTTTTATTCAACAAAATATTATCAAAATGAAATTATTGGGAACCAACCTAAACGCTAACACCAAGTTAGAATCATGGCGCTTGTTTGTTAAACGCTAGGATGACGCCATCGCGATAGGTCTATGGTAAGCGCCACTCTTCCAACTTGGGGGCCGTTAGCCCTCATTTAAAATACAAGACTATGTTATATCATATTAAATTAATGCACCATATTGACAGAGGTGAATGCAAAATTAATATCACAGAAGAAGAACTAATCGAAAGATATGTTGAACCATATTTGACAGGTGATACAATTGTAATTAATGGAACGACAATCGACCCTATGAATCTTTGGAGGGTTAAAATTACAGAATCAGAATTTTCTTTAGATTCTGCTGTCAATAAGATAAAAAGCGAGGACAGTATTGACAGAAGCATGTATAAACATCTACGGCCTAAAGCAGAATGGAGAGCGATTGATGTTGCAAAAGACGTTACAGATAAATATATAAATAAAGCACCAGGAAGTCAAAAGAAAGCTATTCGAGTTGAAAAAGAAATTAAAGAAACTTCCTTGAGTAATGAAAAAGTATTTGTTGTTCACGGACATGACACCGAACTTAAAAATGATGTTGAGCTTTTTCTTCGTAGTATAAATCTAGAACCAATAGTACTTCACAGGCAATTAGATGAAGGCTTGACAATAATTGAAAAATTCGAGAAGCACTCAGACGTTAAATATGCCATGATTCTTTTAACTCCAGACGATATTGGCTATGCGATAGAAGAAAATGAAAAAAACGAAATGGATCGATTACTTGAATTACGAGCAAGGCAAAATGTGATTTTTGAATTTGGTTTTTTTGTGGGTAAATTAAGTCGTAAGAATGTATGTTGTATTTATAAAGAAGGGGTTACATTGCCATCTGATTTAAATGGCTTAATATATAAACAAGTTGATAAATCAATTGAAGAAATTGGTTTGTTTCTCATGAAAGAACTAAAAAATTGTGGACTTAAAGTTAAATATGAATAATAAACGGGTTGCCCCCGTTCGTCTTAGGCTCCTGCCTATGCCGCTAATATTCTTTCTGGTTTTTGCTAGCCAACTCAATCAATTTTAATCCTGCTTGATTGAGTAACCAAATAAGATAAAAGTGTTAATTTTGGATGCGCGCAGCAAGGATGCTCAACGTTAGCTACTATTCCCCCTTTTTCAAAAAAATGATTTCGTCTGCTAACGTCGGCCTTAGAATCAAATGGTCCTTTTTATTATTTTTGCACTGCTCTTTGCAAGGCCGATTTTAGAACTGTTACTCATGAGTACGGGGGCCATTCTGGTTGAGATGTTTGCGATGATTTCATTGGCGGTTCCGCCTAAAGTGGAAACCCCGTTCAGAATATTTACTCTGCCAAAAGCACATCTTCTTAGAGCACTTTTTAAATTATAATCTAAGGAACATGGAAGAAGAAAAAATTTCAATGGAAATCGTCAAACCAACTTCTTTCGGAAAAGCTCGCCTACGATTATATGCTTCAGCAGTTCAAAGATAAGGGGAATGACAACATGGTTCAAAAGTTAAAAAAAGCCCCTGTTTCTTTATCTGAAGACATTCCGCGTGATTACCTGTTATTACGCGACAAAGCCATGCACAGTTTGCGTATTGGCACCATGCGTAACATGAAATCAGTGATTACAGGAATATTTTTCCCTTCGCTGGGGTTCAGGGAATACACATTAAAAGAAAAAATCAATCTATGGGTAGGCAAATCCCGTTCAGGTGTAAGTTGTCTATTGAAAACCATGTTAAAAACTGATCTTTCACAAAGTGTAACAGAATTGCAGATACCTGTTTATTTTTTCCACGGCATTTATGATTACACCTGTTGTTGCTCAGTAGCAGAATCGTATTTTCTTAAAATAAAAGCACCTATAAAAGGATTTTACAGATTTGAACAGTCGGCTCATAGCCCCATATTTGAAGAACCCGGGAAAATGCAAAAAATTATCAGGGAAGATGTACTGAAAGGAACCAATAAACTGGCTGACTTAAAGTAACCTGTATTTAAAAAACCAACAACATGAACTTACAGGTTTCATAAGGCCCCTCCTATTCACAATGACAAAATATACCGGCAATAACTGATTCAAAATACCACAAAGTCGTATTTGTTGTTTGCAAATCTATATTTCTTTGTTTGTAATTTATGGCGAGTCCGGTCTATAAACTGTAACATCATCATTAATGTGCCGGACTCTTTCATACAGGTTTATTCCTAATTTAATGATTTTCACCAACGAAGAAATATAAATGCTGAAAATGTGGGAATTATGCAAAATATTTCAAAAATTATGTAACACTTTTTTTTCAAAACGTACTGATCTTTGATGCTTCATTAATCACAAATAAAATGAAAAATCAAATAGATCTGATGCCAGTTCGCATAGCAAAAAACAGAGTAAAAAGACTCAATTCCGGAGGATATCCATCTTATCCTGCTGTTGATGACATTTACAATAAATTCAGAGAAAAAAAAGACATCAATCCTAAAGATGTTTCTAAAACAAAAGACCCATTTGAAAGCGACAAAATAAAAGCCTTACGCGAGAAATATCTTTTGGATGAAATGTGCGGCAATTACCTTGATATTCCTGAATCAGGTTCATATTTCGGGCAGGGAGTGATCCGTATGAAAATAATGAAGAAGCTTTTACGGTTTAAATGGCTATTTATTAACAGGACAAATGCGGTTAAGGTTCTATAAAGAACCTTCAAGTATTAATATTCGATACTTGAGCCGAATCTATATTATCCCCTTCGGGGGTAATTCCCCAACCGTCATCCTTAAATTCGTACAAGGCATTGTACATCCCAATCGCAAAGTTTTTCTAAAAAAATAATTTCCAATTTTTATTGTAGTATAAAAACATTTCGTAGTTTTGCGAAATACAAAAATGAAATACTCTTTACAATGGAAATTAAAATATTGGGAACGGGATGTTCCAATTGCAAAACCTTAGAAAAATCGGTGATCAATGCATTAACCGAAATGAATTATTCAGCCAATGTAGAAAAGGTAGAAGATATCCAGAAAATAATGGGCTATGGAATCATGCGCACACCCGGTTTGGTGATAAATGACAAAGTGGTATTAAGCGGTAGAGTGCCCAACTTAAAGGAAATAAAAGAAATTATCGAAAACCACAAATAATTTCATGACTGCAAAACCCAAATTTACCGAACAGCAGAAACAGATAGCACTTATTGCAAAAGCACTGAGTCATCCTGCCCGCGTTTATATCCTTGAAAGACTCAATGGATTAAATGCCTGTTGCACAAGCGGCGAAATGATTGGCGATATTCCTATAGCCCGATCCACCTTGTCGCAACACCTTAAGGAATTAAAATTTGCAGGTCTGATACAGGGTGACATTGAGCCCCCGCAAATAAAATATTGTATCAACCGTAAGAATTGGTGTATCGCAAAAAAACTATTGGAAGGATTTTTAAATACAAACGATAGTAATCCACAAGTTCAATGTAAATAATCAAACCCACTACTATGAAAAAGAAATATCATTTTATAATTATTGCCGGAATTTTTATGGCAATGATTTTTTCTTCCTGTGGTTCAGGAAAGCAAACAGAAGGGAAAACCGACAGTAAGGATACTACTATTATAACATCCGGTTCAATAGATAGTTCCGCACAAATTTCCGAAAATTCTAAAACAGTTCCGGGTAAGGAAGTAAACCAGGAAAAGCCTCAGGTATTTGTGTATAATTTTCATGTTACCAACCGCTGTGTATCTTGTATAGCCATTGAAGATGCCACCACCAAAACATTGAAAACGTATTTTGCAGCAGAAATGAAACAGGGCCGCATCAAGCGTCAGATATTGAATGTGGACGATGAAGCCAACAAGACTATATCCGAAAAATACCAGGCTTTTGGTTCGGGTTTGTTTGTTACACGTGTTTTTAAAGGCAAAGAAACCACGACCGACCTCACCGGCGATGGTTTTAAATTTGCCAAAAACAAAGAAGAACGTTTCATCGAAATACTAAAGAATAAAATCAGCGAATACTTAAAATAGCATTATGAAAAAACTCTTTTTATTACTATTGACCTTTTGCCTGTCAGTATCGGCCTTTTGTCAGCAAAGCAGCGACACGGTTATTGCCAATAATCCTCAAAATCTGAAACTGAAGGTTTATTACTTTCATATCACCAACCGCTGTAATACTTGCCGCAGTATTGAAGCCAATGTAAGAAAAACGCTTACCGATTATTTTTTGAATCAACTGGAAACGGGAGTCATAAACCTCTACGTGATTAATTGTGAGTTGCCCGAAAATAAAGAGCTAGTTCAAAAATACGATGCCTACGGTGCCACCCTAGCATTAACAAGCATGTCGAGAGGCAAAGACGGAAACATTGAAGATTTGACCAGCTGGGCATTTCAGAAAGCCCACAATCCGGAGGTTTTTATTAACGAACTAAAAACCCGCATCGAAGAACTTATTCAATAAATTCATCATGGAAGTTTTACAGAATTGGCTCGACGCCACGCAGACACCTTTCTTATCAGCTTTAATACTGGGAATCATGACGGCCATCAGTCCCTGCCCATTGGCAACCAACATCACCGCTATAGGATTTATCAGTAAGGATATTGAGAACCGTAAAAAGATTTTCTTCAACGGGCTGTGGTACACTTTGGGCCGGGCCATAAGTTATACCGCATTGGGCGTGGTTTTGTATTTTGGTGCCAGCAAATTTCATGTGGCAAAGTTCTTTCAACTAAATGGGGAAAAGTTTCTGGGCCCCTTACTTATTGTGATAGGTTTTTTGATGCTCGATATCATTAAGATAAAATTTCCGGGCCTGGGCAGGCTTAACGATAGCTTACAAAAAAAAGAAAGAAAAAAGAACTGGTGGAGTGCACTATTATTGGGAATCGTATTTGCTATGGCTTTTTGTCCCTACAGCGGGGTATTGTATTTTGGGATGTTAATTCCTATCACCATCAGCAGTCCTTCAGGATTGTTTCTGCCCTTTGTTTTTGCGGTTGCTACGGGTTTACCTGTAATCATTGTGGCTTACTTACTTGCATTCAGCCTTTCCAGTATTGGCGGATTTTATAATAAGGTAAAGGTATTTGAGAAATGGTTTCGGCTGGTTGTGGCTATTGCCTTTATTCTGGTCGGGTTTTATTATGTCTATATTTTTTATTTAAAAGTTTAAGACAAGATGCCAGCTTTTTTTAAAACTTCAAAAGGTAGGATCATTTTACCCCTCATTTTACTACCTCTTTGGTATTTGTTGTATCATTTTCTGCAACCCTTCACCGATTGGTTAATTTTCTCTGCATTTGGCATGACCAAAGGTGCGCATTTGGCTGAAACTCTATGGTTCTTTATATTTGAGTTTCCTAAGGTAATGTTGCTTTTGACTTTGATTATTTTCTTTGTAGGCATCATTCGAACATTCTTTACCCCGGAACGAACCCGAAAAGCATTGGAAGGTAAAAAAACCTTTACCGGTAATGTGATGGCTTCCATGCTGGGCGTTGTTACTCCGTTTTGTTCCTGTTCGGCCGTCCCATTGTTTTTGGGATTTGTTGAAGCGGGCGTTCCATTGGGAGTTACTTTTTCGTTTTTAATAGCGGCACCTATGATTAACGAAGTCGCTGTGGTGCTGCTGTATGGTATGTTTGGCTGGAAGGTGGCGATTATTTATGTAGGCACAGGTTTGGTAATAGCCATTATTGCAGGATGGGTTATTGGAAAACTCAAACTGGAAAGGTGGGTTGAACACTGGGTTTATGAAACAAAAGTAGGACACAATATTTTAGGCGAAGAAAAAGTTCATTTCAGTGAAAGAATAAGATTTGGATATGATGCCGTAAAAGAGATTGTCGGGAAAGTATGGATGTATGTTGCCCTCGGTATTGCCGTTGGTGCAGGCGCTCATGGCTATGTTCCTGCTGAATTTATGGCCACTTTGATGGGTAAAGATGTGTGGTATGCCGTTCCTCTTTCCGTATTAATAGGAATCCCATTATATTCCAATGCGGCAGGCATAGTTCCTATCGTATCTGTTCTTATTGAGAAAGGAGCTTCCTTAGGAACAGCATTGGCATTTATGATGTCAGTAATAGGTTTGTCATTGCCTGAAATGATTATTCTGAGAAAAGTACTGAAGCTTCCGTTAATATTTACTTTTATAGGCGTGGTAGGTGTTGGTATAATGATAGTAGGATTTTTGTTTAACTGGATTTTTTGACAAAATGCGAAAAGACTTTTTTCATGAAATGGGTTTTGAAATAAACGGCATTCGACACTTGTCGGCACGGGATGCATTTGCTGCTATTTCGAAAGGAGCCTTTCTGGTTGACTTACGAAGAGAAGATCAAGTATTAATGAAAACTTTTAAGGTCGCAAATTATATTGTTTGCCCTCTTGAATCATTAGACGAAAATATTGAATCCTTGCCTAAAGAAAAGCCATTGATAGTTTCCGACGCAACCGGTATACGGAGTAAAGAAGCGGTTATAAAACTCATGAATGCAGGTTTCAATGTTGCAAACCTTGCAGGCGGAATAATGGATTGGGAACATGATGGATTTCCCGTCGTAAAGGATCCCAAAGAACAAATGAGTGGACAATGTCCTTGTATGTTAAAACCTATGGGTAAAATTAAAACAAACTAAACATGAAAATCTTAATAATTTGCACCGGAAATACCTGTCGCAGCCAGATGGCCGAAGGTTTTCTGAAATCTTTTGATAAAAACCTCGAAGTATATTCAGCCGGAACCAGGGCCGAAAAGAAAGTGAATCCCTATGCAGTTAAAGCCATGGCTGAAACAGGTATTGATATCAGCCAACAATATCCTAAACAGGTGGATGATTTTCTGGAAACAGACTTTGACTATGTTGTTACTGTTTGCGATGGTGCCAATGAAATCTGTCCATACTTTAGTGGAAAAGTAAAACATCGTTTGCATATCGGTTTTGAAGACCCTGCTGATGCTGTAGGGACGGATGAACAAAAGATGCCGGTTTACAGAAGAATACGCGATGAAATTAAAGAAGGATTTTACAAATTCTATATTGAAAACATAAAAAATAATAAAAATGAAAAATGAAATAAAAAAAGACTGCGGATGCGATGATGGTTGCTGTCAACCTAAAAAAAGTAAACTCTGGGCAAAAATACTGTTTGCTGTTGTTATAGTTGCCGCCATTGCTATAATTGCAATAAAGTTTACCGGAAATAACAACAATTCAGACAATAAGTCAACCATGGTTAAAAACGAAAAGATTGGTGCAACCGATTCTACCAAGTCATGCTGTCCGAAATCCAATGCCTCGTGTTGCCCAAAAGGTAAGAAATAATGGAACAATGGATTCAACATGTCTTAAATTCTGACCAGGCAGGAATTTCAATACTGTTTGCCGTATTTATTCTGGGCGTTGTTGGAGTGTTCAGTTGTGGTTGCAATTATGCTGTGATTGGAACGGTGGTTGGTTATTCGGGTGCTGTCGGTGTTACCGGAAGAACGAAAAATATCTTGTGGAGCAGTATTTTCTTTCTGATAGGCACAATACTTTCCATGTCCATAATAGGATGTATTATTGGCTATGCAGGTGAATTTGTCAGTATTTCATTGGGTAACTACTGGAAAATTGCCGCCGGATTAATCTCCATAGTTTTCGGATTGTACACCCTAGATATTTTCCCTTTTAAAATACCCGGCCTTTCAATCAATTTGCAAAAAAAGAAAAGCGGTGTTTTAAGTGCCATATTATTCGGTCTTGCCATAGGTGGAGTTTCTTCTCTCTGCGGATTATGCTGCAGTCCGTTTATGCCCATAATATTGGCAGCTTCCTTCGTAAAAGGAAGCACGATATGGGGTATCATGATGTTATTTTCCTATGCACTGGGATATGGCATTACCTTAGCTGTTGCCATGATAGGAATAGGATTGGGATTAGGAAAAATATCAAAATCGCTTGCGGGTTTTGCAAACGTGCTGAAATATGCCGCGGGCATAATAATGATAGCTATAGGTTTTTATTTTTTACTTACAATTTAGAATAAAATGAATCAAGACTTTATAACAGGAAACATTAATACGGTGTTTGGACCTGTTCCCCAGGTGGCTGCAGTCTGGAGTGCATCAGATGTCTGGCAAACCATTAAAGTCAGGTGGAACCTGGGACGAATGAATTATACGGTTGATCCGGGTTTATATGCAGTGGGTCAGCCCGACGGGGATTCCAATATTTTTGTCTCTGCCAATTTCAAATTGAGTTTCGACCATGTACGAAAAGCCTTAAACGGGCTAAACGCATGGATTCTGGTCATAGACACCAAGGGAGTAAATGTATGGTGTGCTGCCGGAAAAGGGACGTTCGGTACAAAAGAAATCATTGACAGAATCAGGATTCACGCGCTGTTGAATATCGTAAATCACAGGAATATCATAGTTCCGCAACTGGGAGCTCCCGGCATATCGGCTCACGAAATAAAAGAGAAGTCGGGTTTCAAAGTTATTTTTGGTCCGGTCCGTGCCGAAGATATTAAAGCATTTGTCGCATCAGGTAAAAAGGCCACGGCTGAAATGCGAAAAGTTGAGTTCCCCCTATGGGAAAGAATGAAACTGATACCTGTGGAAATAACCTACGGAAAGTATTACATGCTGTTGATTCCTGCCTTATTCTTTATTCTGGCAGGATTGAATCTGCATGGGTATTCTGTCGACAGGGCCTGGGAACATGGCGGAAGGGCGGTCATCAATTTATTGGCTGCCTATGTTTCGGGTTGTGTCCTTACCCCTATTCTACTTCCATGGATTCCCTTTAAGCGATTTTCGTTAAAGGGATTGCTCATTGGTTGGCTGTTTGCCACCCTTTTGTTATTTTGTAATACTTTAGGAACAAATATTTTTGAAATCATCTCATGGTACCTCATTATGGGTGCAATTTCATCTTTTATGGCTATGAACTTTACAGGTTCATCCACCTTTACTTCGCTTTCGGGGGTTCAAAAAGAAATGAAACTTGCACTTCCAATGCAGATAGCTGCTGCTGCCCTGGGTTTAATTGGCTGGATAATAACTCTTTTTATTTAATCTACATGAAAACTTTAACTTACCTGACAGATGTTGTTACGCTGGAACTGGACCGGCAAAAATGTAACGGATGCACCACCTGCATTATGGTTTGTCCGCATGAGGTATTTATTATGCAGGACAAAAAGGCTTTCATACAGCATAAGGATTATTGTATGGAATGCGGAGCCTGTGCTAAAAACTGCCCTGAGAATGCTATTAGTGTTCGTTCGGGCGTGGGTTGCGCGGCCGGAATAATCAACGGACTATTAAGAGGAACGGAAGCCAGTTGCGATTGCTCCGGCTCAGGAAGCAGTTGTTGTTAAATCCAATTTCTCTGAAAGAGTTCTAATAATAAAATTGTATCATTTTCAAATTGCATAATTGTATCATTAAATAATTGTCACCATGCCTTCAAACAAACGATTGGGTTTTCTTGACCGCTACTTAACGCTGTGGATATTTCTTGCCATGGCCATTGGAGTTCTTTCGGGATATTTTTTTCCGGCCATTGCTCAATTCTGGGATTCTCTGAAATCCTCGCCTGACAGTACTACCAATATTCCTATAGCTATTGGGCTCATTGTAATGATGTATCCCCCGCTGGCCAAAGTGAAATACGAGGAACTCGGCGATGTGTTTCGCAACTTTAAAGTTTTGGGAATGTCATTGGTGCAGAACTGGGTGATAGGCCCGGTATTGATGTTTGCCCTGGCCATTGCATTTTTCAAATTGTTCCCGGGAGAAAATAACGCCAACCTCCCCTACATGTATGGAATCATTATGATAGGTCTGGCACGTTGCATTGCCATGGTGATAGTCTGGAACGATCTTGCCAAAGGTGACACCCAATATGCTGCGGGACTGGTGGCCTTCAACAGCATCTTCCAGGTGTTGTTCTTTTCGGTGTATGCCTACTTTTTTATTGCTGTACTGCCCGGCTGGTTTGGCATTCCTACCAACGATGCGGTGGAAAAAATCACCATTGTGCAAATTGCAAAAAGTGTTTTCATTTATCTGGGGATACCGTTTATAGCAGGATTCCTGACCCGGTTTGCTTTAATACGGATTAAAAGCAAAGAATGGTATCACACTAAGTTTATCCCCAAAATCAGTCCGCTGACCCTCATAGCCCTGTTGTTTACCATTGTTGTGATGTTTTCGCTAAAAGGCGAATACATCGTTAAGATACCTTTGGATGTGGTGCTGATAGCCATACCTTTGCTGATTTATTTTGTAATCATGTTCTTTTCCTCCTTCTGGATGAGCAAAAGGATAGGCGCAACTTACGGACAATCCGTCACCTTATCTTTCACGGCAGCCAGCAACAATTTCGAGTTGGCCATTGCGGTGGCTATTGCCATTTTCGGTATGAACTCCGGTGAAGCTTTTGCCGCTGTGATTGGTCCATTGGTGGAAGTACCTGTAATGATAGCGTTGGTTAATATAGCCTTGAGGTTTAAGAAAAAATACTTTCAGGTTTAACCGGCTATTCTTAACTAACTTGTGTTAATAAAAAAGATACTGAAACAATAATATTAACTGTTTGATTGTTACTTTAGCAGTGAAATAAAATTTGGATATGAAATCATTTGAAATTATTGGCGGCAAAACCTTACAGGGCGAGATTATCCCTCAAGGAGCAAAAAACGAGGCATTGCAAGTGCTTTGTGCCTGTATGCTTACACACGAAAAGATCACCATCAGTAATATTCCGGACATACAAGATGTCAACAAGCTTATTGAATTGCTTTCTGATTTGGGTGTAGAAGTGGAAAAAGTTTCAGAAAACACATACACATTCAGGGCTGAGAATATCCGCATGGATTATCTTTCGTCGGCACGATTTTTAGAACAAACCACTAGTCTGCGCGGATCGGTTATGCTTATTGGTCCATTGTTGGCTCGTTTCGGCAAAGCCTATATGCCAAAACCGGGTGGTGATAAAATAGGTCGACGCCGCGTTGATACACATATCATCGGTTTTCAAAATCTTGGAGCACAATTTTCATACGACTACACTAATAATATTTATACCATACATGCCGACAAACTAACCGGCTGCGATATGCTTTTGGATGAAGCATCGGTAACAGGTACGGCAAACATCATTATGGCTGCAGTCTTGGCAAACGGAGTTACTACAATTTTTAATGCAGCCTGTGAGCCTTATGTTGTGCAACTTTGCAATATGCTCAATACTATGGGGGCAAAAATTTCAGGCGTACGGTCGAATTTATTAAGTATTGAAGGTGTTACTACTTTGCATGGCTGCGAGCATCGTTTGTTGCCCGATATGATAGAAATCGGCAGTTTTATTGGCTTAGCCGCTATGACAAGGTCAGATATCACCATAAAAAATACCTGTTATAATCATTTGGGAATTATACCTGATGTTTTCAAAAAATTAGGTATCGCATTGGAACTTATTGGCGATGACATCCATATTCCTGCACAAGACGAATATAAAATTGAAAATTACATTGATGGTTCTATCTTAACTATATCGGATGCACCCTGGCCCGGGTTCACCCCCGATTTAATCAGTGTTGCCTTGGTAGTTGCCATTCAGTCAAAAGGAAGCGTTTTAATACATCAAAAAATGTTTGAAAGTCGTTTGTTTTTTGTTGATAAACTAATTGATATGGGTGCTAAAATTATTCTTTGCGACCCCCACAGAGCAACGGTTATTGGCATGAACCGACAAACTCCCTTGCGCGGAATTCAAATGACCTCGCCTGACATACGCGCCGGTGTTGCCTTGCTGATTGCAGCACTTTCGGCCGAGGGCAAAAGTGTTATTCACAATATTGAACAAATTGATCGTGGATATCAAAATATTGATGAACGACTGAGAAAACTCGGAGCCGAAATTATTCGGAAATAGTTGCCTGCACGCAATTTTTTCATACTTTTGCGTTGCTATTTAGACTGAATAAAAATACGAATTATGGATAACAATAATCTTTTGGACGAATTCACGCAGGGAGAATATAAATACGGCTTTTTTACTGATGTTGAAATGGATTCTGCTCCCAAAGGGCTTAACGAAGATATCATCCGTTTTATTTCAAAAAAGAAAAACGAACCCGAATTCATGCTCGAATTCAGGCTGAAAGCCTATAAAAAGTGGCTCACTATGAAAATGCCGCAATGGGCACATCTTAAAATCCTCCCCATCGACTATCAAGAAATTATTTTTTATGCCGCTCCAAAAAACACTAAGAAACATGGAAGTTTGGATGAAGTTGATCCTGAATTACTAAAAACATTCGAAAAACTGGGCATTCCATTAAACGAACAGAAAATTATGTCGGGGGTTGCTGTTGATGCAGTTATTGACAGTGTGTCGGTTAAAACAACCTATCAGAAAGTACTTGAAGAAAAAGGAATTATTTTTTGTTCGATTAGTGAAGCGATACAGCAGCATCCTGATTTGGTAAAAAAATATTTAGGATCGGTAGTGCCATATGGCGATAATTATTTTGCATCGCTAAATTGCGCTGTATTTACAGATGGTTCGTTTTGTTATATTCCAAAAGGAGTTCGGTGTCCAATTGAACTTTCGACCTATTTTCGAATTAATGCTGCCAATTCGGGACAATTTGAACGCACCTTGCTCATTGCCGATGAAGGGGCTTACGTGAGTTACATGGAGGGGTGCACGGCTCCACAGCGCGACGAAAACCAATTGCATGCTGCCGTGGTTGAAATTGTTGCAATGGAAGATGCCGAAGTAAAATATTCAACAGTTCAAAACTGGTACCCAGGTGATAAACAAGGCAAAGGTGGTATTTTTAACTTTGTTACCAAACGTGGTATTTGCAAAGGTGACAACTCGAAGATTTCGTGGACTCAAGTAGAAACCGGTTCGGCTATCACCTGGAAATATCCCAGTTGCATTTTAAAAGGCGACAATTCGGTTGGTGAATTTTATTCGGTGGCTGTAACTAACAATTTTCAGCAAGCTGACACAGGTTCGAAAATGATACATATAGGTAAAAACAGCAAAAGTACCATCATATCGAAGGGAATTTCTGCTGGGGTGAGCGATAACAGCTATCGTGGCCTTGTTAAAGTTGCCAAAGGTGCCAGTCATGCTCGTAATTTTTCGCAATGCGATTCGCTGCTGATGGGCAGTAAATGCGGCGCACACACATATCCCTATATTAAAGTTGAAAACAAGTCGGCTATTGTGGAACACGAAGCTACTACTTCAAAGATTTCGGACGACCAGTTGTTCTATTGTAAACAAAGAGGTATTGACCAAGAGAGTGCCATAAATCTCATTGTGAATGGTTACGCAAAAGAAGTGCTAAACAAATTGCCTATGGAATTTGCAGTTGAAGCTCAAAAGCTCCTTTCGATTAGTTTGGAAGGTAGCGTTGGATAGGTTGCACGATAATAATTTCCTATTGTTTTATTATTTTCTGTACAAAAGTACTTTTATCGGTTTCGATAAAAAGAAGATACATCCCAGGTTTTAGGTCATCAATATTTAATTCAGCAGTGAAAGCATTTGCAAATGCTTTGGTGTTTATCAATGAATTTCCGTCGATAGTTTTAATTTGAAGAACACAATGAGTATTTTTTAAAGCAAACTGAATATATAATTTATCAGTTGTCGGATTAGGATACACAACAAATGCCGATTCTTTTTGTTCTCTAACTTGTGTTATGATTGTTTGTTGGCTACAATCGGTATAATCAGCAGTTGTATATCGATCTTTTGCTGGGTTGGAACCGGAGTTGAGCACAGCAGGTATTCCAATACTTGGCCACGGCTGACTTCCATTCCAAAAGAGCGGACTTGTGGTAAGATAAAATGAATTATCAGCCAGAGGCGTGGTACCTGTGGGGACAATGGTTCCGTTTTTATTATTTCCGTATTGTGTGTGTCCGCTTCCAGTCATAGTGTATGCTCCCCACGAAAACGGAAAAGTATAACCGGTGCCTGTGATTTCGTTACCAACAAAATTTTGATTATTGGTTAATGCCGACGACATAATTATACCGTAACGCTCGACCCGATTGCGAAAAAAAGTATTGTACGGGCCCGAAGGTCCCCAAGTTTGATCAATATAAATAGTTTGAACGATATTGCCTTCAAACAGGTTTGCAAACGAATAATGACCATGACAAGAGATATCACCACAATAATCCTGAGGATACTCTAATGAACCATTGCGAAATGGATTTCGAGAGTAATTGTACGCAAAAACATTTCCGTTGGCTCCGTGTTTTGTCATCATGGCATGACGTAAATGGTTGAATATATTATTTTGCACAAGACACAAAGTAGCGTGGTTGTTTAAAGTTACTCCGTATCCTTTTGTTCCACTGCCATCGTAAAGATAAGCATCGTGGAAATAACATCCACTAACACTAACATGCGAGCTAAGGCCAATCATGCAATGGCTACCCTGACTTTTGTTACTTTCGATACCACTAATTTCGCAATTAACTGCATAATTGAATCCAAAATTATATCCTGTGCCGGCAGTTGATGTATCGGTACGTTCAACATTCATGCACGAAATGGCAGCCGCTTTGCGCGGATTAATTTTTTGAATTTGCAGATTCAGTGCCGTGTCAAAAGTTATATGCAGGTCGTCGGCTAAAACCAATGTATCGGCTTTGATAGAAACAATTTGTACCATTTGTCCGACTGAATAGGTAGCCCATGTTGCTGGATTTACATCCCAAGAACCATTGTCCTGTCGTATTTCACCATAATCGCCCGGCGTAAACAAACTAGGATTGATGACTCTGACTTTAGTAGAACCCTTTTGAAAACCGGTTATAATATCGGTAAAAACATTTGTGGACGCTCCAGTAAAATAAAACCCAATGCTACTATGCTTAATTTTAACAAAAGTTGAATCGCAACCAGCACCTTTTACCCATACCGAGTCGGGAATGTAAATTAAATTTGAAAACAAATACGAACCCGCCGGAACATATACCATACCCGGATGTCCGCCAAACGATGCCATAGCATTATTCAATGCAGCAGTATTGTCGGTAATACCATCTGCAACAGCACCAAACGACATAATATTGACCTGAGGTGTATTGTCGGGAAAGACATACCTGCATCCCGCTTGCGACCAATTAATACGGTTGGCCAGCGGAATCACCTGCGAAAATGTTGGTCCTATGCAAAATGCCAAAAAGAACGCCAGAACAATTGTTTGTTTTTGTTTCATCTTAGATTGCATTAAAATATTACTATCAAACTTTAAAAGTTGTTATAAATAAAAGGATGCAGCAGGTCTTTTACAATATTTATCAAGCTGAGCAAGGCATATATTCCGCCACTAATAATTAAAATAATCCGCCAAACTTTGTTTTTCACAACAAATGCCAGTAAAATGGGTATGGCAGCCCAAATGAGATTGAAAAAACTGCTAACATATTGAAGTACCTGCCACATTTCGCCTCGGACATTAGAAACACTAAGCCAGAATAGCTTTGAGAACATCAAAAAGATTGAAATGACAATAATGATTGTGTCGGATAACTTGCTTCTTCCAATCACAATTTCATTTTGAGTGGACAAATGATCTCCGCATTTTTCACATATCGAAGCATTTGTCGGATTTTCTGCATAACATTTCTTACAAATCATACATTACAGGATTAAATTAATACTTTTGAAAATAAGACTAAAAGTAAAAATAAAAACAATAAGAAATCAGATTTTTTTATTTTTCGTAAAGATTGTTCGCAAACGGAGCTGCGACAATGATAAACCAAGAATTACAACCAAGATTCCGTTAATCTTTAAAGGTGTAAATGTTTCCTTACCCATAAAATAGGAAAGTAAGGCTGTGAAAATCGGCACTAAATAGGTAAAAATAGAGGCTTTGGTTACGCCTATATGTTGCGTACCGATGGTAAACAGAAAAAATGCCAATGCCGAAGCAAAAACCGCCAAGGCAGTTATATTCATAACCAATTCACTGGTGATATTAATAGTTTTAAACACATCTGTATCGAACAGTAAAACCAAAGGCAGAAAATAAAATATGCCAATAACATTTTGGATTGAAATAATGGTAAATGCATTATACTTTTTGCCAAGCGTTTGCAAAATATAGCTGTAACCCATCACACTCGCTACAGCTATCATAAGAAACATGATTCCCAAAGGTGAAGCAGCAAAACTTAAATCCTTATTTAGAACCACCATCAACACACCCACGAAAGCGATAAAAATTCCAAAGAAAGTGCCTGTTTTAATGGGTTCTTTTGCCAAAAAAAACATGAAAAACGGAACAAACAAGGGTATGGTAGAGATTATAATGGCGGCAACGGTGGGTGCCACATATTTCAAGCCATAACTTTCGCCCAAATAATAAATCAAAGGTTCGAAGAAGGCCAACAACAGAAATTTCAATCTATCTTTCGATTCAATACGCTGAAATTTTCCCAAAATTAGCGACAAACTCACAAAAAATAAAGAAGCTATCACCAATCGAATGAAAACGGTTGACAAGGGATTGAGATATTTGAAAACATTTTGTGTCCAGATGTAGGAAAAACTCCAGAACACCATGGCCAGTATAAGAAGTAAATAAATAAATGTTTTGTTCGATTTCATAAAAATGTGCAAAAATAAGCAATTATTGTGGTTGTGGTTTATTGCATTTCGAAAAAGTAACACAATGCATTGCTCTTATTTCATTTACCAAAACTCGTGTAATCCTGCCGTCTGATTTGCATCAATTGCTGATATTATAAACTATTTGTACTTTTACAGAAAAATTGAATGGCTGATAACCGGAAAAGCAAAAAGCTACCACCCCTGTTTGTAATTAAAGCTACCATTGGTTTGCGAAACTTTTTGGTGCGCATTTCAAAACGTATGCTTCCGGCAAACTTTGTGTTGCTCGAAGAAGCTTCATCCTTTTGGAAATCAAAATCGATAGCAGTGGCTGCTCAATTAAACATCCCAGATTATTTGGAGCAAGGTGTTTTGTCTGTTGGCAAACTGGCTGAATTGGCCGAATGCAACAAAGATGCTCTTTACAGAATGTTGCGCACCTTGGCAGGTGAAGGAATTTTTATTGAATTGCCCGGAAAGCAATTTAAAAACTCTGCTTTGTCGAAAGCGATACTAACGAAAAAGGAATCGGTAAAATATTTCGTGATGCATCATGTAGGCACGAACAACTGGGATTTGGTGGGCGATTTGTACAATTGCGTGAAGACAGGCGAAAATGCCATTACCCATAAGTTTCATATGCAACCCTTCGAGTTTCTGGAGAAAAATCCCGATAAAAACGATATTTTTAACAAAGCCATGACCGAAACTGCCGAATTGTCGGGGAGCATATTTGTAAATTCGTATAATTTCGGGCAACACAAACTTATTGTGGATATTGGGGGCGGACAAGGCCATTTGCTGTCGCAAATTTTATCGAAATACCCTTCAGCACAAGCCATTTTGTTCGACCAGCCTCATGTGGTTACCGATGCTCGCGAAATATTAAAGCACCATGGCGTTGAAAACCGCTGCAAAATTGTGGAAGGTAGTTTTTATGAAACCATTCCATCCGGTGGCGATTTGTATATTTTAAAAAATATTTTGCATGATTGGGACGATACTGTTTCTGTTGAAATACTAAAAAAGATTTGCGCGACCATGCAACCCGAAAGCAAACTGATGCTGATTGAAACAATTATTAAGCCCGACAACAAACCTTCATTCGGTAAGTTTGTTGATTTGCAGATGCTGATAGGAACCATTGGCGGCAAAGAACGAACACATGACGAATACCAACAAATGCTTTCCGATTCGGGATTTAAACTCCATCGTATTATTCAAAATGCTACTCCTTTTAGTTTTATTATAGCAGTGAAACAATGAAAAAAGTTTTGCTGATAAACACCAACACCGAAAAAGCACCCTACCCAGTGCCACCCATAGGTTTATGCATTGTGGCCCAAAGCCTCGAAACCTACTACCAAGTGCAGCTTTACGACGGCATGTTCGACGAAGGCAAAAACCTGCCCACCTTAGTTGCCACTTTCAAACCCGATTATATTGGATGCAGCATTCGTAACATCGATTCGATGTCGATAGAAACTAAGGACTTTTTTCTTGACAAAGTGAACGAGCTATTCATCAAACCCATCAAAGAAATAAGCCAAGCACCCATTATTTTGGGCGGAAGTGGGTTTAGTATATTCCCATTAGAAACCCTAGAATATTTGGATTTGAACTATGGAATTGCCGGTGAAGGCGAAGATGCTTTTTTGAAACTGCTGCAACATTTGGATGGCGGTAAAGATATTATGCAGGTGAAAGGCATAATTGACCGTGCATCGAAGGCATTCGAAATGAAGAAAATTGCCACCTGTGTACACCCTACAAAGACCTTTCATTCGGGCATAACAAAATACATCAATTTTGGGCCGTATGCTGAGCGTGGCGCTTATCCCATACAAGCCAAAAGAGGCTGCGCCCACCATTGTATCTATTGCACCTATCCTTTGATTGAAGGTAAAAAGTTTCGTAGCCGAACTGCCAGCGACATTGTGGACGAAATAGCGCAGGTGCGTGCCCAGTTGGGCGATATTTGTTTCGAGTTTGTTGATTCTACTTTTAACGACCCGGCAGGACATGCCGAAGCCATTTGCAGCGAAATTATTCGGCGTAAGCTAAAGCTGCGGCTGCGCACCATGGGTATAAATCCCCAAAACACAAGCGAAGAATTGGTTTTGCTGATGCGCCAAGCCGGTTTCACCCAAATAGATTCCACACCCGACACAGCCTCGCCCTTGATGCTGCACAATCTGGGAAAGAATTTTACGCTGGCACAACTGCAAAAAACAGCACAATGGTTGAAAAAGGCCGATATGCCTACCATGTGGTTTTTTGTGTTTGGCGGACCCGGCGAAACCCGCGCTACCATTGATGAAACATTTGCCTTTATGGAACACTATGTGTCGGAGGCCGATTTGGTTTACCTGGCCTCGAGCCTGCGCATATATCCACACACCAAACTTTGGCAACTGGCCGTTGCCGAAGGTATTGTTTGCGAAAACGATTCGTTGTTGAAACCTGTTTTTTACGATTCGCCTTCGTTTCCACACACCCAAGTATCGGAATATTTGCGCCTAAAAATTGGCCGCCGACACAACATCTTGTTCACATCGGATGCACGGCCAAGCCCCGAAATGATGCGCGAAACCATGCAATACAGAATGGCGCACAATTTAAACGAACCCATGTTTCGTAGCCTGCTCAATGTCAGGAAACTGATGATGGACGAGAACCGATTGTAAGAAACTTCGGGTTGAAACCCTAAGGAATTCCCCAAAAATATGTACCTTTGAAAAAAAGAACAGCAACTAACAAAACACCATGATACACTTTTACGCTCGTACTACATGAAAATTCTCCTGATCAGTCCGGGCTCTCCCGACGAAATTGACAACCTGATTATACGTCAAATACCCTATTTATTTGCCAAAGCTTTTACTGCGCCTCACGCCATTGCTACTGTGGCTGCTCTGACCCCTGCCGAACACGAAGTGGAGTTACACGATGAGTATATGCGCGGCCCTGCAGAAGATTTTTTGCCAGGCAAACATTACGATATCATTGGCGTTTCTATTACCTCAAACCAGCTTTCGCGCAGTCTGAAAATTGCCAAAGCCTGCAAACAGTTGTGCCCCGATGCCTTGATGGTGGTGGGTGGCATAGGTGTTGAAACCCTTATCTACAAAAACAAAGAAGATATTGATGTTGTTTTTCACGGCGAAGCCGAAGAAACCTGGCCACGATTTTTGGAAGACTATAAAACCGGCAACTATTTGAAGGTATACAAAAACCTGGCGAAGCCCGACATGACCAAAACCCCTCCCCCACGCTGGGAGCTGTTGGGAAAAGATATACGATGGTACAACTCGGTGTCGGTGCAAACCACACGCGGTTGTCCTTACGACTGTAGTTTTTGCGATGTGATATATACTTATGGCCGCAAACCGCGAAGCAAAACCATTGCGCAGGTGTTGGAGGAAATTAAACGGCTGAACGACCTTAAAGTGATGATGGTGTTTATTGCCGACGACAATTTTGCCGGCGATCGCCACTATGTGAAAGAACTGCTGCGCCAAATGATTGTGCTCAACAATTCGTTTAAAGTGCCTATGGGGTTTTTCACTCAATTGGATATAACCGTGGCTCAAGACGAGGAGCTGCTGGAACTGCTGGCCGACGCTAATTTCTACAATTTGATGATTGGCATTGAATCGGTGAACGACGATTCGCTGAAGGATATGAACAAAAAGCAAAACATTGGCGTGTCGGCTGTTGATGCTATCAAAAAAATACAATCGTATGGCATGGCGGTGCTGGCACACATGATTATTGGCGCCGACTCGGACGATAACTCGGTGTTTGAAAAAACTGCGGAATTTGTGCAGCAAGCCGATATTGTGTTTCATATTTGTCATCCGTTGGCAGCACCTCCGGGAACCAAAATGTGGTACGATTACAAACGACAAGGACGACTGGTAACCACCGAACACGAAGAAGCCAGCGATAAAATGGATATCATCACCAACATTATTCCCAAAAACATGTCGCGTATTGAGCTGTTCGAAGGGCTGGCAAGCTATTGGGACGGCATTTATGAACACGATAAGTTTTTGGAACGCGGCTTAAATTTCGTGAAAAACATGACCTACAAACCCAAAACAAAACCGCCGGGGTTTTCGTCGTTTTGGGCTATGCGCAAGATGATGGGAAGCGTGTTTAATTACTATATGTTTAAAATTGCGAAAAAAGACCGCCAAACTTTTTTCAAAATCATAGGCTCGGCAGACAAACGGAACCTGAGTTATTTGATGCCCAAAATCATTTATATGTACACCTTTTTTATTATTGATTGCAAACGTTCGGAATACGACTCGAAAGTGGCACGCGGCATTGCCAACTGGGAACGCAACAATCCCGATAAAATAAAAGTTGACTCGTGCATTATACCCATTTCGGAAAAAATACGCCAAAACGCACGCCAACTGGTGGCCGAAGCTTTTAAACGCGTGCGCGAAAGAACTGCAAACAAAGAAATAATTTACAAAACTGTGGTAGCAGCCATGCTCGACCACAACGACCGCTTTGGCGAAACTTTTGATGCGTTCGACGACTTTCAGCAGGAACATATACGCAGCACTTGCGACCGCGTGATTGCCCACGTGATGGAAACCACCCCCGATTCGGCTGTGGAACTGACTTTGCAACAACCCTCGGGGTTTACACGCGAAATTATGGATGCTTTGGATAATGCTGTGCGCTATCGCAATATGTATAAGGAGAAGACTGCGGAGATTATTGAATAGTTTAAATAGCCTAACAAAAGGGTTGTTATTGGAACGGGCTTGCACCGTTACACTTAGGGGGTGTAACGTCATTTATTATTCTTTAATTTGCAGCTATTGATGGCTGATTGCATGGCTTTGTGTGCTGATGGTACGGCATTGTGTGCAAGATTGTACGGCATTGTGCGCAGACCGGACGCGATTGTGTGCAGACCGGACGCGATTGTGTGCAGACCGGACGCGATTGTGTACGACTCACACACGATTGTGCACAGCTTTCACGATTTTGCTAAGGAAATGTTAAT
>JBAXWF010000063.1:0-23540 GCA_037128515.1 Bacteroidota bacterium | reverse complement strand
TGCGTGCAGAATTCTTGAAAATATGTAGGTTGTGTAGGTTGTGTAGGTGCTTTGGATTCATTTAATAATATAGATGATGCAAGACAGCAGGTAATTGATACGCAGGCAAGAATAGATGAATTAAATAGAAATGAACCATTAAATTCATTTGGAGTAATTATAAAAAGAATAGAAAAAATAGAAGACAGAATGGAATATTAAAAAACTTAATACTCAGCCCTCCTATCCCTTAATAAAAGAAAAAGCGTGCGTTTTTTATATCCTTACCCGAAACTTGCTCTCGGGAGCGGTAGTGAGCTTATCACTATGCCCTCGGGATGTTCAAATTAGGCAGCTTTGGACACCGACTTATAAACTTGATGGATATATACACGCACTTTTAGAAAACGCACGCTTAAAAAAACAAACTAATGAACGATATAGACAAAGATATAAAATATTTAGTAGATAATACGATACAATTATTATCAAAAGATAATGTGCTATATTTTGGGTTATTAGTTAGAAAAAATATTTTTACTGATTATATCATCATCGATTATTGCATGAAGTACACAAAACAAAAGTTAATCCATTCGGATTTTATGTACAGCCAATTTTATAAATCAGTTAAAAAAGAAGATTTTATAAATGCTCTGAAATTAGAAGATGCAATGCAAATGGAATTTAAATTAAAAGATATAAAAGAGATTTCATTAATAAATAGCGACTGGTTTGTGTGGTTATGTGAAGAGTTTAAAGAGTTTAGAAATTTCAGAGAAAAATATAATCCCAATAAAATCAACCCTCCTAGCCCTTAATACATCATATACTCAAAAATACTATAAGTTATACCATTGAATCAGAGTAAAGTTGTTTAAAAATTGGCACACGATCACGTTGTTTGCAGCTAATTTACAGAGTTAATTGCTTAGTAGATATAATTTTATATAGATAATATTAATTATACGTCTTTTTATATTATTTATATATTTTCATGGAATTCAATAAAATCATTGTATAAAATGCACCATTATTCACAATTATACTATTACCTTGGAAGATCTACAATTATTTATTCGTACTTAATATCATAAACCCAAATACAACTCAAACAGAAAAATAACAACTCAACAAAAAAAATTAATTGTAACTTTACCAAAACTTACACACCCAACCTTATGGTCCACATCGGCAAATTCAACACACTCACCGTCATCAAACGCGTCCCCTTCGGCCTCTATCTCGATGGCGAAAACCTCGGCGAAATACTACTCCCCCTGCGCTATGTGCCAGATGGCACCAACATCAATTCAACCATACAACTCTTCATCTACAACGATTCCGAAGACCGCCTCATCGCCACCACCCAGACCCCCTTTGCACAAGTAGGCCAATTTGCCTTTCTCAAAGTCCAATCCGTCAACCAAATAGGCGCATTTCTCGAATGGGGACTCCCCAAAGACCTCTTAGTACCCTTTCGCGAACAAAAAATCACCATGCAACAAAACAAATACTACATGGTCTACCTCTATCTCGACCAAAAAACAAACCGCATCGCGGCCACCTCCAAAATCGAAAAACATTTCCAAAAGCAAAAACCCGACTACACTGAAGGCCAACAAGTCCAAATCCAAATCTGGACCCAAACCGATCTCGGCTACAAAGCAATCATCAACAACCGTTTTCACGGAATTCTCTATACCAACGAAATATTCCAAAACATCCAACGCGGCCAACAACTAACCGCCTTCATCAAAAAAATCCGCGACGACGATAAAATCGATTTAACACTCAGCAACCCAGCCGAGCTAAAAATGCAAACCCTAACCCAAAAAATACTAACATTACTCCAACAAAACGATGGCTTCCTGCCCGTTGGCGACAAAAGCTCCACCGAACTCATTTACGAGCTATTTAACGAAAGCAAAAGAAACTTCAAAAAAACAATCGGCATATTATACAAACAACGCTTAATATCTATTGAAAATGAAGGTATTCGGCTTATCGAAGACAAAAATTCTTAAAAAAACACCCCATTTCTTGCACCCTTTTCCTATCTTCGTTTCCGTTTTATTCCAAACCTTATGAAAATTGCAATAACCGGAGCCAGCGGTCACGTAGGTTCAAATCTATGCCGCAAACTAATCGAACAAAACTTCGAAATCAACGTCTTATATCATAACGACGACAAAGCTTTTCGCGATTTACCCCTAAACATCATCAAAGGCGAACTCCGCTCAATCCAAACCCTCGACAACCTCATACAAGGCGTCGATATAGTCATACACACAGCCGCGTTCATAGCCGTAAATCAATACGACGAACAACAAGTCATCGACACCAACATTCAAGGAACAAAAAACATAATTGATAAATGTCGACAACACAACGTAAAACGCCTAATCCATTTCAGTTCAATACACGCTTTCAACCAATTCCCATTAAACCAACCCCTCAACGAAAACCGCGAACTAATTAGCAATTCGCCCTATATCTACGACAAAACCAAAGCACAATCCGAAACCCTCGTTCGCCAAGCCAATGGCAATGGCCTCCAAACAATTGTACTTAGCCCAACCTCCATCATTGGCCCCTACGATTTCAAACCATCCTTAGTAGGGCGCTCCCTCATTAATATTTATAAACGCAACCTGCCAGCCCTAATCAGTGGTGGCTACGATTTTGTCGATGTTCGCGATATTGTCGATGCCACAATCAATGCAATCACCATGGCCCAACCCGGCGAAAAATATCTGTTATCTGGAAACTGGCATAGCATCAAAGAGTTTGGCGATTTAATCCAAAAAGTTTCGGGTGTAAAACGTCCCAAATTCATTTGCCCGCTTTGGTTAGCAAAATTTGGCATGCCACTAATGAAGTACTTTGTTGATAAAGAAAATCGCTTGGTTTTCAACAAGCAAACCATCGAAATACTCGAATCGGGTCACCGAAACATATCATCAGCCAAAGCAAAAAAAGAACTCAATTTCACATGTCGTCCCTTAGAAGAAAGCATTCACGATGCATTTTATTGGTTTCGCAACAACGGCTATCTATAACTAAATATAACCTCAACCAACTATGTTTTCAATCACCCAATATACTTTTGACTTGGCAGCCATTTGCTGGATGGCATCTGGATTGCTGATCTTTGGCCTCTTATTCAAATTTACAGCACCCTACGGAAAATTTATTAGTACCAAATGGGGTGCCATGGTCAACAACCGGGCTGGTTGGATCATAATGGAAGCCCCCCCCCTGCTGTTGTTCTCATTTTTTTTCTTTATGGGTCACAACTTTCTAAACCCCGTTTGCATGGTATTATACCTGCTGTGGATGATGCATTATATAAATCGCGATTTAATATTTCCATTCCGAATTAAAACCAGCAGCAAAAAAATGCCAGCAGCCATCATGTCGTTTGCTATAATCTTCAATGCATTCAATGCGTTCTTCAATGGTTTTTTTCTCGGATTTTTTGCTACCTATACCCTAGATTGGTTTCTCGACCCCCGATTCATCATCGGCCTCTTTGTTTTTATTTCAGGATTCGGCATCAATATTTTTGCCGACAACGTGCTTTTCCGAATTCGCAAAAACTCTCACGATTATCAAATTCCACGTGGTGGCATTTATGAGTATATTTCCTGCCCCAACTATTTTGGCGAAATATTGGAATGGACTGGTTTTGCCATGATGTCGTGGTCGTTGGCCGCATTGTCGTTTTGTGTTTGGACTATCGTAAACCTTTTGCCCCGAGCCATTGCAAACCATAAATGGTATAAAAAACAATTTCCCGATTATCCCACCAAAAGAAAGGCATTAGTACCTTTTCTTTTTTAGATTCACTTTGGAGTTGCGCTTTCATAGTTCTTTAAATTTGTTTCTATTGCCATGATTCTTTGAGCACTTAAACAACCTCATCTGATTCAAAAAACACGCGGAGTTTATCATAAAACACCCTGCGGGTTCTCACCAAAAGGCTTTCTCTTTCCACAAAGCCAGACCCTTGTCGGAAATACACAACCTCCGCTTCTATAGCCGTTGCCAGCGTGGGCACAACTTTAGCTTTGGGTTCGCTGTCTTTTTTTAATTGATTTAATTTAAATAAATCGTGGCTTTTGTTTCGAGGGCTGTATACTTCCATACTACTTAATTATTTAAGCTTATTATTGATTATTTTGTTTCATTGCTAATAGAATATTTCTCAAAAGTAATATCACAATGGTTTAAAATAAAGTAATTTAAGTAATATCTTTTGCTTAATTTTCCCTTATTATTCCACTTAATGAATTAAGTTTTTTTAAATTAAGTACTTAATTATTTTTACTTAACTATTGCTTAATTACAAATTAAGTAGTATATTTGTCAAATTTTTTTCATGAACGAAAAATTCTCTTTCAGTAATTCCGATATGTTCACTCTGTTAACCAAAGCCAACCAGATTGTTCCCGGTATTGGAAAGATAATTTCTATTCATTATGTTGCGCAAAAACAAAAAACAGAAGCGCATATATTGCATCAACCCTCCCAGCCTCAAACAATGCAGCAAGTATTACTCGACGACAAAATCATAACCGCCATCGAAGAATTGAGAGCGAATGATTTTTTGTTTCAATGGTATGCCGAGGAGGATTTGCCTTTCAACGTGAACAAGCAAAAAATAAAGCAACTGGAGGTGTTTAATGAACTGCAACGCAATGTGTTGTTAATTGCTATTGGAAATGAGTTTGACAAGAAAAACGACCTCCTATTTTTTTACTTCAATGAAAACATTAGCAATTTTGCAATGAGTAATTCGAGTAAATCGCTTTCGCAGGAAAACAAAACCATTATCGGCTCCTTGTTGAGCAATTCGCTGAACACGCTCTTGGATGTGGTGCGCAACGACCGCAAAACACTGAGCAACTACAATCACAATGTAAATCATATTATCAGTTCGATGAAACTGGCGCAAAGTGCTGTTTCTGATTTTAGAGACAAGCACGATATGGTTTTGTTGAACTATGCCAACGAATTGTTGGGGCAATTGTCGGAAACGAGTGGAACAAAATTTGTGTTGGAAGAAAGCGCCATCCAAAAAATTAAAGGCTACGAAGGTAACATTGCCGAATTGAAAAATGTGATTCATAATGCTACTTTTTTTGCCGGCAATTTGAACATTGGTTTAAACGAAAACATTGTGCGGATTGAGGATTTTCATCTTAATTTCAAACTGGCCAAATCGATTGAAACTGTGCAGCCCATCCATCAGGAGAACACACGTTATCAGAAAACCATTTCGCTGCTCGATAAGCTTGAAGAAGCGGCGAAAGACGTTATTACACAGAAAAAGGATTTAACGGGCAGTAATGTGGGTAATGCCTGCAAAAAAGCCATTTCGGCTCCTGCTATTTCGGATGCGTTGAAAAAACATCGCGCCAAAATTATTTCGCTATTAAAAGAATATCCCGACCGCTGGAGCTTAATTCGTAGCGAATTTAAGCCACTTATCAACGTACTCACGCCAAAGCATAGCCACCTAGATATTGCGGAAAAACAAGCGTAATTAATCTTTAAATACGAGCAGGGGTGTGTTGATTTTAAACAGTAGGTCGCTCACCACACTTTTGCTGAACAAATTAATGAGGAAGTTGCGTTTGCGTTCGCTTAAACTAACCAAATTGATTTTGTTGGCATGTGCATAAGTGTTTATGCCTTTTGCCACATCTTTGCTTTCAACCACAGTGCAATCTACCTTGAAATCGCTGTAGGATTGTTTTAGATGTGCCACCAAATCGTGGAGCATAACTTTGCTGATTGGATTTTTTTCGCGCTCAATATGAATGCAGTGTAGGTGCGAATTGAAAACGCTTACAATGCTCATGAGTTTGTGAAATGCGTTGAAATCTTTATCATCGAAATCGGTTAGGTACATGATGTTGAATTTATCGAGGGTATGGAATTTAAAAGCCTTCGGGATAACCAACACCGGAATGTTCACATTTTCTATGGTATGCAATGCCACTCGGCCTGCCTCATTGTTTTTTGATTTGCCAAGGCCTTTGGTGCCCAGCACCACCAAGCCTGTTTTGTATTTTCTGCAAAACTCTGGAATGGCCACCGAGGGATCGTTGTTCAATATTTTGGTGGTGACTTTTAGCGGGGATAGGTTTTGCTGGTGAATAAATTGGTTTATTTTTTCTTTGAGTTTTAACATGCCTTGTTTGGCGGTGAGCATTTCGTCTTTAAAAATGTTGCCCATGCCTATTTGGTAGCTAAAGGCATCGGGAAACGGGTTGGCTAGCACGGGTATGGAGTTGTAAGCATATATAATGGTGACTTCGGCACGAATTTTTGCGGCAAGCAACAAAGCGAAGTGGGTGGCATGGAGGGAATCTTCGGAAAAATCGACCGGACAAATTATCCGGCTAAAGTTTTGGATTTTACTACTGCGTTTGGGTGTTTTGGTTTCGTTTTCGCTTTCAAATTTGTGAATGATTTGTAGGGCGGCTTCGGCTTGCGAATCTTTTACTAAAAGTTTCACGCCGGTGGCCACATCCGATTGTATAAGGTTTACGTTGGCCAAATAGGAATCAATACCGTAGGCTTCGAGGCGGCTTTTGAGCATGAGCGCTTTGGAGTAGTTGACGGTGGCTAGGGTTATCAATTTTGTTTTCATGGCATTTAATTTTCTATAAAATTACACTATTTTTGCCTTTAATTCAAGAAAATTCTGAAAAATGTTTACTGAAAAGCAATTGTTTTATGCGTGTTTGGCTCAAACCTCGCCAACACCGTTGGGTATCGAAATTTGCGATGCCGAGGGCGTATTTTTTATTGGTAAGGATGCGAAAAAATATTACGATTTAATTGCCGGTGTGAGTGTGAGCAATGCCGGGCACAAAAACCCCGCGGTGGTTTCGGCTTTGCACAAACAATTGGATGCTTTTTCGCATTTGATGGTGTTTGGCGAGCTGATTCAAGCGCCACAAACGCGCTTTGCCGCTTTCATAACTTCGCTCCTGCCCCAGAGCCTAAACAATGTGTATTTTGTTAACTCGGGTGCCGAAGCCATTGAGGGTGCCATGAAACTGGCAAAACGATACACCGGCCGCACAGAGATTGTGGCGTTTAAAAATGCGTATCACGGCAGTACGCAGGGTGCGCTAAGTATCATGGGCAACGAATGTTTGAAACAGCCTTTCAGGCCACTGCTGCCCGATGTGCGGTTTTTGAATTTTAATGCCGAGGCCGACTTGCTTTTTATTACCGAAAAAACCGCTTGTGTGGTGGTGGAACCGGTGCAAGGCGAAGCCGGTATTGTGCTGCCGGTGAACGATTTTTTGAAGAAACTATCGGCACGATGCCAACAAACCGGCACTTTGTTGGTGTTTGATGAGGTGCAAACGGGCATTTGCCGCACGGGTCCTGTTTTTGCTTTTGAGCATTACCAAGTGGTGCCCGATGTGCTGGTGTTGGCCAAAGCGCTGGGAGGCGGCATGCCTTTGGGTGCTTTTGTGGCTTCGCGCCAATTGATGAGTTGCCTCGCCTCCCAACCGGCATTGGGCCACATCACCACTTTTGGCGGGCATCCGGTGAGTTGTGCTGGGGGGCTGGCTGCTTTTGAATATTTGACTCAAGAGGTAACTCCCAAACAGATAGAAGCCAAAGCCGATTTGTTTTACACCCTGCTGGTGGCCTGCCCTCATGTGAAAGAAATTCGTTACTTGGGTTTGCTCATGGCGGTTGAACTGGGCGATGCCGAAAAATTGCAGCGTTTTGTAAGCATGGGTGTGCAAAAGGGCTTTATTTCCGACTGGTTTTTGTTTTGCGATACGGCTTTTCGCATTTCGCCACCACTCACCATTTCACACGATGAAATTCGCGATGTGTGCCGATTGATTGGCCAAGTGCTTGAGCGCGTGTGAGCCTGGCAGGATGAAGTTGCTATTAGGGCTGGTGAAGGTTCTTTTGCCCTTACTATTCAAAATAAAAGGGCTGGTGAAGGTTCTTTTGCCCTTACTATAAAAAACAAATGGGCATCCACAGCATTTTCACCAATGAAAACCATCCCACCCTATGCCGACTGCCGATTGAAGACTGCTGCCTAAAGACTGCCGCCTGCCTATTGCATACTCCTGATATTAAAATTGAAAAAAAAATCCCCTCTAATTATGGAATTTTTCCGATATTGCATCTATTATTACAATCCAAAAAAAAAATCAATGAAAACATTCAAACTTTTAGCGCTGATACTGCTGGTGTCGGTTTCGGCTATTGCCGTAAAATCAGTTATTCCGATGTTTACGCATCAAAAAACCATTCTGGAAACCATTTCTGCAACCGACCCCTATGCCAAACTGTGGGCAAAATCCGATTCGCTGGTGGATAAAGGCCTCACACGCTCGGCCATCGAAGTGGTTCAGGTGATTTATAGCAAAGCAAAAACCGAAAGCAATACCGACAATTTTATTAAAGCCGTAATTTACAAACTCAAGCTCCAATCGCAAATTAGCGACGACGATTATGTGAAAGAAATTGGCGATTTGAAATCCGAAATTGCCGAAGCCCATTTTCCGGCCAAGCCCATTTTGCAATCGATGACAGCCGAAATTTACTGGAAATATTACGAAAACAACCGCTACAAGTTTTTGAATCGAACCGAAACCGTTGATTTTGTGCCCGCCGACATTCGCACCTGGGATTTGCGCAAAATCATTGAACAGGTGATTCAAAATTATCAGCTATCCATTGCCAGTGCCGATAGTTTGAAAAAAACATCCATACACACCTACCAAGCCATTTTGGTGAACCAATATGCCAATTCGCTTGATTTGCGCCCCACCCTTTTCGATTTTTTGGCACACCGTGCCGCCGATTTTTTTATGAACGAAGAACCCGGATTGGTGAGCCCGGTGAACCGATTTGAGATTGACAACGCCACCTATTTTGAGCCCTTCGACAAGTTTATGAACGAAAAAATAACAACCCCCGACAATTTTTCGCTCACCTATTATGCCGCCACCATTTTTCAGGATTTAATAAAGTTTCATACCACCGACACCGACCCCAAAATACTTATCGACAACGACCTGAAACGCCTAAAATTTGTGCGTCAAAAATCCATACATCCCGACAAGGATACCCTCTACATAAGCGCCTTAAATAACCTAAACACCCGCTTCGAATCCTTTCCAGCATCATCAGAAGTGATTTACGAAATAGCCAACTACTACTACATTCAAGGCCTAAACTATGGCAGCACCAAAGACGAAACCCAACGCTGGCTGCTCAAAAAAGCCTACGAAATATGCAATCGCGCCATCCTCAAATTTCCCGATGCCTTTGGCACCAAAAACTGCCAATATCTGCAAAACCGCATAACCGAAAAATCTCTCACCCTAACAGCCGAAGAAATTAACACCCCCAACAAACCCTTCCGCGCCCTGTTGAACTACAAAAACATCAATCAAGTGTGGGTTCGCATCTGCAAAATGGACTACGAATACAACGACAAGCTGGTGGCACAATATTATTACGACGAAAAACTGGTGAAAGAATACCTGAAATTAACACCCCTCACCACCTTTTCGGTGAACCTAACCAACTCCCTCGATTATCAAAACCACGCCACCGAACTAAAACTGCCCGAAACAGCACCCGGTTTCTATATCATTTTGGTTGGCACCGACAAAAACTTTTCAACACAAAACAATGCCGTTTGCTACAACAGCTTTTGGGTATCGAACATGGCCTATTTGCATCGCACCCTCACCAATGGCAACGTGCAATTTGTGGTTACCCACCGCGAAACCGGCGCCCCACTCCCCGGAGTTTCGGCACAAGTATATCATCAAACCTACAACTACACCAGTCGCAAATACGAGTACACCCGAGCCGGACATTATTATACCGATATGAACGGCATGTTCGAAACCCAACCCTCCACCAACGATTATTATTCGTCCTACGTAGAGTTTTCCTTTAACAGCGATATAATAAACCACGACCAACTGAAATCAGAAAACTTTTATCAATACCGAAACTACAACGACAATCAAGTAAAAAAATACCTACGCACCGTGTATTTTGCCGACAGAGGCATTTATCGCCCCGGTCAAACCCTGTTTTTTAAAGGACTATTGTTAGAAACCGATGGCGAAACCATCGTCATTAAACCCGGCGTGGAAACCACCGTGGTGTTGTATGATGTAAACTATCAAAAAGTTTCGGAACTAAAACTCACCAGCAACGAATACGGCACATTCAGCGGTTCCTTCACCCTGCCCACCGGCTCGCTCAACGGGCAAATGCACCTTGGCGACACCTGGGGCAATTTGTATTTCTCGGTAGAAGAATACAAACGACCCAAATTCGAAGTAGACTTCAACCCCGTGAAAGGAAGCTACAAACTGGGCGAAAAAGTAAGTGTGAAAGGTACAGCAAAAGCCTATTCGGGCTCCAATATCGACAACGCCCAAGTGAACTACCGCGTGGTGCGCACCACCTCATTCCCCTATTGGTGGTACTATTGGTATGGATATTACCCCACCTCGGCCACAATGGAAATTGCCAACGGCAAAACCACCACCAACGATGTAGGCGAATTCACCATCGATTTTAAAGCCGTGCCCGATTACAAAGTCAGCAAAAAATCGGAACCCACCTTCACCTATCAGGTCGTGGCCGATGTAACCGATATCAATGGCGAAACCCGCTCCACCACCACCACAGTGGTAGCAGCCTACAAAGCCCTGATGGTAGCCGTGAACACCCCCACCGAAATAGAAAAAAGCTCCGCCGACAGCTATCTTATATCCACCACCAATTTGAGCGGAACCTACGAATATGCCAAAGGCAAAATACATATCTATAAACTCAAACAACCCGAAAAACCATTCCGCAGTCGCCTGTGGGCCAAACCCGATTTGCCACAAATAGCCAAAGCCGATTATTACCAATGGTTCCCCTACGATTTGTATGAAGATGAAGACAACACCGCAAAATGGGAAAAAGAAACCGAAACCCTCAACCTAAATTTCGATACACAAAAAGATTCGCTGCTCAAAATAGATAACCTGGCCGCCTACAAATCGGGGCAATACATGCTCGAAATTACCTCAGTCGACAAATATGGCGAAACCGTGCAATCGTATTCCTATTTCACCATCTATTCAAACAACGATAAAAGCATACCAAGCAATGCGTTCGACTGGTTTACCGTAATCAATGATAAAGGTGAACCCGGCACCAGTGCATCCTTTTTAATTGGCAGCAAAGAAACCAATGTTAGCGTGTTGATGGAGGTTGAAGTGAAAAACAAAATTGTTGAAACCCAACTCATCAAACTCAACAACGAACTCAAACGCATTGATGTGCCCATTAAAGAAGAATACCGTGGCAATTTTGCAGTCCATTTCAGTTTTATATTGCACGGCAGAGTGTATCAGCACGATGTAACCATTGAAGTGCCCTACACCAACAAACAACTCGACATAAGTTTCGAAACATTCCGCAACAAACTCCTGCCCGGCCAGCAAGAAGAATGGAAAATTAAAATCAAAGGCAAAAATGGCGAAAAAGTGGCTGCCGAAATGTTGGCTACCATGTATGATGCCAGTTTGGATGCGTTCCGTTCCAATTCGTGGGCATTGAGTTTATACACCAATTATTATATGCAGCGCCAATGGGAATCCAACAATGGGTTTTCGGTAAACAATTCCTCCATCTATTCCTATTTGTGGAACCCGTATCAATACTATGTGCCACGCACCTACAACTATTTAAACTGGTTTGGCTACGATGTTTACAACTATCGCTACTCCTACTATTTGGATGATATGGATGGTGCCTACGATTTTGAACAACCCGATCAATCTATAGTAGTATCAGAAATTACCACAGCCAGCCGAGGCTACCACGGCAATGGTGAGCGCGCGCTAAAAAAAGCGGAAGCCGGTGTTGTTCCAATGGGAGGGGCTGTGGCCACAGGCAAATCTGTCGCTACAGGCGATTTTCTCGAAGCAGATGAAAAAAACATTCCTGATGCAAAAGATAAAAGCAAAGAAGAACGCAACTTTAGAGGCGAAGACTTGGGTGGAGAAATGGATCTGGGTGCAGTAAAAACCCGAACCAATTTCAACGAAACAGCCTTCTTCTACCCCCACCTGCTCACCAACGAAAACGGCGAAATTGTTATATCTTTCACCGTGCCCGAAGCCTTAACCAAATGGAAATTTATGGGATTGGCACAAACTAAAGACTTAAAATATGCGCAAATACAAAAAGAAATCATCACACAAAAAGATTTGATGGTAGCACCAAATCCACCGCGTTTCTTCCGCGAAGGCGATCAGATTGTGTTTTCATCAAAAATCACCAACCTATCAACCGACTCCATCAACGGACAAGTTAGCCTAATGCTGTTTAATGCCGAAACGCAACAACCCATTGATGCCTTGATGAAGAACAACGACCAAATAAAATGTTTCGGTATCGGCAAAGGACAAAGCACGGCTGCGGAATGGACCATAACGGTGCCCGACGGAATCACGGCTATTACCTACAAAGTGGTGGCCCGAGCCGGCAATTTTTCTGATGGCGAAGAGATGATTATACCGGTGTTAACCAACCGCATGTTGGTTACCGAAACCATGCCCTTGCCCATTCGCGGAAACCAAATTAAAGAATTCAATTTTCAGAAACTGATTGATGCCTACAAATCGAACACCCAGCGCAACTATAAACTCACCTTGGAATTCACCTCCAACCCATCATGGTATGCTGTGCAAGCCCTGCCCTATTTGGCCGAATATCCTTACGAATGCACCGAACAAATTTTTAGCCGGTTTTATGCCAACAGCATTGCCACACACATCGTAAATTCAAATCCCAAAATAAAAGAAGTGTTCGAAAGCTGGAAAAACATCACACCCGATGCGCTGCTATCGAATTTAGAAAAGAATCAGGATTTGAAATATGTGATGCTGCAGGAAACCCCTTGGATGATGGAAGCCAAAGACGAATCGCAATCGAAACGCAACATTTCGATACTATTTGAAAACAAGCGCATGGAACGTGAAATTGAACGCGCATTAAAAAAACTCGAAACTTTGCAGCTATCCAATGGTGGATGGACTTGGTTTCCGGGTATGCCAGACGACCGTTACATCACGCAACATATCATCACCGGCATGTGCCACCTCGACAAATTGGGAGTGCGCGATGTGCGCGACCAGCAACGCGTGTGGACCATGATTAAACGCGGTTCGCATTATCTCGATGACCGCCTGCGCGATGATTACGAATGGCTTTTGAAATGGGATCCGCAACACATGTTCGAAAACCATTTGGGTGGCATTCAGATTCAATATTTGTATGCTCGAAGTTATTTCGTTAAAGAAATTCCGGTTGAAGCCAAAAACGCGAAAGCTTTTGCCTATTATTTTGGTCAAGCAAAAAAATATTGGTTGCCCAACAACTATTACCTGCAAGGTATGATTGCCTTGGCCATGAATCGCCTGGACGATAAACTCACGGCCACCGACATCATCAAATCATTGAAAGAAAATGCTATTCACAACGACGAAATGGGCATGTATTGGAAAAATCTCGACAACGGATACTATTGGTATCAAGCTCCGGTTGAAACTCAGGCCTTGCTTATCGAATGTTTTGATGAAGTGGCCAACGACCAAACCGCGGTTGAAGAAATGAAAGTGTGGCTGCTAAAACAAAAACAAACCCAAAACTGGAAAACCACCAAATCTACTGCCGAAGCATGTTACGCGCTGCTTTTGCGCGGCACCGATTGGTTGGCCAAAGATCCGCAAGTAACCATAATGATGGGCAACATGCTAATCGACCCCAAACAAATACCCGATGTTAAAGTGCAAGCCGGAACAGGCTATTTTCGCACCTCGTGGTTCAATGATGCCATTCAACCCGAAATGGGAAAAGTAAAAATCACCAAATCGGACGATGGCGTGGCCTGGGGTGCCCTCTACTGGCAGTATTTCGAACAGCTTGATAAGATTACCTCGGCCGAAACCCCATTAAAAATCGTGAAACAATTGTTTGTGGAACGCAGTTCCGACCATGGCCCGGTGATAACACCCATAACAGTGGAAACCAAACTCAAGCTAGGCGACAAAATTAAAGTGCGAATTGAGTTGCGCGTCGACCGCGATATGGAATACGTTCACATGAAAGATATGCGCGCTTCGGGTTTCGAACCCATCAACGTGATATCAAAATATAAATATCAGGGTGGCATTGGTTATTACGAAAGCACCGGCGATGCAGCCACCAATTTCTTTATTTCAAAACTGCTGAAAGGAACCTACGTTTTCGAATATCCGCTTCGGGTAGCACAAAAAGGCGATTTCAGCAATGGCGTAACCACCATTCAGTGCATGTATGCTCCCGAGTTTTCGGCACATTCCGAAGGCATTCGAGTTAAAGTGAGTGGTTAGTATCAAAGTTACAAAACATAATGACATTGTAAGCTCATTAAAATTTGCAGATGGTATAGCAATAAAAAAAACTCCTAAAGCCGCACTGGCTTTAGGAGTTTTTCATAAACAAAGCATCCTTAGGTTATCAAAAAAAACTATTCCTTAATAAACTTCTTTACCATAGTTCCTTTATCGGTTTTAATATTCAGGTAATACATGCCCTTAGCAAGGTGCATAATATTCAAGTCGGTTTTGGCCAATTGCATTGCTTGTTCCAAAAGCAATTTGCCTTCAATATTGTAAACCGAAATCACAGCATTCAAATGGTCAGTCAGGGTAGTTTCAACCGTTATTTTGTCGTTTGCCGGATTCGGATACATAGAAAATTGGGTGTTGATACCATTTTCGGCAATGCCAACACAAGTTACAACAGTAACTGACACCTGCGCCCTTGCAGGACTGGCACAACCGGGGGTTGAATATGCAATAAGTACCTGTCCATCGCCCGAATTTGAAGTGGCCGCATTCACCTGGTTTGTGCCACTATTGAATGATCCACCCCCATTTCCGCTTGATAAAGAACTATTTGAATTGTATCCACTGCCACCACTATAGCCACCGCCGGCGCCAGCTTGCATATTGCATGAACTATAATAATCGGCAGTTGCTCCACCGCCAAAACCACCGGGACCGTAAGATAAGCTAATACCACCTGCGCCACCTTGTTGAAAACCGGCTCCACCAACACCGTAGGTTGGAAAAGTAATGTCGTTGCCGCCCGAAGAATAAAAACCTCCACCGCCACCACCGCATGTGGTTCCGGGAGCACCGTTTCCGTTTGTACCCGGTTGGGGGCCACCACCATCGCCTGTGGTCGTAATATTTGTAATTTGTCCACCTTGTCCGCTGCCGCCAGAATAACTACCACCACCGCCACCGGCCACTATCATGGGAGTTGCCGTTGTGTACGAAGCACCCAAAGCCACAAATGTTCCACCGCCACCACCTGGCATACAACTGGCACATGCCGGTTGCCCACCCACCAATATGGATAATTGCTGACCTGCTGTTACCGCAAAATCTCCCTGAACTGATGCTCCAAGCCCACCGGGATTTGCCACAGCATATTGTCCGCCTTGTGCACCTTTTGCAGTTATGGTTATGGTTGTTACCCCCGAAGGCACTGTCCAGTTAACAATTGTACCCGTATACGAAAAAGTTTGACTACCATAATTGGCACCTTCACCTTCGGCATAATAAATTATATTAGAAGCCGGCGAAACCGAAAAATTTGCACCACTATTTGAAGAGCCAACCAAAGTACCTCCTGTGGCTGCATCATACCAGTTTATAGTGTATCCCGAAGCTGTTGCGTTTAGATTAGAATTACTACCCGTGCAAATGATGGATGGAGTGGCCGTAACACTTGTTGGTGTTGGAGGATTGCCCACAACAATAGCTCCCGACACATTACTATTTACCGAATTGCATGAATTAGATACCACACAATAGTAATACAGCGTTCCGTTAATGGAGGTTGCCGGAGTATATGAACTGGATATGGCCCCTGTCAACAGAGTGCCACCGGTATTCGAAGCCGTAGTGTTTTTATACCATTGATATCCTGTAGCACCCGATGCTGCGACTGAAATTGCTGTTGAAATGCCGCTAGGACACAAATGTTGCGAAGCAGTTGACGGATGCGTAACAATAGCTGTAGCCGGAGTCCAAGTGAATGTGAGTCCACTGGCCGGATATACCGTTGATGACCATGCAATCGTGTCCGTATTCACCGTTGCTGAGGTGGTGGTTGCCCACGAAGTGGTTGATTTCCTAATATTAAAATCAGTAAACGCATTACCGGTTAAACCCACTTGCCGCGAAACGTGGGTTACTGCAACGGCTGGACCATAAACAATTTTAATGATATTTGAAGTTTCATAAAGCTGTATCTGAACCGTCAAAGTGTTTGTGGTAAGCGTATTCACAACATACCAGTTTGTATACTGAACGGTTAGCACCCTGTTGGGAGCCGTACCCGAAGTAATATACGACGGATATCCATTGGCTTTGCCATTACCACCACAAAAAGCAATGCAATTTGCCAGTGTGGATAATGGTGAATAATTAGTAGTAAATGAAGCTAAGGTTCCAAGTTGAATATAGCCGTTGGTACTTACCGAAAACTGCGTAAAAGTGACACCGTGGTAAACAAAATTAAATCCGATGTTGGTTAAAGCAGAGTAGCCATCGTCGCCCGAACCACCGGCAAACGAAAAATTCGTTCCAAAAATAGTGCTGTAAGTTCCTGTGGTTTGAGAAAAACAATAGGACGACACGTTTTGCGTATTTCCAATGTTAGCTTGCAGAAGAAACAAACAAAAAAGTAATGAACAAAGAAGTTTAGATGCCCACGAAAGTGTATTGGTTTTTGTTACACTTCTAGATATTGCAACCGATGTTGGCTTGTTTCTTGATAAATTTGTAAATGTATTTTTCATAGTATTAAAGATTTATTTGTGCGAAATAATCTGTAAAATTAATCAATAATTCTTTTGCTACAATAAATGCAAATGTTAATTATCGCATAATAATACTTTTGTAAGCTTACAGCAGAATCTTTTTCAAAACACGCATCGTATCGTCCACTTCTTCCAGCGTATTAAATTTACTGAGCGAAAACCTCACCGATGGCATTTCGGTGATGGCATGAATGGCCGAAAGCACATGCGAGGTAGCCACTGTGCCCGATGCACATGCCGACCCGCCTGAAGTGGCAATGCCATGTATGTCGAGATTTTGTAAAAGCATTTGGTTTCTATAAGCATTAGGAAACGACACATGGATGATGTTATATAAGCCTGAATTGTGACTAGCTGCATTAAAAATTATGTCGGGAAAGGCCTTTTGCAGCTTTTCCACAAAAAGCGATTTAAGACCTGCGATATGGTTTGCGTTCATTTCCAAATCGCGATAGGCTACTTCAAAAGCTTTTGCCATGCCTGCAATGCCACACACATTTTCGGTTCCCGAACGCAGGTTGCGCTCCTGCCCTCCTCCATCTATCAAGGGTTTTATGCTCACCCTGTCTGAAATATATAGAAATCCGCTGCCTTTGGGTCCATGAAATTTGTGAGCCGAGCAGGTGGCAAAATCAGCACCCATTTCCAAAAAATTTATAGCATATTTCCCCATGGTTTGCACCGTATCAGTTAGATAAAAGCTATTATAGTTTTTGCACAACTTTGCAATGCGTGCAATCGGATACAAGGTGCCAATCTCATTGTTGGCATGCATCAGTATCACCAATGCCGGTTCAATATCATCTAAAAGCTCTTGCAGATGGTCGAAATTAATAAGGCCATTTTTATCCAATCGTACAAACGAAACCTGAATGGGATAAGCGCGATGAACAGCGTCGAGGGTGTGCAACACCGCATGATGTTCAATGGCACTGGTGATGATGTTGCGTATACCCAAATCGCGCACTGCTCCATAAATTGCGGTTGAAATAGCCTCCGTGGCACTCGATGTGAAATAAATTTCCGACGGTTTGGCTTGCACAATGGATGCAATTTCTACCCGTGCTTCTTCAACCAAAACTCGGCTTTTGCGGCCATACCAATGCACCGACGACGGATTTCCGTAGTTGGTATTCATCACCTCATGCATGGCAGCTATCACTTCACTATCCATAGGTGTTGTGGCTGCATTATCGAGATAAATCATTGGATATATTCTGAGACTATTTATTAAAAAGAATTCAAAAAAAAATTGCTAGGTTGCCAACCAAATAAACCTTTCACCTTCAATCATCCACGTCTTCATTTTTCATCAATTCCTTGATATCCGACACCATTTTTTTTGCCAAACTTTCGGCTTTTGCCATGGAGTCGCTTTCGGCATAAATGCGAATAATGGGTTCCGTGTTCGACCTGCGCAAATGCACCCAGCCATTTTCAATATCAATGCGAACCCCGTCGATGGTATTCACCGGTTGTTTTTTATATTTGAGCTTAATTTTATCGAGTATTCGATATAGGTCGATATCGGCCGAAACTTCAATTTTGTTTTTCGAAATAAAATAGTTAGGGTATTTGGCTCGGAGCATGGAACACGACAACTTGGCTTTGGCAAGATGCGTTAGAAACAAGGCGATACCCACCAATGCATCGCGACCGTAATGAATCTCGGGATAAATTACACCCCCATTGCCTTCGCCACCAATCACAGCATGCTGTTGTTTCATCACTTCCACCACGTTCACCTCGCCCACAGCCGAGGTAAAATATTCTTGGCCATATTTTTTGGTGACATCGCGCAAAGCAGATGTGGAGGACAGATTTGAAACCGTGTTGCCTGCCGTGTGCATCAAAACATAATCGGCCACAGCTACCAGGGTGTATTCTTCGCCAAACTTTTCGCCATCTTCGCACACAATTGCCAAGCGATCTACGTCGGGATCGACCACAAAACCCAGATGCGATTTGTTTTTAACCACACTTTCGGACAGTTCACCTATGTTTTCGGGCAAAGGTTCCGGATTGTGGGGAAATTTGCCGGTGGGGTCGCAGTATAATTTATGTATTTTTTCGACACCCAAAGCGGTTAATAAAGCAGGAAGGGCAATGCCGCCTGTTGAATTAACACAATCAATGGTTACATTGAATTTCGCCTTGCGAATGGCATCCACATCCACCAGTTTGAGTTCGGTAATCTTTTTAATGTGAAAATCGATCATGGAATCTACCTGAGTATATTTGCCCAAATGCGCCGCATCCGTGTAATTGATCTGCTCGTTTTCGGCAATAGCCAACATTTGAGTGGCTTCGGCATTGGACAAAAACTCGCCCTGCGCATTCAGCAGTTTTAGTGCATTCCAATGGGTTGGATTGTGACTTGCTGTTATAATTATGCCCCCTTGAGCTTGCAATTCAATTACGGTCATTTCAACCGTGGGTGTGGTGGAAAGTCCAATATCAACCACATCGACACCCTTAGACATCAACGTTCCGCAAACCAAGCGATTCACCATATCGCCCGATATGCGGGCATCGCGACCGACAATGATTTTACAGGTTTTGTTTTCGCCAAGAATAAAGGTAGCAAAAGCACTTGAATATTTCACAACATCGCACGGATTCAATCCCTCGCCTGTTTTTCCACCAATTGTTCCCCTGATTCCCGAGATAGATTTAATTAAAGTCATAAGTGCAAAATTATTTTTGCAAAGTTAGCCATTTGGCAAAACTATTCGATTAATATTTTTACATGTTTTATTTTACCACCTGTGTATGTTTAAAACTTTATACTCCATCTCATTCCTTTTTTTTATCTTTGCAAAGTAATTAACCTACTTAGGATGGCCGACTATTTTGATGATTTTGATGAACAGGAAGATGTTGAGGTTGCAAGCCTTGTGAATCGTTTCGAAAGGATGTTGACGCTGGATGAAACTGTTTTTTTTGATGTTTACGAATTTGAAGATATCATTGATTATTATTTTGATAAAAATAATTTAAAACAATCGGCATTGGCGCTAAAATATGCTATGCGTCTTCATCCCGCATCGGAACCGCTACTGCTGCGCATGGCCAAGTTGTATGCAACGCGTAACAATGCCGAAAAAGCAATTGCTATTCTGAAAAATATTGGCGTGGGCGATGATGAACCTGAAGTTACTTTTGCAAAAGCTTCGATTTATAGCCAACTGAAATTGTATAACAAATCAATTCATGAGTTTAAAAAACTGATAGATACTTGGGATTATCCTGCTGATATCTATTTAAACATTGCTTTTGAATATGAAAACATGGGCAACTATAACAAAGCTATTGTATATTTGAAGAAAGCAATAGAAAAGGATCCGAAAAACGATACGCTTCTTTATGAGTTGGGCTATTGCTTTGAAATAATGAACCGTACGGAAGAATCAATCAAATTTTTTATACAATATATTGAAAACAACTCCTATTCGGATGTGGCTTGGTTTAATTTAGCCATTGCTTATGGCAACATGGGGCTTTACGAAAAATCAATTACTGCAAATGATTATGTGATTGCCATTAATGAAAAATTTACTTCGGCGTATTTTAACAAAGCCAATTCGTTGATGGAATTGGAAAAATATAATGATGCCATTGCTGTGTTTAATGAATTGATTGCGATTGACGAACCCGATGGCATGTCGTTTTATTATATTGGCGAATGTTATGAAAAATTATTGAATTGGGATTTGGCTATTGAAAATTATAATCGTGCGCTTGAAATGGACGAATACCTTTCGGAGGCTTGGATGGGATTGGGTGCTATTTATGATGAATTGGGGAATTTGCCAAAAGCATTGATGTATGTGAATAAAGCTATTGACATAGAGCCTATCAATAGTGAGTTTTGGTATATTTTGGGCGACCTGCAACTAAAAATGAAATTGCCTGACGATGCCATCGAATCCTATAAAAAAGTTGCGGAAATGAATCCGGCCGATCCTGAAATTTGGCTTGACTTATCGGAGCAATATGCGAAAGCGGGAAACCTTGAATTGGCGATTCAAACCATTGTTTCGGGAATTGAAAATCAGCAAAACAACGTGATGCAGGTGTATCGCTATGCAGCCTATCTTTATAAATCGGGCAAAATAAAAGATGCTTTATTAAAATTTGAATCGGCACTGGCCAAGGATTTTAGCAAGCAAAATGAATTTTTTGATTTTTTGCCCGAACTTGTTGGCAATCCCGAACTGAACGAGCTGATTGATCTCTACAAAACAAATTCTTAATACACATGAATTTTACGATTCCTTTTTTACCGCAACGCCCTGCAAAACCAAGGCAATCGGGTATCACTATGGTTATGGACAAAGGTTTGAGCGTGGCCGAAGCAGAAAATCTCGTCTCCGCTTCGGGACACTTGATTGATTTTGTGAAACTGGGTTTTGGAACTTCGCTAATTACCGGCCATCTCGAGCAAAAAATAGCGTGTTATAAAAGTGCCAACATTCGGGTTTATTTGGGTGGCACTTTGTTTGAAGCTTTTGTTATTCGAAATGCTTTTGAACAGTACGTGAAGCTTTTGGAGGTGTTGAAACTGGATACGGTTGAAATATCGGACGGGTCGATGCGAATGAGTTTGCTCGACAAATGCAACTTTATTAAGGAACTTTCGAAAAACTTTTATGTGATTTCGGAAGTGGGCTCAAAAGATGCGAGTGTGAACATTTGCACAGCGGATTGGGTGCGATTGATGCAAGCCGAACTGGATGCTGGCAGCAGTAAAGTGATTGCGGAAGCGCGCGAAAGCGGCAATGTGGGTATTTTTGATGCGAACTGCAAAGCAAATACGAATATGATTGGAGAAATTTCGTCGCATATTGATGCGAACCACATCATTTGGGAGGCGCCCATAAAAGCACAGCAAGTGTGGTTTATAAAGCAATTTGGCAGCAATGTGAATTTGGGAAATATTGCTTCGGGCGAAGTGATTGCATTGGAAACACTGCGTTTGGGACTTAGAGGCGATACATTTCACGACTTTTTGCCCGATAATTTAAAACAATAATAAACTATATTTTATGATATTAATTGACAAAATAGTTGCGGCTGTTGATACCACAAAAATGATTGCTGCGCAAAGCAGTTCGGGAATAACGGCTTGGATTGCTGATTTCGCCACGAATTTTATTGACACCACGGGCTACATGGGCATTATGATTTTGATGACTTTGGAAAGCATGGTGGCTCCGGTTCCAAGCGAGGCGGTGATGCCGTTTGCGGGTTTTGCCATTTCGAATGGAACGCTGTCTTGGGCCGGTGTCATTTTTTTTAGCACTTTGGGCAGTATTATTGGCTCGCTTATTGGCTATTGGATGGGTGCCAAAGGCGGACGGCCTGTGGTGGAAAAGTGGGGAAAATATTTGTTACTGGATAAGCATGATTTGGATGTTACCGAAAAATGGTTTACAAAACGTGGCGATATCGTTGTTTTTGTTTGTCGTTTTGTTCCGGTGGTGCGCCACGTCATTTCTATTCCGGCTGGGATGGGACGAATGAATTTGTTGAAATTTTCGATTTACACCATTCTTGGTGCAGGCATTTGGAATACCATTTTGACTGTAGCAGGGTTTTATCTTCAGGAAAACTGGAAAGAAATCATGAAATACAGTCATATTATTGATTATTTTATTGTGGCTGCCATTGTTATTGTTTTTGTTTATTATGCTTATAAGCTGTATAAAAACCGCAAAAAAGCAAAACAGGCCTAGGTTTTATGCGCACCTTCGGCTTGATTGGCTATCCGCTTGAACATTCTTTTTCGGAAACGTTTTTTCAGAAAAAATTTGTTGACGAAGGCATTACCAATTGCGTTTATAAATTGTTTCCGCTTCAATGCATTGAAGAATTTCCTGTGCTTTTAAAAAAAACTTTTATCAAGGGATTGAACGTAACCATCCCTTACAAAAAATCCATCATCCCCTACCTGCACCGGCTGGATGCTGAAGCAAAGGCGGTGGGTGCGGTGAATTGCATTGCAATGGAAGGTCCGGTGGAAACGATGCAATTGGTGGGATACAATACAGACGTTTTTGGGTTCGAAACCTTGCTTCAGGCTGTGAAAAGCGCGTTGCCGAAAAAAGCATTGATTTTGGGAAGCGGTGGCGGTTCGTTGGCGGTGGCTCATGTGTTTCGAAAACTTGCGGTTGAGTTTATGTTGGTGTCGCGAAAGCCGGCGGATGAAAACGCTATACATTATTCGGAACTGACTCAGGAGCACCTTGCGGCTCATCAAATGATTGTGAATACCACGCCTTTGGGATTGTTTCCTGATTCGAAAACCTTTCCCGATATCCCCTATCGGTTTATCACGCCGCAGCATGTGTGTGTTGATTTGATTTATAATCCGGCAAAAACTGCTTTTTTGGCTAAAGCAGAAATGTTTGGGGCTGAAACTTTGTCGGGCTTGCTTATGCTTTATGCTCAAGCGGCGCGCTCGTGGGAAATTTGGAATAAATAATTTTATTTTTTTGTTTGGTGGTTTGCAATATTTATGTATTTTTGCACTCACAAATGAGGTTCGGTAGTTCAGTTGGTTAGAATACGTGCCTGTCACGCACGGGGTCGCGGG
>JBAXWF010000062.1:0-23582 GCA_037128515.1 Bacteroidota bacterium | reverse complement strand
TTTTAAAATACCAGTGGATGCCCGAAATAGGTTGCACCTTTCCTTTCTAAAGATATTATAAAATAAATAGCCTTACCAAATCAGTTAAAACGGTCAAGGTTATTTAGGCATGAACACAGTTTTAAAAATCGTGGGACGTTAGCGTACTTTTTTATGGTTTTGAGCAAAGTTCGGCTTACTTTATCGGCCGAAATTTAGCCTGCGTTCTTTGAATCTTTATGCAGGAGAAAGTAAAAGTGGTCAATCTTTTTTTATGCGCGGTGTTCCCCTTTTTGAATCTTGGTCTTCCCCTTTTGAATCTTAGTGTCCCGGGGTTTGAACTTAGTTCACCACAATTTGACCGTAAAATCACATTTTTTAGAAGAATGACCGAGCCACGTTCAATTTTTGTTCAAGCATGAAATTAAAAATCAATAACATAAAAAAAAGTTGGAAACCGTAAAAAAAATAAAAATTATGAGTAGCGCAGATTTATCCCCCCGCCCCATGGTGGTTTCTACGATAGATGGCAGTGGGTTTTTGAGGTAAAAAGTGTTTGAACCCGTTTCAAGCTGATTTTGAATTTTCGCAACCGGCATAAGCCAAGCCAAATCTTAGAAATTCCGCTTCCCTCTGCCCTACTATTGCTTAATAATCGTCCCGTTTTTATCCATTATCACCACATCCACAATGTTGGTTTGCGAAGGCGTAACAAAAAGGTGTTTTGTATAAAAAATAAAAGAATTAGGGCAATAAAAATATTTTGTAGCAATTTGGTTTGGTATGTGTAAAATGGATACATTTGGTGTGTTGAATTGGAAACACATTTTTGTAACTATTCGCAAGTTAAGTCAATCACATCCTGCACAACCTATTCTTCCAACCACTTCAAAATTGCATCGCAATACGGATTTTCTTTCGAATAGACCACACCAGCCCATTGGCCATCGGGCTTAATCAAAAACTTCTGGAAATTCCATTTCACTTTGGCATCGGCCACGCCGTTCTGTTCTTTTTGCGTAAGCCATTGGTAAATTTCGTGTTGATTTTTGCCTTTCACCGATATTTTGGCAAACATCGGAAAGCTTACATCGTATTTCAGCGAACAAAACTGTGCAATTTCGGTGTTCGAAGCCGGTTCTTGCCACAAAAAATTGTTGGCCGGAAATCCCAATATTACAAACTTGTCGGGACCATATTCGCGATACAAGCGTTCCAAGTCGGCATACTGTGGCGTAAAACCGCATTTGGATGCCGTGTTCACTACTAATATCTTTTTGCCTTGGTATTCCGAAAGCGAAATGTCGCGGCCATCTATGGTGGTTGCTCTAAAATCAAATAATGTTTTCATACTACAAAGTTTTTTAAGCAATGTATAAAGATACACAATTTGGAGTGGGTTTTCAAAGTTTTTGTGCAACAAAAAACCGAACTTCCACAGGCGGAAGAAGAAATATCTGACAAAATGAATCAAATTTATCCTAATTTTGTCACGTATAAAAAATCACATCACCATGAAAAAACTAGCCATCATTGTATGCTTCTCCTTTTTGTGTATCGGCCTGTTGCGGGCTCAAACCGCATGTATTGATGGCAACTGCAACACCGGCAGCGGCACCTATGCTTATATAAACGGCGACAAATACACCGGCGAGTTCAAAAACTATAAACTCAACGGCCAAGGCACCTTTACTTATGCTGCGGGAGCTTGGAAAGGTGGCAAATATGTGGGCGAATTTAAAGACAACAAACTGCAAGGTACGGGCATTTTTTATTATGCCAATGGCGACAAATACGAGGGGCAGTTTGCCGATAACAAACTCAGTGGCCAAGGCACGTTTACCTATGCCAATGGCGATGTTTACACCGGCCAATGGCTCAACAACCAATGCAACGGTCAGGGCTCGTTTACCTATGCCACCGGAAAATATCAAGGCGCGGTGCTCACCGGCGAATGGAAAAACAATAAAATGTACGGCAATGGTACCTTTGTTGGTAAAGATGGCGAAAGATACGAGGGTCAGTGGAAAGACAACCTAAAAGAAGGCACAGGCACTTTGGTGTTTGCCAATGGTAGCAAATACACCGGTGAATGGAAAAACGATATGTTTAACGGACAGGGAACCTTCACGTATTCAACCGGAAAAGTGGTGACAGGTATTTGGAAAGATAATAAATTGGTGGAATAAATACGAAAGAAAACATTATAGCGTTACTACTATTAGTTTTCATAAATTACTTCACATTACTACTTGCAAAAAACCCTCCAGCTTTTCGGAGGGTTTTTTTAATAAATAACTTTTAAAAGTGTAAAAGGTAGTTTACCAACCCATAAAACCCGAGCGGTAAGCATTTCCTCGGTTGAATCCCGATTGAAAACCGTTGTAGTTGGGGTCGGTTGGCGATGAATAGAACGGGTTGTTGTTTCCGTTCGAATAGCTCACCTGGGCGCCAATGCTCATGTGTTCGCTAATTTTGTAATCAACGCCCACACTCACACCGTAATTGTCGAAAGTACCTTTCTTCGAATTGTAAAGCAAATCAGTGTTGGTAGGTTTGTAATTGTCAAAGGTTTTATAAATGCTTCCAGAAATTATAAGGCGGTTCGATACCAAATAGTTTCCACGCGCAAACACCATGGCAGTGGTACCATTGCCACCAAAACTATGAAATGCGGTGGAGCCTAAATTATTTAAACCTTGCAAAATAGTACCTCCAATATCCAACCGAAAGCGGGGAGTAACCAAATAACTCATAAAGGGCGAGAGATACATAAACGAACCCGAATAATATTTTGAACCAATAAATCCTAGGCCCATATCCACCGAAAAACTCATGCGTTTGTAGTTAAACAAGGTGGAATTCTTTTTAATGGTTTGATTGGCAAACGTGGTGCAGGTATCCGTTTTAATGGTGGTTTGCGCTTGGGTTTGGCTCACCACAAGCACTACAAGCAGTGCAACAAAAAACAAGAATTTAGTTGATTTCATGATTTTGGTATTAGCAAAACATTCAAAAACATACGGTAGAAACTCTTTTTCTGTGATATTATTTTATACAAATGTAGCAATTAAAAATACACAAATGAGATTTGTAAGTTTAATTATTTAAAAACCACGTTGTCGTTTTGCTTCGTAGGCCACAATGGCCAACGAATTGGATACATTCAGCGAATCGATAGTGCCCAGCATCGGTATTTTTACAACAACAGTGGCAGCCTTCAACCAAATGGGGGTCAAGCCAGTGGATTCGGTGCCAAACACCAGTGCGCTGGGCCCGCTATAATCAGCCTGATGATAAAACTGTGTGGTTTGCAAAGCGGCAGCAAAAATATGAATGTGGTGTTGCTGCAGCCAATCTATAGCTTCAGTGCTTGAGCAAACCACTATTTTTTTGCTGAAAACACAACCAATGCTCGCGCGAATTACGTTCGGATTGTAAATATCGGTTTGCGTATCGCACACAATCAGCAAATCGGCAGCCACCGCATCCATTGTGCGCAACACCGCACCCAAATTGCCCGGCTTTTCAACCCCGTCAAGCACCAATATCAATGGGTTTTTGGGTAACGAAACTTCCTGAAACGAACAATAGGTGGGCTTTGCCAATGCCACCACACCGCCCGAATCTTCGCGGTAAGCAATTTTTGCAAACACCTCGGCCGAAACGGATATTTGTTTCATGGGTTTCATGGTGGCAACAATTTCGTTGAACTGTGCTCTATCTTTTATAATTTCGTGGCAAAAAAACAAGCTGTCAATCTCAAACCCGTTCGCCACAGCTATGCCCAGTTCTTTGATGCCTTCAATCACTATCAGTTGTTGCTCTTTGCGTGCACCAAACTTTTTTTGCAGCAAAACCACATTCTTGATCTTTGCATTTTGCTGACTGCTGATATACTCCGGTTCACTTGCCATGAAAACAATTATTAAAGGTGCAAATATAAGGAAATAAACCCGACAGCTTGTTTGCTGCTGGGTTTATTATAATCTAGTAATGCATTAGGGTTTGGGCTGATTCTTCACCAATCTTTTTTTGCGGGCTCTTTTTACCAAACGAATGATAACCAAGAGCGATATACCCACAATTAACCAAAGCGGCCACAAATAAACTAGTACAACTATGAATTGTAAAAATCCGTGCCAACCCCAAGCCAAAGCTTCGCGCAATTTCCATCCAAACGATTCGTTCTGCACAGGCAAATTGTTGCTTTGCTCGTAAAAAGTGACATTCACTGTACTCAATTCCACCTTGTTGTTGAGGTATTTCAAGCGGCCTTGCATCGATTCAATTTCTTCCTGCAAGTTACGTATATACTGTTGCACATCCAAAATATCGTTAATGGTGTTTGCTTTCTTTAAAATAAGTTCGTATTGCAAAAGCGCATCCTGTTTCGATTTCAAGCGGGCACTCACATCCACAAACTCCTCGGTTACATCATCGGCATTAATTTTTTTGTAATCAACAAAAATGGCTTGTTTCAGCAAATCCTCAATGAGTCCGTCGAACTGAACGGAGCCAACACGTATCACCATAATATTGGTGGTGCGATACGTGTCGCCGGTTTGGTTTTCCGACGAAACACTGGCTTGGTGGTTCCGTATTATTTCCAGTATTTTGGTGCGTGCAACATCGTAACGTTCCACCTTAAAACTCAGGTCGGCAGTTCTCACAATCTTTTGCGGTATTTTATCTTGAACCACTTCCTGATTTTTTGTTGATGTGCCTTTTGCTACAACTGTGCCGTTTTTGTCTTTTTCTTCTGAACTTTTTTGTTCCGTAACTTCCATCGATGTTGTTGATGGCTGATCGGTATTAGCTGAAATTTCATTGTTCATGGCCTTTTCAAGCATAACCGATTTGCTGCCACAACTGCTAAGCTGTATGCTTAGCGTCAGAAGTACGAAGCAAGAAGTAATAAACAAACATTTAGTTTTCATAATATTGGGTTTTGGTTAATAATATATTTAACGAATCGAAGTATAGATGCATAAACTTTTAAATTCCATAATAAAAGTAGTAAAAATTGGCGTAACTGGAAAAAAATTCGAAAATAAATACTATTTTTCTTGACTTCTCGTTTTTAATATTAACTTTGTGCCGCAAAGTACTTTTTAAAATAGGATAGCATGGAACAAGAAAACAATCATTTAAAAACCCTGTCGGAGATACGTTCGTTGATGGAATCTTCTACACGATTTCTTTCATTAAGTGGCTTATCGGGAGTTTTTGCAGGCAGTTTTGCTTTGCTGGGGGCATTGGCAGCCTATTTGTTTCTGAATCTCGATTTGTTTAGCGACAATTATTATATCCATTTTAGGAGCGGAAACAATTTTAATGCCGGTGTATTATTGTTTTTTATGACGGATGCTTTGGTGGTTTTGGTTCTTGCTGTGGTATTTGTCATCATTTTTACCTCGCGCAATGCACGCAAAAGCGGCCAACCCATTTGGAATCAAACCGTGAAAAAATTATTAATCAATTTGTTCATTCCATTAATTGCCGGTGGTGTTTTTTGTTTTGCACTGTTGTTTCATCATATAATATATTTAATTGCCCCCATGATGTTGGTTTTTTACGGACTGGCACTGGTTAGTGCATCCAAGTTTACTTTTAGTATGGTGCGTTATTTGGGTTTCAGCGAAATTATACTGGGATTGATTGCCTGCTTTTGTATTGGTTATGGTATATTGTTTTGGGCAATTGGCTTTGGGGTGTTGCACATCGTTTACGGAATTTTGATGTATTACAAATACGAAAGATGACCGCTGATTTCGACATAAACAACCTGAACAAGGTATTTGAAAGCAGAATACGTCTGGGCGTTATGTCGGTGTTGAGTGTAAACGAAAGCACCGATTTCAATCGTTTGAAAGAGCTGTTGAAGGTTACCGACGGGAATTTAGCCAGCCATATAACCGCTTTGGAGAAATGCAATTACATTGTTGTTAAAAAAGAATTTGTGGGCAAGAAAACCCGAACAACCTATACATTAAGTGATGAGGGCCGCACGGCTTTTCATTTTCATTTGGCTTCGCTCGAAAGTTTAATTAAGCAAAACCGATAATATATGAATGCGGTGTTCAATATATGTGTGAAATTTTTGGTTGTATGTGCACACCTTTTGGGTATTACCTATCAACAAATCAATGTGTGGTTGTTTGTTATAATTCATCCGTTGATTACGCTGGTATGTATCACCTTGTTTATTATCCTCTTTATTAAATATAAAAAGCTAAAAAATCAATTAAACATTAAATAACTGAATTATGAAAAAAAATGATGTGCTCCTTTTAGTATCGGTTGTATTGTACAGCTGGTTTTTCTATCATCAGTCGCTCGGAATCAACTTTTTGTTGTTTTCGGTTTCGCTAATAGCATTATTGCTTATTCGCAACAAAGCCTTGCTCAAAGACAACTCGTGGTATGTAGCTGCTGCAGGCACCCTAGTGTCGGCTATCTGTGTGATGCTTTATGGCACGTGGCTGGCTTTTTCGGCAAACATTGTTTCGCTGAGTTTGTTGTCTGCTATGAGTATTAGCAAAGGCTCGTCGGTAATATTGGCCGGATTGTATTCAATGTATTCCTACGTTTCGTCTATAGGCTTCATGATTGTGGATATGATTGAGCGCCGCATGCAAAAAAGCAAAGCTTTGGGAAGTAAATTCTGGATTAAACTCTCCATTGGGATTGGCATTTTTGTGGTCATTGTTTTGTTCTTTTTTCTGTATCAACACTCCAATCCGCTGTTTAAAAATCTGACGGAGAAAATCAATCTCGATTTTATTTCGTGGCCCTGGGTACGTTTTACTTTTCTGGGTTTTTTGTTGTTATACGGTTTTTTCTACAGTCGCAATTTTCCGGCTTGGCATCGGTGGGACACCAACATTCCGAAACAACTCTATGCACAAAAATATATTGATAAGGGCAACACTTTGTTTGGCAAAAAACTGAATGGCAAAATGGAACAAGCTTCGGGTGTTATACTGTTGGCCTTACTCAATGTGTTGCTATTGGTAGTGAATGTGCTCGACATTATTTATTTGTGGATTACCAAACAAATACCCGAGGGCATGACCTTATCGGAATATTTGCATCAAGGTACAGGGACATTAATTGTGGCTATTGTGCTGGCTATTGTGGTTATTCTTTTCTATTTCCGAGGTTTCTTGAACTTTTCGGAGAAAAACAAATCCATTAAAATGCTGGCCTATGTGTGGATTATACAAAATGCTTTTGTGATTGTTTCAACAGGATATCGTAATTTGCTTTATGTGAGCGAATACAGCTTGACATACAAACGCCTGGGTATTTACATTTGGTTGGTGCTGACTTTTGTTGGACTGATTACCACCATTTATAAGATTTATAGCAAAAAAACCAACTTGTATTTGTTTAAAGCCAACGGATGGTCGTTTTATTTGGTGCTGGTGCTATTTGCTTGTTTGAATTGGGATTCGGTGATTACCAAATTCAACATCAGCCAATCGAAAACTGTTGATAAAAACTACTTGGTGGAACTAAACTCGCCTGCCAACTTGCCCGATTTGTTGACCTTTCCAGCCGACACAGCGGATTTTAATGGGGACGAAAACACCAATACGGAAGAATATTCGGGGCGAGATTATTACGACAACTTGTTTTATCGGGGTAATTTTACGGCGAAGTTGCACAAGCGCCTGTACGACTTTTTGAACTCGCGTGATGGCGTGGGCTGGCAATCGTGGAATGTGATGGCCAGCCGCACCGAAAAAGAAATTTATGTGCTTTTTGAACAAGGAAAAGTTTCGAAACTCTTGCTGGCAAACCAGGGCATAAAATCGCTTGATGCATTGCACAAGCTAAAAAACATTACCTACATTGATGTTTCGAAAAATATGGTGGGCAGTTATTTGTGCCTGAACAATTTCGATAAACTAGAGTATTTGAATGCTTCGGGCAACAGTATGTATAATCTGGATAGTTTGCCAATGATTGTGAATTTGAAAACGCTCGATTTGTCGGGCAATTACATCAGCGATTTTTCGTCGCTTAAAAGGCAAAGCAAACTCGAAAACCTGAATATTGCAAGCAACACCGGCATTATTGATGTGGAGCCCTTGTTTGCGTTAAAGCAACTAAAAACGCTGGACATTTCGGGTAACGAAATAAAAAATATAAATAAAATCATAGCTCTGCATCAGCTTCGCTCATTGAAAATTGGTGGTATGAAAAACTCAAATGTTTTAATAAACTTACCCATTTTGCCAAATCTTGAAGACATTGATATTTCAAACAACAGTTTTACTTTTTTAAACCTCAACTTAGTTGATAAGTTTAAAGAATTTCAGCGTTTGAAAAAATTAAACCTTTCAAATAACAACATGAGCAATTTGTATTTGTTGACCAGTGCCGAAAACAAGGTAGTGAATTTCTTTTTCAGCTTTGAAACCCAGAAGAACATTGAGCCCATTTTTGCCAATCTGGAATGCCTTATATTGAAAAACAACTCTATTCGCGATATAGATGCGCTGAAATATTATCCGAAACTGAAACGAATAGACCTTTCGGACAACGACCTGGAAAGCATCAATGCGTTGGGCAACATGCGCGATTTGGAGTATTTGAACCTGAGTAACACCAAAATTATGGTGTACGATACCCTGCAAAACCTGCTCAAACTGAAAGAATTGAATATTTCGGCCAACTTGCTAACCGATATTTCGGGTTTGAGTGCATTTGTGAATCTGCAATCGCTCGATATTTCAAACAATCAGCTTACCAACATCGACCGCTTAAGCAAGTGCGTGAATTTGCGGTCGCTTAAGATGAACAACAATCAAATAGCCGATTTGGCACCATTGCAGTTTCTGAAAAAACTGGAGATACTTGATGTTACCAGCAACAGCATAAACGATTATTCGGTGCTTTGCAAACTCACGCAATTGAAAGAGCTGCGGGTATCGAGTGTGAGCCTTGACACTTACAATCTGCTGAAAGAAAGCCTGCCCAACACCAAAATTAAAGCACAGTATATTTATAAAGGCAAAATGAGTTCTTAACTGATAAAACCCCAATGTTATGAAAATAAATTTGTTTAAAGTTTTATCCTTCACTTTTTTGTGGACCATAATTGTGAGCACTTTGGTGTATTTTCTGTTGGTATTGGTTTTTAACGATGCATTGACCATACTCAAACACAGCAACGAATTTACACTGATGACCTTGGGCGAAATAAGCGGTATGGTATTTTTTGCTATTCTGTACATGGTATCGTTTTTTTTGCCGTTGTTTTATATCCGCCGAAGCGAAATAGGTGCCCTTTCGGCTCCCGAATTGTTTTGGCGCTATATGCCCCTGGTGGCGCTTATTACTTCGGCTTTTGCCGGTATTTTGTTGGCGATAGGTATGGCTGCTCCTGAGTTTCCGGCTGAACTGTGGATTAATTTCTGGCTTGTTATTACCGTGTCGTATTCGGGTTTAATTGCCTTTGTTTATCAAGCAAAAAAAGCATGAAACAACCCTTGCACATCCTGCGCACGGTTTTAATTGTCGGTTTGTTTGCAGTAGCCATGGGCTATTTGGAGAGTGCTGTGGTGATTTACATCCGTGCGTTGTATTACCCTGAAGGGTTTGCGTTTCCGATGAAAATTATTAGCGAGCGCATTATGATAACCGAATTTTGGCGCGAAGCAGCCACCATGATAATGCTGGTAGGCATTGCATTGCTGGCAGGCAAAAACGCTATTACACGCTTTGCGTATTTTTTGTTGGCCTTTTCCGTGTGGGATATTTTTTACTATGTGTTTTTGTGGGTGCTGGTGGGTTGGCCGCAATCGTTAATGACATGGGATGTGCTGTTTTTTATACCTACCACTTGGATAGGCCCCGTGATAGCGCCGGTGGTGAACTCGCTAACCATGATTTTGCTGTCGGGTGTGATACTGTGGCCGAACCACCACCAAAGCGTGCGCATGGGCAAATGGGTGTGGGTTTTGTTGCTGTTGGGCTCGGTGGTGATTGTGGTGGCCTATACAATGGAATATGCCCAGTTTATGCTACAACGGTTTTCGATGGCGCAACTGTGGAATAGCAGCTATCAAACGGTAGCAATGGAGTATGCCACCACCTATGTGCCACAGCGGTTTGCTTGGGGGGTGTTTGCTGTGGGCGAAGTGATGCATTTGGTGGCTATTTGCTTGGTGTGGAAGCGAAAGAGGTGATTGGGTGCATCGAATTTGAGATACGAGCTAGGATGCACAATTTAATCGCTAATGGCTGGTAGTCAATTGTTGAATTGTTCTTTGTTCCAAGTTCTTAGTTTCCAAGAGGCAACAGGGAGGGAGTTGGAGAAAAGTTGACACTGATTTTTTTTTGATGGGCATGATTTGCACTTAGCTGCCCGAAATTTGGCAATTGTTATTTGAATCTTCCTCATGAAGGAAAAAGTAAAAGTGGTCAATCATTTTACATGCGTGGTGTTCCCCTTTTGAATCTAGGAGCTCCCCTTTTTAAACTTGGTCTCCCAAGGTTTAAACTTGGTCTCCCACATTTAATTTTAGTGTCCCTCGGTTTAATCTTAATGCACCGCGGTTTAAACTTGGAGCACCACTGTTTGACCATAAAATCACAGGGCTAACTACAACTCCTTCACATACGGCATTATCGTCTTCGGATAATTTGGAGCTTCAACAAGGGTTTTCAAATGCACTAAGTTATAATAGGGTGTTTCGGTAATATATGCATTAACAATAGTTGCAGGCACATAACCTCCTATTTCGCTGTGAGCCTGATACACCACTTTTGTAACGCCTTTTGCCATGGGAATAAGTTGCCACATGCCCTCAACTTCCGGAACGCGCACTTTGTCGGGCTTGGCAGGAATATAGTCTTTAACGCCTTTAATAGCAATGGTTACAACCTTAGTAACCGAATCCTGAGTCACATTATAAAAAGTACACGCATCGCGGTCGCTCACAGGCCAAGGTGCTTTCACAACATAATACGAATAACCCGACGATTTACTTATCTTTTTCAACCTTACAGCATAACCGCAGTTGTGCATCCATTTTGGATACATCGAAACACTATCAATCAATTCCAGAATACTTGCCATATTCGATTTCACGGTAACCTCGCCTCTGAATTCCTGAATGCTTGAGCCAACAATCGAGCGGGTAAACACTTTCACTCCGTCTTTATCTACCTTTAAATCCCATTTCTGACCAAAGCAGTTAACAGAAGCAGAAACTGAAACAGCGATGATGAATAATAGCTTTTTGAAGTTCATTGATGAAAAATAAATTTATAAAAGAATAAAGATTGCAACAAAGATAGTAAAATTATTGTTCAGAATGGTTCATGTTGGCATAGATTATAAACTAGAAAAGAACTCGGGATCCTAGATAAAAACATACAACAAATGCACAATTCTCAAACTCATATTTTACCAAAAAAGTGTATTTTTGAAAAACAATTGCATTGCACCCACCCAAAACCTAGGAGGCTTATATGATACTAATTGCCATCTCTTTTATTTTTGCGGCATGTATAATTTATACTGTTGGTGTTTGGGCCGAGAAAATCAGAAAACTATTAAAAGCATGGCATGTGGTGGTTTTTTGGTTGGGTTTTATTTGCGATACCATTGGCACCGGGGCCATGGGAAGCATAGCCGGGTCCATTTTCCAATTCAATTTTCATGGAACAACGGGTATGGTGGCTATTTTGCTCATGTTGTTTCATGCCACGTGGGCAACCATTGTTATTTTCAGAAAAAACGAAACCCTAAAACTACATTTTCATAAATTTAGTATTTTTGTTTGGATTGTTTGGCTAATACCCATGATAACAGGCATGATTTTGGGTTCACAGGTTTAATATCAAAATTCGCTAAAAATGAACAAAGCCCCTTCGCGAAACATTTTCAATATTATTGTTGTTGCAGCCGCATTAGGCTATTTTGTCGATATTTACGACTTAATATTGTTTGGCATAGTTAAAAATCCCAGTTTGATTGATTTGGGAATAACCAACAAAAACGAATTGTTTTCGCAAGGCAACTTTTTGCTGAGTATGCAAATGATGGGTATGCTGATTGGCGGAATAGTGTGGGGCATATTAAGCGATAAAAAAGGACGATTGTCGATATTGTTTCTTACCATTTTCTTATATTCTATTGCCAATATTGCCAATGGTTTTGCTCAAAACATAACACAATATGCCCTGCTGAGGTTTATTGCCGGATTCGGCCTTTCGGGCGAGCTTGGAATAGGCATTACCATGGTTTCGGAAGTGATGACCAAAGAGTCAAGAGGTTTGGGTGCAAGCCTCGTTTCGGGCATTGGTATAGCAGGCTCGGCGCTTGCTTTTTTAGTTGTCGAAAACTTTAACTGGCGTGTAGCATTTTGGACAGGTGGCGGGCTCGGCATGTTATTGCTATTTTTAAGAATTGCCGTTTATGAATCGGGGCTTTACGAAAAAACAAAAACAATGAAAGTAAGCCGAGGTAATTTCTTAACACTATTCACAAATATTCGTCGATTCAAAAAGTTTATCTTTCTTATCTTACTGGCTATTCCCACATGGTATACCGTTAGTGTATTGGCCATCAATGCGCCATCAATTGCACAGGATGCATTGCATTTAACAGGCCTCATTAAAGGTTCAACCTCGGTGATGCTTCATTATATTGGTGCAGCAATTGGCAGCTTTTTGTTTGGATTTATATCCATGAAACAAAAATCGCGAAAAAAACCTATCATGATAGGCATTTTGGGCATAGTTGCCTTATCAATAGTTTATTTTTCATTAATTGGATCCAGTCCAACCACATTCTACCTTGTTTTACTATTATTGGGCATTCCCATGGGTGGCTTATGGACCATTTTTGTTACGGCTGCCTCCGAGCAATTTGGAACCAATTTGCGAGCAACTGTCACCACCTCTGCACCCAACTTTGTTAGGGGAGCTACCATTCTTATTACCTTTCTGCTTGGAGCATTAATGCCTCGATTTGGTTTATGGTGGTCGGGTGTAATTATTGGTGTTTTCTTTTCGGTTATTGCACTATGTTCGGTTTTCTTTATTGATGAAACCTACGGAAAAGACCTCGACTATATGGAAGATGTAAAATAAGCCATTTTTCAATTTTACGAATAGAAAACAGGATTATGCAAATGGCGTATTGTAGGTAATACAATTAAAACACCCTAATCGGATTCAAATTATTTTAGAAGCCTCAATTACTCTCTATAATCTTTAACAATTCATCTAGTTTCGGACTGAGAATAATTTCGGTACGTCGGTTCTTAGCACGAGCATCTGATGTGTTGGCATTATCAACCGGACAATACTGACTTCTACCGGCCGATGTTATACGTTCAGGATTAATCGTTGAATTGGTAAGTAAAATTCGAACAACCGTTGTCGACCGCTTTGCACTCAAATCCCAGTTATCGAGCAGCTGATCAGTACCCTTGTACGGAACATTATCGGTGTGGCCTTCCACCATAATATTAATATCCACATTGGCCTCCAGCACCTTGGCCAGCTTTTTAAGCGCATCAATACCTTTAGGTGTAACTTCATATTTTCCGGATGCAAAAAGTAACGATTCGTCCATTGAAACGTACACTTTGCCATTTTTTTGTTTAATAGTAAGCCCCTTGTTTTCATAACCTAACAAAGCTTCCGACACTTTGTTTTTAAGCGCCTTAACCACCGAATCTTTTTTCTGCAATATCGATTCTAGCTCATTTAATCTAAGTTGTTTTTCGTCCAACTTGGTTTGCAATTCATTCAAGTTATTCATTTTCTCATTCAGGTTCGCCTCCAGCCTTTTCAAATCATCTTCTTTTTTTTGTAGCACTTCTTTCGAGTTTTCAAGTTCGGCAATAAGTTTTTGAGTTTCAAATTTGTTTCCTTTCATAAGCAACAAACTATTGCTCATAAGCGAATCATAGGATGTACTCAAATCCTCATATTTTGATACAATATCGCGAAGCTTTGCTCCGGTTCTTGACGAATCGGATACTAACACCTTGTTTTGTTTGCTTAATTTATCAAGCAATGCACTTTGCTCGTTAATTTTTGTGCCGAACTCCATATTTTTGTTTTTTAGTTCAGTGTTTTCATCTACACACGATTTGTGCGTTGCTTCAATTTCGTGATATTTTTTAAGCGAAACACACGATGTTAGCATGATTGCACAACATGCAAACACACAGATATTTTTCAAAGTAGTCATTTTTTATATTGTTTTAACCAAAAGTAAGCATATAAGGGTGTTGCTTTCAAAACAATACGTTTAAGATACTAACAAAGCGTTGTTAAAAATCAATTTCGAGCAACACTGGACAATGATCAGAGTGCATAGCTTCGGGCAATATAACCGATCGATTGATTCTACCACCAAGTGGCTGACTAACCATATTGTAATCGATACGCCATCCCAAGTTTTTTGCTCGTGCATTCGATCTATAACTCCACCAGGTATATTGTTTGGGTTCCTTGTGAAGTGCTCTGAACGAATCAATAAAACCGGAATCGATAAAACGAGAAACCCACTCACGTTCTTCAGGTAAAAAACCTGAACTATGAGCATTTCGTATCGGGTCATGTATATCAATAGGCTTATGACAAATGTTGTAATCGCCACAAATTATAAGATTGGGCCTTTCCTTCTTCAATTCATTTACCCAGCTTAAAAAATCTTCAAGCCATACCATTTTAAATGCTTGACGCTCTTCACCGCTTGTTCCGGAAGGGAGATAAACGCTAATAACTGTTACATCGCCATAATCAGCACGTAACACCCTACCTTCATCATCATATTTCTCAATTCCCATTCCATAAACTACGTTATCAGGTTCAGTCTTTGTCAAGATTCCCACACCGCTGTAGCCCTTTTTCTTTGCCGAAAACCAATAGTTTTTATAGCCCGCCATTTCAAAATCAATCACAGGAATTTGATCGGGTTGTGCTTTAGTTTCCTGAAAACATACAATATCAGGATTAACAATTGTCATCCAACCAAATAAATCCTTCGACAAAGCGGCTCTAATTCCATTAACATTATAAGTAATGATTTTTTTCATTTGGAATATTTTTTGCTAAACTAAACAATTTATAATTATATCCCATTCCGTTTAAAAAATTAATTTTGCAATAAATATTCCTATTCGTGCATGGCATTTTTTAAAAAAAACATACAGAAAGCCCCGGATACTTGTTCGGATCAGGAATTAATTCAATTGTACCGCGATACACTCAACTCGAAACATATAGGAGATTTGTTCGATAGGTATGCACATTTGGTTTATGGTATCACCCTAAATTATTTTGATCACGAAGATGACCGACGCGATGCAGTGATGCAGGTATTTGAGAAACTTTATGATGCATTAAAACAATTTGAAATCTCGAATTTTAAATGCTGGTTGTACAGTGTTGCAAAAAACCATTGTTTAATGTTGGTTAAGAAAAACACTACCGTTTCTTATAATGATCAAGTTCATTTAAAAATAATTCAGGAAGAATTTATGGAATTTGAAGAGCCATTTTATCTTATTAATACCTCAGGAAATTCAAAAGAAGATAAATTACCTGAAGCACTTAAAAAATTAAATGATGATCAAAAAATTTGCATCGAATTATTTTATTTGCAAGAGAAATCATATAAAGAAGTTGTAGACATTACTAATTTTTCCATGAATCAGGTAAAAAGTTTTATTCAGAATGGAAAACGAAATTTAAAAATCATGCTTGAAAACGAAAAATGAAAACTGTTAAAACACATAGCAGCATATTGGGACCATCGGGTTGCATAAACAAAGAGGCTTTTTTGGATTATTTCAATAACAAACTTGTTGTGGATGAAATACAAATCTTCGAAACCCATGTGTCTCAATGTTTATTGTGTAGTGATGCTTTCGATGGTTTTGCAACACACACAAATGCTTTTAATTTACCATCAGAAATCTCGCTATTGAAAAAAGAAATAAGCAAAACCTATTCACCGATTTCACTAAACGGGGTTAAAAAAAAGAACAATAAAAGATTCATGGTGATGGGTATATCCATTGCTGCCAGTATATTACTAGTCATTACATCCTATTTTTTATTCAACATTCAAACCAATCATTTTGCTAAAGAAGTTGCCTTTGAAAATTATAAAACAGAACAAAAAAAGCTTAATGCTGCTGAAGAAGCAAAAAGTGTAGCAAACAATCCTATTGAAAAAACTATGGTATTACCCGAACAAAACACTGTAACCCTAAAAGATTTGAGTGATGAAAATTTAAAGGAAAAAAAACAACTTGGAGAAGTAAAAACGGTAGATTTTGAAGTTACAACAACTAAGAATAGTCAAGATTACAAAAGTACTCTTCAAGCTAAAAGTGATATTTTAAGTGGTGGATTAAAAGATGAACAACAAAATAGCAATACCATTGAGCAAACAGATCAAATTCCTTTAGCAGCTAGTACTGGCTATAGAGATGCTGGTGTTGATGTAAACAAAATGGCTACAGGTAGGAGTGTGAACTTGGAAGAAGTGCAGGTTCATCAGAAAAAAGAAAAACACACAGAAGATAAAGTTGCTGAGGTATCAAAGTCTGTTTCTGCTACTGAAGCGACACCAAATATAAATACTGCAATTGTATATTATAATTCTGCCGACTACGACAATTCAATTGCCGAATGTAATGGTCTGATTAATACAAACACAAAAAGCTATGCAGCAATTTATTATTTAGCAATGAGCTATTACCAAACAAACCAGAAAGGAAAAGCTATCATCGAGTTAGATAAACTGATAAAAGATAAGAATAATTCATTTTATGAATTAGCACTATGGCAAAAAGCTACAATTTTAGTTGAAGAAAACAAAAATGATAAAGCCAAGGATTTACTTAACGAAATCGTTAAATACTCTGGATCGATGAAAAATAATGCCTTGAAAAAAATTGATGAATTGGATAATCCAAAATAATTAGTTTACTGTTGCAGATTAATCAGAAATAATTATTTTTGAAGTCTTTAGTTTAATACGTATTGTTTTTCCCAAATGATAATTTGTATTTTTGCTAAATTCTAAACAAAAAACAATTGTAGGAAAGAATGATACAACCTTATTTCGTTTTTTTTTGTCTATAAATAACGTTTTTTGAATCTTTTTTTAAAAAAAATGTAAAAGCACCAAGTCTTTTCTCAAAAAAAGAGTTATTAAGAGTACATAAAAAAATATTACTTTAGTAAAAAATTTCAAAATGAAAAAAATAATACTCCCGATTTTGGGGTTATTTCTCGTAGTTTTCGTTAAGGCACAAGGGGCTGATTGTAGCAGTTCTGATCCTTTTTGTACAGGCACATCTTATAATTTTCCTGCAAGTGTGGGTGTTCCAAATTTAGGACAGATAGGCTGTCTCTATACCTCACCAAACCCTGCATGGTATTTTATGCAGGTTAGTACATCAGGAAATATTGATATCCATATGTCAAGTGCCGATGTAAGTGGTTCTGGCCATGATGTAGATTTTATTTGTTGGGGGCCATTCACTTCGTTAAGTGCTGCTTGTGCTTCAAATTTATTAGCAAATTCAGGTGTAGATTGTAGTTTTTCTGCAGCCGCTCAAGAAGATTGTAACATACCTGGTGCTCAGGCGGGAGAAATATATGTACTACTTATAACCAATTATTCAAATGCGGTTACTAATATCTCTTTTAACCAAACAGGTGGAACAGGAGCAACTGATTGCGGAATTTTAGCACCTCCTATTACAGGCGATATTGTTTGTGTAGGAGAAACAATTCAATTAACAGTAAATAGTCCAACTGTAGGTGCAACATATCATTGGACTGGGCCGGGTGGATGGTCATCAAATACTATGAACCCAACTCGAACCGGGGCTACTACCGCCATGTCAGGAACTTACTCTATGACAATAACGGTTGGAGGACAAACAAGTCCTCCAGTAACTTGCACGGTAACAGTCAATCCAAATCCAATAATAACAATAACACCGGCAAACCCAACTACCTGTTCTGGAACACCAATAACATTAACTGGTAATTCAAACACGGTGGGCACAACAACTTATCATTGGAGTAATAATACAAATGGGCCAACATTAACGGTATCTCCTACAACTCCTACCACATATTCTGTTACAGGAACAGATCAAAATGGGTGTACAGGCACAGCATCAATTGCTGTTACTATAAGCCCCACATTAACAATAACCGTTAATCCGGCGGCACCTTTTACTTGTGCAGGAGTACCTGTTAGTTTGACTGCAAATGGCGCAACCACCTATGTTTGGACCCCTGCAGCAACTCTTTCATCAGGAAGTGGTTCAACTGTAACTGCCACACCATTAACAACAACAATATATACTGTAAATGGAAGTAGTGCTGGTGGTTGCACAGGGAGTACAACTGTTATGGTGACAGTAAACCCCAATCTTTTAATAACCCCGACTGCAACACCTGCAGCCATATGTAATGGGGCTTCTTCCACATTAACTGCAAATTGTAGCGTGCCAGGAGCAACATTTGCCTGGATACCGGGCAGTTTAAGTGGCTCACCATTAACTGTAACACCATCTGCTACTACGACTTATACCGTGGCAGGAACAGCTGCTGGATGTACTGGTAGTGCAACAGTTACATTAACAGTTAATCCAATTCCAACTGTAACGACGACAACTACACCATCGACAATATGTAATGGTGCATCATCTTCTATAATAGCAAATAGTAATGTTCCGGGAACCCAGTTTGCATGGATGCCCGGGAGTATAACGGGCTCGCCAATTACAGTCGCTCCTTCAACTACAACAACATATTCTGTACTTGGAACAGCGGCCGGTTGTACAGGAAGTTCTACTGTTACCTTAACTGTAAATCCTAATCCCGTAATTTCATCAACAGCCTTCCCAACTGCTGTATGTAACGGTGTCCCTTCTTCATTGACCTCAACAAGCGATGTTGCAGGTACAACATTTCAATGGATGCCAGGAAATTTAACTGGCACTCCAGTTTCGGTAACCCCGGCAACAACTACAACATACACAATAACAGGAACAGCTAGCGGTTGTACAGGAAATTCTGTTGTAACTGTAAATGTTTCCTACACTCCTATTATTTCTATTATTGCTACCCCGGACCATGTTTGCCCAGGAGATACAAGTACTTTGACTTGTACCGGAAATGCGCAGAATTATACTTGGTTCCCAACTGTTTCAATTTCAAATATTACTGGGCAAAGTACAAACGCATATCCTAGTTCAACAACCACATATTCTGTAACAGCTGACAATAATGGGTGCTCTAGTAGCGCAAATTATACCTTAGTTGTTAGCCCTTTACCAACAGTTGATTTCACATCAGACATAAGGGAAGGTTGTCAAGGTCTTACTATCCATTTTCAAGATCTTACAACTCCGGCTGTAGACCAGTGGTATTGGAATTTTGGAGACACGCATATATCTTATGGAAATAATTCTTACCTTCAAAACCCAACACATTATTACGGCGGTGCTGGAACATATGATGTTTCCTTATCTGTTGTAACAGTTGATGGATGCAAAATGGGCATAACTTATCCGGGTTATATTATTACCCACCCAATTCCTTCAGCTGATTTTTCAGTGACTCCCGATATTGTAAATGAGTTGAATGCCTTAGTATTTTTCTTTGACCAATCAGTTGGTGCATCCACTTGGAATTATTATTTTGGTGAATTAAATGCAATGGAAAATAATTCCACTTTGCCAAACCCAACACATATTTATTCGGATACAGGGATGTTTTACCCAAGTTTGGTAGTGTTTTCGGATTATGGTTGTTCAGATACTGCTTTTAGATCAGTATATGTTGAGCCAAATTTTGCTTTCTATGTTCCTAATGCTTTTACTCCAAATGATGATGGTAAAAACCAAAATTTTATTCCAAAAGGAGAAGGGATAATCTTAGAAACCTTTAAAATGAGAGTTTATGACAGATGGGGCAGACAAGTTTGTTATACTGAGGATATGGAAAGTGGATGGGATGGCAAAGTTGCGGGTGGTAAAACTTCTGAACAAGGGGTTTATTCTTGGTACATATCCTTTTACGATGTAAATCACAAATATCATTCGTACAAAGGAAATGTAACTCTTGTTAGATAATTTTATTATTTTACAAAACAGATATTATTATTAATTAAATTGTAATCTAAACATCAATTCTATGAAAAAATTCTCAATTATCCTAATCTCTGTTTTTATAACATTAGCTGGGTATTCTCAAACATCAAATTCACAGAATACTAGGATTATCGCTCATTATCAGATTCATCAAGCGGACACAAGTACAACGTTTACTATCAATTATCAGGATTATGAAAAACTGAGAAAAATATTTATGTTAACTTGGGATCGTCCTGATGTAATTTCTGCAGGATACCTAATTTGGAATAATTTAAGTATTCAGGATGTTGGCAATAATTTAAAAATAACACTTAGTGATGGAATAATTACAAAAGAAGGAGATAATCAAACGTATAGAATTTTTGCTGATGATATCACAAAAAAAGAGTTGCTCAATAAGATGTCTGATAACCAATTTCGTCAAGCATCAATTGAACTTAGAAATCAAAATGATTCAAATATTATAAATTCTAATAATTTAGCGAAAAAGGTTATAATGACTTTAGAAAAAATTATTGATACCTTTAACTAAATTGATTTTATTTGAATTTATCCTTTATTTACTTTTAGAAGTCTAAGTAAATATAAAACCCAATAATTCAAAGGTTAGAACTCTAATATTTAAAAAGTTCTGAATATTAGAAAATAAAACATCAATAATGTATCCCATTTATTGATATTAAAAAACAATAAAAAAAGCTGAGAATTTGTTTTTTGTTGTATCCAGATACAAATTAATCATTAGTACAGGTTGAACTAACACCATGACGATTAGCGTCCGATTCCACAGTAGCCTTAAAGTCTTTAATTTGTTTGCTGCTGCCGCATTCCTGTGGATATGTTACTTCTTTCTTTTGACCTAAATAATCATATTCGTACTTGCAAGTAACACATTTTTTACATGATACGAAAGAAAAAGAAACAACAAATGCTACCGCAACTAATAATAGTTTTTTCATAATTTATGTTTTCGAAATTTATTTACAAATATATAAACTTATTCGGAAAAAAACAGGTTTAATAAAATTTATAATGTATTTACCATCAAATTACATCCTCTGACATCACTGAAATCAAATCGTCCAAAAACCTCAAATGATAAATCATCATGCAATAATCCAATATCTTTAGTTGAGATAAATGAACATGTATAAAAATTTGCCAAGTCTATTATATCAATACCTCCAGACTTGTTGTTTCCAAGTCGAGACAAAGGATCATAAATGTCTCGAATTAGGATTTGCATCCACCATGGTGTTTTAAAAACCCCGTCCTTTACCGAGTAAGCTTGTGACATAATTTCTGCCATACTATATTCAGAATGAATTGGTGAATTAAGTTTTTTTGCCAACCTCTTATAAAGATCCCTACGAGTAATTTCAACCATTTTTCCTTTCATACCTCCCGTCTCAATAACTACCAGATTTCTATCCGATATAGAAGAATCTTCCACAAATTTCAACAAAGTATATGTCAGCCCAAAGAGTATTTTTTTTTTAATAGGATTTTTTTCGATAATATTTATAAGTTCTTCTTCGGAATTTAAATAGAAGCCACTCAATTTATTTTCTGACTTTTTTATTAGAAAATCAAGCATATACGATAAAGAGGAATTTTTAGCAGTATTAATATCCGGGATTAATGCAGCAATAATATATTTATTGGGATTTTCATAAAAAGTAGTAAAAGTGTTAAAAATACTTTGCTCGTATAAAGATTTAGAAAATACAAAACTTTTACTTCTCATAGAATCTGTAGTCCCACTACTTAAAAATACAATTTCAGGATGAAAAGGGACAGAAGTAACTAAATGGGTTTTGAAAAATTCTATAGGGAGACATGGTATTTCCTTAAAATAGTTTATCTTACTAATATCAATTCCTAGTAAATTAATAAATTTACGATAGATCTTATTATTTTCGAATTGTAAATAAAATATTTTTAATGCCAATTCGTTAAAATCGGATAGAGAATTAATATTAAAAACTTGGCTTTTCAATTTTTCAATGTTCATTGCATTGTTTTTTTTACTAATTTTATATTTGAATTTGAAAAGATGAACCAAATGAATTATTTCACATTAGCTACAAAACTATTTCTTCTGTATTTTTTGACAATACTTTTTTCGTGTACAAAAGAAGAAAGTTTTCCTCCGGAGCCATATATTGAATACTTAAGTTTTGCAAAAATACAAAATTCTTCTGCCATTGATAATAAAGGTATTTTGAAAATATATTTTACTGACGGAGATGGTGATATTGGACTTTCGAAAAAAGACACTATCGCTCCTTTTGATAAATCTAGCACTTTTTATTATAATTTTTTTATTACTTATTTTGAAAAACAACATGGACAGTTTATCAAAGTAATTCCATCTGTTACCTTTAATTCAAGAATTCCAGTACTAACTCCAACTGGAAATAATAAATCTTTAAAAGGAGAGATTGAAATAGAAGTTTATTTTAATAATCCATTCTCGTTATATGATACTATAAAATTTGAAGCAAATATTGCTGACCGTGCATTACATATTAGTAATACAATTATTACTCCAGAAATTGTAGTAAAAAAGAATTGACGCCAAGTCGTTTTCTGTTAGAATAGTTGAATAACGCCAATTTACATTACTACCTTGTAAAAATTGGTTGGTAAAGATTGACTAAATATATAAAAAGTTTGAATTAAATTTTTTTTGGGATTAATATTGAACATGCCGATTCGGCACAACTTTGTTCTGCTTCTTTAATAGAATAACCATATCCTTTAGATATTAATTGATCATTATAATAAACTGCTACTAAGTATTGTTTATTATACCCTTGTCCACTATACTCAATAACTTTAAAATCGAGATATTTTTTTTCTTTTTGTGCATATTCAATTAATACACTTTTAAAATTGAATTCTTTTTTTTCGAGTTCTTCAATATCAATATAACATTTAATAATTCGATGTAAAATAATTTTATGTGTAAATTTATATCCTTTGTCAAGATATATAGCACCAATTATTGCCTCAAAAGCATCCCCATTCTTAGAGCGATAAATATTTCCATTTCCAAGTTCAATATTTATTAGCTTGTCAAATCCCATTTTTTGCGCTAGCTTGTTTAGGTTGTTCCTACTAACAAGCTTTGAACGCATTTCTGTCAGAAAACCTTCGCCCTTCATTGGATATGTATGAAAAAGATAATCGGCAATAACAGAACTAAGGACAGCATCGCCAAGGTATTCGAGTCGTTCATTAGAATTTTTATATCCCTTAATTATTTCCTGTGCTACCGAGCGATGCGAAAAAGCTAGTTGATATAAACGAATATTGGTTGGCTTAAAACCAAGAATATTCTTTATTAATTTAGATAGTTCTTTATTAGTTAACACTGATGTCCGATAAAAAATTGAAAGAAGCAAAGCCAATATAAGGATTGCTTCT
>JBAXWF010000061.1:0-24127 GCA_037128515.1 Bacteroidota bacterium | reverse complement strand
CCTATTTTTTCCTTCTATTTTATCAAATTCCCCTACCAAACTTCATTTTTCCCCAACATTTTATCTAAAAACCCCAACAATTTTTAAAATCATGCCCCGAACAAACACAATCTTGCCCCGAACAAACGCGATGTTGCCCCGAATAAACACAACCTTGCCCCGAACAAACGCGGCTGTTCAAAAAAGTGTGTCAAAATAGAGAAACAATTTTAACGTTGAAATAGGGAAAAACAAAAAAGCGACCTCGTTTAAAAATCCGTATGAAAAAAACCGCTATAAATTCATTCCCCTCCATGGTCCTTCATATAATAATTTTTGCTAATTTTAACAAAAATTAGTTGCACGCCTTGCTTATGAAAGATTTTTTCCTGTTAAAGAAGAATTTGAAGAACGATTTTTCGGGTTTAAAAACCATCAGAGTAGCTGTTTTGGGCGATACCTCCACCCAGTTTCTTGTTCAGGCTTTGCGCGGCATGGGCTACGACAAAGGATTTAATCTGGATATTTACGAAGCCGATTTCAATCAAATCGAACGACAAATATTCGATTCGTCCTCGGCCTTATACGAATTTCTGCCCGACATAGTCCTGGTATATCAAGCCTCACACAAACTGCTGAGCACATACAACAAAATGCCCGTCGATGAACATGCCTTGTTGGCTTCCAACGAAATCATGTCCATACAAAGCCATTTCGCCACCATCCGCAACAAACTTCAGGCAAAGATAATCTACTATAACTACACCGAAATAGATGATGCCGTGTTTGGTAATCATGCCAACAAAACCGAGTCCTCCTTCCTGTTTCAGTTGCGCAAACTCAACTACGAACTCATGCTGCTGGCCTGCACCACCCCCGATTTGTATGTGTGCGATATCGCTTCCATTCAGAACCGGGTGGGCAAACCCACATGCTTTCAAACATCGGTTTACATCAACACCGAAATGGTGTTAAACATCGATGTGTTGCCCCACGTGGCAGCAAAAACCCTCGATTTGATTAGTGCCTTGAACGGAAATTTTAAAAAAGCCCTGATACTCGATTTAGACAACACCCTGTGGGGAGGCGAGATTGGCGACGACGGCCTCGAAAAAATTCAACTCGGCAATTTGGGCATCGGAAAAGCCTTCACCGAGTTTCAATACTGGATTAAAAAACTGAAAAACCGCGGCATTATATTGGCCGTTTGCAGCAAAAACAACGAAACCCTAGCCAAAGAACCTTTCGAAAAACATCCCGACATGGTGCTGCATCTAAACGATATTGCCGTGTTTATAGCTAATTGGGAAAACAAGGCCGACAATATCATGCACATACAACACATCCTGAACATTGGTTTCGATGCGATGGTTTTTCTCGACGACAATCCCTTTGAACGCAACATGGTTCGCCAAAACATCCCGGAAATTTGTGTGCCCGAATTGCCCGAAGATCCCGCCGATTATTTGGAGTATCTCTACACTTTAAATCTGTTCGAAACCGCCTCCTTTTCCCACGAAGATACCAACCGTACTCAGCATTATCAAATTGAATCGCAACGGGTCCTCGTTCAACAAAAATTTGCCGACGAAGATGCCTTTCTCAAAAGCTTAAACATGCTATCGTTGGTCGAGTCTTTCAATGCCTTCAACACACCGCGGGTGGCGCAACTCGCGCAGCGCTCCAATCAGTTCAACCTTCGCACCCTTCGCTACAGTGAAGCGGATATCGGCATATTGGCAACATCCACAGAGCATGCCACCTTTGCGTTTTCATTGCAGGATTCCTTCGGCGACAACGGCCTGATATGTGTAGTTATTTTATGGAAAGAAAATCCACAAACCTTGTTTATCGACAGTTGGTTGATGAGTTGCCGCGTGTTAAAGCGCAGCATGGAACATTTTGTGTTGAACGCCGTGGTAAATTTTGCGCGGCAAAACGGGTTTAGGTTTTTAAAAGGCGAATATATTGCCACCGCCAAAAACAGCATGGTAAAAGAGCATTACCTAAATTTGGGATTTACCAAAGCCAACGAAATGTGGATATTGAACGTAGAAGATTACGAAAATAAAAAGAGTTTTATCAACAGCAAATAATGTGCAATAGCAGTTATGGCAGCAAAAAGGGTAAAATATAAATGGTATAATTAAAACGAGGTAATTACCAACGCCATTTATTGCGTAGAATATTATTAAGTAAAAAAATTGATTGAAAAAACCAAATCAGCAATATGGAAAAAGCCGAAATACTGAAACAAATAACCGAAATTTTCAAAGATGTTCTGGACAACGAAAACATTGTGTTGACAAACCAATCAACCGCCAACGATATCGAAGAATGGGATTCCTTGGCGCATATACATTTGGTGGTTGCTATCGAACGCGGATTTAAAATACGTTTCTCGTCAAAAGAAATCCAAAGTTGGGATAATGTTGGCGAAATGGTGGATTGTATTTTGGCGAAGGGTAACTGATAACCCATAAACAAACTCTGATGCAAACCTTAGTGGAATATATAGTTGAACAAATCAGTGTAAAAAATCCTTTACACGGCAAAAAACTTCGCAAAAACAGCATGAAGTTCGACGAAGAGTACTTAAAGCGTGCCGATATATTCCTCACGAAATACCAATTCTTGCTTCAACAACAAAACAAACACATCGACTATGCCATCCAATGTTATTTGCAAATGTTGGCCGACGTTAATTACGAATCGGTTCAATTCATTCAAACCGGCGAATATTCAAGCAAATCTTTCGACGAGGTGAATCAACGCGTGTATGCCAGCCCTCAGGTTATGGAATATTACATGCACGGATTGCTGCTGTCGCAGTTTTTGTGGTTGCATCATTACAAAATCCTTTTATTTTTCAATACCATTATACAGAAAAACAGCCCTACAATTAATCATTATCTTGAGGTTGGCGGTGGTCATGGATTATATATTTCCGAAGCCATTGATTTAATTGGTGCAAAGGCACAGTATCATTTGGTTGATATTAGCCAAAGTTCCATCGATATGGCTAAAGCAATGGTCAACAATCCATCGGTTTCCTATATTCTTTCCGATGTGTATGCCTATGAGCCTCACGCCAAATATGATTTTATAACTATGGGCGAGGTGATGGAACATATTGAAGACCCCGTCAAACTCCTGAAAAAGATTTATACCCTAATGACAGACGATGGCAAATTATTTATCACCACACCTACCAATGCCCCTGCCATCGACCATATTTATCTTTTTCAGAATGCTGATGATATTCGCGCAGTGATACGAGCTGCAGGGTTTGAAATACGAGATGAATTGTGTTTTTTTTCTGAGGATGTGTCGGCCGAAATAGCCGCGAAATATAAAATATCGATGATGTATGCCAGCGTAGTAATCAAACAGACGAAATGATGTTTACACCATCATGAACAAAACAGAAGACAAATGAATGATAAAAACGTAATATCGGGGCTCAACTTTCACCACGTTGGATTGCTAGTACACAATATGGGAAGTGCCATAGAACATTATTCACAACTATTTGGCAAAAACTCCATTTCGAATATTATAACAGTGAGTTCACAAAAAGTACAGGTTTGCTTTGTGCAGATTTCCGATGCCAACTATATTGAACTTGTTGAACCCCTTGGAGAAGAATCGCCTGTTTGCAACCTTTTAAAGAAAAGTGTGAGTTATTACCACATGGCCTACAAAGTAAACGATATACATGCCATGGCCCGGCGTTTGGAACAATTAAATTATAAAGTGCTGGATTATTTTAATTCCGAAGCTTTTGCCAGCAAACCATGTATGTTTGTTTTCACACCCGATGCCCACCTGATAGAATTGATAGAGCAATAATCGTCAGTGTTTTCCCTGTAAACTTTCCTTAAATTATTACGATTTATTTATCTCGGTAGGCAAATAATTTAATTTGATAGGGCAACTAATACATTTAAAATCAAAACCCGATTGAATTTTTTTTCGTCTTACTTTCCGATATTTTTCACTAAAAAAGACCGAATAGAGTGTATTATCTTCATTAAAATCGCCCATAAAATCGCCATAATAGGAGCAAGGCATTATTTTATCATGATCGTTAATCGTAATCTCATTAAAAGGTCTCAGGCATTTAGCACTAGCGAGAAACTCAAAGTCTGTTTTATTACCATTTTTGTGCGAAAACTCACCTCTATATAAAACTTCTACGGTTTGCAAATCGGGAATCACTTTCAAAAAATCGGAATAATCAATATCATGTATCGCCAGCGGCAAATACGATTCATTTGTTGCAAAAGGCTCAGGTAGCCTGATATTAATATGATGTTTTTCCGATTCCTCTACGATACGTTGTCTATAATAATTATACTTGACTTTTTGGTTTGTTAGCATTTCATCCTCAATGTTAAAAAAGGGAAGCCCCACCAAATGTCGAAAGTCAATCATTTCAACGCCCAAATCCTTGCAAAGTTTCACAAAATAGGGTGCTTCATGGATATTTGAATTCATTAGAACAAAATCCATAAAAAGTAATGGTTGCGTTTTATGCAGTTTTAGTTTCAGATCGCGTAAAGCCATAATATTACTGATAATTTTACCATAGTCGGCTCCCACTCTAATTTTTTCTAAGGTTGTTTTAGTTACCCCATCAAACGATAAAATCACGTTAGTAACTCTATTTTCAATAATTACTTTTCTGGCAACCGAATTGAGCAACATGCCATTGGTGCACAAGGCAATCTCCATATGCGGAAAATCCTTGTGCAACATACCTACAATTTCGGCAAAATGTTTTGACATTAGCGGCTCAAAAGCGCACGAAATCATAATTTGTTTAACATAAGGTGCAATGTCTTGAAGTTGATATTTGAGTTTTTCGGCGGTTATCAGTTTCAGAGGCTGAGCGTAGAATTCTTTAACCTTGTAATGACACATAATGCAACGAAGATTGCACTTGTTGGTAATATCCATCCTAACAGTTAGCCAGGGATGTCTCATTAAGGTATCAATAAATTGCTTCTCAATAATATTCCATTTCGTTTCAGATACTGCGGTTTCATCCTCAACATCGTAATCCTGAATAGTATTGGTGTTTAAATCCAAAACCACTTTAACCTTGCGATATTGCTCTTGCGATATTTCAACCTCGGCTTGCAAAACAAACTTTTCGTTCCGATTGATAAGTTCATTAAAAGTCGTTATTGAAAAGCCTCCGGTAACATTGTTGGAAAAGGTTTTAAAACTATCGTGTACATCGGGCCGCGGCAAACCATATACAAACGAAATGTTGGGCTTGATTTCATCAGCCATTTTTAAACTAAACAACTTGCACGAACATAATAACCAGCCAACTATTTTGGCGGTATTTTCAATATTATCTGATTTGGCAGGATAATCAATGCAATAAAGAAAATTTATGTCCATCATTTTTATATTTTCGTAAAAAAGAGTTTCGAATAATACTATCCCATTAAAGCATAACCGTCTTACAAATTTCGATAAAATTTATCAATCCAAACTGTTTTTTTGCCATCTGTATCATTTTCATTGCAAGTAAAATGAATTATTTCATGTAAATTTGTAATACCATAATACAAAATATAACAAATAATTGAAATCACCGATCTTAATTATATTAATACAAAATACAACCAAAGTTATTAGCATAGTTTGATTATGAAAAAGATATTTAAAAAACTCATACCAAAGTCTGTAAAGATTAAAGTGAAAGACAGAATTTGGTCGTGGATGGCTGTAAAAGTTGAAAATATATATGGCAGCAGGATTAATGTATTGGAGGCTGATCTGGCAAATAAAATAGGAGAAACAAGTAACGCTCTCCATGCAATGCAGCACGAAATACATGAACAAGTGCAAACGCAAAAAGAACATTTCGATCAGTTGATGCAGAAGATAAACGAGTTGAAAGAAAGCCAGACCATAACAGAGGCAGTGCAACATGAACTTAGTAGTTTGGTTAATAAACACAATAAATACCTCAACGAAGCCGTCGAAAAACTTAACAAGATAGTGAACGACGATTATAAAAATAAAATAAACAAACTCAATGTCTTAGTCTACAACATGCTACCCGAAGAAATGATGATGAACGAAACTGTTACCATTACCGTTCAAAAGTTTTTAAAGAAACATAAAGTTTTGCCCAATTTGAATTTGGTGATATCGAAAAACGATTTGATGTTTCAATATGACCTGCTACATATTCATAATCTAAAAGATGCCTACATCGGCTATCTGTCAACCGGACTAAATTCAATGAATTTGCTTCGAAAATTGATAATTAAAAAATTCGGTGAATTATCAAAAATAGAGCGGGTTTTAGATTTTGCATCGGGCTACGGACGTTTAACACGTTTCCTTGCCCTGGAGATCAATCCGAAAAATATATGGGTGTCGGATATAAAAGAAAACAGTGTGCTATTTCAAAAAGAACAGTTTAAAGTTAATGGTATTACATCTTCTTATGTGCCCGAGGAGTTTATCCCGGGTGTAAATTTCGACATGATTTATGTTGGTTCGTTGTTCAGTCATTTGCCCGAAGATTTGTTTAAGAGATGGTTGAGGGTGTTGTTTGATCTGATTACCGACAGAGGAGTTTTGGCCATTACAGTGCATGATATCAAAGTTAGCCCGGCCGGACCAGTTAATGAAATTCAATATTATGAAAATAACGAAGACATTCTGTTTTCAGAAATTAATGATGCTATAATTGATAAAAGGAAATATGGAATTGCCTTTGTAAGCGAAAATTTTTTGAAAAGTTTTCTGAATTCAATGGGAATCCAAAACAATCAGATTTATAGGTATCCCAAAGCCCTTGCACGCAATCAAGATTTGTATGTTATAACCAAAGAATCCGACATCTACGACAATACCCTTAATTTTGATAATTATCCGTGAAAAAGGTTTCAGGTACCAATCATCAAAGAATTATTGAATTGATTTGTTGAACGATTGTTTATTTCATCCCGAAATTATGGACGCCTAAAGAAAGGTTGGGATTATAACATGGATCGTTTTCAACGTAAGTTTTCCATTTTTTACGGAATAGGTTCACTTCTTTAACGTGTTTCTTATACGATTCGCTGGTACTATGCGGATGCCCGCGCGACATAGATTCGTAGTGATACAATTCGCAATGAGGCACATAGAGGTTTCGATAGCCCGCTTCCAGCACTTTCAAACAAAAATCCACATCATTATATTCTGTTCCAAATCCCTCATCAAATCCCATCACCTCATCAAAAACCGATGCGCGTACCATAAAACATGCCCCGGTCAAAGCGGAATATTGGTTTAGCATATTCACATAATTGAAATAACCTGGTCCATCGCGGTCTTCGCCCACCAGCACATGTCCGGCAGCACCTCCCAAACCAACAATAACACCTGCATGCTGAATCGTATCGTTGTCATATAATAACTTAGCTCCTGCCACACCAATTTCTTTACGCTGTGTTTGTTCCATAAGAGCTTCGAGCCAATCGGGCGAAATCACTTCGGTATCGTTATTCAACAGTAGCAGAAATTCACCTGTAGCATGTTTTCGGCCCAAGTTAATCAATCGCGAAAAATTAAACGATTCTTTATCCTCAACGCATTTAAAAGAAATAACATATTGACGCGTATATTGCTTCATCAAACTAAAGAAATCTTTCTGGTCGCTGTTGTTATCAACAACAACAATTTCAAAATTTCGATAGGTTGATTTCCGTTCAATTGACCTAAGACATTTGCGTAACAAATCGGCTTTATTTCTTGAGGGGATGATAATACTAACTTTTGCATTTTTGTTTTGCAAACCAAAGCGGATACTATAACCACGGAAACTGTCTAGGAAATCCACCGTTGCAGACAATCCTCGTCTAACCATGGCTTCGCTAAGTGCCATCTGTGCGGCACGATATGCATAAGGCTTCACTGCTTCGCTCATTGCGGCACTTTCGCTATGAACACGCCAATGGTAAAGCACTTCGGGGATATGAAGCACGTTGTCGTAAATTTCGGTATAACGCAAAACCAAATCATAATCCTGACTGCCTTCGTAACCAACACGCCAACCTCCTACATCGCGCATTTGTGCGGTTTTAAATGCACAAACATGGCCCAAATAGTTTCGTGAAAGCAAATTCTCGGGGCACCAATCGGGTTTAAAGTGCGGATCGGAATGCAAGCCCCATTCATCAATTTTATCCTCATCGGTATAAATAAGGTCGGCACCGCCTTTTTTGTTTATGGCTTTTGCCATTTCGTATAAAGTGTCTTCGCGCAAAATATCATCATGGTCCATCAAAACGGCATATTCACCTGTTGCCAGAACCAGTGCCGAGTTGGATGCTCGCGAAATGTGTCCGTTTTGTTCACGATATACAATTTTGATGCGTACATCCTCTTTGCAATATTTATCCAGTGTTTCACGAACTTCTGGATCGGTAGAATTATCGTCGGCAATACACAACTCCCAATATTCATAAATTTGTGTTTTGATAGAATCAAGTGCTTTTGTGAACAAATCAATGCGCGGGTTATACACTGGCATGACGATACTAAACAAAGGTTTTTGTGTAAAACCGTTAATGTTTCGCTTGTGTTGTTTGATGATTTCTTTGTTGAGTTTTTTACGAAACAGATATTGCGAATAATGATTAGTGGTAGCCAAATAATTGCCAACAACTTCGATAATAAGTACCTTGCGCACTTCGAAAATCAGATACAAGGAGCGGAAAAGCCTGGTGAGAAACATGCGGAAAAGCCTGCCACCGCGTTTAAATACATAATTGTATAGAATAGAACCAAAGTTGCGTTTTTTGCCTTTATCTACGTTTGAACGCAACCGACTCAGATAGAGATAAAAATATTTTCGGAATTTAACCAGCCTTGAATTTTCGAGCTCGGCAAGTTTTTTAATCAATTTATCCATGCTTTTTAGGGCAGCAGCAAGTTGTTTGTTTAATTCTTCTATTTCGCGTGTGGCTCGATTGAAACGCTTTTTCCAAAACTCAGGGTCGCCGTCGTCAAATGGTTCAATATTGTTGAATAACTCGCTCGAAGCAACAGAATCTAAAATATCTTCGTTCTGTTCAGCTATGTTTTTTGGTGTCACCTTCATCCGCCTGCAAAGTTATAAAAAGTCGCGAAACATGTTTTGTTCCTCTTATTAAAATAATTTGTTGTACACATCTGCTGCCTTTGCTGAGTTGCCATCGAATATTTTTTTGCCATCCTTTAGGCAAATTCCGCGCTTACATAATTCTTTCATTTCTCTGGGGCTATGCGATATAAAAAGTAGTGTAGCACCGTTTTTAATGATCTCGTGGATGCGGTTCATGCATTTTTTTTGAAAACCCAGGTCGCCTACCGCCAGCACTTCATCAATCATCAGCAACTCGGGTTGACCGGTCATCACACAACTGAACGCCAATCGTGCCAACATTCCGGTTGAATACATTTTGGCGGGCATCAACAAATGTTCATGGGTAAGTTCTGCAAAATCGGTTACTTTTTGTATCATTTCTTTCCGAGTTGTTTTTGTGTAATTACCCGAAAGTGCCAGAGCAATACGCATGTTTTCATAACCTGATAGTTCGAGTTCGATACCCGCACCTAAAGCTAACAGTGGCGAAATCCGCACTCCAACCTGCAAGGTCCCTTGGTCAGGTTTTAATATTCCAGCTATGGTTCGCATCAGAGTACTTTTTCCGCTCCCATTGGGACCTAAAATACCAACAGAATCTCCTTTTTGAACCGTAAAATTGATGTTGTGCAACACCCTGTGTTTTTGAAAAGGTGATATGAAAGCTGCTTTGAGCACAAAATCTTTGATAGAATGTACTCCTTTTCTGTTTTGCAGATAACTTACCGAAACGTTGTCTAGTTTAATAACTGGGTTCATAATTTCTATAAGTTAGAGATGAAACCATTGCGGGTTTTACGATAAACAAAAAATGCTATCAGGGCAGCCACGCTTGTAATTAGCAGGCATCGACCCAAATAGTGCATATCGGGCGAAATTCCTTTGTAAAGCACATCGCGCACTAGTTCCAGGAAATGAAACATGGGATTGTATTTTACAATGAATTTGAATCGCTCGGGCACAATATCAAATCTATATGCAATGGGCGACAAATAAAACATGGCTGGATTGATTGTGTTCCATAAAATGCCCACATCGCGAAAAAACACATTAAGCGAACCCAAAATAAGGCCTACCGAAAAAATAAAAATGGAAAACAATAAAATGACGGGAATAATATACAAAAGATTAAACGTAACAGGCAACCCCAAAAAACACATCATAACCATGAAAGGAACAAGACCAAGCAAAAAACTAATGAGTTCGGCACCGAGCTCGGTAATCGGATAAATAGTCTTCGACAGATTCAGCGATTTAATAAGATGGGTGTTCTTGATAAACACATTGCAAAGTTGTGCAGAGCCTCCAGAAAAATAGATCCAAAACACCAACCCGCTGAGTACATACAACGGATAGTTGGGGATGCTTGGAAATGCCGTGGAAAATATAGCCAAAAAAATGAGCAGATACAAAAAAGGATGCAACAAACTCCACAAAAAACCTAATGCAGAGTGCTTATATTTCAGTTGTAGGTTTTTGTAAATCAGAAACCAAATAATATATCTGCGGTACCCACGCATAGCTGAATTTTTTTAAACAAATATAAAACTTTTATGCAAAGCAACGAAAAAAGTTTATCAACTCGAATAAAAGTCATGTTTAGCATGCTGAAAATTGCCGACTCCAATAAATTATCGTATAATGAGTTTCCTTAACACATAAATGGCAAAAGAATTTGAGTGTTTTTAAACCGAAACTTGCAAAAGAATAATCAGTAAAATGATTCAATCTGATGACATTTTTACTTTTATAACTTTCGTCTTCATAAACTTTCTATTTGATAAACTTTTTATTTAGATTTGCAATAAAAAAGAGAAAAACAACATGCCAAAAATAGCCTTGGTACACGATTGGTTTAATGAAGCAGGTGGTGCCGAAAAGGTGGTGCGCGAAATACTTTATTGCTATCCACAAGCCGATGTGTTTTGTTTATTTGATTTTTTTAATGACTATAATCGCATGCAATATTTGAATGGGAAACAAACCCATGCGAGTTATATTCAGCATATACCCTTTGTAAAACAGCAATATCGAATGTTGTTTCCTCTATTTCCCCACGCCATTGAGCAGCTTGATTTACGCGATTATGATATCATCATTTCATCATCCTCATGCGTGGCAAAGGGTGTAATGCGGCGTAAGGGACAGTTGCATATTTCGTATTGCCACAGTCCTGCGCGTTATGCTTGGGATTTACAGGACGAATATCTTCGCGCAGCTAAAAACCGCCTGAGCAAGACTGTTTTAAAGTATTTTTTCGGCCGCTTACGCAAATGGGATTTTGAAAGCAGCAACCGTGTCGACTTCTTTATTGCCAATTCTAATTTCGTTCGCGAACGCATCCTACGGTTTTTTCAACGCGAAAGCGTGGTAATTTATCCACCAGTGGAGGTAGCAATGAAAGAACCTATAACCGAACGAAGCGAGGTTTATATTATCATTTCACGGCTGGTTACATATAAAAATATTGACCTGATTGTTGAGGCATTTAGGAGAATGCCGGAGTTGAAACTAGAAATTGCAGGCGACGGCCCCATGCGAAAAGTAATTTTAAAAAACTTACCTCGCAATGTGACATATTTGGGATATATTACCGATGAAACCAAAAACCAAAAACTTGCACATTCAAAGGCATTTGTGGCAGCCGCCACCGAAGATTTCGGCATTTCGGTGGTCGAAGCACAATCGTATTGCACACCCGTGATTATACCGGCTGTGGGCGGATATATCGAAACTGTGAACGAAAACACTGGAATGTTTTTCCATAAAAAAACTGTTGACAATATGGTTGCAACAATTCGGTCATTTCATAACAGTCCAAAAATATTTGTTCGCGAAGATTTTGAAAAAAACATAAAATCGTTTTGCATAGAACGCTTTCGCGACGAGTTCAAAACCTTTATCGATGATAAAATTAAGCAACATATTGCCTGAAAATGCCAACAGGCTTCGAGGCTTACATATAGCCACATCCTTGCTTTTTCTAGCACTATTTGCTTTTCCGGTTTATTCTTTAAAGCTTACCAATATAATGTTGATGGGATTTGTAGCACTTACGTTAACGGGTTACGTTACCAAACCTGTCGCGATAGGAAAACCCCTTTTACGCAATTTGGTTTTTATACTTCCTTTTCTGCCATATCTGATAGAATTTTGTGTTTACGGCAACAACCCAACAGCACATTTCGAATTCGAAAAAAAAATCTTCTTTTTCACTGCACCAATTATCATTCCTGTGTTTGTTCAAGTCACCGGATTCAAAAATTATAAACTTGCCCTAATGGTTTTTTCGGCATCGGTATGTATTCTCACAATTTATACTTTTGGCGGTTTAGTTATCCATAAAACATTTTTTGCAGCCGAATCGTATCAAAACGGAGCCTATTTACTGCGTTACCACTTTGAACGGATTTCAGGCTTACATCCAACCTACTATTCCATTTTTGCTCTTACGGCAGGATGGTTTTTTTGTCAAGCCACTTCTGTTAAAAATAATTTTCGCCTTGTTTACTATATTTTCGCTGCGCTGCTTTTTGCTGCAGTGATGGTTTTAGCTGTGCGTATAGCCCTTGCAGCCAGTGTGGTGTTGGTGTTGGTTTGGATTATTCGAAGTAAACTTTCAAATAACCACAGAATCTTGATGACCATTGGTGCATTGGCTGCTTTTATATTCATATCGTTTACAGTGCCGTCGCTTAAAAACCGTTTAAACGAATTTCTGTTGTGGGATACTTCAAAAACCAACCATACAAACACCATTTCGCAACGTGCCACGATAATGGATTGTTCGTGGCAGGTTTTTATCAATCATTGGCTATGGGGTTGTGGCAGCCGCAATTTTCAACTGGGGTTGAACGAATGCTACAATGCCAAAGGATGGCCGCAAGGACGCCAAAACGAATTTAATCCGCACAATCAATATGTGTTAATGGGCATCAATTATGGCATTTTCATACTATTTGTTTTTCTGGGGTGCTTGTGTATTATACTATGCAAAATATTTAAACTTCCAATAGGGATATATTTTGGCTTAATGGTGTTGTTTTTTTTTATGAGCGAAGCCATGCTTGAACGGCAAATGGGAGTTTACTTTTTTGGATTGATTGCGCTATTGTTGTATAATATAAAAAACCCAAAGTTATCACAAGAAGCAACTCATATTGACTCCAAAAATTAGCGGTAACCTTTTCTGTTATTTCTTTTCGAACACCAACACCACTTTGTTAAAGTTTGCCGAAGCATTGGCAACCCGCCTATAATCTTCAAACTCGGCCACGGTATAAGTATATTCTTTATAATATTCCACAATAGAAACTGTGACGGTAGTATCCACAACTTTAAAATCTGATGTAAAAGCCATAGTTGAATCGTTGCCAGCTCTAACATAAACTTCGTTTATTTTAAACTGATCCAAATTGGAAACTTTGTAACCGTCAGGAATATTAAAAACAATGGTGCGTTCATAACAGTGGTTGTAAGGGAATTCGAGCGGGAGTTTGCGTTCGTCTTTTTTATACAATTCCAGTTGTGGCCCAATAAGCATTCCAGCTTTGAACAAATACTTGTTTCCGGCTTTTTCGAAAAAATAATCTGATTTCAAAGTGGCTTTTGCAATCAACGGTTTTTCTCCGAGAAAATTACCTCCCTTGTTTTCGAAGCTTAATTCTTCAATTGTGCCTTCTTTGTCTATATATTTTATAATCGATTCCGAAAATTCTTTCAGTTTGTCATCGTCTTTAATAAAATCAAAAAATGGCTGATAATAGGATGCATCGTAGCCGCTCATTTCTCTCGAAATCTTGAATATGGTATTGGAAAAATCGGGAGTAATTTGAGCAACGATAGTAAGTTTGTCGAGGCTTTCGATATATTTGGCACCATCAATAAACTTAATCTTGCCAAGCCCCGTACTAAAATCACCAACGGTAACCGCCTTTATAAACAAACCGTAGTTCATTATATAGCTGTTATCAGGAAAGCCCAAGCGAGTAAAATTGTCGGCCGGAGCCATAAATTTTTTAATCTTTGGAAAATAAATTAAATACTTGCTCAAAAAAACATAACATTCAAAATCCTTCGGAAATTTGTTTTCAAACCGATCACAAGTGATTACAATTTCCTGTTCAATGCCCAAATTTTTAAATATATTGGCAAAAAGTTTCACCGAACCAAAATCGTTATAGGCTTTGGTCGACAAAACTTTTGTAATCATCGACTTGTTTGGGTCATCCGAATCGTCATAAATAAAATTTGTTTTCAAATAATTTTCAACCGATCTAATTTTGCTTTCTTCGCTCGTGGCATCCACTTTTATCTGTTTCACAAATGATGCAATGGCTTTAGTGTCTTTCGGGTCTAGGTTGTTGAAAATCCTATCGTAAATATCCGAAGCCAGCGGACCATAGGAATAAATGTCTTTTTTACCTGTAAACGAATTGCGTTCGAGTTTCACAGCGAATTTCATTTTTTCGGCTTTCAATGCCGAACTTTCCTCTTCTTTCAATCGCGGAATGCCATCCGAGTTTAGCATCCACACATTGCGGATGTTGTCGGTGGTATCATACACCGCATCGGGACAACCATTGAAACTTTTAAATTTAAACCACAAATTTATAGGGGCGATAAATTTTGCCTCATAGCTTAGCACCGGAATGCTCAACTGAATTGTAAAAATAGTGCCACTCAGTGACGGAATATCTTTGATACAATAAATATATTCTATTTCACAACCAATTTCAATGCCCTCGAAAGCAAAATAGCGATATTTGGTGCCGCTTTCTTGGTCGTAGGCTTCTTTAATCTCGTCTTTGTTTAGTTCGCGAATTGATCCGTCATTTTTTATTACGCGTGCTTTTTCAGTTACGATTTCGCTGTTGGCATACAAAGGAATGTACACTTTGTTGTTGTTCTCAATACCGAGATGCGTAATCAGTTTAATTCGTTTGTGAACGGTTTCAAATTCGCATAAAATGTCTTTTTCGTAAGTATATTCATAATAATTCTTCGAAAATATCACCACCGAATTATTCGAAGTATCGGTGTCGGTGTTGGTGAGTTTTGGATTGTTTTCCCAAGTGTAGTTTTTAAATTCACGTTCCTGAGTTTGAGCAAGCGCAGGTTCTGCTATAACAAGAACAATAAAAGCCAGCATTAAAGCTATTTTTTTCATATTTTCTTTTTTAACGCGATCGATTCTTTAAAATCAGAACGCAATTGTTTAAGCATTTTATTCCAATCAGCAAACTGAAAAGGTTTGAGCAACAAAATGTTGGTTTTCGACGAAAAATGATATATAATTTGGTTTCCTTTGGTTTCGTAGCTAATACTGTACGAAAATTTCTCATTCTCGAATTTTGTATTGTTAGGAATATAGCTTACTTCGTAGCCTTCGGGCAGGTTTAAAACGTTAGTGATGTACAATGCCGACTTGTAATAAAATTCGTAATCCAACTGCCGTTCGTCTTTAAATAATTCGAAATTATCGTAGGGTTGCGAAAGGTTTAGGTTTAAAAACAATTCATTTTCGGTTACCACAATATGATTGGCAAGGTTAAATTCGTAGTTTATGCACAAATTGTTTGGGCTGGTTATAATATCGTATTTATCAATCACGCACTTGTTGTTTCCTTTTTCGAGATATGATCTCATAAATGTTGTTTTCTCATTTGCATCCTTAATGTTTTCGATATTATCGCGCATATTTGAATAGTAATAACCGCTGAGTTGTAAACTGCCTTTGCCCTCAATTTTTCCTTTATTTATAGAGATGTTAACCGTATCGCGATATGCATTAATATCGTAAAGTACTTCGGGCACAGTATATATATCATATTTGGTATCACTCAAACGAATCATGGTTTCTTTTCCCTGAATAAACGAACTGGGCAGTCCTATCGGCACGTAATGATTGGTGGCATCCAAAATGATATACTTACCATTGTTGTTATAAACTGCAACCATGTGATTGTCTACAATTGAGGTGGGCACTTCCTCATATTTGAATGGCAAATCGCGAGTGCCAATCCAGGCAAAATAGGCTTTAATATTTGCTATGTCTAGCAATTCAACAATAATGGTTGCCATATCTTTGCAATCGCCATAGCGTTTTTCGAATATCTGATATGGATCGCGTGGTGTGAACCCTCCTTGCCCGTATTCATTAGCCACATACTTTATATTATTTTGCACCCACAAATAAACAGCATTCACTTTTTCAAAATCGGTTTTACAATCTTTCACTAGATCGGTCACCGTTGAAATCATTTCGTCGGTATGCTTATGGTTGATTGTAGATAAATTTTGGTTCGCCCAACTGAACAAATCGTTTACATTTCGAAACACATTCACAACACTGTCTTTTGTTATGTACGATTTGATGAATGGAATTATCTGTGGCAAGAAACACATAAAGTCAGGTGCATGGTCTTCTGATTTATAGGGTACAATATTTTTAGCCTTCCATGAATATATAACTCTGCCACCTTTTTCTTCTTTCGTGAAATCAATTTTTTCCGATTCGGTATTAAAATATTTAATCTCGATTTCAACGTTTTTGTCAGTGTTAATCACAAACTCATAGTTTTCGATTGGATAGTACTGTTTCACGATGTCGGTAGGAAAAAAATGTGGGTCGTTGATTTCGAGGGTGTATTTTAATCGAGTGATAGCTCCTTGCTGCAACGAAGGATAAATAAAGGAAGTGGCATACAAATCCTGATAGAAGATGTCTTCGTCTAACACTTCTTTTGTTTTAAAATCTTTTACTTTTAATTCTTTAAACTTTTCTTTTTCAGGTATTAGTGTGCATGCTTCAATTTCTTTGAGCTTCGAAAACTGTGAAGAGTTTATTTTGGTTTCGGAAAAGGCACCGGCTTTATAGTTGTTGTAATAGGTTTCGTCCGATTTAGTTTCCGAAATTTTTATTTCGTTTTTAACTATGTCGACTGTTATTTCAGTTTTCACGTTTAAATAAACAATATCCCTGTCTTTATATTTGCTAGCGTAGATGTTAAAATCCGACACTTTTTGCGAATGTGCCGAGAGAAAGTAACACAAGCAAACACTTAAAAGCAACAGTTTTTGTTTCATTAAAAGTATATTTATTTCTGATCCCGATGCCAAATTATTTGGTATCGTTTTACCACGTTTATTTATCAGTTATGTTAACAACATCATCGTCGTAGTATGTAAGCACCGCAACAATTTTTCCGTTTTTATCATATTTGTAGCATTTTCCATATTTATCACCCAAATAATATTGTGTGGTTTCTTTTAGTTTTCCATCCGCATAATATTCATACCCTGTGCCGTCCGCATCACCATAAACATAAGTACGTTTTTCTTTTAACTGTCCGTTAGGGTAATAATATGTGTCGTCACCCGAGGCATCGTCGTCAACGTAGGTAAGTTTTTCGTAGAGTTGCCCTGTTGGATAAAAGCGTTTGTATTCGCCCTGATAAATACCGTTGTTAAGCGAGAATTGACGTGCCAGCTTTCCGCTTTTGAAATATATTTTTATTTCAGCAGTTTCGTTATCAATGGAAACCACTTTTTCTTTTCCGTCGGCATCAAAATAGGTGTAAGAAATCAACTGGTTGTGGAAATAAAGCCGTTTGTGTTCCAGTTGACCATCGGGGCTATAATACAAACATGTTCCTTCTAGTAAGCCATCCACCAAATCGGATTCGTATTCGATTTTTCCGTTTTCGAAATACAATATTTCTTTTCCGTTTTTTTCTCCATGCTCATAGTTGATAATACGCGTAAGCTTTCCTTCTTCTGAGTAATATTCCCATTTTCCGGTAGCCTCGTCGTAATCATAATTTCCGGTAGAGCTTACATTTCCATTCCAATAATACCAAGTCCAGTTGCCCACTTTATCGCCATTAACAAATTGCCCTTTCACACTAGGTTTTCCGTTTGGGAAAAAGTAAACATAATCCGCGTTGAGGTGGTTGTATAAAATATTTACCTCGCATCTTACTGGTCCGTCCTTGTAAAAATGATAAACCTTTTTTCCGCTGGCATTGGTGTAAATAATACTGTCAATTGGGTTGCCCACAGTGTCGTAGTTGATAGAATTGAGCAATACGCCTTTGTAGTAGAGTTCGGTTTCCGAAATATTGCCTTTTAAGTCGTAGGATTTTTGATTACCATTAGCCAGACCTTCAATATAATAGCTGTCCGTAGCAAATGATTTATCGTTGTTATAACCTATCCAGCGGCCTTCCTGTTCGTCTTTCATATAGTTGCCTTGCAACGAAATATTTCCGTTTTTGAATTTTTCAACGTAATATCCGTCGGCTTTATCATCTTTGTATTGTAAAATTTTCTTTATGTTGCCGTTCGAGAAAAATATTTTACATTCGCCTTGGGCTTCTCCTTCAACATAGTTTGAAATTGATTGAAGGTTTCCGTTACTATCATAGAACTTCCATTCGCCTTGTTTTTCTTCTTTACCATATTTTCCTTCACTACGTTTTATACCATTATAATAAAATGCTTCGTAATCAAAATTGCCCGAGTTCTTTTTATCTTGCTTTATGATGTTACCATTTTTATCGTAATATTTATAAGCAATGATTTCGCCTTTTTTATATTCTAGTTCGTTACAGATTTTGCCATCGGTTTCGTATTTACGCCATATTCCGTTCAGTTTTCCGCTTTCGTCCAAATCGGCCATTTCGGAAACCACACCATTTTTGTAATATTTAATATTTTTTCCGAAAGGTTTGTCGTTAACATAGTTTACTGAATCGGAAACTTGTCCATTGTCATAATACGATATAGAAACGCCCTGTAGTAATCCTTTTGCATAAGTAGACTTTTCCATTAATTTTCCGGTGCGGTAGTAGCTGGTTTCGAGCGAGTTTTTTTCTCCTGCGGCATAGGTTACTTCGCTTTTTATTTGTCCGTCTATATAGTAGGTTTTCACGGTGCCATCGAGTTTTCCATCGACATTGGTGGCGGTAGCATACAACGGTCCCGAGGTATAATATTCTTCATATTTGCCATTTTTTACATCGTCTTTCAGTGTAATCAGTTTTATTTTTGCACCTTGGTCGTTGTATATAATGGCCTCTCCATTAATTTTATCGTTTTTGTAAGGAATATGTGTTTCAATAATGCCCAAAAAAGAATACGAATCGTAGTAGAGCAAAGTACCATTATCGTACATAGCTTTGGTTTTTATATTGCCGTTGTTGTAATACCAAATCCACTCTCCATCACGTTTGCCTTCGGTTTTGTATTTTCCTACTGCTTTTAGTTTGCTATTTTCCCAAAATATTTCGGTATAGCCCAGATAGTCGTTTTTGGCAGCGTTCAGTATTCCCATCGAACTAATTGCAAAACCTGCGTTAGCGCGAAACACTCCTACATTTTGCATTTTGCCATTGAACTCCATTTGGTATTCGCGATGGTGGTCGTCCCAAGCATTTTTAAACCAGTCAACAAACGATTGAATCTTTGGTTTGTTTTTTTCCACAATACTCTTGTGAACCTCGTTATTGCTTGCTTGCAGCAAGTAAGTGGCATACTGATCGAATTTTCCGTCTTTCAACATTTGTTTGTAGAAGGGCACATACGTTTGGTACCAAAACCCTTTGTTGTCGGGGTTGTCGGGCAGTTTTTCGAACAGTAGATACAATTGCTTTAGAAAATTATAGTTGAGTTTCGACGGTATTTTATATTTTTTGTTTAAAGCCACGTAGTTTTGAATCAGCATGTCGATTTCTGAAAAATCATCACCATCAGTGATATCATTACCACGCGGTTTGATATTTTCCTGATATTTTGACGACGTCATATCATTGATGCTCACCAAGGCATTATTAGCATTGGGCGATTGCGGATTCAAAAGAATAAATGTGCTGAAGGCAAGCAGGGCCAAGGATGTTTTGCCTTCATTCATTGCACTGATGCCCAGTGCATAGTGCGATCCAGGATGAAACGGATTCATTTGAACTGATTTTTTATAACAATCAAACGATTCACCATAACGTTCGAGTTTCGACAAGGAAAAGGCCTTGTTGAAATACAATCCGTTGACTTTCGGAAATTGGCGTAGGCCTTCGTCGTAGATTTTTATAGCTTCGGTATATTTTTCCAGATTATCATAACAGCAGCCCATATCAATGAAAAGTTCGGGGCTCAAATACAAGGTCATGTTTATAACTCTTTTGCCTAAGGCAATACCTTCTTCATATTGTTCAAGTTTATAATAGGTTAAAACCTGCTCTACTGTGCTAACGTAATAATTTGTGTCGTTTGATGGTACCTTTTGATATTCTTTTAGCGCGGCTTCAAATTTTCCGGCTTCGTAATATTCGAAACCTTTTTTTAGGAAGTCGGACGAGTTGATAATTTCGGGTTTTTCCTGACCATGGCCTATTTTGCTGTATAAACAAAATAAAATTAGAACTAAACTTTTAATTTTCATAAACTGAATTTTTTAATTCATAATTGATAGGACTTTGAGCATCTGCACTGATTTATATGTGCATAAACTTATTTTCTTAATTGATTTTCTCCGATTAAGCCCTTTATGTTATGATTGTTTCGGATGAAAATATTTTTCTACAAATATAGATACTATCTATTACCCTGACAAAAAATAATTAAGGTTTTTTTAGGAAATTTTTTGGAAGAGGAAGTTTCGTACAAAATTATAAATTACGAGACTTATCCGGTTAAATTAATAACACGTTTTGCTATGTATAAAACGTGCACATTTAGAACAGATAAGTCAAGTGAATCAAATTCTACACAACCACTATAAGGGTTTTTCGTAGTATAGTAATGACAAAATTATTGAAGGAAAAAACATAAGGGTGTATAGCAGAAAGGAAAAACCAATGCAACCTAAAACAGTATATTTCAATTTCGACAAGAAAATTAGTTTTTCACAATTTTTCCACTGTTTGAGTAGGTACTCGAACGGAATTCAATAGTGTAAATGCCAGCTGATAGTTGACTTAAATTCATAGTAAACGATTTGCTCTCTAATTCAGTACTACTAACTGTTTTGGTAAAAACCTTGTTACCGTATATATCGTAAACAGAAATCAAACCAGTATCTGTAGTCAAATTTTTAAGATCAACAGTAACATCCGAAACGAAAGGATTGGGATAATATGAAACCGAAGCTTGTTCGGCACCGGCAGAACAAATTACCGAAACAGGGCTGAAAGTTTCTGATTTGCCATCAAAATCGGTTTGTTTTAGGCGATAATATGATGTGCCTTGAATAGCATTAGCATCAGTAGTACTATAATTTAATATCATATTGCTATTTCCTGCGCCATTTACGTTTGTTATAACACCCCAGTTTTTAGCATCCGAACTGCGTTCAATGGTAAAATAATCATTATTGGTTTCTGTGGCAGTTACCCAAGCCAAATCAACGCCATTCGAACCGCATGATGCATCAAAGCTTAATAATTGGATAGGTAGTGGATTTGAGTTTTTCTTTGAGCCAAATGTAATGGGGCTGTAAGAGGTAAAGGCAACATTAGATAATATGGCCCCGATATTTGCATTCCCCGAAATAACCCCACCTTTCGACTCCCAACAGGATCCATTCCAATGAGCAATAACCAAATCGCTAGCAACCTCTATACCACTTCGGGTACCATCTTTCCAGTTTAAAGTAACCGTAGGGGTTGAAGTTCCGCTAACTCGGTTCAGATTCCAATATTCTAAATTACTTACATTAGTAATATCAGAACCGGAACAAATTGTTGAAGAATTTGCTGCTGCAGAATAAAAATAGGTGCAAGTGAATTTATCAGCATCATTTTGTGGAGCCGAAATTGTGATTGGAGCCCAAACTATTCTTTTACTTTGTGTAATATCCCCCACCGGAAATGTAAAAGCATTTTTACCTATTTTTGTAATTGGCCCCCAAACAAAGCGATTATCTGAACCCACGGTAGATGTTGCATTTTTAGCTAATTCTAAACTTGCTGCATCCGAAGTTTTAATAATTCCTGAAGTAAGGGTTAATGCGTTAGTAATATTTATGGATTTGTTTACCGAAACAATATTTGTAACACCATCATTACTGCCATTATTTGCAACAGTCAAACTGTAAAAGCTTGTTTGAACACTTCCACCAATTGCCTGTGGACTATTGCCATTAAATGTCAAAGTTTTGTTATTGGCATTAAATGTTCCATTATTTGTAAAATCACCAGCCAAACTTGCGGTGACCCCTAATTTTAAAGCCCCACCGCTTTCAACAGAAATATTGCCGGTAATTGTTGTAACACTACTTGTTGTGGTAGTGCCTCCTACAATAATTAAATTATTTAAAGTTGTAATTTTTGCAGGTAACGAATTGGTAACGGATAATTCTACTGTTCCAGCCCCAGGAGCCCAATTAATACTTGTATTCATTGAAATTGTGCCATTAACTTTTAAGAGTCCTCCAGCATTCATATCTATATAGCTGGGCTGATTTGAGTTGGTTCCAATTACCAAATTACCTGTAATAAGAGTTGAGCCGTTAGTAAAAATTATCACTCCGGGTTGTTGTTTGCTAGTTGAATTTCCTAAGGTTACTGTACCTGCAACTGTTAATGAAGGGTTGCCAAAAGAAGCAAAAGTAAGGGTTGCAACATAGGTATAATAAACAGCTTCCAAAATAAATAAATGCGTTGCAATCTCTGCCTACGTAGGCCGCAATACCTTGGTTAAGTCAACCGCAACTTCGCCATAATTTCCCCTCGCAATCAATCGTTCTTAACCCCGAAGGGGTGCCATTATTATAGCTCCCTCCTCCTCCCCAATTTTCTTCCTGCAACCCATCAGCCAAAATCATCGTCCAATCTTAGCCTGCCAAAACCGTCACAAAAACAAAACCGAACAAAACCACTCTTAAAAGCAAACACAATCAAATCCTCCACACCATGTATCCCCAGGGTCTCATACATCCTTTTCTTTCGGTTCTTTATCGTTTCCGCCGACCGAAACAACTTCTTCCCAATTTCATCATTCCGCATCCCATCCACAACCAAACGCAAAATAGCTTTATCAAGCGCCTTCAATTTAGCCAAATCCGCAGCATAGCGCTTTTCCTCCTTCTCATCAACCATTTCATTCAAATGCACATTCACATTCAGTTGAGCCCCCAATTTAAAACTCGTGCCCATAAAAAATTCGGCACGGTTGTTCGCATCCCGTTTTCCTGTCCACATCGTACTAACTATTATCCGGCTATAACCATCCGCATTTCTAAATTTATACAAAGCACTCAAATTTTCATCACTCACGGCCAAAATTTCCAAAGCACGCTCCAGCAAATTCTCCTCCGTCGGCCCAAATCGCCCGCATAGGCTTTCAAAATCCACACTTTGCCGACAACCCACCGTCTTTAAAATAGCCTTAGCAGCAGCGCCATTCAAATAAATCTTTTTCGGCTCCACGGCCAAAATCATAAAAAACATAATCGGATTAACGTCATACATATCATAAAATCGCTCCACATCATGCTTGCCTTTCATCAGCGCCCATGCTTTTTCAGATAAATTTGAATGTTCATTTTTTTGCATAAACCTTCCTATTAAAATTATGCCCGCAATATAACAATAAATAAAATCCTAAAATCGACCCAAACGGGTCTATAAAAAGCTTTTACTTCACCATATCTTTGTCACACAAATTTCGAATACAAAAAACCAGCATCAATGCATCCAAAAATCCCCACGCATCATCCCCAAGCACCATCAACTTTCCCTAAACATACTGTAAATTCGGTTCTTTATACTTTAACATTAGCGAAAAACACGACAACGATAGCGAAAATTACTTCAACACCCCCGCACACCACTTCAACACCTCCGCACACCACCTCGACACCCCCGCACACCCCTTCGACACCCCCCCACACCCCTTCGACACCCCCCTACACCCCATCAACACCAACACCCACCCCACTATCCTCACCCCACACCCCCATAACCCCAACTCCCACCCCAATAACCACACCCCCTACCACACCAA
>JBAXWF010000060.1:0-24398 GCA_037128515.1 Bacteroidota bacterium | reverse complement strand
CGAACGGAGCTAATACGGCTGCTGTTAGCGGACTGCTGGCCGGTTCGTATACGGTCACCATCACGGATACTAACGCATGTACTGCTTCTGCTTCGGTGGTGATTACGCAGCCTGCGATTATAACGGCTACCATTTCGAAAACAAATATTGCGTGTTTTGGAGAAAATAATGGAGTTGTCACAATCGCACCAACTGGTGGAACAGCTCCTTATTCGTATAATTGGTCAAATGGAGGCAATACAATAACTATAACAGGTTTGATTGCAGGAAATTATTTAGTAACTATAACTGATCAAAATGGTTGTACCTCATCAACTAATGCAACAATTACGCAACCTATTGTATTAACATCAAGCATAGGTATATCAGAAAATGTATCGTGTTATGGTGGTAACAATGGGGCTGCTTCTGTTATTATAAATGGTGGGACTTCTCCGTATACATACAACTGGTCGAACGGGGCGAATACGGTTAATAACACAGGACTAGTAGTTGGAACATACACAGTAACAATCACCGATACGAATCATTGCACTGCTTCAACCTCTGTGGCAATTACGCAACCGAATCAGCTTACTATTGCAGCGTATGGAAGTACCACCGTTTGCCAGGGAAATTCAGTTACCATCGGAACGAATGTGAGCGGTGGGACTCCACCCTATTATTATCATTGGAATCATAATCTTGATAATAATACAACTCATGCGGTAGTTGTAATGGATACAACCAATTATAATGTTTTTGCTACCGATGCCAATGGTTGCATAACAGATACGAGTTTTGTGATATTAAATATTAATTCGCCACTGATTGGAATACATTCCGAACCGAATGCTATTTGCAAAGGAACATCTGCAACACTGAATCTGGCAGTGTCGGGGGGTGTTGGCCCGTACAATTTTATGTGGAATAATGGCTTGGGAAATTTGGCTCCACCTATAACAGTTTCGCCCGAAGTTACCACAAATTATATCGTTATGATTACCGATGCTTGCAACTCAACACCGAAAATTGATACCATAGAAATTCAGGTTAATCCTTTGCCCACGCCCAACATAAGTGCCAACAATCTGAAAGGCTGTGGAACTTTGGAAACGTCGTTTGTGGATTATAATTTTCCGGAAAGCAACACTTATCATTGGGATTTTGGCGATCCCAATGCAGGAGCCAACAACTTTTCGAATTCGCAACAACCAACACATTTTTATAGCCAAGTTGGCACATACAATCTCACCATTACAATTACAAATTTGTTTGGTTGCGCTACCACGGTAACTTATCCTATGTTGGTAACGGTGTATGAAAAACCCATTGCTTCGTTTCAACTTGATAAAATTTCGTGCAGTATTGACGATCCTATAATAAGATGTACCGATGAATCGTGGGATGCTATGGTTTGGAATTGGAATTTTGGTGAACCAACTTCGGGGCAAAGCAATTATTCGACCGAAACCAACCCGTTTCATATTTATAGCGAATTCGGAAAACATACTATTTCGCTTTATGTGGAAAATGAGCACGGGTGTATTGACACTACTTCGAAAGAGATTATTGTGTATGATTATGCTACGTTTTTTGCGCCCAACGCCTTTACTCCGAATGGCGATGGTGTGAATGATTTTTTTATAACCAAAGGCACCAATATTGCTCCCGATGGGTTTAACCTTTTAATTTATAACAGATGGGGCGAAAAAGTTTTTGAAAGTAATGATATTGACCGCGGTTGGGATGGTTTTAACGCCAGCGGAAGTACCGAATGCAAAGAAGATGTTTACACATGGACTGCATCGGTTAAATATTTGATGGGTGGCATGCATGTTTATATTGGCACGTGTACCTTGTTCAGATAAAACAATACGTTTATAAATTGTTAGTACAAAAAAAACGCTTCTGGTATGGAAGCGTTTTTTTGTATTATTTATTATTACCAATTATTGAATTATGACTTTGCTGACGGCTTTGGTGATTCCGGCATCAATTTCAACCATATAGATTCCTTTTTGTAATCCGCTCAAATCAATATCTTCGGAAACCTGACCGGAAATGGTTACGAATGCGCGGTTATAAACCTGACGGCCGGTGATATCGTGAATGCGAACTTGAATGGCATTTTGTATGTCGGTGTTGAATTGCAAATGGAATTTTCCGTTGTTGGGATTTGGCATGAGTTGCAATCCATTTAATGCGGCGTTTTCGGCTATGCCAGCACCATAGGTAAAGTATATGGTGTCGGATGATGTGGTGCAGCCAAAGCTATTGGAGGCTAAAACATAATAGTTGCCGGTGGCGGTGGCATTGTAAGTCATGCCGGTTTGGCCGGTGAGTTCGGTGCCTTCAAAATACCATTGGAGGTTAACGCCGGCCAGGTTGGTGTTGAGGGTGCTGCCTGCTACCCAAAGGCCGGGTTTGGTTGGGTTATCGATAAAAGTAATCTTTACCATGTTCGAATTGGTGCGGCATCCGTTGGTGTTTGATACTTCGCAATAGTATTTGCCATCGGTTTTGGCATAATAATCTGCCAAGGTGGCATTGTTTATGGCTACGGTGTCGTTGTACCACTGGTATATGCCGCCAAAGGTGGCGGTTACGGAAAGATGCACCGAATCGCCTCGGCAAATGCTATCGTTGGGCGTAAATGTTAGCGGGCTAACGATGGGCGATTGGTAAACTTTTATGGTGTCCACATCATCGTAATTCACCACGGGATGGGTTACGGTGTATTGTATGCTTAAATCGGTGATGGCAAGGGTGTAGGTACCCACGGTGTGGCCTTGTATGGTGAAATCGCCGCAATGGTCGTTGGATAAGGGTGCGTCGTCTTCCCAAATTTCGATGCTATAAGGGGTGTTGCTTAAGGATATTTGTGGAAACGAAAAATCTACCGGGGCATTTTGGGTTATATAGCCCGAGGTGTAGATGGTGGTTGTGCCTTGTTTCAGCACAAAGAAATATTCGGCATCGCCACTGGGCCAAACATCGTTGCAGGTGTTGGCATACACCACTCTGAGAGCCGATAGATAGTAAAAAGGTATGGTATCGATTTGGGTGTGCAAACTTGCCACATAGTTGCCGGGTGTATTGTAGGTTTGGGCCGGTGGGGCTTCGTTGTTGCTCAAATTGCCGTTGCCAAAATTCCACGAATAATGGTAGTTGGGGTTGCCATTGCTGTGACGATTGGCAGCAAATGTGGTGGTGAGTGGGGCGCATCCAACCGGATTGGCAATGCTAAAGCCGTTGTTCGAAGCGGCGGCGGGTTGTATGGTGAGGGGTATTTGAAACGAGGAGTTGGAGGTTTGCGATAGGCCGCCCAAACTGGTGACGTTGACATGGGCCAAAACAAACACGGTGATGGTGTAGGTGCCGGCCATGATGGGTGTGCCGCATATTTTTCCGCATCCATGCTCTGATGTGGGAGGATTGCTGGTGGGGTAATAGATGTTGGATGGGGCGGCGTTGGTTTGAAAACTCAAGCCGAAGGGCAAGCCAGTTACACTGAGCACATCCAGTTGAGTTAAATCAACATTGTAGCTACTGCCGGCATCGTTGAAATTGGCAGGCAAATAAAACGATAAATCTTGATTGTAGGCTTGCATGGCCACGCCATCGGGCAGCACTGCCGGACAAATGGTGGGTTGGGCAGGTGTTACAATGCATCCCATATTAATGGCACATCCGGGGCATTGGGCCCGAATGGCTGTGGTGTTAAACAAAAATAAAAAAATCGCTAAAGCTACTAAGATGAGAGTTTTTTTCATGGTTTTGGTTTTGATTTGTCGGTAAAAGTAAAACTATTTGCCGATAATGAAATTATGAAATTGTTAAGAAATGTTAAGTTGGGAGAAACTCAGAAGATAGCACACGGATAGTAAAAAGCAAATGACAATTAAACAATTGAGCAGTGTAACAAATAAAAGGCACTATGCATAAATAGCGTTACTAAATCAATTAAAACAGTCAACGATATTTAGGCATGGACAGTTGACCATTTTTTGTTGAACGTTGACCATTTTTTGTTGAATGGAGAGCAAATTTACCTACATGGAGAGCAAATAAACTTGAATGGAGCCTGCACAATGTAAGGTTTGGAGCAAAAGGGTGTGAGTTGAGAAAAGCGATTGATTCGTGGTGATTTGTGTTTAATTGCAGCAGTTTGTTTACTTCAAAATTCCATCATCTGATTTCCAAATGCTCGCTTTCAGGTTTCCTCAACAAATCGTATCTTTGCAAAAATTGTAACCGCAAGCATTCATGAAATCAAAAATCATATTCACCTTTATTTTCGTTTTTATTTTCGCGGCAGCGCAAGCCCAAAAAGGCGGCATAAAAGGACGTATTTTCGACGAGCTCAACAATGAACCCTTGCCTTTTGTCAATGTGATTTTGCAAGGCACCACCATCGGTGCCGCTTCCGATGTTGAGGGCAATTATCAAATCCTAAACCTCAAACCCGGCGTGTATACCCTCATCGCCACTTTTGTGGGATACAAAACCACCACGCTTTTTGAAATAAGTGTGAACTCGCTGAAACCAACCACGGTGGATATTAAAATGGAACAAACGGTTGAAAACCTGAGTACCGTTGATATTAAAGCCTCGCTATTCACGCACAAAGAAGAAAGCCCCATATCTATGCGCACCATCAGTGTGAACGAACTCACCCGATTGCCCGGGGGCAATCGCGATATATCCAAAGTTATACAAGCATTTCCGGGCGTGGCGGCTACGGTGGCATTTCGCAACGATATTATTATTCGGGGCGGTTCGCCCAACGAAAACCGTTTCTATCTTGATGGCATCGAAGTGCCCAACATCAACCATTTTGCTACCCAAGGCTCCTCGGGCGGCCCGGTGGGGTTAATCAATGTCGATTTCATACGCGAAGTGGAGTTTTATTCAAGTGCATTTCCTGCCAATAGGGGCAACACCCTCAGTTCTATCATGGAGTTTAGCTTAAAAGATGGCCGCTCCGACCAAGTGGGTGGCAAATTCACCATAGGCGCAAGCGATGTGGGTGCCATGCTCGATGGCCCCTTGCACAAACATGCCACTTTTATGGTTTCCTATCGGCGTTCCTACCTCGATTTGTTGTTCAAAGCCCTTGCCTTGCCATTTTTGCCAACCTACAACGATTTTCAGCTCAAATACAAATGGAAACCCAACACCAAAAACGAATTCACCCTGTTGGGACTGGGTGCCATCGATAATTTTAAACTCAACACCAAACTACAAGCCAACGGCACCGAACAACAAAAATACTTGTTGGGCTATTTACCCGTTTCCAAACAATGGAACTACATGCTAGGTGCCAAATATGTGCATTACCTTAAAAATGGGTTTTTAACCACCGTGTTGAGCCGCAATATGCTTAACAACATTTCGTATAAATACAAAGACAACGTGGAAACCCCCGAAAACAAAATTCAAGACTACCGTTCGCAAGAAATCGAAAACAAACTGCGCATTGAACACACTCTACGCCTAAACAAAACCATTAAATTTAATTACGGTGCTGCCGCTGAATACGACGAATACAACAACGCCACCTACAATCGCATCACCACCCCCTTTGGAATCGATACTATCAACTTTTCATCCCAATTCCAGGTATGGAAATACGGACTGTTTGGCCAAGCAAGTTTCCTATTTTTTGACGACCGCCTGGGCGTTTCATTTGGTCTGCGCACCGATGGCAACACCTACGACCAGTCCATGCGCAACCTCCTGAGCCAACTGTCGCCCCGCTTGTCCCTATCCTATAACATCACCCCCGCCTTCACCATAGTGGCCAACAGCGGTTTGTATTACCAGTTGCCGCCCTACACCGTTATGGGCTACAGCACCCCCGCGGGCCAATTTGTGAACAAAAACAACAACATCTCCTACATTCGCTCCCTGCATGTGGTGGCAGGCATGGAGTATTTGTTCAAATTCAACCTCAAGCTTAATGCCGAAGGTTTCATCAAGTTCTATAACCACTACCCGTTTGCTTTGCGCGATTCCATTTCGTTGGCAAATCAGGGAAGCGATTTTGGTATCATCGGCAACGAACAAGTTGTTTCCACCTCCATCGGGCGTAGTTATGGATTCGAAATCATGGCACAGCAAAAACTCTACAAAGGTTTCTATGGATTAATTACCTATACCTTTGTCAGAAGTGAGTTTCAGAATAAACACAAGCAATATGTGCCCTCTTCGTGGGATAACATTCACATCGTAAATATTACGCTGGGCAAATCCTTTAAGCACTATTGGGATGTTGGCCTCAAATGGCGCTATTCGCTGGGTTCGCCCTACACCCCTTATAATTTCGACCAATCGCGTACCATAGTCAATTGGAACATCACCAATCAAGGCATTCCGGATTACAAGCTGTTGAATTCGCAACGTCTCAAATCGTTCCACAACCTCGATGTGCGCGTTGATAAAAAGTTTTTCTGGAAATTCTTAACCCTCGATTTGTATGTTGATGTTCAAAATCTCTACAACTTCAAAAGCGAGTTGCCGCCAATTATCGATGTAGTTCGCGATGCCAATGGCCAGCCCCTGGTTGATCCGCTCGACCCCACAAAATACCAAGCAAAATACATCAACAATCCCACCGGAACCATAGTACCTTCCATTGGATTAATCATAGAGTTTTAATTTGCTGCCCGAGAACCACGCAAAATCTATATTCTAACACATCTCCATTCCAAATTTATTCAACAAATCGTATCTTTGTATCATATTCACAAAGACAACCCCCGTCATGCCAAATACCCCACTCACCCCCGTTCAAAAAGCCCTCGCCATCAACCTCGACGACGCCATCTACGGTTCCATTGCCGAAATTGGAGCAGGGCAGGAAGTAGCCCGCAATTTTTTTAAAGCCGGAGGCGCCTCAGGCACCATTGCCCGCAGCATTTCTGCCTACGACATGGCCGTCAGCGATTCCATCTATGGCAAATCCCCCGATGGCCGCTATGTTTCTGCCGGAAGGCTCAACGAAATGCTTCAATACGAATACAACAATCTCCTCAACATACTCGCCGCAAAGCAAACCGCCACCTTTTTTTCATTTGCCAACACTGTTTCCGCCCTCAACTTCAAAAAAGACAATTTCACCCATGGTTGGATGGGCATACGTTACCAACTCCAGCCCAACTGCAACCCCAATAACATCATCGTACATTTCCGCCTCTGGGAAACCGACAATCTCTTGCAGCAGCGCACCGCGGGTTTGTTGGGTGTTAACCTCATCTATGCCGCATTTTATTACCACAGCAACCCAGTTCAATTGCTTAAATCACTCATCGATTCCACCTCTTCCGACCGCGTATCCATCGATATGATAAACACTTCAGGCCCCGACCTGAACTATATCGACAACCGATTGCTGGCCGTGCAACTCGTTAAAAACGGCATGTCCGAAACCGCTATGTTCGACAGAAACGGACAAGTAATGCAACCATCCGATATGTTATACAAAAAAAACATATTAATCATTCGTGGGAGTTTCCGGCCCATCACCTATGTTGGTTTCGATATGCTCAAAACCGGCCTCCGCATGCTCAAGCGCGATGTCGATTTCAAAAAAGAAAACACCCTCACCCTTTGCGAAATCACCATGGATAACCTGGTTTCCGATGGCGATTTCCATGAAAAAGATTTTCTTCATCGCGTGGATTTATTATGCGGCATGGGTCAAAACGTGCTCATATCAAACTTCCGCGAATACTACAAACTGGTGCTCTACCTCTCCCAATTCAAAACAGAGGCTTTGCGCTTGATGATAGGAGCCGAAACATTCAAAAAAGTGATTGACCCGGTTTATTACCAACATTTAAAAGGTGGTGTACTCGAAGCTTTCGGCCGACTGTTTGCACAAAACCTCAAAATCTATTTGTATCCCTCGCTCATCCCTGCTTCCCAACAACTAATGGTATCCGAAAACCTGCCGGTTGAAACCTCCATTAAAAGTCTTTACCGCTATTTGTTGGAAAATCAAAAAATACTAGATGTTGCTGATGTTAAAAAAGAATGGCTGTATATATTCCCCCACGACGTTCGCCGCTTGATTGCACAAAAAGATGCTTCTTGGGAGAAAATGGTACCTGTTTATGTTGCACGATTTATAAAATCGCACAAAGTGTTCGAATACGAAGAATAAACCGTCATCCTATTAATTATTTCAAGCCCGAATTTTTAATATTTCGAAAACTTTAGAAGATGAGCTAAAAAGAAACATGTTTAGGAAGTTTATTTAAATTTTGGTTTTTACAAATATTTTTGATAATTTTGTACTTGCAAATTTTCCACAATTAATCTAAAATCATTAAGCATAAAATCATTTATTTGTGTTAAAGATGAGTTAAAGATTAGCTGTGTATCCTACTTTATTTTAAATTTGCTCAATCAAATAAGCTTGAAATAACTAAAAACAAATATTAATAACTAAAAACAAAACAATTATGAAAAAAATGTTACTCAGTTTGGTCTTCGGATTGTCAGCAATTAGTTTGTTTGCACAGTATCCTGTAAGTACAACTCCCGGAAACAAAAAGTCAATAATCGAAGAATATACCGGTATTCATTGTGTCTATTGTCCTCAGGGGCATTTAATAGCACACAATATTATGGCTGCTAACCCTGGTAATGCATTTCTGATTGCAATTCACAATGGTAGTTTTGCAGCACCAAGTGCTGGCGAACCGGATTACAGAACCACATGGGGACCTGCATTAGAAGCTCAAACAGGTTTGGTAGGTTATCCCGCTGCCACTATAAACCGCCATTCATTTGGTCACGGGCAAACTTCTGACAATGTCAATAATGGTACAAATACCGCTGAAAACCGCGATGTTTGGTCGGGCGATGCAACAACTATAATGGGCCAAGCTTCGTATGTGAATGTTGGTATATCAGCACAGGTTGATTATGCAACCAGAATACTCACCGTTCGTTGTCAGGTTTATTATACAGGAAATAGTACTGTTACCTCTAATAAATTAAACATTGCCCTTCTTCAGAATAATGTAAAAGGGCCTCAAACTGGTGCAAGCGGCAATCCAACAATGGTTACAATTGACGGTCAATATTTGCATCAACACATGTTGAGAACTCTTTTAACAGGTCAATGGGGTGTTTCAATAAGTAATACAAACACCGCTTCCGGAACTATGAAAGTTGATACTACTTTTACCTATACTGTGCCTGCAAGTTTTACTAGCGTGACTGTAAATTTGGCTCAACTTGAAGTTGTTGCTTTTGTTAGTGAAGGAAATCAGGAAATTATTTCAGGCAATGGTTGTTACGTTAATCCCCCTTCTTTGGATGCTGGTATTACATCTATAACAGGATTACCCACAATTCAATGTACAACAACTGGGATAGCTCCAACAGTTGTTTTGAAAAACTACGGAACAAGCACCTTAACAAGTTGTACGATTAACTATTCTGTTGATGGTGGTACAACGGTTTCTCAACCTTGGTCAGGTTCGCTTGCTACTGGAAGTACAGCGAATGTGGTAATCACAAATGCAATTACTCCCACCAATGGACATCATTCATTAAGATGTTATACTACCATGCCGAATGGATCTGCAGATTTGAACGATGCCAATGACGATATTTCAGGAGTTTATAATATTTTCACATTATATAGTGCAACTCCTGTAAGCGAAGAATTTACAAGTACCACTTTCCCTCCAACCAATTGGGTTGTTGATGGTACATACTGGACAAGACAAGCAGTTAGTTCTTTTGCAACAGGTGTTGGTTCTGCAAGAATGGAATTTTTTAATGCCGCTTCTGGTACGATTAATGATTTATACGTTTTTGGATTAAATCTTGCTTCAGGCACAGGTCATTTTCTTTCGTTCGATCATGCTTATGCACAATATACCTCGGAAAATGATAAACTACAGGTTCAAATTTCAACTAATTGCGGTACAACATGGACCAATCTTTTCGACAAACAAGGAGCTGCTTTAAAAACTGCACCTGCAACCACTTCAGCATTTACACCTACTTCAACTCAGTGGACTCATAATGTGATAAATCTTTCTGCTTATGATGGTCAAGCAAGTGTATTAGTTCGGTTCCATGCAACAAGTGCGTATGGAAACAATTTATACATTGATAAAATATTAACAGGTGTTGGAGTGGGTATTGATGAAAATTTGAATAATCAAATTTCGGTATTCCCAAATCCTGCTACCGATATAGTTAATATTGTTAATGCCGAAAATTCCACAGTAATGCTTTACGATATTTTTGGCAAACTGATTTCAACAAACCAAGTGTTAAACAATAACTACAGTTTAAATGTTGCTGAATATGCTAAAGGTACTTATATTCTTAAGATTACTAATGATAAAGGAACTATCAGCAAAAAAATTACAATCTTAAAGTAAAAAGATTGTTCTAATTAATTAAAAAACCTCGTAAAATTTGCGAGGTTTTTTTATCTTTATAGGCATGAAAAGAATTATATGTATTGCTTTCTTATTGTTGAATTCCATATTATTAATGTCTCAAAATACGGATTCATTATTTATAAAGTCAATATTTTCAAATGCTTTATCAAGTTCAGCTTCGTACGAAAACTTGCGTTATTTATGTAAAAATATTGGTGGCAGAATCGGTGGCTCAACTCAAGCAGCAAAAGCAGATGATTGGGTAAAAATTGCTTTGAAAGAGGCCGGTGCCGACACGGTGTTTATTCAGGAAATTAAAGTGCGTAACTGGAAAAGAGGCGATAAAGAATACTGTTATTCAAAGTCAAATCTTAAAGGCAAATATCCTTACAATGTTTGTGCATTAGGTGGTTCTGTTGGTACAGAAAAAAAAGGAATTTTTGCAAACGTTATTGAAGTTCAAAATTTTGAGCAACTCAAACAATTAGGCGAAACTCAAATAAAAGGTAAAATAGTGTTCTTTAATCGTCCTGCTGATCAAACATTATACAACACGTTTGCTGCCTACGGAGGAGCAGCAAATCAAAGAGTTTTTGGTGCATCAATGGCTGCAAGTTATGGGGCTGTAGCATCCATCTCTCGTTCGCTAACCGTTGTGAATCATATTTACCCACATACCGGCATCATGCATTATCTCGATAGTTTGCCTAAAATTCCAGCATTTGCAATAAGTACAATTGATGCCGATTTACTTAGCAAATTATTAAAAATTGAACCTTCAGCAAAAGTGTTTCTACGTTCCAACTGTTACGAAAAACCTGACACAACTTCAGAAAATGTTATTGCAGAAATTAAAGGAAGCGAATATCCCAACGAAATAATCGTAGTAGGAGCACATGTCGATTCTTGGGAACTTGGTGAAGGTGCTCACGACGATGGCATTGGGGTTGTGCAGGCCATGGATGTGATTCGAATTTTTAAAGAACTTAACATTAAACCCAAACATACCATTCGTGTTGTTGAGTTTATGGATGAAGAGATGGCGCAACGTGGCGGCCGGAAATATGCTGAAATCGTTATGAATTCTAATGAAAAACATATCGCAGCAATCGAATCCGACGAAGGTGGTTTCACTCCACAGGGTTTCAGTTACGATGCAGGCGACAATGTTACCAAACGATTAGAACAATGGAAACCACTATTGGAAAATTATGGATTATGGCTATATCATAAAGGATATTCTGGTGTAGATATAAGTTTTATGGAAAATCAAAATATTCCGCTTTTTGGTTTAATCACCGATTCGCAACTTTATTTCGATTATCAGCATGCTGCTACCGATAAATTTGAAACTGTCAACCAACGGCAATTACAGCTCGGTGGCGCATCCATGGCAGCATTAATTTATCTGATTGATAAGTATGGTTTTTAATTTTTTTTTGAATTATGACAAGGAAAATCATTTTTACGTTTATTTCTGTTTTATTGGGGCTAGTATTTATTTTTTCTGGCATAACAAAATTATTCCCAATCGAACTATTTGAACTTACTTTCGTTGATTTGGGCGTGGCAAACTGGTACACAGCCCCAGTCGTTGCACGCTTGATGATTGCTACCGAATTCTTTTTGGGTATTCTGTTGGTTCTAAACTTTAGCTTACGAAAATTCACTATCAAAGCAACTATTGTTATGCTTGTGGTTTTTACCATCTATTTAATTATTCAACTTGTGATAGAAGGCAACAAAGGAAATTGCAAATGTTTTGGCAATGTAATTGTGATGACACCTTTGGAATCAATTATTAAAAATCTACTTATGTTGGCTATTGCTGTCGTAATTTTTATATGGCACAAGGGATTTACTTTTCCTTTCAAAAAAATAATAATGTTGGGCGTCATTCTGTTTTCAATATCATTGCCTTTTATTCTAAATCCACCCGACTTTATTATGGCATATCAATCGCAACCCGAAACCATTGGCTACAAACTCAACCTTGACACTTTGTATAATAGTTCGGATTTAAAAAAACCTGAAATCGAACTCCGAAATGGAAAACATATTATTTCTTTTATGAGTTTAACTTGTTCTCACTGTCATATTGCTGCTTATAAATTTTATTTAATAAAAAAAGAAAGCCCTGATATTCCAATATTTTTCATTCTAAACGGAAAAGATAAGGATATTACGCCTTTTTTTGAAGATACTAAAGCAACTAACATCCCATTTATGATTTTAAGGGGTAAACGATTTGCTGATTTAGCAGGATATAAGTTACCATGCATATTATTCATTAACAATACAATTATCGAAAAAAAGACAAATTATATCGATTTGAATTACGATGAGATTAAAAAATGGTTAAAAGAATAATTTTATTTATTTGTTTTTTATTAAAAATTAATTATTTTTGCTCACGAATTTTATTATTGTTTAATTTAAAAAAAAAAATGAAAAAGATTACTTTAATTATGGGCGTTTTAGCCATGGTTGCATTTTCTTTTACATCATGCAAAAAGGAATACAAATGTAAATGTACTTGGACAGATGCAAGTATTGCACCAACAGAAATTACATTAGGAAAAGCTACTAAAGCTGATGCAAAAATTGCTTGCGAAGCAGGTAATATTTCTGGTAGCGTATCATGCGAACTTGAATAGTATTTCTGTTTTATTATTATAAGAGAGCATCAAAAAAGATGCTCTCTTATTTTTTGTAAAAAAAGTTTGTAAGAAAATAAAAAAAACGTAATTTTGCTTTTGCTTAATTTTAATTACTCACTTAAAAAAATAAACCTTTATGAAAAAATTAGCCTATGTAGTCATTGGAGCCTTGTTTTTAACTGTAACACTAACTTCATGCATGAAAACAAGAACATGCGAATGCAGATCAGCTCTATATCCTACCATGAACTACAATTACACTGTGGGTCCGGGATCTCTCTCAAAAGCAACAACCGAATGCGAAAATTATCAATTTGATAATATCGTTAATTATCCCGATTACACCTGTAAAATTCAATAAATAAAAAAAGCATCTGTCCTTCAGATGCTTTTTTTTTAAACTTTCTATCGGTAAAAGCAGCGATACGAAGTATCTTCCTTCACCCTCATTTTAAATTTACTGTTTGCCACCACCACAAAGGTTTCAAACTCCTTATACGTTTTCCATCCCGTTTCATTTTCAATCATCACATCCATCGCGCCTGATGTAACGGTCATGTATTCAATTGTTGATGTGCCAAATTCATATTCACCAGTAGCAATCACACCAATAGTTGCTTTCCCTTCTCTTGTTTCAAAGGCTAACGAGGTAACTTTTCCCTCAAAATATTCATTTACTTTAAACATAGCGTATTATTGTTTATTATTTTTCGCAAACCTACACATTTTTTTAACACTATAACTATTCGGCGCAGAAAAAAAATTATCAAATCCTGTAACGAACAAAATCAAGCATAATCTGAATTTCTTGTTCCGATACACCAAATTTCAATAAATATTCCGTATCTGCCACAAAACCTCGTAAAAAAAGTTCCCACGAATTCGCTTTATAATGTATGCTCTGCAAATACAACTCCGAGGCTTTTTCTCGGTTTCCTTTCACAAACTCAAGATGTCCATAGTTCATAAAATCATAATTATTTGCATTCTCCATTAGCTTCAAAATATATTCTTCAGCTTTATCAAAAGCTCCCAACACAAACAAACACCAGCTAATAGGTCGGCAAATGCCACTAATATCATTCGTATTAAATTCAATTTTATAAAAATAATGCAAGGCTTTATTAAAATCCTTCAGGTTTAAATAGCAGTTTGCAATGTTTACCAAAATATTCCTGTTGGTCGGTTCCAGTTTCTCCACTTCCAAATAATACTCAAGTGCTTTACCGTAATTCTTCAACTGATTATAACAAAAAGCAATCTTTTTCAAACACCAACTTTGCCTCGAGTCAAACAACTCAGCCTTATGATAATACTTCAGTGCCTTTTCATATTTTTCTGCACGTTGAAAACAATACCCCATCTTTTGCAAAAGCTCCATATCTGCCTTTCCACCATGCGATTCAATTTGCAAAAACACGTCAGAAGCTTCTGTATAATGGTCCGTCTTAAAATAGAAATCAGCAATTTTTGTCAAGAATGTTTCATCCCTAAAAATCGTCCGAACAAAACCCTTAGTATAAAAATCCAACTTCATCTCAAAAATATCACTAAAATCGCCACGCAACGTATGTAGTTTATAAAACCTATACAAATCCTGAATGTACTGCGTATAAACAGTCTGATTTATTATTGCGCTATTCAATATTTCATCCTCATCAGCCAATTCATTCACACTTTCCAATTCAGCGTTAAACATGCTTAGCAACATACTCTTCTGTTGCTCAGGCATCATCCTCAAATTCAGCATAAACGAATATTTATCTGAATTACACATATAGGTTGAACGCTCAAGCGAGGCCGAAAAAACTTCCTTAAATTTCCCCTCTTCACTATCCAAAACCGATCTCGTTTCACTGTTTTCCTTATAAAACGGAACAAACCAATTCGAAATATGATCAAAAAATGCAAATTGTTTCAGCATCGAAAATGCACTCATGAAAACATCATTCCCATCCAACTGCATTTTCGAAAGCTCCTCCAGTTTATCCATCAGTTCAGGCGAATCCTCCAAAATCGATTGCCAGTCTGGATTTTTATCAAAAGCAGACTCATCATTCATCAAATTCATTAAATCCAATTTATCCTCAATCCGCGGCGTAAGTTTCTGTATATCTGGTATAATTTCATCTTGCATCCGTCGCGTAATCTTTTCAGTATCCTTGGCCTTGACAAACTGTTTAATAATCGTAAGCACATCTGTTTCCGAAATTTCATTTCGTGCATAAATCTTTTTAACCTTATCGTTCAAGGCTTTATAATAATTTATCCTATCGTCGTACAAATAAAAAAGCAAAACTATACCCACCAAAGCACGTTGTTTAACCTGATGCAAACCACTCTCATAAAACCCAAACAACAAATCAATTTTCTGAGTATCGAAAAATCGAATCATACTCAATGTAACAGCAGTCGTAATCAAACATTTTTCATACCATGCCATATCCTCTTGCCTAAAAACCTCCTTCACAAAGGCCACATCATCATCCGACAGCTTGTCGCTATACAAAACATATTCAAACAAATCACGCCTAAAACTCTCATGTTTCTGGACCACTTCCACATTTTCCATCACAATTTCCGATTCTTTCAGCAAATCCGCCAAATCATTATGCATCAACCTACTATTTGTCGCATCCTTAAATTTTTGTTGAACCAAAGTCAACTTATTAAAAGCACTGGCTTTCAAATGCATCAATCCCGCATTATTTCGCTCCACATAAAACTCCTTAACTCGATCTGCCAATTCCACAATTTTCACCACCAACCCGTTCAAAATCATATTCCTTTGAGGATCATCAATCCCCTTTATACTATAATTCAGCAAATTTGCATATGTCTCCTCAATCCCCGCCAATTCCATTTTCAGCCCGTCAAGAGGAATATCATTAATCAACAATCTGCAGTCCTCCAGTGCATCAAACAATTTCAAGCCACAAGCATTTTCGCAAATCAACTTGTGTTTTCCTATAATTGCCTCAAAATTCATAACTTCTTCCTTTTTTCAAATAAATTAAAAACAAACAGCCCACTTCAATTGCAAGCAGCTAAAACATCAAACCAAACCATGTCAAAAATAATGCACGATTCCAAAAACCTGCAACATTGTCAGTCTTTTTCGCCAAATTCATCCTCCACACCCCAACACTTCATGCGAAACCAAAATTACCAATTTACGTCAAAACCACACCAATCAAAAATCTTTGTAAATTTGCTACAAAAAACACTCACGCCATGCACAAAACCCTGTTCGAAAACCAAAACTACACGCATATCGATTACACAAACAATAATTTATCCGAAACCCAGTTCGAGAACTGCAACTTTCTCAATTGCAATTTCACCAGCACCAACTTAACCAACACCACCTTTCTTGATTCCCACTTCACCGATTGCAACTTCACCACAGTGCACTTCACTAACACAGGCCTAAAAAACCTTACCTTCACCCAATGCAAAATCCTCGGATGCGATTTCACTCAATGCAACAACTTTCTGCTCTCATTCACCTTCAACAAATGCACCCTCGATTATTCAATCTTTCAAACCAAAAAAATTACCAAAACCCACTTTAACAACTGCTCCATCAAAGAAGCCGATTTCTCGCATGCCGATCTCACCGCCTCCCAATTTACCAATTCCAACCTATACCGAACCCTTTTTTATCACACCAACCTACAAAAAGTCGATTTCCAAACCGCCTTAAACTTTTCCATCGATCCCGAACAAAACAACATCAAAAACGCAATATTCTCCATCCACAACCTTTCCGGACTACTACAAAAATATCACATCACAATTCAATAACCCACCACAAATAAACCCAAAACGAACAACTTTAGGCACAAACCACCAAATGATACCTACTCCCGACCGTATGGTTCTTACTACATCGTTTGCTATCCTTAAAACACCGTGTATTATACCTACTACATCGTGCACAGAGCTTGCAACATCGCAAACACTTTTCACCCCTCAATAACGAATAATTACCTACCTTTGCACCACTTATTTTCCTTTTCAGATGCCTGATATAATTAAAATACTCCCCGACAACGTTGCCAACCAAATAGCAGCCGGCGAAGTAATTCAACGACCCGCTTCAGCCGTCAAAGAGCTACTCGAAAACGCCATCGATGCTGGGGCAACCGATATACAACTAATCATCAAAGATGCTGGCAAAACACTCATTCAAGTCGTCGACAACGGCTTCGGTATGACCGAGACCGATGCCCGCCTTTGTTTCGAACGCCATTCCACCTCCAAAATTCTCTCCGCCAACGATCTCTTCAACCTCTCAACCTTTGGCTTTCGTGGCGAAGCATTGGCATCCATTGCAGCCATTTCACACCTCGAAATGAAAACCAAACGCCAACTAGACGAAATAGCCACAAGCATCCTCATCCAAGGCTCCGATGTTAAAGAACACACATCCTGCAGCGCCCCCAACGGAACCTCCATCTCAATTAAAAACCTATTTTTTAATGTTCCCGCACGCCGCAATTTCTTAAAAGCCGATGCCACAGAAACAGGCTATATAATTGAAGAATTCAACCGTGTAGCATTAGTTAATCCCCAAATCAGTTTTTCATTCTATAACAACACCAAACTCGTCACCCGATTAGATAAAAGCACACTTCGCCAACGCATCAATGCAATTTTTGGCACCAACTACGGCGAAAAACTTATACCTGTGGATGAAAAAACTACCGTAGTCACCATCAGCGGCTTCATCGGCAAACCCGAATTTGCACGCAAAACCCGTGGCGAACAATATTTTTTTGTCAACAACCGTTTTATCAAGCATCCCTACCTGCATCACTCCATCGATAAAGCTTACGCCGAAATGATACCCGAGCACACTTTTCCATCGTATTTCATTTACATGACTGTGGATCCCAAAAACATCGATGTCAACATACATCCAACCAAAACCGAAGTAAAGTTTCTCGATGAAAAAACACTATACGGCATCATGAAAGCCACGATTCGCAAATCTTTTGGTTCATTCAGTATCACTCCCAGCATCGATTTCGATATCGACAAAGCGTTGGACTTTGGCATTATTGATGAAAATCGACAAATGGCAATGCCTTCTGTTAAAATTAACCCCGATTACAATCCTTTTCAGAATAACACCAACCAAAAGGCTGGTGGATTATATAATGCCCCCAAAGATAAAAACCTGCAAAACTGGGAAAAACTCTATAATATTGAGCATAATTTTTCAACTGTAGACACCAATTCTAATAGCATTGAGAAAACAGAACCCCAAATATATGACGAAATAACTGGGGTTTCTTTTTTTATGTTTGGTAAAAAGTATATTATTACGCCGATAAAGTCGGGGTTGATGTTTATTGATATAGCCAATGCCCGCGAACGAATTTTTTATGAACGCTTGCTAAAAAGTATCGAAAATCAGAAGCCATCAAGTCAGCAATTGTTGTTTCCGCAAACCATAACATTAAACCCATCGGATGCCGAATCAATAAGCGATTTGTTAAACGAAATCAGGTTGCTGGGCTTCGATATAGCATCTTTTGGACAAAACACTTTTGTGGTAAACGGTTTGCCTACAGATGCCGAACATCAGGATGCAAAGGATTTGGTTGAGCATTTGTTAGAGAGTTTCAAAAAAAATCAATTGGATGCTCATTATGATAAAAAAATGAATTTGGCGCGTTCGTTGGCTAAAAACATGGCTTCGAAATTTTCGCGTAATTTATCAACAGAAGAAATGCAATCGTTGGTAGGCGATTTGTTTTCGAGTGCCATGCCCGAAACATCGCCTTCGGGAAGAAAAACAATGTTTGTTATGGCACTCGACGAAATTGAAAAGAAATTGAAGTAGACTTTGAATAAAGATAAACTGATAGATAAAACTAAAAACTAACAAATGGCTTACGAACAATATAGACCCACGGGTTTCAAGCTTTTGCCGCCGGTGGTCAAAAACTTGCTGATAATTAACGGGCTTTTCTTTTTGGCGAGCATCACAGTTGGACAAGCGTTTCAGATTGATTTATCGGATGTGTTGGGGTTACATTATTTTGCAGCCGATAAATTTAAACCATACCAGCTAATCACCTATATGTTTATGCATGCCAATTTTTCACACATTTTTTTTAATATGTTTGCTTTGTGGATGTTTGGATATGTGTTAGAAAACGTGTGGGGGCCCAAACGATTTCTGATATACTATTTTGTTACCGGCATTGGTGCTGCTTTAATTCAGTATATCGTAATTTATTTTGAATTGCGTCCGGTACTGGAAGCTGTTAACGTTTATTTGAGTCATCCCAGCCACGAGCAGTTGACTGTTTTGCTAAATTCGGGGAAGATTGATGGCTCGTACGAACCGCTAAAGCTTTTTATTCAGCATTACAATTCAATTGTAAATACAAATATGACGGGAGCACTAAATCTATCGACCGATTTCGTTAACCAATACAAAGTTGATTTGCTAAATGCCCCAACTGTTGTGGGTGCTTCGGGTGCTGTCTTCGGTATTTTGTTAGCCTTTGGTATGATGTTCCCGAATTCGCTAATCTATATTTATTTTGCTATTCCGGTTAAAGCCAAATGGGTGGTGTTGGGTTACGGTTTATTGGAACTGGGTTCAGGTATTTACGGTGCGGCCGGTGACAATGTGGCACATTTTGCGCATTTGGGTGGAATGTTGTTCGGTTTTGTATTGATAAAAATATGGCAACGAAAGGCCAAAAGAAACAATTTTTATGGACAACAGTAATTTTAGAAATTTTAATTTCAATAATCAGAATCAGCATTATGATCGGCGACCGGCTTCGCCCCTCGATGGAATAAAGCGGTTTTTTACTGGCAAATCAATGTTGTCGCGGCTTATCATTATCAATATTCTGGTATTCCTTTTGGTTAATTTGGTCAAATTATTCTTCTTTTTATTCCAGGTGAGTCCGTTACAAACTGGCAGCGATACCATGACGATTATGAACTATTGGCTTGCTGTTCCATCGAACCTTGATTTGTTATTGCAAAAACCCTGGACTTTGTTTACCTATATGTTTTTGCACGAAAACCTTTGGCATTTGTTTTTCAATATGTTGATGTTGTACTTTGGCGGAGTGATTTTTACCGAATATCTAGGAAGTAAGAAACTCCTGATTACCTACATTCTTGGTGGTTTGGTTGGGGCGACTTTTTATATTGCGGCTTACAATTTGTTTCCGGCTTTTGCTTTGGTGGTTCCTTTTTCAATTGCTTTTGGGGCTTCGGCATCTGTATTGGCCATTATTGTGGCTATTGCAGCCTACATTCCTGACTATAACGTGAGGATGTTATTTATTGGCCAAATAAAATTTAAGTGGGTTGCTGTGGCTTTCGTGGTTTTAGATTTGTTGAGTATTGAAAAAGATAACCCCGGTGGGCATATTGCACATCTGGGGGGCGCGTTTTTTGGATTGGTGTATATTCTGGCTTTGAAGAAAGGGGTGATTGCAAAACAATTTTTAAATCCCATTAAAAAATTGTTTAAGCCAAAGGCAAAACCAAAAATGAAGGCCACGTATTCGTACAAAAAACCGTTAACGGATGATCAATACAATTATGACAAGAAACTGCATCAGCAGAAAATTGACAGTATATTGGATAAAATAAAAAAATCGGGCTACGAGAGTTTGAGCAAGGATGATAAAGAGTTGTTGTTTAAGGAAAGCAAGAAGTAAGTAGGCGAAAGAAAAAAGGAAAAATGGCAAAAAGTAAACGTAAATCAAGCTTTTGGCTTAAGGTGCTTTTGGGCATTAATTTTATTGCTGTTGTTGCGCTTTTGCTTGCCTACATTTCGTTTTATGTTAGTCCTGCAAAGTTTTGGTTGCCGGCTTTTGCCGGATTGGCTTACCCCTACATTATTGCGGTTAACTTGTTTTTTATTCTTGTGTGGGTGTTAATCCGATGGAAATTTGCATTGTTTTCGTTCGTTGCAATTGTGGCCGGATATGGTTATTTGAGTGTTTCATGGCAATATCATGCTAAGGTGGCAGTGAAGGATGGCGATGGGTATTTTAAAGTGTTGTCGTATAATGTGCGCAATTTCGATTTGTATAATTATAAAAAAAACTGGGAACCGAATTTCGAAAAGCGGAACAGTATTTTTAAATTTATTCAGAAGGAAGGAGCCGATATTATGTGTTTTCAGGAATTTGTTAACGATTTGAGTGGGCGGTTTAAAACCATGGACACCATCACAACGTTTCAGAAAGCGCGAAATGTGCATGCCGAATTTACGGTGACATCGCGCAATATGAATCAGTTTGGCATTGCCACTTTCACTTCGTTTCCGATTGTGAACAAAGGGCGAATTGATTTTCCGAATGCCAAAACCAATTTGTGTATTTTTACGGATATTTTGGTGGGGAAGGATACCCTGCGAGTGTATAATGCGCATTTTGAATCAATTCATTTTAACTATTCGGATTATGAGTTTACTGAAAAATTGATGTTGACACCCGCCAACAACGAGCCTGATTTGAAAAACAAATCGATGCGGATTTTGCGATTGATGAAACGCGCGTTTTTGAAACGGGCGATGCAGGTGGATATAGTGGCGAATCATATTAAAACATCGCCGTATCCAGTGATTTTTTGTACGGATTTGAACGATACGCCTATTTCGTATGCCTACCATCAGTTGACGCGCAATTTGCACGATGCGTTTACCGAGTCGGGTTCGGGATATGGGCATACATACACAGAGATTTTTCCATCGTTTCGGATTGATTATGTGTTTTTGTCTAAAACATTGGCTTCGGCTAATTTTACTAGCATGGTGTCGACCAATTCGGACCATTATGCTATCGAATGCTTGGTTAGAAAGAAAAGCAACTAGGCACATGAAGCTTGAACTAACATCGGAATATTCGCCTACGGGCGACCAACCCGAAGCGATACAACAGCTTTGCGAGGGTATTGAACGCGGCGACCGAGCGCAGATTTTGCTGGGAGTGACGGGTTCGGGCAAAACCTTTACGATTGCCAATGTGATTGAACAAGTGCAGCGGCCTACGCTGGTGCTGAGCCACAACAAAACGCTGGCTGCGCAATTGTATGGCGAGTTTAAACAGTTTTTTCCGAACAACGCGGTGGAGTATTTTATTTCGTATTACGATTATTATCAGCCCGAGGCGTATTTGCCCGTGACGAATACGTATATAGAAAAAGACCTTTCGATTAACGATGAAATTGAAAAATTGCGCTTGAGTGCCACTTCATCGTTGTTGTCGGGGCGGCGCGATGTTATTGTGGTGTCGTCGGTTTCGTGTATCTATGGCATTGGCAATCCCGAGGATTTTGCCAACAGTGTTATCCACATCCGCGAAAGCGATAAGGTGCCTATTAAACTGTTTTTGCAGGCCTTGGTGAATATTTTATATTCGCGCAACGACTTAACGTTTGGTCGGGGAAATTTTCGGGTGAGAGGCGATACTATTGATGTTTTTCCGGCTTATGCCGATATTTGTATTCGGGTGTGTTTTTTTGGCGATGAAATTGAAAGTATTGAAACGTTTGAACCGGTGAACGGCCGCTTTCGCGAAAAGCTGGATGCTATTTCTATTTATCCGGCCAATTTGTTTATTACTTCGCAAGATAAAATGAAGAAGGCGATTGCCGATATTCATGCGGATTTGATTGCGCATGTGGCGTATTATAAGGAATTGGGCAAGAATTTGGAGGCGAAACGAATTGAAGACCGCGTGGGCTACGATTTGGAAATGATGCGCGAGTTGGGCTATTGTTCGGGGATTGAAAACTATTCGCGCTATTTTGATGGGCGAAAACCGGGTGGCAGGCCGTTTTGTTTGTTGGATTGTTTTCCGGATGATTTTTTGATGGTGATAGACGAAAGTCATGCTACCATTCCGCAAATTCGCGCCATGTATGGCGGCGACCGTTCGCGCAAGCAAACCTTGGTGGAATATGGATTTCGGCTGCCTTCGGCTATGGATAACCGTCCGTTGAAGTTCGACGAGTTTGAACACATGCTGAGCAACATTATTTTTGTGAGTGCCACACCCGCCGACTATGAGTTGCAGCAGTGCGAGGGGGTGGTGGTGGAGCAATTGCTGCGGCCCACGGGTTTGCTTGAGCCGGTGATTGTGGTGAAACCCAGCGTGAATCAAATTGACGATTTGCTGAACGAAATTGATTTGCGGGTGAAACAAAACGAGCGGGTGCTGGTGACCACCCTGACCAAAAAAATGGCTGAGGAGCTCACCAAATATATGAGTAAATTGGGGATCAAGTGCAAATACATTCATTCGGAGGTGGACACAATGGAAAGGGTGGAGATTTTGCACGAGTTGCGTACGGGCGAAATTGATGTGGTGGTGGGGGTGAACTTGTTGCGCGAGGGTTTGGATTTGCCGGAGGTGTCGCTGGTGGCTATTTTGGATGCAGACAAAGAGGGGTTTTTGCGCTCGGAACGTGCGCTAACGCAAACGGCTGGCCGTGCTGCACGAAACATCAATAGCCAAGTGATAATGTATGCCGACAAGGTGACCGACTCTATGCAGCGCACTATTGACGAAACCGACCGCCGTCGCGATAAGCAAATAAAATACAATATTGAAAACAATATAACGCCTACGCAAATTATAAAGGGCCTTGACACGGTGCTGGGGCAGTCGGGCAGCGCCAAAAACGGGAACGGCAAACCCTATGTGGAGACCAACACCATAAATTTTGCGGCCGACCCAGTGATGCAATATATGAGCAAAGAACAGTTGCAGAAAAACATTTCGCAGGTGAAATTGAAAATGGGCCGGGCTGTTAAAGAACTCGATTTTATGGAAGCCGCCCGCTTGCGCGACGAAATGTATGAACTGGAGAGGATGCTGAAAGGGAAGTAGGGAGAGGAGACGGGAATCGGCAATCGTCAGGGGGGGTATAATTGTTTTTTAATGAAGAACGAAGAAGGATTTTTTGCGGATTATTATTTTCTTGTCAGGGGTTTTTAGCCATCGTTTTTTAAATCTTCATGCAAGAGAAAGTAAAAGAAGTCAATCATTTTACATGAGCGGTGTCCCACGTTTTAAACATAGTGCCCCGCAGTTTAAAGAACGTGATTTTATCTTCATTGAGCGTGATTGAATCGATGTTGAGGAAGTATGAATAGGATTGTGTAAAAAGGATTTACAGTTTCACTCTCCACAATCTGCTTACCACGCTCAAAACCATTTTAGTTTATACAAGAACAAAATGAATTTGGTACATTTCCATGTGGTTTTGTAACAATGTCAACTGGTTTTCTTACAATGTCAACTGGTTTTGTTACAATGTCAACTGGTTTTGTTACAATGTCAAC
>JBAXWF010000006.1:0-101815 GCA_037128515.1 Bacteroidota bacterium | reverse complement strand
TTGGATGAGATAAGCGCTGAAAGCATCTAAGTGCGAAACTCAGCTCAAGATGAGATTTCCTTTAAGGATCGTGGAAGACTACCACGTTGATAGGCTGCAGGTGTAAAGACAGTAATGTCAAAGCCAAGCAGTACTAATTATCCGTAACTTTCTGTTTGCTGATTTCTATCGTTTAAACTTATTATTGTATTTTCTCTCCATTATTGTCTTATTCATATTTAAGATATTATGGTGACAATTGCGGTGGTGTTCACCTCTTCCCATTCCGAACAGAGAAGTTAAGCCCACCTGCGCAGATGATACTCGAGTAAGTTCCGGGAAAGTATGTCGTTGCCAAATTTTAATTAAAGCTGCTCGCAAGGGCAGCTTTTTTTATTTGTACCTATACCGTTCTTCGCTCTATTCATTCATTTTGATTTTTAGTTTTAACACCTAGTTCGTAAAGTTTTTTAACTTTGCATATTCTGAAATTTGTATGAAAATACTTAAGTTTATTCTTGTTGTTTTGGTTTGCGCTGGGCCGGTTTGTTCGTTTGCACAAATTTGCGATTCGATACTAACGAAACATGATTCGATAAAAGTGGTGCGTTTTTCAATTCAAAAAATAGATTCTACGGTGTATCCGGAAAGGGATGAAGTGAATATGGATACGAGTTTGAATTATTTTCAGCATAACGACCCAATAAAGAAAGTGTACTTTTTTAATGCAAACGCTGGAAACACCGGATTGGCTTCGCATAATTTGGTGTTTAGCAAAAGTGCTGTAACGGGTTTTTCGTATGGTATTCATGCTTTCGACCCTTATATGACGGCTGGGGGGGATAAGAATTTTTATTTTTCGTTGGTGCCTTTCACGGATTTGTTTTACACGATTGGAACCAAAAAGGAACATATTTTTCATGTTACGCATCTGCACAGCATAAAAAATAAGGTGTTTTTGGGTGTGAATTATCAAATTGTGGGGGCGCCCGGGCGCGACCGTTTTCAGCAGGCGGCGAGCGACCACTCGGTTTCGGTTTTTTCGTTTTATAGAACCACGAATAAACGATACGGTGTTTATGTCAATTATATTTACAACCGAATTAAGGTGCAAGAAAATGGTGGGCTGCAAAATGATACGATTTATTTGAATTACCGTAAGGGTTTTAGTACGGCTTCGCCATCGTATTTTTTGTTGGCTGGGGGGAATAAATTGAAAGAATCGGCGGTGGTTTTGAAACAGTATTATTCGTTTGAAAGGGATTCGGCTGACAGAAAGAATGATTCGGTGCCAGCTGCTAAGAGCTATAACTACGGGCGATTGATTCATACTTTTTCATTTAAGAAGCTTTCGCAACGGTTTACGGATGCCGAATTGAATGGGGGCTATTTTCCAATTATTCCGTTTGATACGGGGTATTGTGCCGATTCGGTGATGTTTTATGCTATTGAAAATTCGCTTGAATGGACCAACACCGAATTGCGCAGGGATAATACGCCCCGTAGGGTGCGCTATGTTGCTAAAATCACTCATGCCTACACGGAGGTGCATCAGATGAACGGAAACTATTTTATTAATGTGCTAAAACCGGCATTGGGGTTAACTGCTATGCCTTACAGAACTTTGGCGGTGGGGGTGAACGCCGAGTGGGTGTTGTTTGATATTTATAAAAATGATTTTTTGGTGCAGGCTTCAGCGGTGCAGAAATTTGAAAAGGCAGGCAAGAGTTTTGGGACTATAGAGTTAAAAGGGGCTTTTAGCAAAACCCGGCCTGACTGGTTTTTGGAGCATTATTATTCAAAATATTATCAGTGGGACTTTGATTGGCTGAAACAGCAAATCGCATACGTGGGTTTTAATTACTCCTACAAGCGATTGAGCGTGGGAGTGGACTATTATAATTTGTATAACCATGTGTATATGGATGCCAACGCGCGCCCCAAACAGTTTGTGGGTGGTTACATACAGGTGTTTTCGGCTTATGTGAGTAAAAATTTTGTGATGGGCAAGTTTGAAATTGACACCAAAGTGGCGTATCAATTTAATGACAAAAATGCTTTGTTGCGCACGCCGCAGTTGGTGGCTATGCAATCGTATTTTTTTGGGACGCATTTGTTTAAAAAGGCACTGTTTGCTCAATTGGGGGTTGATTTGATGTATAACACCCGCTATTATGCTGATGCTTATAACCCGGCACTACGCAGTTTTTATCTCCAAAATCAGGCGCAGGTGGGCAATTATTTGTTTGCCGATGTTTTTCTGAATTTTAAGGTGAAACGTTTGCGAGCCTATGTGAAACTTTGCAATTTTTTGAGTGGTGTGATAGGGTATGATAATTTTACGGTGCCGCATTATCCTATGCAGGATAGAACGTTTAATTTTGGGGTGGGTTGGTTGTTTCATGATTAGGGGTTTAGACTATAGACTTTAGGCATTTAGGCTTTAGGCGTTTAGACTGTAGACTTTAGGTTTTTAGGAATGGGGAGGCAGTGCATCATAAAATAGAACGGTTCGAGGTTGGAGCCTCGGCAGAACTGGGTATTAATGGTGTTTGTGCAAAAGCACCACCAGGTCCTTTTGATGATTGACATCGTAATGGGTGTTCAAAATTATGCTGATTTTCATTTTGATATACGCTTTGCTTAACTACTGTATAACGTAATTGGGACCTATTTATGCGTGCTGCCGCAGAATAAATTTTCTCATGGATACAATATTGAGTTCCGACAAACCCATATTGAGTTCTTGAAAACTAATATTGAGTTCCGACAAACCAATATTGAGTTCTTGAAAACTAATATTGAGTTCCGACAAACCAATATTGAGTTCTGACAAATCCATATTGAGTTCTTGAAAACCAATATTGAGTTCCGACAAAACAATATTGAGTTCTTGAAAACTAATATTGAGTTCCGACAAAACAATATTGAGTTCTTGAAAACCAATATTGAGTTTCGACAAACCCATATTGAGTTCTTGAAAACCCATATTGAGTTCCGAAGAAAAAACAATGCAAAGCGTCAGGGCAGGACTGCTATATTAGTGTTATTTTTTGGATATTGGGACACTATCCCATAAAGTGTGTAAACTAAAAAGTTGATTTCATCACCATTTTAATCTAGTTCCAAAAATAATCAAAAATTGATTCAGTATGATGCCCCAATTTCTTATGGGCAAATTCCATTTTCTTGTAGGCTCTCGTAATTTGGTCTTTTGTAGTTATTAGCCAAAATAATATTAAAAAGGAAGTAGTGTTATTTAATACACTTAATAATGAATATATCTACCCTGTTTGGCCGAGACTCCAACCTCGAACCGTTCTATTTTATGATGCACTGCCTCTCCTTTCCTAAAGCCATAAATGCCTAATGTCAAAAACCCTAAACACCTAAAAAAAGCTTCGCGCTTTTTTTTCCTCCCCCTTTCCTATTCAATCCTTTTATACTTGCCCATAGCCTCCACCCGGGTGCAGGAGTTAAAGTGCCACCATTCGGTTTGGATATTGAAGAAACCGGCCCGGCTCATCACAGCACGCAAGAGTTTGCGATGGTCAATTTGGGTTTGGCTTAACAGGCCTTGGTTGCGCAGTTGCGTTTCTTGAACAGGGTAGGCTAGGGGTCCAAAAAAATCGTAGCTGCAACCCATGTCCAGCAATTTGCCCGTGCTGTCGGTAATGCTCAAATCCACTGCGGCGCCAAAGTTGTGAAGCGAACCGTTTTTGGGGCTGCAAGCGTATTTGCCTTTTTCGCAAGCAGGCATTTTCAACGAATCCCAAATCATTTTCTGAAAAGCAAGTGGGCGGGCGGCATCAAAAATAATGAGGGAATAGTCGGGATGAACCTCATGAAGAAACGCTTGTGCACAGGCAAGTTTGCCTGCCACCTCGGGTTGAAGATAGGCCTTGTTGAAATCGCCATAGAAATCAATTTTCAAGAAATTGTCGAGGGTTGAATATTTGATATCGATTTTCAAGCTGCTGTCAATAGTGGTTATATCAACCAAACCCAGCGCTAGCATTTGCTTTTCTATGCACGATAGGGGGGTGCGCAGGGTGGGTTTTGCCAGCAAACTATGTAAACAGCATGCCGTGTTATGCTGAGGATTGGTGCATGAAATTTGCAAAAAGAATAAAAAAATTCCGAATGAAACCAAAGCAACTGTTTTCAAACAAATTATTTTTTGGGAATAATGTTGGCCCGAATGGTGAGCACATTTTTGCCGCGCGCCGTGGTCGAATACACTGTAACGGTTTCGTCTTTAAACCCCGTGTCTTCGTTTGAGTTTACAATAATGAGCAGTTCGCCATAGCCGCCCGGCCGCACGGGTTCTTTGCTCCAATCCACGGCAGTGCATCCGCAACTGGTTTCCACACCCGTTAGCATCAAATCATCGTTGCCGGTGTTTTTGTATTTGAATACCCAAGCGGCTTTGGTGCCGAAATCAACCACACCAAAATCGTGAATGGTATCGGTAAACTGAATTTGTGGCAGTTTGGGAATGTTGTTTTGGCCGGTTTCCGACTGATACATGATGATTTGAATTTTGCGTTCAAAAGCAGCCGCACGGCTGTAAATGGAGTTACGCTTGTCGTTGGGGTTGTCGCTCACCAAAGCACTGGCGGTCGATTCGCCCAGCGGTTCTTCCAAAATCACTAGTTTTGCTTTGTTGGCAGCCGTTCCGTTCAAATACTCAATAAAAACACCTTCGTGAAACTGTTTCAAGAAATTTATGATGGATGCAATGCGGCGTTTGGCAAGGCTCAAGTTGTATTCGGTGGTGGTGAGCGGACTGCAATAGCCTTTAATTTTTATTTTCACACTGTTGCCTTTGGTTAAATCGGTGAGCAAAAGTTTGGCAAACAGTTTCAGGTTGGCGAAACCTTTGGCAACATAATTCTCAAAAAAATCTTCTATATCCTTTTCGGCTTTCACTTTAGCAGCACCCGAAAGCCCTTTTGCATATTCGGTTTTGTACGTATCTTTCATTGCATAATAATCGCTGAGCAAGGTTTGATAGTTTTTGTTGGTGGTTATGGCCGTTGTTTTCGGGTCGGGTTCGTCATTATGAAAATAAAGCGTGAGCGGCAACATCAGCTTGATGGTCGATTCAATATTTACGGTATCTTTTTTCGGAATAACGCTAGAAACAAGCGTTTTTTGTGTAACAGTATCTTGCCATTCGTAAGAATAAATGTCGTTGCAACAGGTTTCACTTTTTATGAAAAGCGAGCCCGGACGATTTGAAGTAAAATAGCCGTCGTTGTCAATTTCGTTCACCGTAAAATACAAATCGTTGCTTGAGCTGTTTATTGGATACCCAATGTTGGTTGGGGTGGTCCAACTATTAAACTTTCCAACCGCATAAAACACATCGAAACCGCCCAAACCTTTGAGCCAATCGGAGCTAAAGTAGAGGGTTTGATTTGCATTGCGATAAAAAGGCGTGATGTCGTCGCCCGGCGTGTTGATGATGCTTCCCAAGTTGATGGGGTCTTGAAATTCGTTGTTTTTGATAATGCTATACCAAATATCGAGTTTTCCCATACCCCCCGGACGGTCGGAAACAAAAAACAAAATGTTTTCACTTTCGCCTTCAACATAAAACGGCTGCGTTGTGGTGTAGCCCGGCATATTAATTTTATTCGGCAATTTAACTGCTTTTTGCCATTTGCCGTTTTCGTTTTCGCACAAAAAAATCTCGGATTGCAAATTTTGGTTTTCGGTTGATTTGGCACGAGTAAAAAACGCTTTATCACGGTTGGCCGAAAAACAGATGTTGGCGTTGTGGTTTTCTTTGTCGTTAATTTTCGGGTCAATTTCTTTGGCTTGCGACCAGCCTGCGTTTGTAGCTTTCGAAATATATATTTTTGAAATGTAGCCGTTGGAAATATAGGTATCGAAATCGCCCGAAAAAATGGGACGCAATGCCGAAAATACTAGAGCCGTGTCGCTCAACTGAAAGGCATTAAATTCGGAATAGGGCGTGTTGATGTTGCCATCATTTAAATGTTCAATCATCACATTTTTCTTATTCGCAATCAGCATGGGTGCTTCTTGGCAAGCTTCCAACTCCACTTTGGCTTTTTTGGTGAAATAATCGTCGGTTTTGTTTTTGTTTTCGTTAAAATAGGCACGAAAGTGAATAACAGCATGCGTATATTCTTCGGTCGATTTTTCCATCATGGCAAGCCAAAACTTTGTTAATGGCAGTTCGCCTTTTGCATTATTGTTTAATACATATTGATACCATTGTTTGGCTTTTTGATAGTTGTTGAAAAAACGATACGCTTCGGCACATTTATACGCCAGTTTCATATCGGTTGAATCGAACCAAAGCGCGTTATTGTAGTAAAGCGAAGCAGTGTAAAAATCGCCATTATTAAATGCGTCGTCGCCAATCTGAATGCTTTCGGTATAATCCTGCGCAGAAGCATTTTTACTATATGCGAAACAAAGAAAGAATAGCAGCAACAGCAGTATTTTATGTAAACCAAGTTTTTTCATCATACTTAAAAAATTGGACAAGGAGTTTCTTTTTTTCTAACGTATTTGTTTCTATTAAAAATATAATTTACCGAAAGTTCGAACCCGCCGCGCACCTTGCTGGCCGGTTTAAGTCGCGATAAATTAATATCGTAACTAACACCAAAGTTGATATTGTAATAATCGAACCCGGCAACAACGATTAAAGCATCGGCATAACGCATATACAGCCCCAGGTTGATAGCAGTATAGTTTCGGTATTGCGTACTTCTATTGTATTTTAGAAGTGTTCCCAAAATTACTTCGGCATAGGGCCCCTGAAACGAAAGTAGCATGGATGGATTGAGGTCCAAGTCGTTTCCAACCGAATAGCTTGCCTGGCCATACAAGGTGTATTTGGCATCAAGTTTAATTTCTTTATTGTCCATAAAACTCATTTTCGGACGGGTGATGTGCGATATGGTGAGACCAGCATTATAAATTGTTTTGCGCGAAAACTGGTAGTACCATTGCATGCCAACTGCCAAATCGAAATACAAAAAGTTTCGCCGATTGAATTGCTCGCCCGGATCGATTGTGGGGTCATATTGACTTCCGTTATACTGATTGTCGTAATACAATTTACTGAAATTTATGCTGCGTTGCACCAACGAAGGCATAAGCCCAACAGAAAAAAAATTGTTGTTCTTGCGCGAAAACGATTTGATATACGAAAGTGCCACCCCAGTTGAAATGGTTGAGAACTTTGAATCGCCGGCTATATCGGCATCCAAAACCACTCCAATGCCAAAAGCATCTTTACGATATTTGCGTTTGAGGTATTGCATATCGAAATAAGCCGAAATATTTTGATAGGGTTTCGTTACAGAACTCCACTGACTCTTTGAATTCAATCCTACCCGAAATTTGCCTTTAATTAAGCCCGCATTTGATGGATTGAGACTGAGTGGCGCTGCATAAAATTGCGAATAATGAACATCTTGAGCCACAAGGTAGCCCGATATAAATAAAAAAAATACGATCAGAATACTTTTCTTCAAATGTTCAATAGTTAGCCATGCCTAGTGTGGAAAACCAAACAATATGTAAAAATACAAAATTTAGAATTGTTCAAGTTGAAAATTTTTATAATTATTCGTAAACCTTTGATTATTTTTGCAGAAAAAAGATATGCTACAACGTATTCAAAGTCTTTATTTATTAGTGGTTGTTATCGCTTATGTATTATTATTTTTCTTCCCTGTAGCCCAATTTTCGGCCAATGGCATGGTCTATTCGTTTTCGCTTTTGGAAATTACCAACGGCAACAGCAATAGTACCATTCCTTTGATTATTGCGGTTGTGTTGCTTATCATCACCGTGTTGCTTACCATTTTTCTGTATAAGAAACGTGTTTTGCAGATTAAAATAACCGGCATTTTGGTGTTGGCACATATTGGATTTATTTTGGCTTTGTTTTATGCAGCTGGCACAGTTACAAAAAGTGTTGATGCAGTTGCCACTTATGATGCTGCAGCCTATATCGCCTTAGTTCCGCTAATATTTCTGGTTTTGGCAAACAGGGCCATTCGCAAGGATGAAAAACTGGTGCGTTCCAACGATAGACTACGTTAAATCGTGTTTGTTAAGTTCTAAGATTTCCATTTCGCGCAAATCCGCCCCATCGATAATGAAACGGAGCAATATAATTTTTAGATGAAAACCGAATTTTCCGGCCGCGCCCGGATTGATATACATAAGATGGTTTTTGGTATCATATTGCACGCGGCAAATATGCGAATGTCCGCAAACAAATATATCGGGTTTTTCAATTTCAATTAGTTTTTTGGCGTGAGCATCATATTTTTTTGGTGTGCCACCAATATGAATTATCAGGATTTTTTTTTGCTCAACCGAAAAAACACGATGTTCAGGGTAACTAGCTCTGATTTCTTGTCCATCAATGTTACCATAAACACCCACCATCGGTTTGTAATCCGAAAGTTTGTTTGCAGTTTCAAGATTGCCTATATCGCCGGCATGCCACAATTGATCGCAGTCAGAAAAAAAACTAAATGTTTTTGGATGTAAATAACAATGCGTGTCGGATAAAATTCCTATGCGTTTCATCTTACTTTTTAACATTTTAATGATGTGCCCAAATGTACCTCTAGTATCATATTTCGCAACTCCTTCGGAAAATCGATGGTGAGAAAATACATCAGAAAACAGTTTAGGAGTTTTTCGGTGAAATCGTCGCCACACATATCTTGGTCTACAATGCGATAATTGGTAATAAAACCTTTGTCGTTGATTTGAAAATCAATCAACATAAAAACACCGTCGCATTGTGCACAACGAATGTGAATGTTGCTTTTTGATAAACAGTCGTAAAAGAAGTTGCTGCGCCACACATCGTATAAATTGTTCCAAGCCGTATCAACTTTTGTGCCTATATACTTGCTATAGGTTTGTACTGAATCGGTTTTTTGTTGTGCCGAAAGTACTACAGGGCACGCAAGCAGAAATAGGAATGCCGGCACACACATTATTTTTACTAGCGAACCAATCATACGGGTGTTTTTTATAAATAATAAAGTAAAATTACTATAATTCTGCTAAAACACACCGCAACCAATAGCATTATTTTGACCGTTAACTTAAATAATACTACCGTTACCTGATTTGTTATTATAATTTTTGTATATTTGATGGGCAATTATGAAATTAAGACAAATGCAAGGCTAATTGTGGAGCGATTATTGATACAATACAATAACAATTAATTAATTGAATCGTTATGAAAACAAGTGTACTTCTATGGGTAAGTATAGTGGTTCCGGCATTTCTTTTTGGCCAAGGCACAGTGCAAAAGCAAACTGGTAGTCAATCGTCGGGGCAGAGTTATCAAAAACAAACGGGTTCGTATAATGTGCAGCCTGTACAGCAAACAAACACCATGCAGGTGCAACAACAAGTGCAACCTACCTATCAACAACAACCGATTCAGCAAACGCAATCATACAGCAAGCCCACCTATCAATCGCAGAGTTCGAGCCATGTTGGCAAATATGAAAAATCAACAGTGAACAATGCGAACAAACCCAGGGTGGATGCTTCGCGAAATTCAACATTAGCCACCGGTGTGAGCGGCTATTTGTCCATTAATAATACCATTAAAGATTATAAAGATGGCAATAAATCTTTTCTTATGAAACGCAATACCGAAAGTAAACCCAAACCGGTTATCATCAGTTATAAAGATAGCAGTTCGGTGCAAACGCCCGATGGCACGATAACGTCGCCTATAAAATATGATATTCCCGATTTGTATGCCTACAAGGTTTCACCACCAACCAATGTGTGCCGCGTTACCCCAGCCATACGCCTGTATTGTATAAACGGAAACCGCAATAATTTATGTACCTTAGACGGTTATGGAGTTTGGGCCGGGGCATATAAAAATTACAACTATTGTTTGTCGGTGGCCAAGTGGTTGAAAAAAAAGTATATGGCCAATGCGTTTATTTTTGAGGATATTTCGTATGGTATACACTATCATTTGGTTTTCGGATATTGGAAAAACCATTATTTGGCTTTAATTTTTCAAGGGAAAATTCGCAAGGATATTCCGTATGCATACATTGTGCGATGGACCGATTATTTTAATGTAATTGGGGTAAGAAGTAGTTTTGTAACGCCTCAAAACTAAAAAATTTACCGTTACCTGATTCAAACCTACCGTTACCTGATTTGTTCTTGCATAGCGCGGCCAAATGTTGTACTTTTACATCAGTTTTACAAAACAGTTCTTTTAATCCTTTCATTCTGTTTTTTTGAATGTGTAAAGCTATTTCTTCCTTGATTTTGGTTTACTATGAAAAGGCACCCAACTCGCGGGTGCTTTTTCATTTTATGGGGTAGGGTTTAGTTTTTAAAAATATAACCTAACAAATATTTGCAACGGATGATAACATGCCATATACCTACGATGATATCTTTGTATAAGCTCCGAATTTCTGGACAAGATTGTCAGTTAATTTTATCGCCGTTTAGCATGGATAAAATTACATTTACCATCTCGAAACAGGAAAATAGCTGCTTCAAACATGGAAATAGCTGCTTCAATCCAGGAAATACCTGCTCGATACATGGAAATAGCTGCTCGAAACAGGAAAAAAGCTGCTTCAATCGAGGAAATACCTGCTTCAAACATGGAAAAAGCTGCTTCAATCCAGGAAAAAGCTGCTCCATAGCAGTTCGAAAATTCGGAAACGAGAAGAACAAACGATGGGCAGGCCTAAAATAGGTAACATGCCGGCGGTTCGGCATCAGAGGCCACCACACCGCGAAGCCTCATACCACCCAGCCGATTATTTAGAGACATCCCGTGTGATTTCCTAATAGTGAAACGCCAAAAAATTTGACGAATAAGAGAACAGTGATAATTAAATAATACGGAGCTTAAAATTTATTTTTTAGCACCTATAGGCAACACGGTTCTACCATAAACTTCGTTTATAAGTTGCGCCATAGATGTATATAATGCCGAAAGGCCGCAAACAATGCCTTCGAAACCTGCTGCATGGTGTATGCATTCGCTGCCGGTAAGATTGGCCGTTATCAATAAAATAAATAATATTACCAACAAAGCAAATACAACTTGCAGTGCGCGGCTGAGTTTAAAAGTGCCGATAAGCATAAAAGTTGAGAACAAACACCAAACTCCTAAATAGGAAGCCATGGAGGGTTTTGAAGGCGCATCGCCCCAACCTAATTTTGGCATCACCATTAATGCAACTAAAGATATCCAGAAAAAACCATACGATATAAAAGCTGTAAATCCGAAGGTGTTTTTCTTTTTATATTCCATAATTCCGGCAATAACTTGTGCAATGCCTCCATAAAAAATGCCCATGGCAAATATCATGGTATCCATTCCATAGAAACCGGCATTATGAATGTTCAACAAAATGGTGGTCAGCCCAAAAGCTGCCAAACCTAATGGCGCCGGATTTGAACCGGTGTCGGCAATTTTTACAATTGTTTCTTCCTGCATTTTTAAATTGATTTGATGAATAATTAGATTATAATTTTGAGCAAAAATAACTCAATTATTTAAATAACCAAATAAAACGGAATTTAGACAATAAAAAAGTAGTGCTTTGTTCATGTAGCAAACATGAAAAATCGTGTTAACGTTATCCTTTTTGGCTAATTTGCTCTAAAGAATCGCGTTTCAGAATGGTGATTTCCTTTCCTTTGAATTCAATGATTTTGCTATTACTAAAATCCGATAAAACGCGGCTCACACTTTCGCGCGATGTACCCACTAAATCGGCCAATTCACCTTGAGTGAGCGGAAAAATGAACCTGGGACTTTTAAAAATAGTATCCGACATGCATATCAGTCGTTCGGCGACAATACCAGGAATTTGTTTTTGCGACTGGTTTGCGTAGCGCTCATAGTCTTGTAGTTCGTTTTGGCAGAGTTCAACAATTACTTCGTAAGCAAATTTACCGTTTTCAAGGATAAAATTCCTGAACAAAGTACTATCGATAAAACAAACTGTTGTATCTTCAATAGATGTTGCAGAATATTGATTTATTTTGTTTCCAAAAGTCGTAGGAATTCCAAAATACGAAGGAGCTTTGACGATACGTAATATTTTTTCTTTTGTAGGACCTTGCTTGTGGATTTTAACAATACCTGTTCGCAAAAAAGCTACATTGGTTGATAAGGCACCCTCCTTAAAAATCAAATCACCTTTTTTAAATGTAACCAGGGCACTATTTTCTTCAAGTACCATAAATTCATCGTCGTGAAGTACTTTTTCGGCCGATGATTTAAAAGGACAATCTTTACAATTATGTGTATTCATTTCGAGGTATAGAATATATTAGGTAAAGGTACAAAAAAATAATGAAAGTGTGATGAATATCACACAAGAAAATGTTTAACCTCATAGCAAATTTAAGGTTTGCTATAGAAATACGACTTAATTTTGCAGCAACCAAAACCATAATAAAATGAGTATAGAAATTGAAAACCAAATATTGGAATTACAAAAGAAAATTGGAAAGCTCGAAAAAGGAACCAAGGACCAGTTGTCGATGGTGGTTTTTTCAGGTGACCTAGATAAAATTTTGGCTGCAATGATAATAGCTACTGGAGCCGTTGCTTATGATATGCAGGTAAAATTATTTTTCACCTTCTGGGCCACTGCTGCTTTGCGCGATCCAAAGAAAAAAGTATCAGGAAAAAATCTTATCAGTAAAATGTTTGGCATGATGCTTCCGAAAGGAAAAAACAAGCTAAAGCTATCGAAAATGCATATGATGGGCATGGGTTCGGCAATGATGAAAGGGTTGATGAAGAAAAAAAATGTAGCATCTCTCGACGAAATGTTTAAGATAGCAGGAGAATTAGGTGTTGTGATTAATATTTGTGAAATGTCGATGGACCTGATGGGTTTTAAACGCGAAGAAATGATAGATTATCCAAACATGAATGTGTGCGGTGTTGCAACATTTTTGGCCGATGCATCGGAAAGTAAAGTACAATTATTTATTTAATTTATACAAACAGGAGATTTTAAAATGACAACAGAAGAATTGAGAGGTATTACTGCAGATCAAATTGTTGATGCAAGAGGAACAGCATGTCCAGGTCCATTGTTGGCGGCAAAAAAAGCTATTGGTGAAATTGATTCGGGCGAAGTGATGGAAATATTATCTTCGGACGAAGGAACAAAACATGATATACCGAGATGGTGCGAAAAAATGGAACACGATTTTCTGGGTATTGTAGAAGAAGACAGTTATACAAGATTATTTTTGAAAAAAGCCTGATTGCAGCTATAGGTTACGTTTTCTTTATTGGGGTTGAAGAGCAGCACAAAGATGTGTAGTGGAATTTATTTACCAAATCTTTGATCATCAAAGAGAATGTTTTTAACATAAAATCAGCAATTTATTTAATTGATTATAATTAAACAATAAATAAACCATCGTATGTCAAACGAAAATTTTAAACCAAAAATTCTGGTATTTTCTACCGATAAAATTTCCGACCCGGGAATTGATCAGGCTGGTTTGCGAAAAATACATTATTCACCTACAGTATATGTTATCAGTTTGCCTTGTTCGTCGGGCATTAAACCGAAATGGATATTACATGCTTTTGAAAAAGGGTTCGATGGGGTTTTTATTGCTGCCGATGGTCACGAATGTTCATACAGTCCCAAGTGTGCCGAACATACAAACAATATAATTCTGGAATCGCAAACGATGATGAAAGAGCGAAATATTAGTCCGAAACGAATCCGTATGGCTGCTATTTGTTCCGTTTGTGCCGAACCGTTTTCGAGCCACATGGATAATTTTAGTCGGATATTATTCGAACTGGGCGATATAAGTGCTGAAAACCCTCAAGTGCAATAAAAAATATTTAAGAAAATTAAAGATGAACCAAAAGGATAAAAATTTTGATACTTTAATTATAGGCGGAGGTATTGCAGGTCAGGAAGCTGCTTTGAACCTTGCCGACATGAACCATAAAGTACTTCTGGTAGAAAAAGGACTCTCAATTGGGGGTAAAATGATTCAGTTGAGTAAAGTTTTTCCGACCCTTGATTGTGCTGCCTGTATCACAACACCTAAAATGTCGGAAACAGCCCGTCATCCAAATATTACATTGATGCTGAACAGCGAAATTGATGGGATTAACAAAAACGGTACTGAATTTATGGTTGATATCACCAAGAATCCGCGCTATATAATTCCCGAAGCCTGCACAGGATGTCAGGAATGCGAAGTGGTTTGTCCAGAAGTTCGCCCCGATGAATATAATACGAATTTGGCAGGACGTAAGGTTGCATACATACCGTTTAGTTTGGCCAATCCGCGTATAGCTACTATCGACAGACGCGATACTTCAGCTCCCTGCATCAATGAATGTCCGGGTGGAGTTAAGCCATACGGATATATTTCGTTAGCAAGAAACGGGCAATATGCAGAAGCGATGAAACTTCATCTGGAAGACATCCCAATACCAGGAAGTCTTGGAAGAGCTTGTTATGCGCCTTGTCAGAGTGCATGTACACGGTCGAATTTAGATACATCGGTTGATATACGAAAAATCAAGCGGTTTTTTACAGATGATTATTATAAGAAATATCCAGATGCACCTGCAATTGCCATTGAAAACAAATCGGGTAAAAAAATTGCAGTTATTGGTTCGGGGCCTGCCGGATTGACTGCTGCTTATCATTTGGCATTAAAAGGTCACGCAGTTAAAATATTTGAAGCAGCTGCTGAAGCCGGTGGAATGCTGAAACTTACTTTGCCCGAATACAGGCTTCCGAAAGATATTGTGGACAGAGATATAATGAACATTACTGCTTTGGGAGTTGAAATTGAAGTAAACAAAAAGATAGAGAACCTGAGCGAACTAAAATTACAAGGCTTTGACAGTATTTTCGTTTCGGTTGGTACACACGATACCACCAAGCTTGATGTGGAGGGTTCTTCGCTCCAAGGGATTGTTTCTTGTCTCGATTTTTTGCGCGATGCCAACATAGGCGAAAAAATAGATCTTAGTGGGAGAAAAGTTATGATAATTGGTGGTGGAAACACGGCTATTGATGCAGCTCGTACTTCGCTCAGATTGGGTGCGGCAAAAGTAACGGTGGTTTATCGTCGCAGCCGCGAAGAAATGCCATGTTTTGCTCCTGAAATTAAAGAAGCCGAAGAAGAAGGTGTGGAAATTTTAATTCTCAGGAATCCAACAAAGTTTATAGGTGAAAATGGTAAACTAAAGCATGTGCAATTGGTTAAGATGAAGCTGGAACAAGCTGACGAAACCGGCAGAAGAAGACCGGTTCCAATAGATGGTTCAGAGTATTTGGAAAATGTTGATTTCGTTGTTGAGGCTATCGGATTGCAACCTTCCACATCGATATTTGCTAGTGAACTTGAACTAAAAAAAGGTGGTACAATTAAGGTAAACGAAAAAACACTACAAACTGCGAACCTGTATATTTTTGCAGGTGGTGATAGTGTCACAGGTGCTTCAACCATTATTGAGGCAGCAGGACAAGGAAAGAAAGCAGCTTTTTATATGGATAAATATCTTCGGGGATTAAATCCGGAGGAATTTGAAGCCGGTGACAAGCTTCCTACTATCGATAAAACAAAAATTATTAAAGCGAATATTGATAAAAAAATACCTGCTATTGAAGGCATCATTAGACCGATTGCAGAAAGAATAAAGGACTTTAAAGAAGTTGAATTCACTTACACTGAAGACGAGCTGAAAGAAAGTACCATGCGGTGTCTTGATTGCAGCAATTGCCGCGAATGTCATCAATGTGTCACGATTTGTCCGGCCAATGCTATTGATTTTTCGCAAAAGAAGGAACAGATTCAAACCAACGTTAAATCGGTGATTGTTACAACGGGCTATAAATTGTTTCCCCCATCGGGCAAACCTGAATTGGGGTACGATAAATACGCCAACGTGATTGATTCCATGCAAATGGATCGTTTGATAGCACCCACAAGGCCTTTCAATAATGTGTTGCGACCGGGCGATGGTAAATCACCCGATAATATTGCGTATGTGTTGTGCACCGGCTCCCGTGATTCTGCAATTGAGAATCGTGCCTGCAGTGTTGAGTGCGGCAACAATCCTATTTGTTCGCAAATCTGTTGCATGTATTCCATCAAACAGGCACAGTTGCTAATGGGTGCATTGCCCATGGCCGACATCACTATTTATTATATCGACATCAGGGCATTTGGTAAAGGGTATGAAGAGTTTTTCCAGCAATCGAAGTCGATGGGAGTGAATTTTGTGAAAGGCAAAGTAGCCAAGATTCGCGAAAATGATGATAGTAAAGGCGACTTGATTGTACGTTACGAAGATATTGCAACCGGTGTATTGAAAGAAGCCAAGCACGATTTGGTTGTGTTGAGTGTGGGTGTGTTGCCCAATAAGGAAATTTCGGAGGTGTTTAAAAACCAAACACTGCAACTGGATGCTTTTAATTTTGTGAAACAAACAGACGAACTGATAAACCCGGCACTGACCAGTATTGAAGGTGTTTTTGTAGCAGGCGCAGCTTCCGGTCCGAAAGATATTCCCGATTCCATTTTGTCGGCAGGATGCGCTGCAACCGAAGTTGCCGGTTATTTAATCGCAAATGAAATCAATCAATAAAATTTGGTAGAAACTTATGACTTTTCAAAATACAATAAAATGAAAGAAAGAATAGGCGTTTATATTTGTCATTGCGGCGGAAATATTTCCGATTATGTGGATGTGGAAGAACTTGGCAAGATGTTTCATGCAGAGGATGGCGTGGTTATTTCGAAAGATGTGATGTTTGCCTGTGCCGATTCCAACCAAAAAGCTATGGTAAACGATATCAAAGAATACAATTTGGATGCTATCGTGGTGGCTTCGTGTTCACCGAAACTGCATCTGCATACTTTCAAAAATGTGGCTACCCGCGCCGGACTTAACCCCACAAACTATGTTCAAGTAAACATACGTGAGCAATGTTCGTGGCCACATTCGGATAAACCACGCGAAGCAACAGTGAAGGCTGCCGGATTGATACGCGCCGGAATCAATCGGGTGTCGCATTCCGAATCTTTGGATAATATAGAAATCACGGTTAAAAGAGCTGTTTTGGTTGTGGGTGCAGGAGTTTCGGGGATGAAAGCTGCCATCGATTTGGCACGTTTGGGTAATGAAGTTTATTTGGTTGAAAAAGATTATTTTGTTGGCGGACGTATTGCACAAACCGAAAAACTTTTCATGACCGGGCAAGCCGGAAAAGATGTGGTTACGAAGTTATTTGCTGAAGTAAAAAGCTATAAAAACATTACATTGTTTACAGGTGCTACCATCGAAAAAGCTTCCGGGAGCCTGGGCAATTTTCATGTGGATGTGAAAATACAACCGCGTTATATCAACGGAAAGGCCGATAAAGATCGTATAAAAAAGGCCATGGAAGAATGCGAAGTTACGGTTAACGATGAATTTAATTTTGGATTGTGTAAACGCAAAGCCATTTATAAGAACTATGGCGAAGCACTGCCCGATGTTCCGGTGGTGGATGCTGAAGCATTGAAAGCCGATCCGGAATTTATCGCCAAATATGCGTCAAGTCTGGACCTGAATCAGCAAGATGAGGTTTTGTCACTTATTGTAGGTTCGGTGCTTGTAACCACAGGTTTTGATTCGTACAAGCCGATTGACGGAGAATTTGGATACAATATCGTTCCCAATGTAATCACATTGCCTGAGTTCAACAGGCTGATGGAATTGAGTCCGGATAAACTGCTTTATAATAACAAAACTATATCGAAAATTGCTTTTATTTACTGTGTAGGCAACAGACAAAAAAAAGGAGATAACAAATATTGCTCTCGGCAGTGCTGTACTTCGGCAATATATACCTCGCTGCAACTGAACGAAAAGTATGAAAACATAAAAGCATTTCATTTGTTTCGCGATATCAGAACGTATGGAAAACAGGAAATACTTTACGAAAAATCGTCGAAGCAAGGAGATATCTATATACGCTTCGACGAAAAAGAACCTCCTGTGGTGGAACAATCGGGCAAGGTGGTATTGCTAAAGGTGAAAGATTATCTTACTTCGAAAAAGGAACTGGAATTGGAAGCCGATTTGGTGGTTTTGGTGACTGGCATGGTGGCCCGCGAGGATAGCAAACAGATTTCCGAAAAATTTAAGATACCCATAGGCAGCGACAGGTTTTTTAACGAGATTCATCCCAAATTAAAACCAGTTGAAACGGTTATCAAGGGTGTGTATATTGGGGGTGCCTGCCAGGGTCCTAAAAACATAAGCGAGTCGGTGCAGTCGTCGCTTTCGGCGGCAGCCAAAATTAATGCATTGCTTAAAGGTGGAACCGTTTCGCTCGACCCCGTTGTTGCGCGTGTTAATAACGATTTGTGTACTTGGTGTGGAAAATGCGCTGATGTGTGTGAATACACTGCCATAAGGGAAATTGAATTTGGCGATAAACACATTGCAGCGGTGAACGAAGCTATATGTACCGGATGTGGTATTTGTGCACCGGTTTGCCCAGTGAATGCCATTGAAATTGCACAGTTTACCGACAGTGAAATTGAATCGATGATTGATGGCTTTATGCAAAAAATGGAAATCGGAGAAAAAGGAAGTGCCGACGAAGCAGTGAAAGAAACCGAGGTGTTGATGATGAAAGAATTTCCGCAGCTATGGAAAAATATTTTGGCTGCTATTGACGGGAACAAAAAATCAATACCACAGTTGGTTGAAGAATTGCAATTGAGCAGCGAATTGATAACGTATCATGTGATGACTATGAACAAATACAGCTTGGTGATGGCCGACGGCATGGACGAAAAAGAAGCATACTATTATTATAAAAGAAAAAACTAAACAAAAAATGGCAAAAGTAAATCCCGATTTTGCAAACGATATCAGAAAGTTCGGAGCCGGCGACTTTAGTGCATGCTATAGTTGTGGTACATGCACGGCAATATGTTCGCTCACCGATAAAGATAATTCGTTTCCGCGCAAAACCATACGTTACACTATGCTTGGATTGGAAAACGAACTGAAATCTTCGGTTGATCCGTGGATGTGCTATTATTGTGGCGACTGTTCAACCAATTGTCCACGGCAGGCCGACCCGGGCAATTTGATGATGGCCATAAGAAGGTATTTGATATCGAAATACGATTGGACTGGTTTGTCGGGACTGTTGTATCGCAATCTGGCCGCATATATTGTTGCATTTGTGTTGGTGATAGCCGGTGTGGTCGGTGTGGCGGTTCAGGGTGGGTATAGTCAAGACCAATGGCTGGAGTATGGCCACTATTTCGAAATGTTTTCTATTGCAGGTATTTTTGCATTTATTTTGTTTCCCAATATCATTCGTATGTGGTATTACATCGTGTGGAAAAAAGAGAAGAAATTCGATATCAAGGCGCACTTTATGGCAATTAAAGAACTTTTTATTCACATGTTTACCCAAAAACGGGTGCTGAAATGCGACGAAGAGAAAAAAGATACTTTGTGGTGGTTTGAACATTTGATGTTGGTAACAGGCTATTTGGCTCTTTTATTCACCACAGTTTTTCTTGATTGGTTTGGAACCCAAAGCCTGTTTATTATCGCCATGGGCTATGTGTTCAGCGCTATCATTTTTGTTGTAACGTTTGATTTTGTGATACGGCGTTTGCGTAATCGCAGCCAAAAAACATCTTCGTCGCATCCCAGCGACTGGTTTTTTGTTATTTGGTTTTTTTTAATGGGTATTAGTGCATTTGCTGTTCGCTTGGCTATGGATTTGGATGTGTTGCAAAACAATTTCTGGATATTTATGCTGCATCTAACCATTTTGGCGCAATGGGCTTTAATCATTGTACCCTTTGGCAAGTGGACTCACTTTTTGTATCGTTCGTTTGCCATGTATTTTGCTGCTATCATTAATCATCCAGCAAAAACCATTGCAAAAAAGTAAATAGGATTTATGCCCAAAGCGAAGGTAAGTTATTCTTAAATTGAGCTTGGGATAAAATTATAGATAAATTTGTTTAAAAAATTAATTATGGAAATTAAAGTAACATTCGACGGCAACAAAAAAGTGAATGCGCAAGTGGGAAACCATATTGTGCGAACCGACCAACCTGTTGAAGGTGGGGGCAATGACAGTGCACCTTCCCCTTTCGAACTTTTTTTGGCTTCGATGGCAACCTGCGCCGGTATTTATGTTAAAGGATATTGCGATAATCGCGGGATACCCACCGAGTGTATTGAAATAATACAAACTCATCAGTTCGACGAAAAAGGACTGGCAACCCACCTTGATTTGATGATAAATTTGCCAAAGGATTTTCCTGAAAAAAGTGTGGATTCGGTGATTCATGTTGCCGGATTGTGCAAAGTAAAAAAACAATTGTTGGCAGTGCCCGAAATGACGGTTAAAGCTGTTGTCGGACAATAGTCATAAACCTAATCCTAATAGTCAAATAGTCTAAACTCCTAGTCCCCTAAACAAAATGTTTGAATTTTTAAAAGAACTCATCTCTTCCAAACCCAAAACCGATTTGGGTGAACTTATATTGAGCGGTGCCACCATCATTGATGTTAGATCGAAAGGCGAATTTCAACAAGGACATTTGAAAGGTTCTATCAATATTCCTTTAAAAAACGTGCAGGAGCATCTTCCAAAACTGAAAAAAAACAAACCCATTATTGTGTGCTGTGCTTCGGGTGCGCGCAGTGGTGCTGCACGTGGCATTATGCGTTCCAATGGTTTTCAGGATGTACATAATGGCGGTGCCTGGACCAGTTTGAGGAAATACATGTAGCCCTATTTTCGGTTGGTTTTTTGCTCGGCTAAATATAATTTGATGCGGTTTAGCCGAATAGCGATACCTATCGAATCGGCATTTTTTGAATCGAATTTATTTGGTATTTCAATTATTTCTATTATATTTGCATAGTAATACGATAGTGTAATGTTGTAACTACTTAAAATATAGAATTATATTTTGTTTGTGTTGGTTAAAGTTGTTGCAATAATTTTTAATATCTGAAAACATTTTATGGTGCAATCCAAAAAACTGATTCTAGTTGTCGCGATTTGTGTGCTTTTGTTTTTAATCCCAAAAAAACAAAACAGCACTTCGGTTACAGCCAACACCGTTTCTACTTCAAAACAACAAAATAGCCTCTTTAATTTGGCCTACCTTAGCCCTATTTCATCGCGCGATTCCATTATGGATAGCCTGCTTTCGGTGGGCAAATTGTTTATTGGCCGGCCTTATCGCAGCCGGGTTTACAATTCGTGGCCTTTAGACTGCTCGGGATTTGCAGCCTATCTGTATTCGCTTTTCGGATATGATTTGCCGCGTGCCTCTCCGGCTCAGGCTTTGTTAGGCCAAAAAGTGGCTATGGATAGTTTGAAAAGGGGCGACTTGATGTTTTTTAAAGGCCGCAATTCGCACAGCACCGGCGTGGGGCATACCACCATATTTTATAAGGCTGCACACGATACCATTTATTTTTTGCATTCGTCATCCTCAGGTATTAAAATTGATAAACTCAACGGATATGCTTATTACACCAGCAGGTATCTGTTTAGCAAACGCATGAACCTCGACCAACTGAAACGTGTGCCTGTTGACAAATTGGCTATAGCCAGACTCGATTCGGCATTAAAGAAAATGCAGAGCAATGGGGGCAACAGAACCACAAGCGTGGGCCATGCCACCACAACACAAAATACCATCTCGCCCGATGGCAAATACTATATAATTAAGAAAGGCGATTCGTTGTATGCCATTTCGCAAAAATTTGGAACCACAGTGGATACGCTTTGTAGTTTGAACGGAATCAAAAAAACTTCCTTGCTTAGTATTGGTCAAAAAATTAGAATTAAATAGGCACTTCCCTTTTTAGTAAATAGATTTCTAGCGTATTAGATATTTCTTTAGCTAGGTCGCAATTCGTCACCACCTTGTTTTGAGCCTTAAGGTGAAAGCCGATGCGTGGAGCGGAACTTAATTTTTTTAAAGGCGGCATGAAAGGATTGAATTGTTCTAATATTCTTGCTATTTGTGGTTTTTGGTGAAAAAAGCGCACATGCTCATTTATTTTTTATAGCGAGGGCAGCGGAAGAAGTCTGTTCAACAAAACCAAAACCTACAATGAGCCTTGAAGTTTATAATCTCTTAGTTGAGTGGGTAATAACAAAACAAATTGCATGGAGTGATGTGTCCACAGATGTGAATAGGGCACAAATAGCATTGGGCTGCATTTACTACTTTAAAAAAAACGGGAAATGGTATTTTGTTTAATGACAAACAGATGACTATTAAATGAAAAACGTAATTTATGAAAACAGTATTCACTTTTCCGTATTCACTAAAACCAGCGAAACCCTGAAAAGAGTTTCTCAGGTTTTTCTTGTTATTTGCTACTGGATGAACTTGTTACTTCAAATACGTGTCTAACCAGCGAAAGAACTCGCGTTGCCAAAGCACCGCATCTTGAGGTTTGGAAACAAAATGGCTTTCGTTGGGGAAAAACAAAAAGCGGCTCGGAATGTTTTGCAGTTGCGCTGCATCAAAAGCTTCCATACCTTGGGTGTAAGGAATACGAAAATCGTTGCCACCATGTATCACCAGAATGGGCGTATCCCATTGACCAACAAAATTGTTTGGCGAAAAGTCGTAGCTTTTTGGGCGGGGTGTTTTCCAATAGGGTCCACCCAAATCGTGATTGGCAAACCACATTTCTTCGGTGGTGCCATACCAGCTTTCGAAATTAAACATACCGCAATGCGCTATAAAAGCTTTAAACCGTTTCTGGTGATTTCCGGCAAGCCAATACACCGAATAGGCTCCATAGCTGGCACCCACAGCACCCAGTTTGTCGGCATTCACAAAAGGTTCTTTTGCCATAGAGTCAATAGCCGACAAATAGTCGAGCATGTTTTGTCCGCCATAGTCCAGCGCAATTTGGTCGTTCCATTGTTGGCCGAAACTTGGCAAACCTCTTCGGTTGGGAGCAACCACAATATAATCGTTGGCAGCCATCATCTGAAAATTCCAACGATAACTAAAAAACTGGCTAACGGCACTCTGAGGCCCACCCTGACAATAGAGCAAGGTAGGATATTTTTTGTTTTTATCGAAATTGGGCGGATAAATAATCCAAACCAACATTTTCTTTTTGTCGGTAGTGGTTATCCAACGTTCTTCCACCTTACCCATAGTGGTTTTATCCAGAATGGCTTTGTTGGTGAAGCTAAGTTGCACTTCCGACGAAACGCCTTTTACAGCATCCACACGATAAATCTCGGAAGGTTTCGATATCGACATTTGCACTCCCAACAATAAATTTCCATCGGCAAACAATTCGGTGTAGTCGTGCACTCCGGTAGTTTTCTGCGTAGTTTTTAGGGTGGCTATATCCACCGCAAACACCTGACACGTGGCATTGGTATACGACAAAAAATAAATGCTTTTGCCATCGGCACTCCAATTGATGTTGGTAGCACTCTCCGGAAACGACTCCGTAACATCCATCACCGTACCTGCATTTATATCATTAACCATCAAACGTTTTTTATCCGATTCGTAAGCTGCCGTTTTCATACTACACCAGGCAATTTTGCTTCCATCGGGCGAAAACACCGGGTCCTGATCATAGCCCGGCATGCCTTGCGTTAGATTTGAGGTTGTTTTTTTATCCAGATTATACAAATAAATATCGGAGTTGGTGCTCAGGGCTTCGGCTTTGCCGGTGAGTTTCCGACAAGTGTAGGCAATGGTTTTTCCATCGGGGCTCCAAGCAATTTGTTCCATGCCCCCATCGGGTGTCAGTGGCGAATCAAAACGTTCGGTGTTCATAATATCCAAAGCACCGGTCACCACCCCGTCGGCATAAGCCGAAACAATGATATGACTGTAAGAAAAATCGTTCCAGCTATCCCAATGGCGATACATCAAATCGTCGATAATGCGCGCATCGGCTTTGGGCAAGTCAGGATACACCTCGTTGGCGGTTTTGTCGAGTTTCACATCTTTTATAAACAAAATACTTGTCATGGTGGGAGCGTAGGCAAAACCATTGATGCCACCTTCGATATGGCCAACTTGTTTTTTGTTGGTTCCGTCGGCATTCATTTCCCAAAGCTGCGGTTCGCCACTTTCTGCCGAGATGTAACCAATCTTTTTCCCATCCGGCCGCCACACACCATTGTACTCGCTTGCGGGCGAATTGCTAATGTTCACAGCAGGACCACCAGCAACAGGCAGTATATACAAATCGCGATTGCCTTTGTTTTCGGTCAAATTATAATAGGTGATACCAAAAAGAATGGTTTTCTTGTCGGGCGAAACCTGCATATCGCTCACACGGCCAAATTTCCACATCAGTTCGGGTGTCATACGGTTTTGTGCAAACAAACTTAGGCTGCACATTAAAAACAACGAAAAACAAACCAAGAGTTTTTTCATAATATTGATGATTTTAAAATTAAACTATAAATGCGAAGCTTTATCGAGGCGGTTCATCCCTTCGATGGCTTTATCGTAATTGGTTCTAATTTTTAATGCTTGTTGATAATCGGCCCGGGCATTTTTTATGTCGCCTTTCAGTTCCAATGCCAACCCCCGGTTGTAGAATGCTTCGGCATAATTCGGGTCGCATTTAATGGCATCCGTAAAATACTTTATGGCATCGTCATACGATTTTGTTTTATCCAAATAAATATAGCCGATGTTGTAATACGCATATTTGTAGGTGGGGTCAATTTGAATTATAATAGTGTATTTGGCAATGGCTTTGTTGAAATCACCATTTTGCTGATAAAACATGGCCAAAGCATACAAGGCTTCAATGCTTTTGGGGTTCAAATTCAAAGCATTGTTAAAATAATCGATTGCCAGCGCACTGTGTTTAACCGAATACATCAGTCCGAGTTGCATATAGGCATGAAAGTACTGCTGATCTTTTTCAATAGCTTTCTCAAAACTCTTCACCGCCTTGAGCGTATCGCCCATATCTTTCAAAGCCATACCTCTAATAAAATCGGCTTTGGCATTCAAATTATCAATTTTAAGCGCCTTGTCGGTAAATTCAAATGTTTTTTTGTAATCCTTCATATAAAAAAACAATTCGGCAAGTTTCAACACAGCTTCAGCATCTTTGGGGTTTATTTCAGAAGCTTTTTCCAAACTACTTTGAGCGTTTTTTATCTTACCCGTAGCAAAATAAACATCAGACAAGGAGCGATAAAAAGCCGAGTTCTTTGGTTCGAGCAAAATAGCATGATTAATATCGGCTAGGGCTTTATCGGGGTCTTTGTTTTGCAGATACCAAATGGCACGTTGGTCATAAAGCTTTGCATCGTCCGGATGGTTCGTAATTTTTTTGTTCAACGTAGCCAAATCAACATGCAAGGAGTCGGCTGTGTTGGTTTTATCATTTCCGTTTTTTTTAGGTCCGCAAGCAACAACCAATATACAAACGAAAAACAAAAATGTTTTTGTAAAAATTTTCATACAAATGGGGTGCGACAATTATTTAAGTTTTTCTCTTATTTTCATTTCAATTTCGTCGGCCAGTTCTGCATTGTCCAAAAGCAATTGTTTAACAGCTTCGCGGCCTTGTCCTAGTTTTGTTTCGCCATAACTAAACCACGATCCACTTTTCTTCACTATTTCTTTTTCCACACCCAAATCAATAATTTCGCCTACCTTCGAAAAACCTTCACCATAAATAATATCCACTTCGGCAGTGCGGAAAGGTGGTGCAACTTTGTTTTTCACCACTTTTACACGCACACGGTTGCCCACAATTTCTTCACCTTCTTTAATCTGATTAATTTTGCGGATATCGATACGCACCGAAGCATAAAATTTGAGCGCGTTGCCCCCCGTGGTGGTTTCGGGATTACCAAACATCACACCAATTTTTTCGCGCAATTGATTGATAAAAATGCAACAGCAACCGGTTTTGCTAATGGTAGCCGTTAGTTTACGCAAAGCCTGCGACATCAAACGGGCTTGCAAACCCATTTTGGAGTCGCCCATTTCGCCATCAATCTCGCTTTTAGGAGTGAGAGCGGCCACCGAGTCGATAACAATGATGTCGATAGCACCCGAGCGAATCAAGTTTTCGGTAATTTCCAAAGCTTGTTCACCATTATCGGGTTGCGATATCAACAAGTTTTCGATATCCACACCCAGTTTGCGAGCATAACTGCTATCAAAAGCATGTTCAGCATCTATAAAAGCTGCTATACCGCCTTTTTTCTGCGATTCGGCAATAGCATGCAAAGCCAAAGTCGTTTTCCCCGATGATTCAGGACCGTATATTTCAATAACGCGGCCTTTGGGAAAACCACCCACACCCAGTGCAACATCGGCACCTATAGAGCCTGTTGAAATAAAGTCAATACTGGTATCGGGTTGGTCGCCAAGTTTCATTATGGTGCCTTTACCATAACTTTTTTCAATTTTATCGAGCGTAAGCTGCAAAACTTTTAATTTCTCTTTATTGTTGTTGCTATCAATTTTGGGTTCGATTTCTTTTGCCATGGTTTTATATTTTTTTTAATTATTTAATTTTTAGTTCGTCAATAATTTGTTGCGAATGATTACCAGTAATCACTTTGTCGAATACGGCCTCAATAACTCCACTTTCGGAAATAATATAGGTAGTTCGGTTAATACCATCATAGGAACGTCCCATAAAATTTTTAGGACCCCAAATACCGTACATCATGCATATTCGTTTATCGGTATCGGCAATCAACGGAAAAGGTAATCGGAATTTAGAAATAAAATTCTGATGCGAGTTTTCGTTATCACCGCTGATGCCAATAATAGAAAAGCCCATATCAACAAGTATTTGATAATTGTCCCTCAGGTTACAAGCTTCGGCAGTGCAACCGGGCGTATTGTCTTTTGGATAAAAATATAAAATGATTTTTTTTCCGGCAAATTGGCTCAGACTAATTTTTTTTCCGCTTTGAGCAACACCGGTAAATTCGGGAGCTATATCTCCAACTTGTAGCAATGGCATAGTTTGTTTTTTAATTATTTACAAAATAAAGAAATTTTTGGGAATTTGTGTGTGCAAAATCGCATTATTTTATTAATATCATTCTTTTGCTACAACAATCAATCAATTATTAGAAATATTGAACTGATTTTAATCCCATAATAATGTCCTGTTTAAAATCAGCAAAGGAAAGACAGCGATTTTGATTAATTTTGCACTTCAAAAAATAAAAAAGAAATACGAAGAAGATGACAAACGAAAAATTACTGAGCCCCGATTACTTGTTTGAAGTAAGTTGGGAAGTTTGTAATAAAGTTGGTGGAATTTACACGGTAATATCAACCAAAGCACCCTCAATATTTGAAAAATTAGATGATAATTACCTGCTTATTGGCCCCGATGTTTGGAAAGAAACACGCAACAATCCCGAATTCATTGAAGATAAATTTTTATATAAATCTTGGTGTGTAAAAGCCGAAAGCGAAGGATTAAAATTCAAGATTGGTAGATGGAACATCAGCGGAAACCCCATAGTGATACTGGTGGATTTTACACCTTTCTTTATTCAAAAAGACATTGTGTTTTCCCGTTTATGGGAAAAATACCAATTAGATTCCATTAGCGGACAATGGGATTACATAGAACCAGCTTTGTTTGGAATTGCTGCAGCATACATCATCAAAAGCTTTTATGAATTCAACCTTTCGGCCCACGACAGAATCATTGCCCAGTTCCATGAATGGATGACAGGTGCCGGCGTACTTTATCTCAACGATAAGAGCCCCCAAATAGGAACAGTTCTTACTACGCATGCAACGGTTTTAGGCAGATGTATTGCCGGTAATAATTTGCCGCTTTATGGCCACATGACAGATTATAATCCTGAAAATCTGGCAAGAACTATGGGTGTGGTTTCCAAATTCTCTCTCGAGAAAATAGCTGCACAGCAATGCGATTGTTTTACAACAGTAAGCGAAATCACAGCAAATGAATGTTCACATTTTCTCGAAAAAAGTGTTGTTATTATCACACCGAACGGATTCGACGATTCGTTTGTTCCTGCTGCTGATGTGTTTGAAGAAAAACGAATCGCATCGAAACAATTAATTAAACATGTAACAGAGTCATTATTAAACCAACCTCTTGCCGACAACACACTTTATTTATTGAACAGCGGTCGTTACGAATTTCACAACAAAGGCATCGACTTGTATATTGACTCACTCGGTCAATTGAACAAAAGCGAACACCTTTCCCAAAACATTGTGGCGTTTATTGCGGTTCCTGCCAATAATATGGGACCCTCGCACAACCTAATTAATCGGATGAAAGAGAATGATTTCAGCAATGCCATTTGCGGCGATTTCTGTACACATTTCTTAAGCGATTATAATACCGATGCCATGATTTTGCGCATCAAAGCCAATAATCTGACAAATTCACCTTCGGATAAAGTTAAAATTGTGATCGTACCCTGTTATTTGGATAGCAACGACGGCATTTTTAATTCCAGTTATTACGATTTCTTAATTGGATTCGACCTTACAGTATTTCCTTCCTATTATGAGCCATGGGGATATACACCTTTAGAAAGTATTGCATTTCATATACCAACCATAACAACAACCCTTGCCGGATTTGGTATGTGGGCACTAAGCAAATCGCATTATCCCGAAAAATTTGTAAGCGTGATAAAACGCGACGACGAAAACAGTGATTATGTAACCGAAATGATCACAAAAAGAATTCTTGAATATGCGAATAGTTCGGACGAAGAAAAAAATGAGTCTCGCGACAAAGCATTTGAATTATCGCGCTTGGCACTTTGGCAACATCTTTCAATCAATTATTTAAAAGCTTATCATATCGCCCTCCAACAATCAGCCATGCGCTTTGAACAGTATAAATCAAAATCTCATTCAATTCAACTGGAGCTAAAACCCAAAGAACAACTCAATCCGATATGGAAAAAAATATTAATTAAACCCAGTATTCCTGAAGAACTTTCAGCACTATATAAACTTTCGCGAAATCTTTGGTGGACATGGAATTCTAATGCAGTTGATTTGTTTGAAATGATAAACCCAATTTTGTGGGAACAATGTAAACAAAATCCAATAACATTGCTCGAATCAATTTCGTTTGACGAATACAGAAAGTTAGAAAAAAACACAGCCTTTCTTGAAAAGCTCCAAGACATATATGGTCAATTCAATGCATATATGTGTGGAGGTCATGAAAGACCACATGAACAAATTGCCTATTTCAGTATGGAATTTGGGTTGCATCATTCATTAAAAATATATTCTGGTGGTTTGGGAATTCTGGCAGGTGATTATTTAAAACAAGCCAGCGACTCGAATGAAAATATGATTGGTGTTAGTTTGCTCTACCGTTATGGATATTTTGATCAGAGTATTTCTTTGCTCGGCGACCAAATTGCTGCTTATCCTCCTCAAAAATACTCGCATCTGCCTTTGATTCCGGTTCGCAAATCGGATGTAGAAGAAGATGAGCCAAACAATTGGCTAAAAGTTCATCTTGCAGCACCGGGACGTACCATAATTGCCAAAGTTTGGAAGGTGGACGTCGGAAGAGCAGCATTATATTTACTTGATACCGATATTGAAGATAATTTACCGGAAGACCGCATTATTACGCATAGCTTGTATGGTGGTGGCTCAGAATTACGATTCAAACAAGAATTATTGCTGGGAGTAGGCGGGATTAGAGTACTGGAGCAAATTGGTTCTAAACCAAATATTTATCATTGCAACGAAGGTCATGCTGCATTTATTGGCATCGAACGATTACGAAAATATGTTTACGAAGAGAACCTAACTTTTAATGAAGCAGTTGAAGTAGTAAAAGCATCTTCTTTGTTTACAACACACACACCGGTTCCTGCGGGGCATGATACTTTTAGTGAAGACATACTAAGAACATACATACCTCATTATGCCGACCGATTGAAAATCAGTTGGAATACTTTTATGAATCTAGGGAAAGTGAATGAAAACGACCCTGATGAAAAATTTAGTATGAGTGTTTTAGCTGCTACATTATCATCTGACATAAACGGGGTAAGCAAAATTCATGGTAGAGTTACTAGACATATGTTTTCGAATATGTATCCCGGATATTTTCCAAAAGAACTTCATATCGGATATGTTACCAATGGTGTACATTTTCCAACTTGGGTTTCGAAACGATGGAAAAAATTGTATGATGAAACTTTTAATCCAGCATATATTAACGATCAGTCAAATCCTGATTACTGGAAAAAGATATATGAAGTTCCCGACGAGGCAATTTGGGGCATTCGCCAGCACCAGAGGTCTGATTTAGTTGATTTTTTGCGCCAGCGACTCATGAATGAGATGACTTTGCGACAAGATAATCCCCAAAATATTTTTAATGTTTCCGAAAATCTTGATGCCAAAGCACTCACCATTGGTTTTGCTCGTAGATTTGCAACTTACAAACGTGCACATTTGTTGTTCACAAATCTGGAACGATTAGCCAAAATCGTAAATAACAAATTGCAGCCGGTTCAGTTTGTTTATGCCGGCAAGGCACATCCCAACGATAAAGCCGGACAGGATTTGATTAAAAAGATTTACGAGATTTCAAATATGCCTGAATTTGTTGGAAAAATACTCATTGTTGAAAATTATGATATTGAAGTTGGTAAGAGGTTAACGCAAGGCGTTGATATTTGGCTTAACACACCTACCCGACCCCTAGAAGCTTCTGGAACTAGTGGCGAAAAAGCAGTGATGAACGGAGTAATAAACTTCAGTGTGTTGGATGGATGGTGGGCCGAAGGTTACAAACCAGAAGCCGGATGGGCATTGAAAGAAGAACGTACTTATCAGAATCAGAATGCGCAAGACGCTTTAGATTCTGTAACCATTTACAATATGCTGGAAAATGAAATTATTCCGATGTTCTATAACCGCAACAAGGAAGATATTCCGACCGCATGGGTTCAAAAAATAAAAAATACTATTGCACTAATTGCTCCTGAATTTACAATGAAACGAATGTTGGATGATTATCGAAAGAAATTCTACAACCCTATCATCAAACGTTCAGCAATGATGAATGCTGATAATTTTTTGAATGCCCGCAAGCTTTCTTCGTGGAAACAAAAAATGCTGCGCAGTTGGGAAAGTATTGAAGTTATTGCAATAAGCACAACTGATTCAAATAAAAAACCACTTGGGATGGGTGAAAAGTTCTTTGCAGAAATTATACTTAAGCTCAATGAATTGAACGATAATGACGTGGGAATTGAAATACTATTTGGTCAAAAAAACAACGATATTGTAGATAAAATCCTATTCCTTCATGAAATGAAGGTTACAGAAACAAAACAGAACGAAGTGACATTTTATTATGAAATGCCGGCCATGATGGTAGGAGTGTTTGATTATTCTTTTCGTTTATTCCCCAAAAATCCGCTTCTTACCTATCGACAAGATTTTAGTTTGATGAAATGGTTGTAACCTTAACATGGTTAAAAAAAATCACAATACTATTCGATTATTAGGAACAGAAAAAAGCATTGTTTAATTTTATAGTACGAAACAAAAAACGATAAAAATGAAACAATATTTTTTTCATATCAGAAAGTCAATCTCAATACTTTTATGAAGACTTACTAATTTTTGGTAAAAGCAAATAGTTATTGTCTGTATCGGCAGCAACCTGGCAATTGGTTGTAAACTGCATCTGATGCTTTGCCTAATTCCGTGTCGTGACCTACTTTTATCACTGCTTCGCTCACTGCTTCTTTTTTAACTGGGCTGTTTGTATAATACACGAGCATGTTTTTGGAATCGTTCCATTGTGCATCGGTAACACCTTTTACACTTTTTGCTGCATTTTCAATTCGGGTTTTACACATACCACATTTACCCATAACTTTTAATGAGTCTTTGGCCATTCCTGTAACACATTTTGTTTGTGTTGTAGTTTGTCCGGTTTTATGACATGAAGTTGTACCCGTTTTAGGGCAACAACCTTGTGCATTTATTTTAGTAGGTATAATAAGTGCTAAACCTAATAACAGTGAACCAGCAATCAGTAATTTTTTCATTTTTATAAATTTTATTAATAGTGTTGAATAGTAAATTTGCCTTCAGCATACTTAACGCCATAGCGATTTATTAGTCTATAAATATAAGTGCTGTTGGTATAAGCAGAAGTATTTATTGTAAATGCGTTCTCTTGAATATTTTTTTCAAAAACCATATTTCCAACGATATCTGTAATAATTAATTTATCACCTAAAGAAAATTCATTAATATCCGAAAAGTGAATTTCGTAATTGGCAGGGTTCGGGAATATTTGTAAAATGCTGCTTGGTTGTGAGTTTTCGGAAATACCGGCAACCGTACCTGAAAAAGCCAAATTATCGACCCATAGATAATCGTTATTGGCAGCTGGCGATCCGCTTGCCTTCATCAAAATAACACAGGTATCGGGGTAATCACCACTTTGATAAGTAAAATTAACCGTAAAAGGTGCCCAAGACATTACCATGCCAGTAAGTCCTAAAATAGCTGTAGCAACAGTATCTCGAGAACCGGAATTATTCTTGGTAAGATACACTTCGATTGCCCCCTGCCTAGTTCCATAAATCATATGCTGCCAATTGCCAGTAAAACTTTGAGGGCGTTGCGCAAATGGGAAACCTGATTTTGGTTTCAGAGAAATAGTGTCTAAAACTCCGCTCACAGCTATACCATTCACCACAGAGCTATTTACCGTCCGCGATGTGAGTTTCAAATAATAGGAGCCCGGGTTGCCCGGATTGGCTTTATTGGCTGTAAAAATTGCAAAGGGAGCCGTTGTATTATTCATTGTGCCCCACGAAACAGGGTTCTCATACGTATCAATCGCTTGCCAACTTTCGAAACTGGCATTCGGAATTTGCGAAAATCCCACAAGGGTGGACAATGCCATTAAAAAAGTGAAAATTAGCTTGTTCATTTATTTGAATTTATGATAGGCATATTATGTAACTCCGATTATAATTGCAAAATTACGGAAAACCTCAAAACAAGTATACGAATATAGACTGAAAGTGGTTATTAATTATAATAAATCAGTCTTTAGAAATATTAATAAACTAAAATCTTCCTTTGTTCTAAAATAATAAAAAACCTGTGCAAGTTCAACTCTTTGGCTGTGATGAGAGCAGCCGCTGTTGCACTACATGAAGCATGGGTGCAGTACCTTTGTACCCGGAAATAAACCCTTAAATTTAAAAATCATGGCCTACCTGGTAAGTGAAATTAAATGTCCTCAAAATCATCGTTGTCCGCTCATGCAGATTTGTCCATCAGATGCTATCATGCAAAATGGGTTTGGGTTGCCGATGATAGACAAAAGCAAATGCACGGAATGCGGAAAATGTGTTAGATATTGCCCAACCGGCGCCGTTCAAAAATAAGGATATGGATACAACCTTAATAATAATAGGATTCATAGTGGCCATTTTTGCTTTTTACATCTTCTATATGATGTTAAAAATGAAAAATGCAGCCAATGCAAAGGAATCAGAAAAGTTGATAACACTCACCGATCAGAATTTTCAGCATCAGATCAAAAGCGGACTTACGCTGGTTGATTTCTGGGCCGAATGGTGTATGCCCTGCAAAATGATGGCCCCCATCATCAACAGTGTGGCCGAAGAAGTCGATGGAAATGCCAGTGTGGGCAAACTAAATGTAGAACAAGCGCAAGCAACCGCCGCAAAATATCAGGTAAGAAGCATACCTACCCTGATTTTGTTTAAAAACGGCAAAGAATTTAAACGCTTTGTAGGCGTGAAAAATAAAGAATTTCTATTAAATCAAATTAAACAATATCAATAAACTTAAAAACAAAAATCATGAAAACAAACATGGGAATCGTTGACAGAGTGATCAGAGTATTGATTGCCGTCGTAGTAACAATTTTGTATTTTACCGGAGTAGTAAGCGGCACCTTAGCCATTGTATTGCTGGTTTTATCAGGAGTATTTATACTCACCAGCATAGTAGGGATTTGTCCTTTATATATGCCTTTCGGTATCAAAACCAATAAAAGCAAGTGATGAACAATAGCTGCGAAGCAGAAAAAAAAACCAGGACACTAAAAGAATGGCTGCGATCGGCCAAATTCTGGAAACCCGTTTTGGCAGTTACCATAGGCGGAACTCTTGGTTTTGCGTATTATCATTTTGAGGGATGTGCCTCGGGCACATGCACCATCACAAGCAGCCCCATCCTGAGTACGGTTTTTGGGGGAGTTATGGGGCTGTTTTTTATAAACCGGCCCTGCAGGTCGTGCTAAAATTATTTACTTTTACGAACAAATATTATGGAAATAAAAGAAATTAACCAACGCTACAGCCAACTGGCCGAATCGGAATGCTGCCTTTCGTGCGGCGGAGCCATAAATTATGCCCAACCCAATGCGAACGAAGTTTGTGTTGACCTTGGTAGCGGTCGCGGAACAGATGTGCTGCGCATGGCAGAGCTGGTGGGTGCCAATGGCTTTGTGTATGGAGTAGACATTTCGGATGGTATGCTTGAAAAAGCCCGTCAGAATGCTGCGAAGCTCAAAGTAGCTAACGTACGATTTATAAAAAGCGAGCTGGAAAAAATAGAACTTCACGATAGGGTTGCCGATCTGGTTATTTCAAATTGCACCCTCAACCATGCCTCGGATAAGCAGGCAGTTTGGAACGAAATATACCGTATTTTGAAAAAAGGAGGAAGGTTTGTGATCAGCGATATTTATGCCACTCAGCCTATAGCCGATGAATACAGAAACGACCCTGTAGCTGTTGCCGAATGCTGGGCAGGTGCGGTAACCAAAGCCGAATATATTGACCATTTGAAATATGCCGGTTTTTCCAGATTTGATATTCTTGAAGAATCAAAACCCTATGCCAAAGGCAATGCAGAAGTGGTAAGTTTTACCATAGCCGGTAAAAAAGAAGGCTGTGGATGCAGATGCTGAAAAACATAAAATTGAATGTCAAAAACCTAATTTATAATATTAATAGAAAAAAGTTAAACCAATGAAAAGCATAATTAAAAAGAAAACCGAAAAACCCGCTGAAAAGAAAGTAGCACAATGTTGCGCCAAAACTTCAAAAACCATTGTAGGTTGTCACGATTAATACGAAAACGAACAACCCGAAATATGACCTCTCTCCTATTTAAAACCATTTACACAAAATGATCTTTTCCAAACACAATATCTTTTCGCAAATCGCAGAGTCGGAGAATTATTTTCTGGTGAATCTGCTGAGCGGAAACGCTGATATTATAGGTGTGCAGGAAGCAGAAATTATAAAAGGTTTTGTGAATGGGAAAACTATTCCTACTGATATATATGAAGATTTGTCGGCAAAGGGATACATTGTAGATGAAAAACAGGAGGAAGTTCTGTATCGCAGCAAATACCTTGATTTTTTGGACGAACGTGAGACTGATGAGGTGCAGTTGTTTTTTGTAACAAACTATAGCTGCAATTTTGCCTGTTCATACTGTTACCAGGATGAATACGCCAACTATCCACAACAACTGACAGAACCAATTATTGATGCATTTTTCACTTACATACATCAAGAATTTGCAGGACGAAAAAAGTATATCACTGTGTTTGGAGGAGAGCCATTGCTTAACTCTCCAAAACAAAAAGAACTTATTTCTTATCTGCTGAAAAAGGCAAAGGATTCCGGACTGGAAGTATGTTTTGTGACCAATGGTTATACGCTGGAAGAATACATGGACGTACTTAGAAGTGCCCCGATACGCGAAATACAAATCACGCTGGATGGCATGGGAAGTGTGCATGATACCAGGCGTTTCCTGAAAGGCGGAGGCGCAACCTTTTCTAAAATAGTTAAAGGAATTGATGCCTGTTTGCAAAACCAACTTCCGGTAAATCTGCGCATGGTAGTTGACAAAGAAAACATTGACGGACTTCCGGAACTGGCACAATTTGCCATTGATACAGGTTGGACTGCCAGCAATATTTTCAAGACACAATTGGGACGCAACTATGAATTGCATCATTGCCAATCGACATCAGAGAAACTATTTAGCCGCATATCGCTCTATCAAAACATTTACGAACTGGCCAAACAACATCCGCATATACTTACATTTTACAAGCCGGCTTATTCTGTGGCAAAGTTTTTATCAGAGAACGGCAGCCTGCCAGATCCTTTGTTTGATGCATGTCCTGCCTGCAAAACAGAATGGGCCTTTGACTATACCGGTCAAATCTATTCGTGCACGGCCACAGTTGGCAAAGCCGGTGAATCGCTGGGCACATTTTATCCAGAGGTAACACGCAAAGATGTAATGATACAACAGTGGGAGAACCGCGATGTGGTGGCTATTTCAGCTTGCAGTAGCTGCAATGTACAACTGGCATGCGGAGGTGGTTGCGGTTCGGTGGCCAAAAACCGAACGGGCAATATTTGCACCACTGATTGCCGCCCTGTGAAAGAATTGCTGGAACTCGGCTTTAGTGCTTATTTTGAGCAGAATCAGTCACTTTAACAGAACAACAAAGAAATAGTATTTGATAAAATTGACGGATGATATCCGTTAAAAAAGTAACTAACCATGAAAGAAATAAATACTTCAGAATTTGAAAAAGAAATACTTGGCGGTGGCAAGGTGGTGTTGGATTTTTATTCCAGCGAATGTCCGCCCTGCGAAGCTGTGGCTCCGAAATTTGAAGGATTGGCAGCACTTTACGGAAAGGAAATAAAATTCGTAAAGATATTCCGACAACAAAACAGAGAACTGGCTGAGATGATGGGTGTGAAATCATCACCCACTTTGTTGTTTTTTGATAATGGCGTGCAATTGCCGAAAATGCTTACGGGAGGCATCAAACGCAGCGATATAATCGAACAACTCGATGGTATGCTGTCATCCGAAAAGGTGAAAGAGATTAAATTGCAGATTAAACCTGTGGTTTCGGAATATGATGTCATGATTCTTGGCGGAGGTCCCGGCGGACTTACTGCAGGAATTTATTTGAGCCAGTCGAAACTAAGCACGGTGATTATAGATATTGCGCTTCCGGGCGGACAGGTTTCGACTACGCACGAAGTATCGAACTTTCCGGGTTTTATTGATCCACAACCGGGCTACATGCTTTCGCATTATATGTCGGAGCAGGCCAAAACCAATGGTTCGCTGTTCAAAGTTGCCGTGGATGTGACGAAAGTTGATCTGGTAAAAAAAGAAGTAGTGATAGATGAATTCGAGACCATAAAAGCAAAAAAGATCATTATAGCTACCGGGACCTCGCCCAACCTCATGGGCATACCCGGCGAAAAAGAGATGAAAGGAAAAGGTATTTCGTATTGCGCCACCTGCGATGCCAAATATTATGGCGATAAAGAAGTGGTTGTGATTGGCGGGGGAAATTCGGCTGTGGAAGAAGCAGATTTTATCAGTAAATTCGCTGAAAAGATCACTATGGTTCATCAGTTTGATGCTTTTACGGCCAACAAACAAGCTCAGGAGAAACTGCTGACCAATCATAAAATCAGTACGCATTTTGAACATGAACCCAGATCGTTCGTCAGGCAAGGTGACAAAATCGTTACTCAAATCGAGGATCTGCAGACCAAAACCTTGTCGGAGATTATCAGCGATGGCGTTTTTATTTTTATCGGCATGAAACCCAATACCGAACTGTTCGGTGATACGCTGGCTACAGACAAATGGGGCTATATCAAAACCGATGAAGACATGCGCACGAGTGTGCCCGATGTATATGCCGTGGGTGATGTTATCAGTAAAAAATACAGGCAAATAACCACGGCTGTTTCCGATGGAACCATTGCAGCTATTGCCATTGCGAAAGAATTAGATTAACCCATAAATAAGCAAGTCATGAATGAAAATCAAATGATTATTGAACAGGCAAGTCCTTACGACGTGCCTACCACGGTTGAAAAACTTATTGATGCCGCTCAGCAAAGAGAATGGCAGAACCCGGCTACACATGATCTTCAGCAATCGCTGGCAAAATCGGGTAAAACTGTGAGGCCGGTACAGGTGATAGAGATATGCAAACCCGAATATTCAGGCAAAATGCTGGAGAAAAACCATGAAAGAATTGTTTCTATCATGATGCCTTGCCGTATCTCGGTATATGAAAAGGAAGACGGGGTAGCTTATGTGGCCCTGTTGAACATGGCCGAGATGGCCCCTGGTTTACCAGCCTCAGCCATTGATGCAGTGCGTGGAGCTGCTGAAGAAACATTTGAAATTGTGAAATCAGTAATCGGACCTTTCTGAAGTATTTTGAATTTTTTGTTTCAGAATCATCAGGACAAAACTGACCGGATTGTTTAATTTCCATGTTAGTATGCTAGTGTATTACAGATGATCCATTCGGGAAAGAATTCTGTAAATAGTGGATGTAGCTGATACATTCTCAATTTTGACTATTTTTACAGAAAAAACGAATGGAAACTTTTACTGAAATTGATAAAGATTTTGTTTGCGATATTCAGGCTCCCTGCTTTCAGCTTTTATCAGCATCTGAAGTTGAATTGATACGCGCCAGCAAAACACAGGTATTGTTCCGCAAAGGTGAAAACCTAACCAAACAGGGCACTTTTGCTACCTATGTGATGTTCATCATGCGTGGTTTTGTGAAACAATATGTGGAGGGTGACGGCACGCATAATTATAACCTGAGAATTGTAAAGGATGGCGATTTCTTGGGTCTTTCATCCGTTTTTGCCCAAGATACCTTTGCCTATTCAACCATAGCTTTGGCCGATACACGTGTTTTTTTGATAGGCAAAGAAGCCATTGCCAAAGTGCTGAAACAAAACGGGAGCTTTGCTTATAGCATTATCAAACGCTATAGCGAAAGCAATGCCGGTTTGTACAACGCTATACGAAACCTGATGTACAAACAAATGAACGGAAGAATAGCAGATGCATTGCTTTATCTGAGTTCGGAAGAATTTGCTGACCTGGATATCTTCAATCATTTATCGCGAAAAGACATTGGTGATTTTGCTGGATTATCGGCAGAAAGCACCGTGAAAATATTGAAAAGTTTTGAAAAAGATGGTTATATTACCTTAAATGAGAAAAATATTATACTTTTGAATAAAAAAGCATTGATTGAAATAAGTAGAACAGGTTAACGTTTATTATTAGGAACAAATAATACCATTTAAAGCAGTTTTGCAATCAAATAAAACACACACAAAAACCATTATGAGCCCAATCAATCACTTTGATACAGTTGCCCGCGAATGGGACAAGAACTTGGTTCATGCCAAACGAACTGAGGCCATTGCTGCCGCATTACTGCAAATGGCACCCATGCATTATGCAATGAAAGCACTTGAGTTTGGTGCCGGTACTGGTTTGTTGAGTTTCGCATTAAAGGATCATCTTGCCGAAATAACACTTATGGATAATTCGGCCGAAATGATAAAAGTTATTGAAGAAAAAATTGCTGCAGCCGGCATCAAAAATATGCATGCAGTGCTTTTCGACTTGGAAAAGAAATCGTACAAAACCAAGAAATTCGACATCATTTATTCGCAAATGGCTTTGCACCATGTTCACAATATTGAAGACTTGTTTGCACGATTCTCGAACATGCTGCTTCCGGGCGGAACCATAGCCATAGCCGACTTGTATTTAGAAGATGGTACATTTCATGATGGCGATTTTACAGGTCATCGCGGGTTTGATCCCGATAAATTGTTCGAAATATATATGCTATCGGGATTGAAAAATGTAAGCTACAAACCGTGTTTTGTTATTGAAAAAACTTTTGCTGACGGCACGTCAAAAAACTTCCCGGTTTTTTTGATGACAGGTCAAAAATAAAAGCTTTAATCACAAATTTTATACTACCCCCCCCCGTGCGGTGAGTTTCTCACAAACCCCAAAGGGCATGCTTAGCCGGTGTTACTTCACAAATTCTAAATACTTTTCGTCGCATTCCACAAAATAATGATATTCGTTCATGGAGTTGCCATAATTTTGAATAGTGATGGTGTTGCCATCAATCTGACCGCTTACTGTTTTGGGAGCATTGCTGCCAATGGGGCCATCAAAAGTAATGTAAACTGCATCCGTTTTTTCAATGATAGCTATCCCTTCGCAATCGTAATGTTCGCCGGTTATGCCATATTTATATCCCGACGGATTTTTGGTCAAAGTGATTGTTAAATTACAAGATTTTCCGGTTTTATTTGATTTGTAAACACCCGAATAATCTATTGTTTTTGCTGGGGTGGCGATTGGTTCTTTCGTTTCTTGTTTTTGCGTGGGTTGATTGCCAGTGCAGCCCACAAATATCATAATGGATAGGGCCGCGAGCAGATGAATTAATTTGTTGTTTTTCATGTTTACGTGGGGTTTAAGTAATTTTAGGATGTTTGTTGATAGCAAATCTACAATTTTTCAATGGGCAAAAGTAGTATATTTCTATTTAGCTACAAATAGTATGTTTAATGCTTAGTTTGATTTTATATTTTTATTCTATTATTCAGCAACATAGTTTTCTGTATTAACTTATAACTACGCATTTGTTCCCTCCCGAATCCGATAAAATTTAATCCGTTTGCAACTAGTTACAAACCAACAAAAACGTGTATTTACAATTCAACACATCAAATGTACCACTTTTAAAAGCATGAAACCAAACTTTAACAAATAAAATGGCATCCGAACCTTCGGATGCCCTTACTATAAAAAATAAAAGGACATCGGAACCTTCTTTTGTCCCAATTATTTTCCTCGATTTTACGTTTTACTATAAATTTTCGTATCTTAGCACTTTCTTTTATCCATTTAAAAAATAAAAACATGAAAAAATTTACGCTTCTCGTATTGCTATGTAGTTTGGGTGTTTTTGCTGCCAAAGCGCAGTTGGTTATCAGCCCACCAAGCAGTTATACTCAAATTGTGAACGATTTCATTTTAACCGGCGTTTCGGCGACCAATGTGGTGTACACAGGTGATAGCAATGCCATAGGCACTTTTGCCGGAGGCAACACCACCAACCTGGGCATGAACGATGGAATTATACTCACCACAGGCGTTATCAACGGAATACCTGCCATTGGCGACACTGCCTCCAAGTTTGCCAACACCTATAATAGCCAACCCGGCGATGCCTTGCTTAGTGCCATATTAAGTTATTCGAACCCTACTATGGATGCGGCCGTGCTCGAATTTGATTTGGTGCCGGTGGGCAACATTTTGGAGTTTAAATATGTGTTTGCTTCCGAAGAATATCCCGAATTTGCCGGTTCGTCATTCAACGATATGTTTGGGTTTTTTATCAGCGGCGCCATGCCTTCGGGTGGCAATTATATCAACACCAACATTGCTTTAATTCCCGGCACCAGCACCGAGGTTTGCATCAACAATATCAATGCCACAACCAATTCGGCCTATTATGTTGATAACACCGGCGGACTCACCGTGGTTTTCGATGGCTTCACCACCGTGCTAACGGCTCAGGTAAACGTTATTCCATCATCAACCTATCATTTAAAAATGGCATTGGCCGATGTGGCCGATGGCATGTTCGATTCGGGCATATTTTTAAAAACCCAAAGCATGAAAAGCTATATGATAGTGGGCGTGGATGAATACCAAAAGCAAAACATAGGCATAGCACCCAATCCCGTGGATGTGAATTCAAAATTGTCGGTGAATTTGTTGCATCCGGGCAAAGTGCAACTGAGCATTACCGATATATCGGGCAAGGTGGTTTACACCAGCCAAAACAATTTTGACCAAGGGGGACTTCAGCAAATTTCGCTGGGGCAATTTGCTCAAAACAGCGCAGTCGGTGTGTATTTGTTGCGTCTTGAAACCAACGATTTTACGCAAACTCAAAAACTCTTGCATTATTAAACAAAGCGGTTTTGTTTTTTGGTGCCAACAGGCCATTCCTTTCAATTAATGAATCGATTAAAGTTCAATAACTATGAAATCGTGTTTTAAAGTTTTTCGTTTCGCGGTCCTAATCCTAGCTTTTGGTATGGCATCAACGCAATTTCGTGCTTCGGCACAATTTATTTTGGGTGGCGAAACCAGTGCCACGTTTATCAACGGCATCAACATCGATTTGGCACCCGTTGTCGGATACAAATTCAACAAACTAAGTGCAGGTTTGTCGCCAGTGGTGCTTTACACCGCTTCCTCATCCGCTTTATCCACAGGCATTGCCGGAGAGTTTTCGTATGGCGGTCGTGTTTTTGTTGAATACGATATTTGGAAAGGCATTTTGGCGCATGCCGAGTTCGAAATGTTGAACACGGGGTATCTAAACAACTCCGGCATCAAACTCCGCAACTGGACCATGGGCGCACCCATTGGCGTGGGTTACGAGTATGAAATAGCACAAAACGTGTGGTTCAAAGGCATGGTGCTTTACGATGCCTTGTTGCAAATTAATTTGAACCAAAGTTCGCCAAAAGCCAACCCCACGGTGAGAGGTGGCATCACCTATGTGTTTTAAAACTGCAGCTCAAATCAGTGCATTGCCTTGCAACCGAGTGAGTCGTTAGATGGATTGGAGTTCAAGGTGTTTTTTACGTCAATAAGTTTTGCAAGAATACTAATCCCAATTTCCTCGGGCGTTTGCGCATTAAATTTTATGCCAATGGGCATATCAATTTTATCAATTTCCTGCGCATTCAAAATGTTTTGTTCAAGCAGACGCTTTTTCACTTCAGCCACTTTTCGGTTGCTCCCAATCATGCCTAAATAAGCAAAGGTTTTTTTTGCACAATATCCAACAATTCTTTTATCGTATTCGTGTTTCGGAGTAACAATAACGCTATACGTGTTTTCGGTAAACACGGCTTTTTCCAAAGCCGTAAAGTAATTTTCGCAAATGGTTTTAACACCCGATGTGTCGAACTCTTCAAAAATCCCTTCCCGTTCATCAAACAAGGTGATTCGGAAACCAAAATCTTTAGCGTATTTGGCTAGAACCCTACCGATGTGTCCGGCGCCAAAAATATACAACTCTGCCGTGCTTTTTATCGGTTCAAAATACAATTCAACGCTGCCGCCACATTGCATTTCCAAATCTTCTTCAAGTTGGTAGGTTTTTTTCATCGGACTGCCATTTTTTAATAGTTCGATGGCATCCGAAATGGCCTGAAATTCGATACTACCACCGCCAATAGTTCCAATTATTTTGCGGTCGGGAAAAACAATCATTTTCGCGCCGGCTTTGCGTGGCGAAGAGCCTTTGGTATCGGTAATGATACATAAAACACATTCCAGGTTGTTTTGCTTTATTTCGTAAATCTGTTGATAAATATCCATAGGTTTAGCTTAAAATTAATTTCAAAATTACATTATTTTCAACTAGTTTTCACAAAAAAACCTGCCGATTGCAAGTCGGTGAAAAAGTTGGGATACGATTTTTTTACACATTCGGCATCGGTAAGGCTTATATTATAATTCATAATGCATAAAGGTGCCAAAGCCATGGCTATTCTGTGGTCGTTGTGCGAATCGCAAACAACCGTTTCGTGGCGTTGTTTTTTCTCAAAACCCGCGAAAGATACGGTTGCTGGGTTTTGATAAACGGGTTGAAATCCAAATTTCATGAGTTCGTGTATCAAAACCGTAACCCGTTCCGATTCTTTCATATTGAGGTTTTGCAAACCGGTGAAAGTAAAAGGAACATTCAATGCTGTGCAACAAGCCGCCACCGAGGGAAACAAATCGGGCACCGACAAAAAATCGTATTCCAAAAAATCGGTAACTTGCTTGGTTTTTGTCAATACCACCGAATCGGAATGATAATGCGTTTGCACGCCCAGTTTCTCATAAATCTCAGCCACTTTAGCATCGCCTTGCCATGAGTTTTTTTGCAAGCCCATCAGTTCTATTTCGGCATGTTCCGATAAAGCCACAATCTCATACCAAAAGGCCGCCGCCGACCAATCTGCTTCAACCAGGATGTTTTTTGCACGGTATTTTTGAGGATATATCGTTATCACATGCCCATTCCATTCCCATGCAATACCATAATATCGCATCAAATCCAAGGTCATTTGAATATAAGGTTGCGAGGCTATCGTGTTTTTTAATTCAAGTTGCAGGCCTTGCTCCATGGTGGGTGCAATCAACAGCAGTGCCGAAACAAACTGACTGCTGATATGTGCCCTGATACTGGCTTTGCCACCTTGCAGCACCGTGCCGTGTATCAGTATGGGTGGAAATCCGGATGTTATCGGATACGATATTTTTGCACCCAATGCATTCAAGGTATTCACCAAAGGGGCAATGGGGCGTTGCGCCATGCGTTCCGACCCCGTCAGAATTCGATATCCGGTTTTGATAGCAAACAAAGCTGTTAAAAATCGAAATGCAGTTCCTGCATTATCCACATCAAAATCAGTCAAGGTGTCCGCATGTTCTAAGGCGTGTTGCAAAAGTTGGGTATCGTCCGAATCAGAGAGGTTTTCGATATCAAAATCATGCTCACACAAGGCTCTTATAATAAGCAACCGATTGCTGATACTTTTGGAAGCAGGCAGTTGAATAGATGCTTTGTGGTTTATTGATGCAATGCCGACCTTAACAACGGGCATGTATTTTCTTTTTAATAGATGACTCCCCCGAAGTGCAACTTTTTTTTGATAAAATTATAAATAAAAATAATAAGCCAAAGCATCCATGATAATTTCTTCGCCAAAATGGTTGTCGATACACCCATCGCCAATAGCGTTCAGCAATGTGAAATTGATTTTCGAACTCGAGTTCTTTTTGTCGTTGCGTATCATTCGCATCAGTTCGTTTTTTTCAATGTTCAGTTTGTATTTACCGCTCGAAGCAACAATTTTTTCGATAATTTCTTTCATAACCTCGTCGGGAAGACCGTTAATTTTGTTCGATATCCAGGTTTCGCAAATCATGCCAATAGCCACTGCATCGCCGTGCAACAAGGGGTTTTTACCATGAGTTAAGGAGTACGATTCAATGGCATGGCCAATGGTATGTCCAAAATTCAATACTTTCCGAAAATCTTTATCAAAAGGATCTTGTTTCACGATACCATCTTTCACCATAACGGCCTCACGAATGATATCGGGATGATTTATTATCGTTCCCGGTTCAATGCTTTGCAGTTTGTCCCAAAGCGGTTTCGAAGCCACCAAAGCAATTTTTATCAACTCCGAAAACCCCGAACGTAAATGTTCTTCGGGCAAAGTTTTCAGGTAATCCACATCAATGTAGGTTTTGGTAGCAGGGGCAAACAAACCCAAAACATTTTTCAAACCCAATTAAGCCACTCCGGTTTTGCCACCAATGGCAGCATCAATCATACCCATAAGCGTGGTAGGTATGTTACAATACGCCATGCCTCTTTTGAACACCGACGCTGCAAATCCGCCCATATCGGTAACCACCCCGCCTCCAAGGTTGATAAGCACATCGCCTCGCTCTGCAAAATTATCGGTCAGGTTTTTCCAAATCACCTGGCATGTATCCAAAGTTTTATACTGTTCGCCGTTTCGTATCAAAATGGTGTCGGCTAATTGTAATTCCGAAAAATCGGTAAGCAGTTTATTTAAACAAAATTTTCGGGTATTGGTGTCAACTAGAATAAAAATCCTGGTTTTCGAAAGATTTTTATCGCTCAGATACTTCTTAAAGTCAGTATTATCTGATGCTGCGAAATAATAAGTTATTGAATTCACGCGATTTTAATTAATGAATGTCATTTAATGTTTTGCATAAAGTTACTACTTTTCTTCAAGTTTCGTAACTTTGTTTTAATAAAATCATCATTTTCTTTTTAAACTTTAAAATAAACCATCGAAAAACCCCTTCTACCATGCTGTTCGATAACCTACTAGTTGCTTTTGAGTCGAAATCGGATGCTGAACTAAAAAAAGCCTACCGTATTTTCTCTTTAATGAAATATCCTTTTTTGGTTAAAACCGCTAAACTAATGATGCAACTGGCCATTTTTTTGCATTTGCCAATTAAATTTCCGGTGGTAAAATCCATTTTCAAACATTTTTGCGGTGGCGAAACGTTGCCCGATTGCGAAAACACCATAAATAGTCTGCAGCAATATCAGGTGAAAACCATTTTAGATTATTCTGCCGAAGGGGGTGCAACCGAAGCCGAATTGGATGAAGTGGCCAACGAAATTAGGCGATTGATTGAATACGCAGCCACCAACGATGCCATTCCATTTGCTGTGTTTAAACCCAGCGGCATTATGCGCCCGGGTTTGTTAATGAAGGTGGCCGCCAGCCAAATGCTTTCGGTTGTCGAAAAACTCGAATTTGAATTAGACCGAAAACGTTTTATGGATTTGTGCGATAAGTCGGCTGCAAAAAATTTACCGCTGTTTGTTGATGCTGAAGAAACCTGGATTCAAAAACCCGTTGACGACCTGATGCTGGAAATGATGCGAAAGCATAACAAACAAAAAGCCATTATTTTTAACACCTTGCAGATGTATCGCACCGATAGATTGGACTATTTGCACCAGCTAACCGAAATGGCTCGTAACGAAAAATTTTATGTGGGCGTTAAACTGGTTCGGGGCGCCTATGTCGAAAAAGAACACCAACGAGCCATGAAACTCGCTTACCCTACTCCGGTTTTCAACACAAAAATTGAAACCGATTCTGCTTTCAACAAAGCCATTGAATTTTGTTTCGAATATTCGGGAATTGTTTCGTTTTGCTGTGCTTCGCACAACGAATTCAGTTGTGCTTTGCTGGTTGAATACATGTCTTCGGTAAATATTGCACCCAACGACCCGCGTTTTTGGTTTGCACAATTGCATGGCATGAGCAATCACATCAGTTTTAATTTGGCAAAAGCCGGTTTTAACGTGTGCAAATATGTTCCTTACGGGCCCATAAAAGCTGTAATGCCCTACCTGATGCGCCGGGCCGAGGAAAATACTTCAATTGCCGGTCAAACCGGCCGCGAATTGCAGTTAATCCTTGCCGAACAAAAAAGACGTAGCCATAGTAATCCCTAGTTTCACAATTATTTTATAATTTTGCCGACCACAATTGCTGTGCAGAATCAGCTAACTTTACTACAAATTAAAGAATAAACACATGAGCAGTTTAAAAGGAACTCAAACCGAAAAAAACATTTTGAAAGCGTTTGCAGGCGAATCGCAAGCCAAAAATCGTTATACTTTTTTTGCAAAACAAGCTAAAAAAGACGGATTTGAACAAATATCCGACTTGTTTATCACCACTGCTTTGCAAGAAGAGCAACATGCCAAAATATTTTTTCGTTTTTTGGAAGGTGGAGCCGTTGAAATTACGGCAACCTATCCTGCCGGCATCATATCAACCACCGAAGAAAACCTGGTTGCTGCTGCCAATGGCGAAAACGAAGAATGGACCGAGTTGTATCCCGAGTTTGCCCGAATAGCCGAAGAAGAAGGGTTTCCCAAAGTGGCTTTGGCATTCAAACTTATTTCCAAAATTGAAGCCGAACACGAGGCTCGTTTTCTGAAACTGCTGCGCAATGTGGAAGAAAACAAAGTGTTTGAAAGCGACGACACCGAAGAATGGGTATGTCGCAAATGCGGCTACGTGCACAAAGGCAAAAAAGCATTAGAAAATTGTCCAGCATGCGACCATCCCAAAGCCTATTTTGAGCGCAAGGCGAAAAACTATTAAAAGTAGCATACTGTTTTTTTTGGAAAAGCATAGGCATTTAGCGTATGCTTTTTTATTTAACGCAATTAAAGTAAAATATTTAGAAAAGTTACTTTATTCCGAATAATTCACTACTATTGTATTAAAATTACACTTCATAATTCAATCAATATGAAATGGATTAATGGAAATAAATATCAAGTGGCCCTTGTAACAGCCATCTTCATTTTCTGTTTATCGGGCATGGCCAATGCTCAAAACATGCCAATGAAACCATTCCCGGGTTTTACACCATCTCATAATAAGCCCCAAGATACGTTGTTGGTGATTGAAAAACAAATGAACAACCAAATTGGGCCTATGTCTAATGCATCTTTTGCAACGCATATATATTATGTTACATACGCAAAAGGGGATAAGATTGTTTATTATAAACAAGATAAACATAGACAGGAAGGCAGTATAACTAAAATCGGTGATACCTATTTGATAATTGATTCTGTGCAGGTTTTGTTGAAGGATATTAAACAAGTGTCAAAAACCGCTATTGATAGTGACGCAATGATAATGACACAGGCTGAACTCGATAAGCTGAAAAGCAATAACACAGAAAAAGATAATCAAAGACTTCGGGAACTCAAAAAAGCCGAAAGGGATTTAACACAGAAAAGAAAAGAACGATCGTATGTGCAAAGAAGTAAGGAGTTTATTTACCCGCATAGTCTCACAGTAAATATATGCGAACCTTTTGCAAATCAGATTACCATTACCTATGGTTATCGATTCAATAAATTTGTTGGGGTGGATGTCTCTCCAGGAATTTACTTTCAAACTGACCGACAAGGTCCTGCTATTCCGCATTTAGAGTATGCCGATATTCATCCTGGAATGGAATACGATAAAAACAGGTTAAAGGGGTATCAACTCAATTTAGGATTAAAATTCTATTTTCTGTCGAAACCCAATCGATATATTGAATTATTAGGATTTGGCAGATATTGGTTTTATAGTAATGAAAATGTCTTAGTTTATTTTTACCACGACAGCTATTCTCATTCGGCACAGCAATCAGAAACTAGTTGGGTTGGTGGGTTTAATATACTATATGGTTGGCAAAAAACATTTGGAAAACATTTGACCATGGATTTCTTTTTTGGTTTGGGTGCCTACGATCGGTCAGCAGAAATTACGGAATACAGTGGTGGCTACCATCCTGGTTCTATTGCTCCGATTACTTACCCGTATACCTATAGAACGGGTGCTGTGTTTTTTTCGTTTCAAGGCGGCATAAAGTTGGGAATGCGCTTTGGCAGGGCCAGAATAAATTTATAATTGCAGGGTTATGAAATTGTTTTATTTTCAAAAAAATCAGGTTTTTGTATGCAAATTCGCAGTCATGCTGCTTGTGGTTATATCAGGAACACTTCATGCTCAGAATACACAGAAAGATTCTGTACTTGTGATTGTCAATCGAGTTAAATCGGTTTCCTCTAAAGGTAAGAACGTTGATTCACTCCGGTATTTGTATTTTGTGAAAGGCAATCGTATTAAATACATGACGCAAGATAGCATAAAGCATGAAGGACGAATTAATAAAATTGGTTTTTCCTATTTGGAAGTTCATGCTGCTAAAGTACCCTTAAGCGAAATTATTGAAGTGTCGAATATCCCCATTTCCAATAATCTAATGATTCTGTCGGGCCATGATTTTGATTTGTTTGTTCATGATATTGCCCTAAAAGATTACATTAATTTGAAAACCGAAACAAAGCAGAAGGTTAAAGAAATTAAAACACAAAGCAAAGGGAACAGAAATCTTGAATATTTGCATCCGCACAGTATTACTATTAATATTGTGGCACCTTTCGCAAATCAAATCGTGGGAACCTACAGTTATAGAATAAGCAAGGCGTTTGGTTTTGATATTTCACCGGGTATTTATTTTCAAACCCCCTATAAATATCCTTTCTTCATAAATATTCATAAACATGCGAAAAGGGATGGGTTGCAATATGATGACAATAGACTAAAAGGATATCAGCTAAATCTCGGGTTTAAATATTATTTCAAATCAAAGCCCAATCGTTATGTTGAATTTATGAGTTTTGGTCGGTATCTGTTTTATTTTAATGAAAGGGTGGCGGCACATTCTGATAATTACGGATACGAATTACTATATGCCGACCAATCGGAGCGTAGTAGTATCATGGGATTTGATTTTATTTATGGTTGGCAAAAAACAATTAAAAAATATCTCACCTTTGATTTTTATGCAGGGATAGGTACATTTTATCGCAGAGGAAAAATCACTGAATATGGTGGTGGAAATCATCCGAATGTGTTTCCTGGACAGTCAATTTATCCACACACATATCATACAAGTTCCTGGTTTCTGTCCATACAGGCAGGCGTAAAGTTCGGCTTGCGTTTTGGTAAAGCAAAAACGAAGTCGTAGCGCAAAAGTGTATATTTAAAGTGTATCGGGCAAAAGTTGCAATTGCTTTCGCTTTATTTGTGCAACAACACCTTTTGTCGTATAGAAATTCCTTCTCCTGCTATTGTAATAAAATACATTCCGTTTTCGAATGAACTCCAGTCGAGGGTTTTTGTTGAGTTGCCTGCTTGGGTTATGGTTTCGATATACAATTGCTGACCTAAACAATTTATCACGCTGAGTTGGGCATGTTCCACTGCTTGTTCAAAGTTGAGTTGAACCAAACCACGGCTCGGGTTGGGGTAAGTTTTTATCGCAAGGTTTTGATTTTCGGTTATGCCATCAGGACAAATAATCCAATTAATTTTAATGCTGTCGCGTGTAATGCATCCGGCAAGGTTAACATCTACCCAGGCTATTTGGTTGCCGAGTTGTCCATTCCAGTCCGAAGTGTCGGCGGAGTTGGTTTGGCTGCCGGGTCCGTTCCACCAGTTGAATTGTGAACCGCTGTTTTCGGCATTGAGCAGCAGGGTGGCTCCGGCACACATGGTGGTGTCGTGCCCCAGGTTTACAACGGGATATATATCCGATACGGTGATGGTGATGCTTTGGCCAATATAGGAGGTGCAGCCGTTGGCATCGATTACGGTGATTAGGGTGAAGGTGGAGGTGGTGTCGGGCGACATTTCTGTTGAAATTATGGGGTCGGGAACGGCCAAGCCCGATAAAGTGTCGGGGCCCATGGCAAAGGAAATGGTCCAGGGGCCGTTGCCTGTGAGTTCCATCATGAGTGTGGTGGGCGATCCGTTGCAGATTGTGGTGTCGCTGGAGTGCACGCCGTATCCCGGTAAGGAGTTGAAAGTGCGTGTAAATCGGGCGGTATCATTTAAGGTATTCAAATCGCCGGTGGCGATGATGGCGTACATGCAGTTGTAGGCGGTAAACTGATTGAAATGGTAGGGCACTGTAAAATACAACACTACCGAGTCGCCCGGATATAAAGGCGATAGTAAATGCAATACTTCCGAAACCGGTGTGGTGCCATTCACCTGATACATGGCATTGATAGCCAATCCTGTCGCGATGGGTACAACGGTTTGATTGATTACGCGTAGATACATGGTTTGGTAGCCGGTGGTGTCGCATTGGGTGGTATTGAGTTGGTGTACTTTCAGATCGACTTGGGCTTGCAGGCAATAAGAGGTTAGCAACAGCATGAGGCTTAGTGTAAATACTATTTTTTTCATACGAATGGGGTTTGATGACTTGAATTGGGGTTTGTTTGGCAAAAGTAACAATTTTTGGCTGTTCATCATGTCTCATTATTCTTTATTTTTGTGCAAAATTTACTGCATGAGAGCTTACATAAGATTGTTCCGCCCTATAAACTTGGTGTTAGTGGCTTTGACACAATATTTGGTGTTGTTTTATATCATTCGCCCCATTTTTTTGTTGAGCCATTATGATTTGGCGATGACACGACTGGATTTTGCTTTGTTTGTTATTGCACATCTGATGTTGGCTGCTGCCGGATATGCCATTAACGATTATTACGATACCGATATTGATGCCACAAACAAACCCGAAAAAAATATGCTTATCAGTCGGATTCCGCGCAAAATGGGCTACAATATAAACATGGGGCTCAATGTGGTTGCTTGTTTAATTGGGTTTTATTGTGCTTACAAGGTGGGCAACATTAAATTGGGGTTTTTGCCGGTGGTGGTTGCTTTGGCGCTGTTTTATTATTCGTTGAAATACAAACGCCAATTTCTTACCGGAAACTTCGCCATAGCGCTCATTATTGCTTATGCTATTTTGGTGGTGTGGTTGTTCCAGTTTTTTGCTATCAAAGCCGATGCTTTGGTGTTTGTGGCCGGCATTGGAACCTACAAAAGTATTACGATGTTTGTGTGTGGCATGGCTATTTTTGCTTTTCTGATAACTTTTATTCGCGAAATGGTGAAAGATATGGAAGATGTGGAAGGCGACCGCGCCAACGGTTGCAACACCGCGCCGGTGAAATTGGGTCTGAAAAAAACCCGCAACCTGCTGATGTGGATTAGCATTTTTGCTATGGCATTGTTGGCCACAGCACAATATTTTTTGTTCGACGATTATCCAACCACGGCCTACTATCTTTTGGTGTTGCAAATCATGTTTGTGTATTTTTTGGTGCGCTTGCTGCGTGCCGAAAAAAAATCGGATTATCATGCCTTGAGCATTTTTCTGAAAATAATGATGGTGGCCGGATTGCTTGCTACGCAAATGTTGTCGGTAAACTTTTTGCCATGATATTAAGTCAAAAACTGGCTAACCACCGCATTATTTTGGCTTCGGCATCGCCACGCCGCCGTCAATTGTTGGAAGGCTTGGGCCTAAAGTTTGAAGTGCTGGTGCGCGATGTGCCCGAAATTGTGCCCGAAACGCTTTCCAGGCACCAAATACCTTTGTTTTTGGCCGAACTAAAATCGTCGGCTTTTCAAGCCCAGGAGTTTGGCCCAAACAGTCTGATTATTACTGCCGACACCATTGTGTGGCTCAAACAGGCCATGCTCAACAAACCCAAAAACTACGAGGATGCCGTGCAGATGCTTTCGCTTATTTCGGGGCAAACCCACCAAGTGTTTACGGGGGTGTGCATCAAAACCAACAGCGAACAGCACACGTTTTATGCCGAATCAAAAGTTAAGTTTCGGGAGCTTAGCCGCGAAGAAATTGATTATTATATTGCCACCTGCCAGCCTTTCGACAAAGCCGGTGCTTACGGCATACAGGAATGGGTGGGTTACATCGGCATCGAACACATTGAAGGCTCGTTCTATAACGTGATGGGCCTTCCCACCCAAATGCTGTATAAAGAGTTGATGAAACTTTAGGGAATTTGAAATTGGAAGTCCAGCTTGTGGGTTGCATGGCCCATTGCCATAGTTTAACACGTTGACATACTTTGTTTTTCGTTTTCAATAAAAAATAAATGGGCATCGGAACCTTCGGATGCCCTTACTATAAAAAATAAATGGGCATCCTCACTTTTTTCACCAAAAAACCCCCTAAAACGATAGGTTCAGCAAACAAATCCACAATTTCGCCTGCTTGCTTTCCCACATTTTCTGTACTTTTGCGCACACAAAATGGCAAAAATACTCGTAGCATCTGTTCCCCTTTCGGGGCATGTTAATCCGGCAATTCCGTTGGTAAAAATGCTTATCCACCGTGGCCATCAGGTGTGGTGGTATTGCGGCAGCCACTATCAAGAACGCATTGAAGCCACCGGCGCCCGATTTTTTCCATACCTCCGGGCCAAAGATTTTCACGATAGCAGCATCAAAACCGTGTTTCCCGGTTTGCCCGAAGGCAGTTTGTTCAAGCATGCCACCCATTACATCCAGCACGTGTTTTTCGACAACATGTCCGGGCAATATGCCGATTTGCTCGAAATACTAAAAAATTTTGATGCCGACGTGCTGCTCACCGACGAATGGTTTTGCGGAGCCATCCCCTTAGCCGAAAAAGCTGTGTTGCCTTGGGTTTGCTATTGCAATTCGCCTTTGTTTTATTACACCCATGAAATTCCGTTTCCTGGAGCCGGCATTTATCCCAGTGCCACCTGGTGGGGTAGGGGGCGCAATCGGATGGTAAACTGGATGGTTACCAAACTAATTTTCCGACAAGTGCAACATTACATCAATCGCCTTCGACAAAAGCTTGATTTGGCCCCCATGACTCACTTTTTTCTTATACACACTATTTTTGTTTCGCGTTTATTCATAAAATTCAACACCCCCGCATTCGAATTTTGTTGGAAACAACTTCCCCCACAAATTCGGTTTGTAGGACCCATGTTGCCCGAAAATGGAGCCCCCCACCACTATAAATGGACCCCCCTGCTACACACCGGCCAACCCATCATCTTTATCACCCAAGGCACCGTAAACATCAATCATTACAACAATCTTATCCTACCCGCCTTGCGAGCCCTGCAAAACACCCCTTATCTGGTTTTGGTGGCCACCGGCACCACATCCACCCAAGCCCTGGAGCGCGAGTTTGCCTGCCAACAAATCTTTATCGAAACTTTTATCCCCTACGAGTTTATTATGCCCCATGCCTCGGTGGTTATCACCAATGGCGGATTTGGCGGCGTCATCACCGCATTAGCCCACGGCATTCCGTTGGTGGTGGCAGGTAGCACCGAAGACAAACCCGAAATAGCCGCCCGCGTAAACTACTGCAAAGTGGGCATCAATTTGGGAACAAAGCAACCCACCGCCCCCCGTATCAGAAAAGCAGTTGACCAGGTACTAAACAACAAAATGTATAAAAACAACGCCAAACAAATTCAAGCCGATTTTGCCATGCACAATGCAGCAAATGAAACCATCCAGCTCATAGAAGACCTGATCAAGGAAACCACAAACTGATATTTTCCTTCGGTTTCGCCCAAAAAATTGTAAATTTGCAACCATTACCAAAAAAGTATGCCGGCAATAATAACCATCACCGATTTAAAGAAGTCCTACAAAGGAAATCCCGAACCGGTTTTAAAAGGAATCAACCTTCAAATTGAGCAAGGAGAATTTTTTGGCCTGTTGGGACCCAATGCCGCCGGAAAAACCACCCTAATCTCAATCATTTGCGGATTGCTGAATTTTGATAGCGGACAGCTTACCGTTAAAAACATCGACATAGCAAAACACTACCGCCAAATAAACAACATAATAGGCCTGGTTCCCCAAGAAATTGCCCTATATCCCACCTTAACCGTGAAAGAAAACATAGAGTTTTTCGGACAAATGCACGGCATATCCGGAAAAGCGTTGAAAAATAACGTAGAAAAATATATAGAAGTCGTAAAACTGGAACAACACGCCAACAAACGCATCGCCAACTGCTCGGGAGGCATAAAACGCCGAGCCAATTTAATAGCCGGATTGGTTCACAACCCCGAAATTGTTTTTCTTGACGAACCCACACTGGGCGTGGATGCACATTCCATGAATTTAATTTATGACTACCTAAATCATTTAAACGGAACCGGCAAAACCATTATCTACACCACGCACTATATGAAAGAAGCCGAAAACCTGTGCAACCGAGTAACCATCATAGACGACGGCACCGTGATAACAACAAACACACCAAAAGCACTTATCCAAAACAACAGCGGATGTACCGATTTGGGGCAGGTATTTCTCAAATTAACCGGAAGGGAACTAAGAGACTAGCCAATGAAACAACTAAAAGCCATCGTAAAAAAAGAATTTATTCAAATCATCCGCGACATACCCGGCTTGGTTATTCTTTTTTTGATGCCATTGATATTGATTTTTGTGGTTACCGGAACGCAAGAAAATGCATTCAAGAAACTTTACGATAACAAAGCCGATATTTTGTTTGTCGACAACGACCACGAATATTTAGGAAAAACCATAGAAAACGGCCTCAACAAGTCGGGCTATTTTCATGTAGTAAAACAAATTGACGGCAAAACCCTCGACACCCTGATGGCGCAACGCGAAATAACAGCAGGCAACTATCAAGTAGGCATCGTGATAAACAAAGACGCAACAAAATTTGCAAAAGCGAAAGCCAACAAACGCATACAAAAAAGCTTTGCAAACGATAGCAGTGTTGCCACCGCCACCGACACCGCAACCACTGATAACAACATCAGCATTTATTTCGACCCCACCACCCGCGATTCCTACAAAAATGCAGTCACCAGCTCCTTAGAGCGTTTGGTGCAATCGGTTGAAATAAAATTTATATTAAGTACCTTTTTCGAAGCCTTGCCTTTGCAACTCAACCAACAACTTCAACCGCCCATTAAGAAATTTCTTTTAGCGCAGCTTAAAGATATGGAACAAATATTTACCGACGAGTTAAAAAGGCGCATGGGTAACAATTTGCCAGCAGATTTTAAAATAAACGCGCAACCCCGCGATGTAAAATTCGATATCACCGACGATATCCGCAAAGGCATTAAATTTAACGACGACTTAGAAAACGATAACCTGATAACCATCGCACAAAAAAATGCACATAACCAAAACGCAGTAATAAAACCCACCCTGGTTCAAAACAATGTGCCAGCATTTGCTTTGTTTGCCATGTTTTTTATTGTCATACCCCTTGCCGGAAGTTTGCTTACCGAACGAAAAGAGGGCACCTATAACCGAATTCGCACCTTGCCCGTAAACTATTTTACCATACTGTGGGGAAAAATTATAGTTTATGTTACCATTTGTTTACTGCAATTAGCACTAATGATAGTAGCCGGCATGTATTTTTTGCCTTTAATATATGGAATGCCTGCATTGGAATTAGGCAATCATTATATCGCATTGTTGGTTGCAGCTTTTGCCTCGGCATTTGCAGCCATTGGTTTCGGACTAATCGTCGGAACCTATGCATCCACCCAAAGTCAGGCAGGCATGTTCGGCTCGTTCATGGTGCTGATTCTTGCCATTCTCGGCGGAATTTTTCTACCGGTGTATATGATGCCCAAACCATTGCAACTGGTAAGCATTGTTTCGCCACTTCGCTGGGGAATCGATAGTTTTTTAGATATTTTTGTCAGAAATGCCGGTTTAAAAGTAATTTGGGTCAACCTCACGCGAATGTTTGTTTTCTTTATACTTGCATTGTTGTTGGCCACAGTCACCTTTGTTAAACGAAAATAAAAATAGATTCAGATTCGCAATTTTGAATTCAGAATTCGAAATAACAGTATTTCTAATTTAAAACTAAATGTAATCATGAAAGAAAAAGATGTTATAAGCGATTACAAAGTTCAGAAATATATACTCTATGCCGAAAAAAACGATGGTTCTTATGGAACGGTTGAAGGCGGCTCGTATATCATAGAAAACGATTTGCCAGATTTTTGGCATAAAAAGAGTCACCTAGAAAAAACCATGCGTCAACGTTTATTGGACAATGAAATCACACCAATACATTATTTTATGGTGCTCGAAGAAATGACGGTAGCAGAGTTGGCTTCCCGAGCGGGTATTTCAAAAGGCAAAGTAAAATGTCATTTAAACCCCAAAAAATTTCATAAAACCAAAGTCAGCGATTTGCAGAAATATGCCGCTGTGTTTAATATACCCATGGCGAATTTTTTTCAGATATTGCTAACCTCCACCGACCAAAATCCCAAATACCATTTCTATTTTGAAGAAGAAACACAAAAAGACAAGTATCATTTTATACAAACACAAACAAATAATCCAACTATAATCATCACAAAAGTTGAGGAACGAAAATAATGGACGCAGTCATTCCTTTTGAACATAAAATGTCGGCCCATTGCGAAACCGGAACGCTACACTCGCAATTGTCATTTCACGGACTCGAATTGTCCGAATCCATGATTTTTGGTATTGGAAGCGGTATATTTTTCGGATATTTCAATAACAAACGATTTGCATTTCCAACGTTTATTGTAAGAAACAAACCCGGACAAATAAGAAAAAACCTTACAAAACGATTGGGAATTAAATTTACAACCGAAACCTTCAAAACGGCCCAGCAAGCACAGAATAAACTCGATATATTGCTCGAAAAAGGTATTCCGCCAGCCACCCAGGTCGATTTCTTTTTTATGGACTATTTACCGCAATACTTGCGAGTGCATATCAACGTGCATTTTATTAATGTTGTTGGCAAAACAAAAGATAACTACCTCATAAGTGATTGTTATTATCCAAAAATAGTTGAACTCTCAGGCAAGTCCCTTGAGAAAGGTCGGTTTGCCGGTGGAAGCATGGCCCCAAAAGGTTTTTTGTTTTACCCATCCTATATTCCAAAAGAATTTGATTTGGAGAAAGCCATACGAAAAGGTATTAAAAAAGCGTGTTTCAATATGCTAAAAATTCCAATACCATTCCTAGGAATTAAAGGCATGCGGAAATTTGCAACTCATATCACGGAATGGCCAAAGCTGGCGATGGATACAGAAGATTTATCGCATCAGGTAAGCAAAATCAATATTCTTTTGGAAGACCAAGGAACAGGGGGGGCAGGATTTCGTTTTATGTATGCAACATTCTTAAAACAAGCAGCCGAAATCATAAAAAAACCTGAATTGATTGATTTCTCGAAAAGGATGATGGAAAACGGTGATAAATGGCGCGAAATATCGTTGATGGCTGCACGCATGGGCCGTAACCGCGATTTGAGTGTTGAAAAATTAAAGGAAGTTGGCGATTTAATTCGCGAGCGGGCAGATGTAGAAGAACTTTTCTTTAAAGAATTGTCAAAAATTATTTAATAACACCTGCTTACTTTATTTTCTAAAAATCATATCGATTTTATTTCAAAAAATTCGGTAAAAAGAATATTTTTGCAGAAAAATTAAGTCCGAAAACTAAAAAAAACTTGCAACATGGACGACCGAAGCGAACTGAAACTACAGATTAAGCAAATGATAGTGGAAACATTGAGTTTAAATGATGTGGAATATACTGAAATTATTGATGACCAACCCCTGTTTACCGGTGAAAATATAATAACTCTTGATTCCATTGATGGGATAGAACTCATTATGGCTATTCAGCGAAATTTTGGAGTGCGATTAGATGATCAGAATGTAGCACGCAATATTCTAAATACTGTGAATAGCATGGCAGAATTTATAAGTAGTAATAAAGTTTTATAATAAAAATTTTATGAAGAGTGCCTACCTATTAGCAGGTATTCAACCCCGGATCTTTCTTAAATTAGTTCGCCACCACAAAATTACGTGGTTTTCAAAGTATATACTTCGCTTTTTATTTGTTTTGCAAAATTCTATATGGGCATCTTTATTTGCATGGCGAGATAGAACAAAATATCGGAAACAAATCTCCGATTATAAAATGCCAAATGCCCCCATATTTATTATTGGACATTGGCGAACAGGAAGCACTTTTTTACATCAATTGATGAATCTGGATGAAAATCTTGCCGCTCCTAGTCTTTTTCAAACGGCTCAACCCAATGGATTCAAAAGTGCGTATAATTATTTTAAGCCAATAATGAAAATTGCTTTAGGGAAAACCCGTCCTTTCGATCAAATTAAAAATAGTATAGATGAGCCACAAGAAGATGAGTTTGCTTTGGTTCGATTGACCGGATTTTCTCCCATGTTGGGGTTGGTGTTCCCAAAAAGACACACATTTTTATTGAATGAATATAATTTGTTCTTACCTGAAAATATTGAAGAGTGCAAAAATTGGGAAAAACAAACACGATTGTATTATAATAAGCTTGCTTGGAATAGCCAAAAGCAGTTGATTTTAAAGAATCCATTTCATACTTTTCGAATCCCAAAATTGATTGAAATGTATCCAAACGCAAAGTTTATACATATTTATCGTAACCCACTTGACGTGGTACCTTCAACTGTTCGAATGTGGTCAATTGTAGGCTCACAAAATACGATGAACAGTTACTGGAAGAATCCTGAAATATCTGATGTTACTGAAGTTTTAAATTCGTTGCTCAATCAGGTTGAACAGGATAAGTATCTGATACCTGAAGGCGCTTACACTGAAATACGATTCGAGGAACTTGAAAATGATGTTATAGGAACATTAAAAGAAGTATATAGAGATATTGGTCTTGAATTTTCAGATATCTTTGAAAAGAAACTTACAGATTATTTAAAAGAAATACGCGATTACGAAAAAAACAATTATTTGCTTCAAGATGATGAAAAAAAACTTATATTGCAGCATCTTTATAAGCATATGATCCGCCAACAATATATTTCTGATGAAAAGAACTAGATTTTTCCCTACTATTGAGCAAAAACCTTTTGCAGAAATAATTAAATTTCAGGACAGGCAATTACAATATGATTTACAATATCTTCAGGCATATTCTAAATTTTACAAACGATTGTTTAGAAGCAATCGTATCGATATCAAAAAAATCAAGTCTTTAAAAGATTTGCGTCATGTTCCATTTACAACAAAGGATGATCTTCAGTTATATAACAATGACTTCGTTTGTGTTCCGAAAAGCAAAATTATTGATTATATTACTACATCAGGAACCATGGGTGATCCAGTTACTTTTGCTACAACAAACCATGACTTGGAGCGATTAGCATATAATGAGGCTATCTCATTTGTTTGTGCTGGGGCAGGTCCAAAAGATGTTTTTCAATTGATGACAACTATGGATCGAAGATTTATGGCAGGATTGGCTTATTTTATGGGAATCCGAAAATTAGGTGCAGGTATTGTCAGGGTTGGTTCAGGAATGCCGGAGTTGCATTGGGATAGCATCAATAGGTTTAATCCAAGTTATATGATTGTTGTCCCATCATTTATCTTAAAACTTATCGAATTTGCTGAGAAACACAATATTGATTATATCAATTCATCAATTAAAAATGCCGTTTGCATTGGCGAACCGCTTAGAAATAACGATTTTTCTTTAAACACCCTAGGTATGCGTATAGCAAAGAAATGGGATTTAAAATTGTTTTCTACTTATGCTTCAACTGAGATGGGGGCATCTTTTACAGAATGCGGCTTTGGCAATGGTGGACATATGCACCCTGAAATAGTAATTACAGAATTTCTTGATGATAACAATAATCCTGTCAATGAAGGCGAAGTCGGAGAAATTACCATTACAACTTTGGGTGTTGAAGGAATGCCATTGCTTCGATTTAAAACCGGTGATGTGTGTTGTCATCATATAGAACCATGCAGGTGTGGGAGAAAAACTGTTAGGCTTGGACCGGTTATTGGCAGAAAACAACAAATGATAAAATATAAAGGAACAACATTGTACCCACCGGCCTTGTTCAGTATATTAGATGATTTTGAGAATATTGAGAATTATATCATTGAAGTTGAAACAAACGAAATAAGTACTGACAATCTTTTGATACGAATCGGAATGAAAAACGATAATGAAGAAATTATTCAACATCTTAGAGAACGTTTTCGTGCTAAACTTAGAGTTATACCTGACTTTATTTTTCAACCAGTGAGCGAAATTAATAAAATGATTTTTTCTGAATTAAGTAGGAAGCCTATTAAATTTATTGATAAAAGAAAACCCAGATATTCATTAAATAATTAATTGCTACCTACCAATGATAGCAAAGAGATAGATTGTCGGGAATATTTTATATCTTTGCCATTCTCAAATTAACAGAATTATCTTAAAATAATACAAAATTATACATGGAATATAACACACAACGGTCTCTGCTTAGAATTTCCGAATATGGCAGAAACATTGAAAAAATGATTGAATATACCTGCACTATTGAAGATAGAGAACGCAGAAACAGAGCAGCAAAAACTATTGTTGCTATCATGTGTCAACTTAACAATCCACAAAGGTTGGATTCGGCGGAGTTTAAACAAAAAATATGGGATCATTTATTTATGATTTCTGAATATAAACTTGATGTTGACTCGCCTTTTCCAAAGCCTGACCCAAATATTAAAGAAATTGAAAAATATAAATGTTCATATCCACACAAATATATAAAATTTAGGCAATACGGTAAATATATTGAGAACATGATTGTTAAAGCAATTGATTACGAAGAAGGTGAGGAGAAAGAATCACTTGTTCTCTTAATTGCGAACCATTTAAAAAAGTTGTATTTAAGTTGGAACAGAGATTCTGTTACAGATGAAGTTATAGTTGAGCATCTATCTATCTTGTCAGAAGGGAAATTGAAGTTAAGCGAAAATATACGTCTTGAAAATACTCGCGATTTGATTGCAATGACTACACGTAAAAAAAATACGAGCAACAAACCAGTAGATAATCAAAATGGCAAATACCGTGACAATAAAAACTGGAAGAAGAAGATCAATGCCAATAATAGTAGCAATCAATAATAACCTTTTTTAGCATTTTTTTTTATTGAAAGTATTTATACAATCAACTTTTTCTCAGATTTATTGAGATTATTATTTAATATATGGATACAATTAAAACAATATTAGAACATAGAAGTATAAGAAAATATAAAAATACTCCAATCAGAAAAGAAATTTTGGAGCAAATACTTGAAGCAGGAACAAGAGCTTCAACTACTGGCAATATGCAGGTATATAGTATAATTGTTACTCAAGATGCAGAAAATAAAAAGCTATTATGGGAATTTCACTTTAAACAAAATATGGTTTTGCAAGCTCCTTTGCTATTAACATTCTGTGCGGATTTTCATCGATTCAATCAATGGTGTAACCAACGGAATGCAGAACCTGGATATGGTAATTTTCTTTCATTTATGACTGCTGCAACGGATGCTCTTATAGTTGCTCAAAATGTGGCACTTGCTGCTGAATCGAATGGTTTAGGAATATGCTATTTAGGAACAACCATATACAATGCCAATAAACTAATTGATTTTTTTCAATGCCCAATTGGAGTAATTCCCATAACAACTCTTGTTATTGGTTATCCTGAAGAAAACTTGGAGTTAACAGATAGATTACCCCTTGAAGCAATTGTTCATTATGAAAAATACCAGCACTATAAACCTGAGAAAATAGATTCATTATATGCTGAGAAAGAAAACCTACCTCAAACTAAACAACTAATTGATGAGAATCAATTGGAAAATCTTGCACAGATTTTTACACAGAAACGTTATACCAAAAAGGACAATATATATTTTTCAAAAAGTTTTTTGAACGTAATAGAACAACAGGGTTTTATGAATAATGAATAATTTTTATCTTGACCATAATTTTTGCTGTTATAAAAATTCGTATATTTGTTATGGTAATTGTTGTATAAATGCAAAAGGTTTTATTTTTCATAGTTTCTTTTCTTATATCATTTGTTGCGGTATCGCATGAAAAGGATTCGGTAACTTCAAAACAGTTGCGTTTTTATGAAAATAAGGGCCAATGGGATAAAAGTGTTAAATTTAAGGCTGATTTAAACGAAGGATACTTACAATGTCAGCAAAATAGTTTATGTTTTATTTTTCGAGATCAATCAAAATTTAATAAACTTCTTTCATATAAATTAACTTCCCATGGTAAAGATATCAAACCAGATTCCTCTGATTTTATTATTAATTACCACGCGTATAAGACAAATTTCTTAAACTCAAATAAAAATGTTATAATTAAAGGATATGATCAAGGGAAGGATTATAGTAATTATTTTATTGGGAATGATAAATCAAGATGGGCGTCTAAAGTTTCAAATTACAATAAACTACGATACGAAAATTTATATGATAACACGGATTTAGAATTGCTTGAAACAGATCATCTTCTCAAATATCAATTTGTGCTGCATAAAGGAGCAAATCCAAAGAATATTATTATTGAGTACGAAGGTTTGAAAAGTATATCAATTCAACATTCGAATTTAATTATAAAAACTTCAGTAAATCAGGTTACAGAGCTTGCCCCTATAGCTTACCAAATTATTAATGGTGAGAAAATATCCGTACAGTGTAATTTTAGGCTTAATAAAAATAAACTTACATTTGAGTTTCTTGATTTCTACGATAAGGAATATGATCTAATAATTGACCCAGTATTGATTTTTTCAACATATACAGGTTCATTCGCTGATAATTGGGGGTTTACAGCAACGTATGATGAGTTTGGCAACACCTATTCGGGAGGTATATGTTTTGGTAATGGATTGAATGAATATCCTGTTTCACCTGGCGCTTTTCAAGTTAATTTTGCAGGTGGTGAGGGTACTTATCTTGAAGGATGTGATATTGCCATAATAAAATACGATCCAACAGGTCAGAATAGGATTTATGCTACTTATCTTGGAGGTGCAAGAAATGATCTCCCTCACAGTACGATTGTCGACCAGGAAGGAAATTTGTTAATTTTTGGAACAACAGGATCGGATAATTTCCCAATGACGCAAAATCCTTTTGATTCCACCTTTAATGGCGGGACGAATATTACTTATGATTATGTTCTTACATTTTCATTGGGTGTAGATATGTATATTGCAAAACTTAGTGCAGATGGCACTCAATTATTATCGTCGACTTATGTTGGCGGAACAAGCAATGATGGAATAAACTTTTTCGCTCCATTATCACATAATTATGCTGACGGTGCCCGAGGTGAGATAAATATTGATGAAAATAATAACGTTTACGTTGTTTCAACCACTGCATCAGTTGATTTTCCTGTTTCAGCAGCAGCTTTCCAGCCAGTTTATGGTGGTGGTGCCCTTGATGGATGTGTTTTTGTTATAGATAATGGTCTTCATAATATGATTTGGTCATCTTTTATTGGAGGTTCTGACCTTGATGCGGTTTATGGGGTGGTTATTGATGACAGTTCAAATGTTTATATTTGTGGAGGCACAGTATCTCAAAATTTTCCAACAACAATAGGAGTGCTTCAACCAACCTATAATGGTGGCACCACCGATGGATTTATTTCGAAGATTTCTGCAAATGGTAGCATTTTGCTAAAATCGACATATTATGGATCGGCATACTACGACCAAACATATTTAATGGATAGGAGCAAACAAGGTTATATTTATGTATATGGACAAACTTCAGATCCTGGAAGTACGTTTATAAATAATGCATTATGGAATCATCCAGGTGCAGGCCAATTTATAAGTAAGATATATCCAAATCTTGATAATCTTGTATGGTCTACTACCTTTGGCACTGGTAATGGAGGCCCTGATATTTCTCCAACAGCTTTTTTAGTAGATTTGTGCGACAAGATATATCTTTCGGGATGGGGAGGTTCCGTTAATAGTTTTGGCGGTACATCAGGTTTGCCTATTAGTAGTGATGCTTATCAAAGTACGACAGATAATAGTGATTTTTATTTATTGGTTATCAATGATAATGCCTCTGCAATGGTTTACGGAACTTTTTTTGGTGGACCAATTAGTTGGGAACATGTTGATGGAGGTACTAGTCGTTTTGATCGTAAAGGAAAAATATATCAGTCAGTTTGTGCTGGGTGTGGTGGTAATGATGATTTTCCAACAACTCCTCTTGCTTGGTCAAACGTAAATAATAGTAGTAATTGTAATAATGGGACATTTAAGTTTGACTTTATGCTGCCAATTACTATAGCTGATTTTCAACTTCCACCTGTAATTTGTATTCCTGATTCGGTTCATTTTATTAATACCTCATATTCTGGAGGTGCAGGCATGACTTATTTTTGGACTTTTGGTGATGGTAATTCTTCAACATTACAAAATCCAATTCATTATTATAATTCGTCGGGTGTCTATAATGTTACACTTGCTGTTACTGATACGGGAACTTGCAACATGTCTGATACTATTTCTAAACAAGTTCTAGTATTATCAAATTCAAGTGATACAATACCGACTAAATACATGTGTATTGGTGATTATATACAAATTGGTATTCTCCCTACTGCTGACACAAATGTCACTTTTCATTGGATACCTTCAACTGCATTAAGTGATCCGTTTATATGTAATCCAATTTCAAGTGCAACAATATCTACGATATATACACTATTAGTTTCTAATGGTGTATGTACAGATACACTGCGACAGAAGGTGGTTGTGTATGATCTTGATGCTTATGCCGGGCATGATACAACAACTTGTGACGGACATATTACTTTAACAGCAAATACTGCACAAGATGCAAATCTTTTTCATTGGTCAACCAATCATGATTTTACTGACTGGTTAAATTCACCGCATACAAATCCTTCAATGAATGCAACCATATCAACTCCAACATACTATTATGTTATGGTAAATAATGGGTATTGTTCTGCTATTGATAGTGTATTGGTTTCTTTTGTGGTTGTTGCAGATTCGTTTCATTTTGCTTCACCCTCGTGTCAGGATTCATGTAATGGTTGGGCAGCAGTGGTGGTATCGGCAGGAAACCCTCCTTATACATACCATTGGAGTAATGGTGGAATTACAGATACTATTCAGAACCTGTGCGAGGGAACGTATAGTGTGACAGTAACCGATAATTCAACATGCATTTCAATTTCTTCGATTGTGCTTCCAGCCCCTGAACCGCTTTTAGCGTTTCCTCAGATATTTAATATTCCTTGCGATGAAGCTTGTGTAGGTTCAATTGCGTTAAACACAAGTGGAGGGTCACCTCCATATTTTTACTACTGGAATAATGGGCAAACAACAAGTTCATTAACTGGATTGTGTGCCGGAAATTATAGCGTTACAATTACTGACACAAAACTTTGTCAGGAATCAAACTCGTTTTACGTTATTGTTGATTCTGTTTTTGGAAGTGTGGTTGTTTATGCTGATAAGGATACTATTTATCAAGGGCAGTCAACGATTTTGCATTCTAGTACTATATCGAATTGTATTTATACTTGGGAACCTCCAACGGGGCTAGACAATCCGTTTTCTCCAAATCCAACTGCCAGTCCGAATCAAACAACGACATACTATATTACAATCGTAGACAATTATGGATGTTTATTTCAGGATACGTTACGAATTGTTGTATTGGATGTGTATTGCAGTGATCCGTATGTTTATGTCCCCAATGCATTTACACCAAATGGAGATAATAAAAATGATGAACTTTTTGTTCGCAGTAAAATGGTAAGCGACATGAGTTTTTTAATTTATAATCGTTGGGGCGAAAAAGTGTTTGAAACAGATAATATTAAAAACGGGTGGGATGGAACCTATAATGGAAAACCGTGCGATCCGGGAGTATTTGTTTATTATCTGAATGTTACTTGCCACAATAAAACCACTTACCTGAAAAAAGGGAATATTACAATAATACGATAAAACAAGAACGGAACTTTATCCCCTTTTTCCGTTATTGCTTTATTTTTCGGACAGAATCAATAATTGTTCCATCAACCCATTTGATAACAGCCACGATTTCGTCTTCGAATTCAATTTTTTCTGGAACTCCACATATTTTTTCTGCTTCATGTTTTAATTCTTGAATCGTTTTTATTGGGAGTTTCGAATTTTTCAATTTTTCAAGCAAGTCTGTACGAAGTGGATTTATTGCAATGCCACGTTCTGTTACGATAACATCTATTAGTTCGCCTGGACCACAAATTGTAGTAACCTCATCAATTATAACCGGTATTCTATCACGGAACAAAGGAATTGGAAGAATTGTACATTTAGAAAACAGGCAATTTTGCCATCCTCCAATTCCATGCAGTAAAACTCCATCGGAATGTGTTACAACATTCGCATTAAAGTTTACATCTACCTCAGTTGCGCCAAGAATTACCACATCGATCATTGAAGCAAAATTACCTTTGCCATGATAGTTATAGCTTGTAAAAGGACTCGTGTTTAAATGTCCTGCGTTTTCACGCATGGATCGTACGCCTTCCAAATCGAAGGTTTGTCCATCAAGGATATAATCGGTGAGACCTTCTTCGAGCATTTTAACAAGATATTTGTTACTACCACCTCTTGCAAAACGTGCCTTCATGCCTCTTTCGCGCAAAATGTCTGCAAAGTAAACTCCGATGGATAGGGCAGTTCCGCCTGCTCCGGCTTGAAATGAGAACCCATCGCGAATTATATCGGCTTCGTCGCAGAATTGTGCCGACATTTCGGCTAACAGCAAACGGTCGGGGCTTTTCGTTATTTCTGTTGTTCCGGAAACTATTTTTTCGGGGATTCCAATTTTATCTGTTACAACAACATGATCGACATAATTGCCATGAATTTGCCAAGGAATACAAGGAAATGGGACTAAATTATCGGTAACAACAATTACTTTATCGGCATATTGCGAATCGGCGAGAGCAAAACCTAAGAGCCCACAAGCAGCAGGACCTCTGTCGCCGGTGGCATTTCCAAATGAATCGGCAGTGGGTGCTGCTATAACTGCAATATCAATATGTACCTCACCATCTTGAACGGCCTGATATCGGCCTCCGTGAGAACGAAGCACTCCCAAGCCTTTCATTTTTCCATTGGAGGTGAACCGACCCAGAGAGCCGTTCATGCTGCCTTCGATGTGATGAATAGTTCCGTCTTCAAGATATTTTACCATTGGAGCATGACACTCGAAAGATGCGGACGGAAACCAAACTAGGTTTTTGATGCCAAGTTCGAATGCAATATCGAAAATTTGTTGCGCTATTAAATCGCCGTTACGAAAATGATGGTGCGTTGAAAGGGTCATGCCATCTTTGAGCCCTGCACTAATCAAGGCTTGTTTCAGCGTTGGAATTATTTTATTACCATCGGCCGGAAAATCGGCACAACTTACAATTGGCGGGGCATATTTTCGACCGGTAGGTTTAAATTTTCCGATTCCAAGATACGGAATAGCTTCTTTGCCGTTGATTTCAGTTGGGACGATTCGTCCTAATGCGTTTTTTACAAGTTTATCATATTTTTTCATCGTTTTCTTCTCTCCAGTTTTTTGAAATTTTACCTAATGATGTAGCAACATCGATAGTTTTTTCGGCTCTTTTAACCACGGGTGCATCAATCATTTTTGTTCCTAATGAAACAACTCCCAGGCCTTTTTCGCGTGCTTCGATAAATGCTTTGACAATTTTTTTCGCTTTTTCGATTTCGGCATTGTCGGGGGCGAAGTTTTCGTGAATAACCTTTATTTGTCGGGGATGGATGCAACCCATACCATCAAATCCAAGTGCTTTTGATTTTAAAACATTTTGTTTTAATCCTTCTAAATCGGCTACATCGGAAAATACGGAATCGATGGGTTGGATGCCGGCAGCGCGACATGCATTTACCACCATGCTTCGGGCAAAAAAGGATTCGGTGGCTTCGGCTGTTCGTTTAACGCCCAAATCTGCGGTATAGTCTTCGAGACCAATTGCCAAGGCTACAATGTTATCGGCTGCTTTGGCTATTTCCATGCAATTGATCACGCCAAGTGCACTTTCGATAATGGGCATGAGCCATATAGTGTTTTGGATGCGGTGTTTTGTTTTTATTTCGGCGATTTTTTGATTGACTAAATGAATTTGGTTGGCATTTTCGCATTTTGGAACCAAAATTAAATTTACGTTATGTGGTACTATAAAGTGGAGATCTTGGAGGCCGCTTGGAACTTGATTGATGCGTACCATGCGTTCGCATCCGTAGAAATCAATATTACGCAATGCATTGCGAACAACAAAACTGGCTTCGTATTTTTTATCGGGTGCCACGGCGTCTTCTAAATCGAGGATTATGCCGTCGGGTTGGTGAATTCCGGCATTTATCATCAAACTGGTGGTGTTGCCGGGCAAATATAATCGTGAAAAACGGTTTTGCTCTTTGGTGGTTTGATAGTTGTTTTGTGGTAAAATGGGTAGCAAAAAATCTTTATCGGTAGTTATCAGCAGTTTTATGGCGGCTTCTATTCGGGCGGCTATTAAAAAGGGTAGTGCTCCCGAATCTTCAATGCTTACTTTGGCATTTTTGATTTCGAAGAAATTCAGTATTTCGTCAATCAATTTCAGAATACTTTTTCCGTAAAGGACTTTTACTTTGCTAATAAGTTCGGTTTGAATTCCTCCCGAATTGTTTAGTTGAAGCGAAACAAAGCAATCGGACCGTATGCCTTTGCCTTTATTTCCGATACTTACGATTTTGTTAGTTTCCATTATTTAATTGTTTTATTTTGTCACAAATTTAATAATCATTCATGAGTTGGTTGCGTGTTTTATTAAATTAATTTTGTGGTATGCTTTTTGAATTTTAAGCTGTAAAACTATTTTGTTATGAAAACGCGAACGTTGAAATTGTTACTTGTTGCCATGTGTTTATTTGCTTTTATTTCTAAGATTGATGCACAAAACACTGAGGAAGATATTCTGAAAAAGGGCTATATTTCGGATGCTATTATTAATATTGTGATTGACCATTTGCCTGTTGGGTGGAAATTTAAGGATGAAAACGGGTTTTTTATTTTTCAGCGAACGGATTCGATTTGGCAACTAATGGAAAATACATTGAATGTTCCGCTTGAGAAAAAGGAGGATAGGTTTAAGCGGATTCAGGCTAACGGACGAAAAACGGTTGCAAAAATTGTGATTCGTTACGAAAAGAAGTGGGATTTTTTGAAAGTTCAGGAGGTTTCGTTGGCAAATATGGAGGTGTATAACAAGATTAGGCTTTTGCCCGGTAAATATAAAATTACTGGTTTGAAGGATTTGAAATTGAGCTCGAAGGGGAATACGGTGTATACGCCCATTACCGAGGATGATAAAAAACGGATTGCGAATTATTATGCTGAACGTTTGGTTTTGGAGGGGAAAATTGTGGGTTCGCCTGATTTGAGTTCGCAGTTGTATAGCTTGTTTGTGGTGGAGAAAAGCGGGTGCAACGACGAAAACCACTTGGTGTATCCCGATGCGGCTTCGGTTGAGTTGTATTCTATTTTAACTTTGTGCAGAGAAATTTGTGGGAAATAAAAAAAGGGCTGAAATTTTCAGCCCTTTTTTTTAATAATTAGTTAAAATCAACCTTTTCCTTTAGGAGCATTTTTGGTTGTTTTTCCACCTGTTGTAGGTTTTACTGGTTTAGTAGTTTTTTTGCCTGCTGCTGCAATTGAATCTTCTTTTGCTTTTGCTTTTACTGCTGCAATTGAATCTTCTTTTGCTTTTGCTACTGCTGCAATTGAATCTTGTTTTGCTTGTTCAACTTTTGCAATTGAATCTTGTTTTGCTTTTTCTTTTGCTGCGATTTCTTCTTTGGTTGGGCCGCAAGCTGCAAGTGCTAAAACACCAGCGATTACTAACAAACTAAATAATTTTTTCATTTTTTTCAAAGTTTTGGTTATTAATATTAGGCAAAAATACTAAAAAAAAAGTTTATGCAAGAAAAAAAGTGTTTTTTTTTCAACAAAGTAATGAACTTTTTTATTAGAAATGATAAAGATGGTGTTGACAGTGATTACTAGAAATAAAAAAAGGCAGATAAATCTGCCTTTTTTATAAGTTCAAAAATCAATTATTTTTTAACTTTTTTGCCACCTTTAGGGGCTTTTTTTGCTTCTGCTGCAGCTTTAATTGAATCTTCTTTTGCAGTTGCTTTTGCAATTGAATCTTCTTTTGCTTTAGCTACTGCGGTTAAAGAATCTTGTACTGCTAATTCTTTCTGAGCTTTTGCAATTGAATCTTGTTTTGCTTTTTCTTTTGCTGCAAGTTCTTCTTTGCTAGGACCGCAAGCGATGAGTGATAACATGCTAACGGCTACCATTAATGTAAATACTTTTTTCATTGTTTTAACTTTTTTTATATGATTTTGGATTGCAAAATTAATCTAATTTTTTATATTTCAAAATTTTTATTGAAAAAAATAAAAAAAAATCATTTTTTTGTGTACTTTTGTGCGCAGTTTCATACTGAAATCAGCTTATAATAAAACTAATTAATAATTTAAAAAAAAAAACATGAAAAAAATTTCTCTAGTATTTGCTTCGGTTGTTTTAATCGCTGGCATGATTACAATTTCGAGTTGTACAAAAACGAACACTACGAAACCTACAGTTACTTTGGTTGGTGATGAAGCGGTGACTTCTCCTTTGAATGCCAGTTTTACCGATCCGGGTGCTACGGCAGTGGATGCTAAAGATAAGGTATTGACGGTGACGGTTAGCATTTCGCCTGCTTTTAATAAGGATTTGGCTGGCGACTATGTGTACACCTATTCGGCTACCGATGCTGATGGCAACACGGGTACAGCCAAAAGAACTGTTACGGTGAAAAACGATGCATCGGCTTTTGCAGGTACTTACAATGCTACGGATGATGGTATTAGCGGAACTTGGCATTATGCTTGGACCGAAACTATTACGGCTTCGTCAACGACAAACAATCGTTTAATTTTTAGCCGTTTTGCTTATTACACGGGTGCTTCTCCTTACATTGAACTGAATTCGGCTCACACTTCGTGCAATTTGCCGCAACAATCGTTTACTTGTGGTACGCCGGCAATGGTTCGTACTTTTACTGGTAGCGGTGCTGTTACCACCAGCCCTATGGTGATTAATGTGAATTTGACCGAGGTTTCGGATGCTACTTACACGGGTGTGGATGTTTACACCAAACAATAAGCAAGCGTTTTAGTTCATTCAATATTTGATTGCAATAAAAAAGGAGGCTGCACACTGGGTGTGCAGCCTCCTTTTTTATTTTTTTATACCTTATTATATATTATACTGTGGGGGTATCCAGTTGGGTGATGGATATTTCGCCATCGGTGTCGGGGCTGGGGTTGATAAAAAACAAATAGGAACGTGCGCCCAATTCGGCATAGGAAAATACTTTTTCGGTGCCGGGTAGCAGTTCAATCATGCTGAGTGGTATGGGCAAACCGGTGATGTGGTCGCAGGTGTAGGCTTGCAAAACGGTGGCGCCGGTGTTGGCAAGCAACAAATAATAGTCGGGCTGGTTTTGCAGGGTAAAATCGGCTAAGGCGGTTTGGTTTGCAAGCACTGGCAAAATATATTCGCCTGTGTTTTGGTCGCCTTGCGGATGATGGTGGGTGGGGTGGAGGAGTTTTTGATTGAAAAATGCCTGTGCCACTTCGGGGGTGGTGATGTTGGCGAGTGCTAAGGTGAGTATGTTTTTGGTGATTTGGTGTTCCAATGCGGTGCGAATTTGGGCTGTGGTGAGTATAAGATCTTTTGTATCTTGCTTGGTGGCTAATTGGGGTCCTCGGGCGGCTAAATAGTTGGTTAGATAGCCTGTGAGTTTGGTTACAAATGCCGAATCGAAGGATAGGGCGTGGGTAGTTCCAAAATGTTTTAGCCGATTTAGCAGGATTTCGATGTTGGTTTTGTTGGCAATGTTGTATTCGTTGAGGCCACGTGGAAACACTTCGAGGTAGGTAGGGGTGTCGCTAAAAAATTTACTTTTTATGGTGCTTTCATCTTTGCGGATATCTAATTTTAGGTTGGTAATGGTGATATCCACCGAAAGTGTATGGCTTTTGCGTAGGGCAAGGGTTACGTCTTCGTTGTTAATTTCGCCATAATAGGCGTTATGGGCGGTTTCGGTTTCGGTGAGCATGGTGTCGTATTGCCCGCTGGTGTTGTAATGGGCGATGTGCACCAGGTGGTCTTAGCTAAAATTTTTAAAATGAAGGTCGCTGGATGGGTCGCCAGAGCCAACAAGGTTGCCGAAAATTGAATTCAGGTTTTTCATAGGATGTGTATTTTTTGGGTTACTAATCTAATAACGAAACTTCGGGATAAATAACTGGGTGGTTTTTTAAATTTTTTTTAAAAAAAATTGAAATACGAATTGGGTTGATTAAAATAACTTACTAGTAGGTGGTTACAAGAGTTTGGTTTCTGAAAAAAAGCTGGTTTTAACCACCGGAGATATCTCCGATAGCGCAAATTATTTAATTTTAACGACCGGAGATATCTCCGATAGCGCAAATTATTTAATTTTAACGACCGGAGATATCTCCGATGGCACAAATTATTTAATTTTAACGACCGGAGATATCTCCGATGGCACAAATTATTTAATTTTAATGACCGGAGATATCTCCGGTGGCCTGCCACATTTCCCGCTAAGGGAAAAACTATTTTTTGCTTGAGCAAGGGATGTGAAAAAAAAATTGGATAAAAAAAGGTTTTTTTGCCTATTTTTATTTTATGTTGCCGAAATGTTATTATATTTGTGCAGTGTATTTTCTGTTGCGCTTCGTTTTGTAAAATTGTATTCACCAAAATTCGTAAAAATATGAAAAAAAATGTGCTTGTTTTTGTTTCAATTGCCCTGTTTGCAGGTGTTTTTGCATTTACCTCGTGCAAAAAAACCAACACCACACCCCCCACACTCACTCTGAAAGGTTTGGAAAATATCACCATTTCGTTGAACGCAGGTTTTTATGACCAAGGCGCATTGGCCGAAAACAGCGAGGGCGACTATGTGAAAGTGAAAGTGAGCAGCGAACCCGCTTTTAACAAAGATTTGGTTGGCACTTATGTGTTCACCTATTCGGCTTTTGATGTGGATGGCAACCTGGCCACGGCCACCCGAACCGTGATTGTGCGCAACGATGCCCAAGATTTTGAAGGCACCTACTCGGCCACCGACGACGGCATTATTGGTGCTTGGCATCACGAGTTTACGGCCACCCTCACCGCATCGCACACCATAAACAACCGCCTGATGGTGGACAAATTTGCCGCGCAAGACGGCTGCCAAACCTATGTTGACCTGAACTGGAACCACACCGCCAACAACATGGTGGAACAAAACTTTTGGCTGGGCAGTCCCGCCAAAGATTTTATGTATGTGGGCAACGGCCCCGTGGTGGCATCGCCCACACAAAAATTGTTTGTCAACTACACCCGCGTAACCGGCATTGTTACCAACACCGGCGTGTGCGTGTTCACCAAAGGCGAATAGTTTTCTTTTGAAGAAACACCCCCCCCATTGAAAAAATCCCGATTGCGCAATCAGTCGGGATTTTTTTTTGGCGCTTGCCGCGAAAAAACAATAAATCGCCAAATTTCGGGTTAATTGTATAAAAAATTCGTACATTTGATACCTATTTGAAAAACCAAACCCAGCCATGAAAAAAACCACCTATTTACTATTAAGCCTCGCCACCATCATCATTACAATAACTTCCTGCAAAAAAAACGACACCACCGCCCCCGTCATCACCCTAAAGGGAAACAACCCCGATGTGGTGGTGTGGGGCAGCAGTGCCAACTATGTTGACCCCGGTGCCACCGTGGTCGACGATATGGATGGCACCCTGAGCATCGACACCATTACAGGCACCGTAAACATGTTTGCCGCCGGAAACTACACCCTAACCTACACCGCCACCGACGCCGCCAGCAACCAAGGCACCGCCACCCGCACCGTGGTGGTGGATGCCGCACCCTATTTAAACGGCCATTTCACGGTGAATAATTATATCATCACCACCTTTGATGCCACCTACATCGACACCCTAGCCATAACCACCACCAACAACACCCTTACCTTTAAACATTTTGCCACCTACCAAAATGCCAAAGTAACGGCCACCGTGGCCGGCACCACCATCACCATACCCCAACAAACCATGGCCTGCGGCCTACCCACCCACACCCGCACATTTTCGGGCTCGGGCACCTTTGCCAACGATTCGGTTTTCACCATCAACTACACCATTGCCGACTCCACCCTGGTGTATTCCGGACACGGAAACTATGTTAGAAATTAACCCCCAAACGAATTAGCCCCACAAACCACATGAAATTCAAAACAGCAGCGGTCGTATTTCTATTAAGTTTTCTACTATTTTTATCCTGTAAGAAAAAAGACGACAGCCTACCGCTGATTACCCTGAAAGGCGAAGCCCTGGTGATAGTGGTGCTCAACACCCCCTACACCGATGCCGGCGCCACCGCCACCGACCCAAAAGATGGCGACATCAGCGTTTCAGCACAAGGCGAAGTAAACACCAATTTTGCCGGCACATATTACATAACCTACACCGCCTACGATGCCGCCGGCAACCAAGGCAACGCCACCCGAGTGGTGGAGGTGCGCAACAGCGCCCAAATTTACAGCGGCACCTATCGGGCAACAAATATTTTAACCCCCGACACCATCCACTATACCTCAGCCATCACCACATCCACCGTGCTCAACAACCGCATTTGGCTGGTGGGCATAGGCACCACAAGCAATGCGTCCGTGTTTGCCGATATTCGCCACGACACCATTCTTGTGCCCCATCAGTTAACCCATGGCGGCAGTCCGCTGGCAACCCACGGGGTTTGGGGCAGCGGATTAATAAGCACCCTGGCCGACACCCTGATTCTGGAAATAAACTACACCGATTCCATTTCGGGAACCACCGCCAACGGAAAAACCATTTATAAGAAAAAATATTAAAATGAAATCAGAAAACCCAAAACCCAAGCCTGGGTCATCCAAAATCTCATTTCTCATTTCAAAACACTTACGTTAAAAAAAAACCACTTCGCCATGAAAAAACCACTCCTGCTCCTGCTCCTGCTCTTCGTTCCCTTCATGTTCTTTTCGTGTAAAAAAAATGCCGACACCACCCTCCCCGTCATCACCTTGGTGGGAAGTGCCGACGTGTCTGTAAACAAAGGAACCGCCTATGTTGATGCCGGTGCCACCGCCCTCGACGAAACCGATGGCGATATCACCGCCAACATCCAAGTTAGCAACCCAGTTGATGTGAACACCGAAGCCACCTATTATGTTACCTACAACGTGAAAGACAAAGCCGGCAACGCCGCCGTGGAGGTGAAACGAAAAGTAAAAGTGTTTATATTTTAGCACCCCCCCCCAACATTTTTTTAGCTAAGCACCCCAACTAAAATTAATTTTGCCTTAGTTATGAAAAAACCACAATTCACCCACAACATATACATCGCCCTACTTTTGCGCCTTGGCATAGTTTTAGGTATCTACACCGTGTTGCGCTTGCTGTTTTATGTGCTCAACCAAGCCTATTTTCAAAACCTAAGCGCAGGAGAGTTGGCCAAAATTTTGTTTTTCGGCATCCGTTTCGATGCATCAGCCATCATGTTCATCAACCTGCTGTTTATTTTTTTGTGCATCCTCCCCTTTAATTTTCGCTCCAACAAATACTATCGCTTGTTTACCGAAATCATTTTTTATATCACCAATGCCGCAGGCATCATGCTCAACTGTGTCGATTTGGTATTTTTCCGCTTCATTTTTCGCCGCACCACCTTCGATGTTGTTAAAGGTTCCATCATCGGCGACGACCTGTCCACCATGTTTTGGCACTACCTTTTCTCCTATTGGTATGTGGTGCTCATCGCCCTGTTTCTCATCGCTGCCCTCATATTTCTTTACAGGAAAACACGGCACATACAATTCGTAAAAATCACCACCCTCAAACAGTTTTTGCTCAACACACTTTGGTTTGTGCTCCTAGGCGCATCCAGCATCATTATCGCTCGTGGCGGATTTCAGCTCCGGCCCCTGAGTCTAATCAATGCCGGCCAATACACCCAGCCGCAAAACCTGCCACTTATTGTAAACACACCCTTTTCTATATTCAGCACCATCCAAATGCAAAGCATCACCAACCGCAACTATTTTGCTGAAGCCGAAGCCCGAAAAATATTCAACCCGATTATTCAAAACAAAATCCTCGCCGGTCAATCATTCCGCAAACTCAATGTGGTGGTTATTATTGTCGAAAGCCTTTCCAAAGAATACATAGGCGCACTCAACCCCGATTTGGATAATGGGAACTACAAAGGCTACACCCCCTTTCTCGATTCATTAATCGGCAAAAGCTTGGCGATGCATGCCGCCTTTGCCAACGGCAAACGGTCAATAGAAGGAATTCCCGCTGTGGTTTCCGGTTTGCCTTCGCTCATGAACGATGCCTACATCACTTCGGTGTTTTCGGGCAACAAAATCAATTCGTTTCCAACATTGTTGAAACCACAAGGCTACACTTCGGCATTTTATCATGGCGGAAAAAATGGCACCATGAATTTTGATGCCTATGCCCGATTGGCCGGTTTCGATAACTATTACGGCAAAAACGAATACAACAACGATGCCGATTACGATGGCGAATGGGGCATCTACGACGAACAATTTTTGCAATACACCGCCAACAAAATGAATAAAACAAAACAACCATTTTTTGCCACCCTATTCACCTTATCGTCGCATCATCCATACACTATACCGGCAAAGTACAAAAACAAATTCAATAAAGGCACCCTCGAAATTCATGAAAGCATAGGTTACACCGACTATGCGCTGCGGCGATTTTTTCAAACCTGTTCCCAAATGTCGTGGTTCGATAGCACCCTGTTTGTCATCACCGCCGACCACTCCTCCTTGGCACAAAACCAATATTATGAAACCAACCTGGGCATCTATTCCATACCTATTATATATTATATGCACGGCAATACCGCACTCGAGGGTATGCCAACCACCATCACCCAGCAAACCGACATCTTGCCATCCGTGCTCGATTATTTGCACTACAACCAAAAATATGTTGCCTTCGGAACCAGCATTTTCGATACCACTTCGCAGCATTTCGCCATAAGCTATCTCAACAATTCGTATCAGTTGATTAAAGATGATTACCTATTACAATTTGATGGCGAAAAAGCCACCGGATTGTTCAATTTCCACGACGATCGTTTATTGAAAAATAACCTGTTGCAGGCCGATACCAAATTAGCAACTGAATTATCGAGATTTGCAAAAGCCCTCATACAAGAGTACGACCAACGCATGATACAGAACAAACTAACCGATTGTAATGAGTAAATCCAAAAAAAAAATACGGTTTATAATCAACCCCACATCGGGCATAGGCAAACAGCGCATTGTCGAAAACCGCATCGACGCGTATTTGGATAAATCGCAATTCGATTACGAAATTTGCTATACCACATCAAAAAATCATGCCACCGAACTCAGTCAGCAAGCTGCCGAGTTGCACTACGATGCTGTTATTGCAGTGGGTGGCGATGGCACCTTGAACGAAGTGGCCCAAGGATTAGTTTATACAACAACAGCCATGGGCATTATTCCAGCCGGGTCGGGTAATGGATTTGCACGTTTCATGAAAATCCCTTTAAATATTCGCAAAGCCTTGAAGGTTATCAACCGGTTTCGCATAAAAGCCATCGACACCGGACAAATAAACAATCGCTTGTTTGTAAGCATAACCGGCGTGGGCTACGATGCGCATGTTGCCGAGCGTTTTGCGAAATCAAAAAACCGCGGTTTTTGGTCGTATGCCAAAATCGTCTTTCTCGAATACATAAAATACAATCCAAAACGATTTAAAATTTATATAAACAACCGCATCCTCAAAACAAATTCCTTCATGATAAGCATAGCCAATTCCGATCAGTTTGGTTTCAATGCCCGCATTTCGCCCAATGCCAAAATCGACGACGGATTGTTTGATGTGTGCATTGTTCGCAAGCCTCGCATTTATTATGTGTTGTTTCTTCTGCCTTTTTTCTTCATACGCTTGATACACCGAACTCCCTTTGTCAGGATAATTAGAACCACCAACGTAAAAATTGTTCAATTAAATAATAATGTAGCCCACATCGATGGCGACGATATAAACTTGGGTCGATGCATCGAAGCAAAAATAAATCCAGGCTCATTACAACTGGTTTACTAAAAAAAAAAGGCTGTCGCACCCAAGCAACAGCCTTTTCCCAAATAAAACAGTGTAGTTATTCTACAATAATTTTTTCAACAATTCTTTTAATTTTACTATCGATAACCAGCGAATAAGCACCTTTGGCAATAGTGCTCGTACTGATTTCAATTTTACTGTTATTGTAATTGATGTAATCTTTTTCAAACACTTTTTGGCCTTGCATATTATACATGATAACATTGTAATCGGCAGAAATAGGTGCATTCACATCAATAATAATTTTTTCGGTGGTAGGATTCGGATAAATATTAATTCCTTCAAGCAAATAGTTCGTGCTGATACCAACTCCACTATGTGTTATAATTGAAATGTCATCAAAAATAAAGTTGGTAACTTCAAGACCATGAGTTCGCGCACCAAAGGTCAAATTGTGAGTAGTATTATTTGCATACGTATTTAGGGGTATGGTTATTTTGGTGTAATTTTTATAAATATTCGAATCGGCATTAGTCGACATCCAAATAGGAACATAATCAATCAACAGCGATACGGTATCTTTATCCAATTTACTATAAATTGGCATTTTATACCAAAACTGCAAATAGGCAGGTGTGCTGTTTGGAACATACACCGATTGGCTTACATAGCCTTGAGTAAGACCACCGCCCCAACCAGCCCAACCACCAAGCCACACATACCAATTTCCGGTATGCCCGATACAAAACCCGCCACAGTCGCCACAAAAATTGGCAGAGCCAACCACATTACTGCAAATAGGGTTAGATGTGTAAGCAGGATTTACATTAGTTCCAGACCAAGCTGTTCCTGTTGAACCGGCTTCAAAACTCGAATCGGCTATCTGATTAACAACTTGCGAATAAACTGAATTTCCAACAAGAAGAATTGTTGCCAAGCATAAAATAGTAAAAACTTTTTTCATAGATAATTTTGTTTGTCAAATTTTTTGCAAAGATATAATAAAAAAACCACCTTTTTAGGAGGTGGTTTCTTTATTAGCAGTAATAATTTTTACAGTTTTATTTTTTTCGTAAAGTTACCAGTGGCTGATTCAATTCGAATCATGTAAATTCCGCTGGCCTGCGATGACATGTTGATTTCTTTTTTTACACCATCCATGTTATCTGAATATACAACTTCACCTAAGCTGTTATAAATTTTAATTGTACCTTGTAAAGCTGTGTTAAAGTTAACAAAGATATTCTTGTTGAAAGAATAAATGTTAGATTCAATTTGAGCAGCATTATCTATACCAGAAACCATATCGCCAGCGTTTATTGCAACACCAGCAGTACTTTGGTAAGCATAATCTTTAACAGTACCTGTTGCACCACCTAAAGGAACATTAACGCGAACCCAACCATAATATGTAGCACCGCCAATTAGAAATTGACATCCAATAAAATGATCTGTTGCATCACCAAAATGGCCATAAGTAGCTCCGGAGTATGTGGAAGCCAAACCAAATTTTGAACGCTGAATATCTACACCATCGTTTACCATCCAAGTGGTGGCGGCACCGTCAATTACTGCTCCTGCTGCAAGTGCAGAAACGTAAGGAATAGTTGTTCCCATGGTGGCCATAATTGAATTGCCAATAGCAGGTTTTAAAACAACTGCAGTATTTGTTGCAACACCACTCCAGTCAAATCTTCTAATAGCAAGATCAAGTGTAGCATCATTGTTGAAATCAATTACAATAGAGTCGTTATTATTTGTAAGAACCACATCAGGATTAACATCCGTGTAAACAATTTGTGCATTGGCTACACCAGCTCCTGTGAAACATAGAGCCATTGCAGAATACGCCTTTATTTTAGTATCAAAATGTGTAGATTTTTTCATGTGTTTTTAATTTTAGTTAATAATTCTTCAAAGATAAACTTTTTTTTACAAATATATTATATTGTTGATTTTTTTTTCAACACGAATAATCAACAACTGTTGAAATCTTTTTTAGCATGCTTCCATTCTCTGCTAATTCTATGAAGTATGCCAAATTATGGCCTTGCCTGCTTAGGTGTTTGAAGTTTTTGAATGATACAAATTTTTATCAACAGCATTAATCATTTTCTTTGTATCCAGATCGCTATCGTGTAACAGTTTTGCTACTTTAGCCACCTCTGTCTCCGTATTATTAATAACATCCTCATACTGTATATTCAATACTTCTATGTTTGGTTGTAGTTTAAACCACTGCTCAAGCCGTAACAATTCTTTTTTGAATGCCTCGGCAATAGTCACCGGAAAAATAGCGGGGTCTTTCCCCAACATCTTTTGTTGAGATGTCATAACCTCCGAAATATTTCGTTGCATGAAAATGATTTTATATTCAGTGTCCTCTGGCAAAAACTGCAATAATTGAGCAATAACTTTAACAGCTTTACCATTCGCCTCCCTGATGCACCCATTATCTTTCGAAAGATTTTTAATAGCAGCGTGTTCATAATATCCTTTTGGATTACTATTATCAGCTTGCCGTTTGTCATCGGTAAAAATTTCTATACCTCCGGCTTCTAACATTTGCATCATCATCGAGGTCCCTGATCGGGGTAAACCCGAAACTATAACAACTTTTCCTTTCATAATTTGGTGGCAATAAGTTTGGTTAATATTTAGTTTGCTTGAATCATATACGTGTTGCCCATAAAGTTTTACCAGCCATTTGCGAGCGCGAAAATTGGTAGGTGCCAGTTTCGTAAATACTTCAAAAGCATTTACAGCTTCCTCATACCGTTTCATGTGAAATAATGAAACACCCAAATAATAGTGGCTGGGCGGATAACTATAAATCAATCCTATTGACGTCAGAAAATTTTCAGCCGCTTCTTCGAACAAATTCATGTGGAGTTTTGAAATACCTATGCCATAATATGCCAAATAGTTGTTGTCATCATCTTTCAACTCTTTTGAAAATGCTTCAATAGCCTCTTCATATTTTTGCAATTGTAAATTAACCATTCCAACCTGATTGTGAATGCCGAAGCTTCCGCCTCCTTCATCCTCTGCTGCTTTAAAAAGTTGTAATGCTTTTTCACATTCTCCCTGATTAAATGCAATGATGCCTTCGTAGAAAGAAACATGAACAAATCCTGCATCAGGAATTCCTTTGAGATTTTCAAGAACTTCTTTAGCTTGATCAAATTGCATCTTATGCAAATAAAGCCTTAAAAGTTCTAAATTAAACCGAATATCTGTTGGGTCTTCCTTATAAAGTTCCTCGAACGATGCTATTGCTTCATCAAAATGTTTGCGTGTGATTGAAATTTTGGCTAAACAATATTGTGCTTCAAATCCGGCTTTTTTTGCCGCTAAGGTATTGTCTTCGCCTGGGTCATCAATATATCCCAGTTCAACCAATTGCCTAAGTGCTTCGGCCGATGAAAAAGTATCCACCTGATCGACTTCCGAATGTTCGCCAAAATCACCTTCAACCGATTCCCAACTCTCAATATATTCGGGCGAAACCTCTTTATCAAATACAGTGCTCAACACTTTGCCATCCATATCTTTTCCTATGGGCAAACCAAATAATGTTAGTATGGTTGGTGCTATATCGAGCAGGGATGCTCCGTACACTCTTTCATCTTTTTTTATGCCGGGTCCGCTGATGCAAAACATACCGAACGGATTGTGTTCAAAAGTGGGTGCAGTATTGCATTTGGGCAAGGTGGTCATTCGGCGGTGGTCGGAGAAAAATCCATGGTCAGATGTAATGATAATTGTAGTATCGGGACCGGCAAGTTCAACCAAACGTTCCAGCATCATATCATGAAAAATGTACATCCCCTGGACCACTTCTTTATAAACTTCGAAGTCGAAATCAGGAATGTAATCCATTTTTGGGGGATAATATTTTACATATCCGTGGCAACAGTGATCAATTGCATCCAGATAAATGCCCATAAAATCCCATTCTGTATTGCGCATTACCCATGTTGAAGCGGCATGAAGGCTAATAGTCTGTGATAATATATTTGCCAAACCGATTAAACGGGTATCTTCTAATTGATTTATTTTTTCAAGATTCGGAACAAAGGGTCTCAACAAATCGCCGGTCATTTCTTTGGGATGAAACCTGAGTTTAAAAAGATCTTTTTTCAATCCGTCGTATGAAATAGTGCCGTTTGGCATATACCATTTCTCTTCGTCAGGGTTGTTTACCTTTTGATAATAGTTTGAAACAACCAATCCATTTATGGGTTCAGCAGGATGACTGGGCCACCAGCCAACAACATTCGATTTCATGCCTTCGTGGTGAAATATATTCCACATGGCTTTGCATTTGCGCGATGTTACATTGATTGGGCGAATGCCGCCGTTTACCGGATCGGGTTCAACAAATCCAAGGATTCCATGTTTGTCTGCTCGTTTTCCGGTTGCTATGGATGTCCATAAAACGGGTGAAACAGGAGGGTCAAGTGTTGCAATATTGCCAATAACCCCATTGTTGATTAGTTTTTCGAGTGCCGGCATCTTGCCTGCATCCAGTAGCGGATTTATCAAACCCCAGTCAGCACCATCCCAGCCAAGTAATAATACTTTTTTGGCAATACGTTCACTCATCTGTTTCCTTATCTTTGATATTATATACTTTCAGTTTCTCAGCTTCGGCTTTCTTGTCGATTTCAGCTTGTCTCGCTTTTCGCCACGCTCTAAGACCAATATCGCCATATGCGATCAAACCCAGCATACCTTCTGGGGGGATTTCGAGTTTCACTTGCTTGCCATCTTGCATGATATAGAACTCTGTGCCATCATCAATAATATCGTCCATGATTTTTTTTGCAAAATTAAAAAAATATCCGAAGTATAAGCCATTCATTTCGTTTCTGTGAAACCAATTCTGTTTACATAACTTAAATTTGATAGCGTTACCCTGATGCGAGGATATATTTTTCTAACACATTTATTGTGATATTATTATTTCTTTGCAGTAGCAAATAAATTTCAAGTATTGCTAAGGTTTGCCACATCAATAAAAAAATTGGAAAACAATTAGCATACTAAATACAGTCTCAAAATTTATGTATCAGTAATTTTTTGTAATTTCGTTACCTCAATTTTCAAAATGAATTCTGCCATTCCTCTAGCTGAACAAATGCGTCCTGCCAATTTCGATGATTATATTGGGCAAAAGCATTTAATTGGTAAAAATGCCGTTTTACGCAAAGCTATTGAATCGGGCAATATCCCTTCAATGATTTTATGGGGACCGCCGGGAGTTGGTAAAACAACACTTGCTTTTATTATTTCAAATTTATTAAATCGTCAGTTTTTTACATTAAGTGCAGTACATTCAGGTGTGAAAGATGTCAGGATGGTAATAGAAAAGGCAACCGAAAGTGCCACGAAACCTATATTATTTATTGATGAAATTCACCGATTTAACAAAGCTCAACAAGATTCGTTGTTGAGCGCAGTTGAAAAAGGTATTATTACTTTGGTTGGTGCTACTACCGAAAATCCGTCGTTCGAAGTAATTTCGCCATTATTATCGCGATGTCAGGTTTATATTCTTAAAAATCTTGTTGAAAACGAACTTCTTGAAATACTAGAAAAGGCAAAAGAGATATTATCGAAGCAATTTAAAAAGAGAATTGAGATTCAGGAAAGTGAAGCATTTCTAAGAGTTTCTGGAGGCGATGCACGAAAACTATTAAATGCTTTTGAATTGGTTTTTGATTCTGAAAGGGAATACAAAAATGAGATACTAATCACAAATAAACTAGTGTTGGATGTTATTCAACAGAATTTGGCATTGTACGATAAACTTGGCGAACAACACTATGATATTATTTCTGCTTTTATAAAATCGATTCGGGGGAGCGACCCCAATGCTGCTGTTTATTGGTTGGCACGCATGGTGGAAGGGGGCGAAGACCCAAAGTTTATTGCACGTCGCATGTTAATTTTGGCATCAGAAGATATAGGTAATGCCAACCCGAATGCTTTGTTGCTTGCCTCCAATTGTTTTCAGGCCATACATGTAATTGGATACCCTGAATGTGAATTGATACTTTCGCAAACTGCTATTTATTTGGCAACTTCGCCCAAAAGCAATGCCTCGTATATGGCAATCAAAAATGCACATGCGATCATAAAAAAAACAGGAAATTTACCTGTGCCATTGCATATTCGAAATGCACCAACCCACCTGATGAAAGATATTGGTTACGGAAAGGAATATAAATATGCCCATGATTTTGAAAACAACTTTGTGGAACAAGAGTTTTTACCCGATGCCATTTCAGGTACAAAGTTTTACGAACCACAAACAAATGCAAGAGAAGTGGAAATCAGAAATTTTTTAAAAACGCGCTGGGCAAAGAAATATAAATACTAAAGAATGAATAATGAAGAATATTGATGGTTTTAATAGGATAAATGGTTCAGCGCAAAACGGAATAAAAAATGAAGATTAAAAAAACTTTTATACTTTTATTGATATTGTTCTCCTTTGCAGGTTGTCGCAAAAAAATAACTCCGAGTTGGGATGTTAATGTGTATGCACCTCTGCTAAATGCCGATTTAGGAGTAAACAATATTTTGCCCGATTCATTATTGGTTTACAATCAGGATAACTCTTTGAGTCTGGTGTATCGATATGCGTTTTACAATTTTTTTCTCGATTCGCTTGTAAGTTTTCCTGATACGATTTCTCATAAATACCTGCCACCTCTTGGTGGTGCAATAATTCCACCCGGTTACACATTTTTTAATTTCTCCGAAAACTCAGAACTAAATATTCCCAATGCCGATATTGCTCAGGTTGTTTTTAGAAATGGATTCCTGATTCTTGAAGTTTTTAGTACATTATCGCAAAACTCCTTCGTTACCTATAAAATACCGTATGCAACAAAAAATGGTATCCCATTCGAAATTACGGAAGAAGTACCGGCCGCAGCAACCGGAACTACAACACATTTTTTAAAGAAAATTGATATTTCGGGATACAGTTTGGATATGCGTGGACCTACACATCTTAGTTCAAATATATTAACGAACACTACCATAGCAAAAACGGATCCTTCGGGCGATACTTTGTTTATGACTGTTGCAGATAATTTTAGTTTTAATGTTCGTTTCGATGAATTATCATTCAATTATGCAAAAGGATATTTTGGAAGCCAAAATACGGTATTTGGTCCCGATACATCGGCAATAGAAATGTTTAATAATGTGATAGCCGGCTCTTTTCATCTTGAGTCTGCCAATCTAAGTTTGGATGTTGAAAATGGATTTGGTGTGGATGCACAAGTATTGTTTAATAATATAACAACAGCCAATTCAACAACCGGAAATGCTATAAATCTTAACGACCCTATTATTGGTCAGACTTTGAATCTTTCGCGTGCTACAGAAACCTTTAACCCGCAAGCACCGGTTAATCCATCAACCTATCATTTTTCATTAAACAACTCCAACATTCCGCAAATGATAGAAAACATGCCCAACATGATTTCATACCGATTGCAAGTTACCACGAATCCGCTGGGCAATATTTCTTCCGGCAACGATTTTTTCTACTATGGTAACTACCTTAATGCCTCCCTGAATTTAGAAATACCGTTATCGATAATCGCAAATAATTTAACCCTTGCTGATACCGTGCCGCTTGATTTGGGCGAACCGAACACGAATCCTTCGTCGGGCAAATTTAAATTAATAGCAGATAACGGATTTCCATTTTCGGCCGATATTCAGATTTATATGCTTGATGCAAATAATCATATATACGATTCGCTTTTAGTTCCCAGTTTGATTGATGCACCTTTGCTCGATGCAAATTATATGGTAGTAACTCCTAAGCGTTCCGAACTCGAAATAATTTTGCCAGAAAACAAATACATGGCACTTTACAATACAAGAAAAGTTTGGGTTAAGGCTCGTTTCAATACGGCAGGTGCAAGTAATTTTGTGAAGATTTACAGCTTTTATAAACTTAAGTTAAAACTTACCGGCGATTTTAGTTATCTGGTAGAAATGTAGATTTATGAAGGGTACATTTATTCGATATTCATTGCTTGCAATTGGCATACTGATGGCGGAATTGGTTTGCAAACCTGCTTTTGGGCAATATAAGTTTTCATATTGTCAGCTAGGTGCATCGCCAGCCATGTTTGCCTCGTATGAATTAACGCCCGAGATTGATTACAACAAAATGTATTTGGACTTGAATTCAGAATTATATTTGAATTCGAATGGTTTAACAAACCAGTTTATTGGCGATTTCTACAGAGGACAATATTTAAATAATCAGTTAAAGACGGATAATCTGAATAGGCTTAGCACCGATAGGAATTTGTTTGGGTATATTTTTATTACCAGCCTTCGACTCAATGTGCCCGATAAACGACACCAAATCAGTTTTTATGCAGCCTACGAGAATCACAATTTTATGGAAATTAAGTTTCATCAGAATTTTTTTCATGTTGTGTTTATTGGTAACAAAGATTTAACAGACCTATATACGCCCTTGGATAAACAATCGTTTAAGATTTTGAATTTCCAGCAAATAAAAGCGGGCATTGTAAAAACCTGGTTTAAGCAAAATGGTGTTAATGTGTTTTCGGCAGGAATTGGAATTAATAACGGGCAAAGTATTTTGGAATATGATATACCGAATGCAACTTTTTTTACACAAAAAGAAGCTGAATTTTTATCATTGGATATGAACATGAACATGAAACGCTCCGATACGACGAATACAAAATTCGGTGCTGAAAACGGTTCGGGTGTTTCAATCGATTTGTCATTTTATCATCGCGACTCGCGTAATTCAATTGAGATTAAGGTAGAAGACCTTGGTTTTATACGTTGGAATAAAAATTCGCAGCAGTATTTAAAAGATACCTTAGTTTATTTCGATGGCTTTGAAATAAAAAATATCATTGATATTAATGCCGAATCCATCACAGGAATTACCGGCGACAGCATTTTGAACGAATTTGCTTTTTCTGATAAAACCAAAGCTTTCACGCAGATGATTCCCATGAAAGCATCCATAAATTACACTCGCTATTTCTTTAAAGACAAGTTGTCGTTATCGCTCAGCCTCATCCAATATCATTTTTTACATTTTAATCCACTTATACGATTTGTTCCATCGTATAATATTCCTATCAAAAAATCAAAAATCTGCATTGCGCCAAGTTTTGAATATGGTGGTTACGGACGATTTAATTGTGGGCTGGGTATATCGGCATCTGTTTACAGAAAATTTTATATTGAATTGAGTACCGCTTTTCTAAATTCATATCTCGACTCTAGAAAAGCCGCCGGTTTGGGTGGTTATGTTTCTATTATAAAAACCTTGTAGAATGAAAATGTTTTTTAAAATAGTTATTGTAGTTGTTATTTTGTTTTTGCCAGGTTTCACTTCTCAAGGCCAGGTGTTGAAGTTTAATAAAACTTACGGAGAGATGACTTATAATTACGGTCAGCGAATTATACAAGCGAACGACGAAGGGTACTTTATTTTAGGCAATGAAAGTGGCGATATAGGCAATACCAATATTCATATTATCAGAACCGATTCGCTGGGTGTTATTCTTTTTGAAAAAACCATCGGAGATGCTTCCTTATATTGGGCAAATGATTTTAAACGCACTTCCGATAACGGATTCTTGATTGCAGGATTTACGAATAAATATCCTGAAAAAGGTTACGATGTTTTGCTTGTTAAAACCGATTCGAATGCCAACGTTGAATGGGAAAAAACCTATGGTGGCGCTAGCTGGGATATAGCAAATGCTGTTATTGAAACCAAGGACAGTGCCTACCTTATTGTGGGCGAAACCTACAGTTATGGTCCGGCAAACGAAAATATTTATATTATCAAAACCAATTATAATGGCGATACCATCTGGACCAGAACCTTTGGCGGCGATAGCACCGATTATGCCAAGGCTGCCGATGTTTTGTTCGATAGTACTTATTTGATAGGAGCCACCACCAATAGTTTTGGTTTTGGCAACTTCGATGGTTATGTTTTAAATTTATCAACTAATGGTGATACACTCTGGACACAAACCTATGGCCAAGATAAGGAAGATATAATTAACTCAATAAAACAAACCCCCGATTCGGGTTTTGTTTTTGTGGGTTCAACAATGAGCTATAATGCTATTCAACATGAATATTGGCTAATGAAGTATAATAAAAGCAGAAATTGTATTTGGCAACTACCAGTTCCATGGAATATTACATCTGGTGATGACGTGTTATACAATATTACATTAGATGATTCATCGAGATACATTCTCACTGGGTACACAACAAGTTTTGGAAATGGTGAAAAAGATTTGCTATTTCTTATTTTAGGAGAGAATAATGATTTCAAATTTAGTCTTACCGGTGGTTTTTCAGGCAATGATGAAGGGCTTTTTTCACTACAAACAAAGGATAAAGGTTATATAATGCTAGGGACTACAGAAAATGGAGGAACAGGAAATTCGAATATTTATGTAATTAAAATTGCAAATGATTATAGTTTTAGTTCAACAACGGAACAAGTTACAGATGATGAAGAAATGAAATCATTAAATAACAATCTTAGTAGTAACATTTATCCAAATATATCAAATGGTATTTTTAATCTACAATTAAGTAAGGAAGAATCAATGAGTAAATATGAATTAATAGTCTCAGATATAATGGGTAATAATATTCTAATTTCGGAAGTATACCCTAATAATTATTCACCACATATAATCGATCTTACGAAGTATCCTGCAGGTTTATATTTCATTACTGTTTTTAATCGGGAACATCATTATAATTATAAAGTGATTAAATGCAACAATTAAATTAATAAGACCACGGTCTTTTATTATAATTAATTCAGAATGAACCTTAAAAATAAAACATTATTAAAGAATAAATACCTTATTGTATTTGCATGGCTTTTGTTAACTGCACTTTTCATATTCCTCACTTTAAACAGGCACTCAAGAACTGGCGTTTTTAATTATCATAGTGAAATCTGGGCTGATAAAGCGGGTTATTATGTTTATTTACCATCAACATTTATTTATCATTTCGATGCAAGCTCTTTCCCGGATTCAATTACAAAAAACACAGGTAATGGGTTTATTCTGGATACTAGTCATCATGTTGTTAAAACTAAATACCCTTATGGAGTAGCACTTTTACAAACGCCTTTTTTCTTAGCTGCCCATTGGCTCGCAAAGCCATTGGGTTATGCTGATAATGGATTTACTCTACCTTATTATCGGGCTATTGATTTTGCTGCTGTATTCTATTTTATTATTGGACTTGTTTTTTTATGGGCTTATCTACGAAAGAGTTCATCAAGGAAATTGAGTTTCTTTACCTTGCTTTTTTCAGTATCTGCATCCAACCTTTATTACTACGCTATTGATGAAACGGGAATGTCGCACATATACTCATTCGCATTGTTCAGTTTTTTAATTTGGCTTTTTACAATTTTCGACATAAAAAAGACATTCCATGTTTTTCTTATAGCATTTCTGTTTGCGTTGGTAATTGTTGTGAGACCGGTTAACATAATTTTTTTATTATTTTTAGTATTGATCGAAAAGGATAAGTGGAGATTATGGTTTTCCGAACTCCGAAAAATAAATATAATAAAAACTTTTGCCTTAGTTTCGCCTGCTGTTATTGTGTTATTGATCCAGTTATTATACTGGGGATATGCCTCAGGAAATTATTTTTCTAATCCGTATAAAGGAGAGTCGTTCATTTATTACCTAAATCCACAGTTAGTCAAGGTTTGGTTTTCGACAAACAACGGGTTATTCACGTATTCGCCTATATGGTTCTTTATTATTATTGCGATTGTTTCACTTGTTTTTCATGATAGGTTCAAAGGATGGATGTATTTATCGCTTTTTCTTGTTTTGAGTTATACTGTGGCCTCATGGTGGAGTTGGTGGATGGGTTGTGGTTTTGGGCATAGAGCTTATGTAGAATATTTGCCTGTTTTTTTAATGCCTGTCCTTTTCTTATGGAAAAAAATGTCAACCAACAGATTCTTGCTGGTTATTACTCTTATATTATTTGCGATCTTTTCCATTTATAACCTGATGTTAACTTATTGCTGGGATGGATGTTTTTATGGTGAAACCTGGGACTGGTCTGCCCTTTCCAATAAATTTTTAGAAGCCTTTTAAACGATTCGTTTCCCTATTTTGGGTATTTATACCTCTTCTCCCCCGCATTAATCTTTACCTGCAAATGGTTTTCGAGTGGCGGAATCGGGCAGGAGTATTTCGGATTGTGATAACAGCATAACGGATTGTATGCTTTGTTGAAATCAATTACAAGGGCTTCGCCCGTCGGTTTCTGTAGTTCCAAAAAACGTCCGCCTCCATAGGTTTGTTTGCCGTTGGTTAAATCTTTGAACGGAAGAAACAAATCGTTTTTATATTGTTCATCGTTGATGAGTTTCATGTATTGATACACGCTTAGGGTAAATTCTTTGCCATTAAGAACAAAGGTAGCTTCACCATATTTGCGATACGTGCCGGTGTTGCCTTTGGAGCGGGGCATCTCAAAAGCTTGTTCGTTGGGTGTGAGCACAAGTTTTGCTACAACACGGAATTTGGTTTTGATTGGGTAGAATCGAATCTTCTTGAATTTCGTTATGCCTTCTTTTGTCAGAGGCGATTCGGCTGTATCGGCAAATTCTTTATTCATATTATTTCTGTAATTCTGATTATCTATCAGAATATCTGATTGAGTTTTTTGCGCTTTTATATTGCAATTTATAATTAAAGTGAAAATCGCAAAGAACCATATCAATTTCAGGATGGACATTTTCATATTAGGTTGGTATTATTGAGAAAATAATAAAAGAATCGAAAGAATATTAATAATAATGAGAGTGATACCTATTTCTTTATATTTTCCCGAAATCAGCATGGTTAAAGTATAAAAAAGCAAGCCCCAAATAATACCCTGGGTGATAGAATAGGTTAATGGAATTAGAACCATAGCTAGGAAGCAAGGTATGGCAATGCTAATTTTATCCCAACGGATTTTTAATACCGGTTTCATCATATAAACTCCTACCATAACTAAAATTGGGGCGGTTGCCACCGAAGGAATCATGGATAGGAGTGGCGATAAAAACATGAAAGGGATAAAAAGTATTCCTGCAACTATAGCCGTCAATCCTGTTCTGCCGCCTGCTGCAACTCCCGAAGCAGATTCTATATAAGCCGTGCCCGAAGTTGTTCCCAACACGCCTGCCAAACCCGTGGCAACCGCATCAACAAGTAAGGATTGCTTGATGTGGCGCGGTTCGCCGTTTTTATCATTCAAATTGGCAGCCTCCGAAACTCCAACAAAGGTTGAAATACTATCAAACATATCGGTGAAAATAACTGCAAAAATAACAGGCCACAAAGCCCATTTCAAGGAATTCAGCAAGTCGAGTTGAAAGAAAAAACTAAAATCGGGCATTTGTATAAATCCTTTGTAATTTATCAGGGTTTTAATCCCGCTATTATATAATGATGCATCACCAAACCATCGTCCGATCGGAAGGCAAAGCAAGGTAATTATCACCATACTTATAATCATGGCACCTTTAACTTTCTTAACCACTAAAATGGCTGTTAAGATTAATCCTGCGATAAATATCAACGAAACCAGATTGAACGAACCCAACCCAATAAAAGGTTCTTTCACAACAATAAATTTGGCATTCACAAAACCGATCATGGCTATAAACAAACCAATGCCACCGGCAATAGCATAACGCAATTGTTTTGGAATGGCTTTAACGATATACGAACGGATATTGAATACTGAAAGAAGAAAGAAAATAACACCTGCCCAGAACAAGGCACCCAAGGCTTGTTCCACAGGAACTTTCATGCCCACAACAACAAAGAAGGTGAAAAAAGCATTTAGCCCCATGCCGGGAGCAATCAGAATGGGGTTGTTGGCATACAAACCCATCATGATGGTGCAAAAAGCACTCAATACAACAGTACCGGTTAGTACGGCGCTAAAAGGTATGCCGGTGGCTGAAACAATAGCCGGGTTTACCACAATTATATACATGGCCGCTACAAAGGTGGTGATTCCTGCCAAAATTTCGGTGCGAACCGTAGTTTGGTTTTGTTTTAACTTAAAATATGTTTCAATAATCTGCATACTTTTTTTTTCAAATTTACAGCTTTTTGGTTGATGTCTTTTTATTTTGTGTAATGTTTAAAAAAAAATATGCAAATTAAAATAGTTCGTAGCAAGTATTTTGCGATGACAAAATAAAATGTGCTATTTTTGTCAGGCAAGTAACATTATTCAATCCATGGCAAATGTAAAACCAATAAAAAATGTTTCGGGTTTTGCGAAATTCTACCGGTTTACCAAGCGTTTTGGTTTGGATGGTTTTATTATTGCGTTGGTTGCTATGATTGTGCTGGCATATTTTTGGCCGCACATAGGCTCAAAAGATTCGCAAGTACCACTTTCGGATATGGCCAATTATGGCGTGTCGGTTATTTTCTTTTTTTATGGGTTGCGACTCAGTCCACAAAAACTTAAAGCCGGAATCAGCAATTGGCGGTTGCATATTGTGGTGCACTCATCCACTTTTTTGGTTTTTCCTTTATTGGTTTTGGGTGCTCGATTGTTGTTGGGCAATCAGGGGCTCGAACTAATTTGGTTGGGTATATTTTTTCTGGCTTGCTTGCCTTCCACCGTTTCTTCATCGGTGGTGATGGTTTCCGTTGCGGGGGGCAATATTCCTGCAGCCATATTCAATGCAAGCATTTCTACATTGATTGGTGTTTTTATTACACCGCTGTGGATGGGTATTTTTATGGATACATCCAGCGGTGGTTTCGACATGACACCGGTGGTTATTAAACTGGTGCTTCAGGTTTTATTGCCTGTGGTTATGGGTATATTGCTTCATGCCAAGTTGGGGGCTTTTGCCGAAAAACATCGTAAAAAACTGCGCTATTTCGACCAAACCATTATTTTGCTTATTGTGTACACGTCGTTTTGCGAATCCTTTGCTAAAAAGATGTTCCAAGGCTATTCAGTGCTATTTCTGTTGCAACTGGGTGCAGCCATGATAATTTTATTCTATCTTGTTTACGGCTTGATATATTTGGCCAGCAAGCTACTCAAATTTAACCGAGAAGATAAAATTGCAGCCATGTTTTGTGGCTCAAAAAAATCCTTGGTACATGGCACGGTCATGTCGAAAGTGTTGTTTGCCGGTAGCCCCTATATGGGCATTGTGCTGCTGCCAATTATGATGTATCATGCTTTGCAACTGGTTATGGTGAGTATTATAGCGCAGCACATGGCTCGAAAGAGAGCATAGTTTTAATTCGAGTTCTAAATGATGCCTGTCCCTTTCTTAATGAGGAAAGTCTCTTTCTTAATGAAGAAAATCATTTTCTAGTTTTACCCATATGAAACAGCTGATTACTATCTCTTTTTTCATCAATTTTCGTTTCCTTATTTTTAATTTGCGCAAAAATTTATACCTTAGCACCTTCAATTATAAAAATAATTGCAACAATGAATCTCAAATCAGGAAATAGTATCCTCAGAAAGTTTAACGAAAGCGATGCTGCTTTGATGGCAGTGTTGGCCAACAACGAAAAAAATAAGTTGCAATTTGCGCGATGGTTTTCCACATCCTTACACACTGGAAGATGCCAAAGGTTTTGTTTTGATTGGTATGCAGCAAAACCCCACAACCATCTTTGCTATTGAACACAAAGGTATTTATGTGGGCAATATCAGTTTGATACCTGGCCAAGATGTGTATCGCAAATCGGCCGAAATCGGATATTTTATTGGTGAACCATATTGGAACTAAGGTATTGCTACAAATGCTGTAAACACAATACTAGCCTACGGTTTTAAACAACTGGGTATGGCTAGGATACATACCGGGATTTTTGAATACAACACTGCATCAATGCGGGTGTTGGAGAAATGCGGCTTTGAATGTGAGGGCATTTTTAAAAAAGCCATTTTTAAAAACCATTGTTTGTGGAATGAACATCGCTATGCAAAGCTAAATCCGAATTGGATTGATAACGAACGTTCTGTTGTATAAGTTTGTTCGAAACTGTTTTAATGAAATTTGTTTGTACCGATTTAATTTTTGATTAACTTTGACAATACTATTTTTTCAACCCCAAGATTGTTCTCAAGCATTTATTTATATTTAGACTAAGTATATGACCACATTTATCAGCGACCTTTCAAAAAAAGAATTTCCCATTTCCGAAAAAGTATCGGGTAAAACCATCCGCAATTCTATACTGGCATTTATACAAAAGGATAATCCGGATTTTACCGAAGAAGACTTTTTGTCGGTTGAGGAGATCAATAGATATCGCGAAAAATATATTTCCGATTATTTGGTAACCGAAGTGGGCGAGCTCACCGATTTAGAAAAAACGGTGCTAGCTTCGATGACCGAAAACAGCACCTTGTCGGATAAAATAGATAGCGACAAGCAGCAGCTTAGTTTTGGGCAGCGGTTGGCCGACAGGGTGGCTTCATTTGGCGGTAGTTGGACATTTATTATGTCGTTTGGGGTATTTATTATGATTTGGATAATTTTAAACATATTTTGGTTGTTCAACAAAGGCTTCGATCCGTATCCATTTATTTTGCTCAACTTGATTCTTTCGTGTTTGGCTGCTTTGCAAGCCCCTGTTATTATGATGAGCCAAAATCGTCAAGAAGAAAAAGACCGCGAACGCGCCAAGAAGGATTACATGATTAATTTAAAATCGGAACTGGAAATACGAACACTGCACGAAAAAATCGACCATCTTATTATGCATCAGCAGCAAGAATTGTTGGAGATACAAAAAGTTCAGATTGAGATGATGAACGATATTTTAAGCCAAATTGATAAAAAGTAAACAAGAACTACTATTGAATTGGAGGCTACAAAACCTTGCTAATCTTTCGCAATTTTGTTGCACACAGTGATGGTAGCAAATCTTTCGCTCGGGGTTCGGTCGAAAACACTACCTTTGTTCTTAAATAATCGCATCATGAATCTAACATCATTAACCGCTGTTTCACCTGTAGATGGGCGCTATCGTAAATCTACAGAAATTCTTTCCGACTATTTTTCGGAGTTTGCATTGATTCGCAAACGCGTTTTTATCGAAGCAGAATATTTTATTGAACTGGCGCACGAACTACCCGCTTTGCAGGCGCTCACCAAAGTGGATATTACCAAAATTCGCAACATCTGTTTCGATTTTTCGCTTGCCGATGCTGCCAAGGTGAAAGAATTTGAAAGCATGACCAACCACGATGTGAAAGCGGTGGAATATTTTCTGCGCGAGAAATTTGATGAATTGGGGCTGGTAAAGTACAAAGAATACATTCATTTCGGGCTCACCTCGCAAGATATAAACAACACGGCCATGCCATTGCTGTTGAAAGAAGCCCAAATGAATGTGCTGTTGCCCATGCTCAATATGATTGCCGATAGCTTGAGTTGGATGGCACACGAGTGGAAACATATACCAATGTTGGCTCGCACCCACGGGCAACCTGCTTCGCCCACCATGCTCGGTAAAGAAATTAATGTGTTTGTGGAGCGCCTCCGCAGTCAGTTTCGTTATTTCGATATGATAAGTTTCGAAGGAAAGTTTGGTGGTGCAACGGGCAATTTCAATGCGCATTTTGTGGCATATCCACAAACCAACTGGCATGTTTTTGCCAACAATTTTCTGGACCGTCTGGGCCTGAAACGCCAGCATTGCACCACGCAAATTGAGCACTACGACAATTTGGCTGCCTATTTCGATACGCTGAAACGCATCAACACCATATTGATTGACCTGTGTCGCGATGTGTGGACCTACGTTTCAATGGATTATTTTAAACAGAGAATCAAAAAAGATGAGGTGGGTTCGTCGGCTATGCCACACAAAGTGAACCCCATCGATTTCGAAAATGCCGAAGGCAACCTAGGATTAGCCAACGCCATGTTGCAACATCTTTCAACCAAGTTACCCATATCGCGGCTGCAACGCGACTTAACCGATTCCACAGTAACGCGCAACATGGGTGTGCCTGTGGCACACATGCTCATAGCACTGAAATCGCTGAAACGCGGTTTGGATAAACTCATTCTAAACGAACCCAAAATTGCTGCCGACTTGGAACAAAATTGGGCGGTGGTGGCTGAAGCCATACAAACGGTGCTACGACGCGAAAACTATGCCGACCCATACAATGCACTCAAAATGTTGACCCGTACAAACAAAACCATCACCCAACAAAGTATGCTCGAATTTATAGAGCAGTTGGATGTAACCCCTGCGGTTAAAAACGAGTTGAAACTCATTACACCACAAAACTACACAGGGAAGTAGGTAGATGCAATTTTATTAGGTAAAAGTTGATAGGTGCGGGGGAATGTCTAAGGTGCTCTATAACAAAAAGGATTTTTTTCTTGAATCTTTGCTTTAATTAATTTTCTAAAAAATTCCATCTTTAGTAGTTAGTATAATCAAGCAGCTTCGGTAGACTCGCTGGTCTTGTTATGTTTATTTTGATTTCAAGATTAGTGTCGGCTTGTTTCGTAATGCATGTGGGTAACTCTTAAAAATAGTATATAGTGACGTGATGGAAAAATATAAAATATTGAAGTATTTTATTTGTTGATTTTAATTATAATGATAAATTTGCTGTCATAATAAATAGTATTTGTAGCTTTTTTGTGCTGCAAACAAATAGCATCAAACACGGGTTAAAATATATCAGCAATCATAGTGTTATGAAAAAATTCATTATCGTTTTATTTCTTTTTCCTGTGGTAACTTTTTGCCAAAAGAATATCGATTCGGTGCGTTACACCGCAAATATTTTGTCTGATGCATATCGTGTGCAACCTGCTTTGCTGCGCAATTATATTTATGCGGGCGTTCCCGATAATTTAAAGAAAGGTATTTTCGAAAAAATGTCATACGTTTTTTCATGTCAGGCATCGTATGAGATCAGCAAAATAATAGGCAGCGGCGATATTTATAGCAACTGGCCCGGGTTTGAAACGTATTTGAACGAAGTGCTTCAAAAAATAATGCCTGCCGAACTACAGCAGGATACCATGATTCACGCCTATATTGTGCAAGATGGCAGTTATAATGCTTTTATGACTCCAACAGGTCACATGTTTGTGAATATTGGCTTGTTCTCCCACATTCCTGATGAAGCCACTTTGGCTGCTGTTTTTACACACGAACTGGCTCATTATTATTTCAAACATTCGCTTTTAACATACATTGCCGACCAAACCGGCAAGTTCGATTTGGGATTGTTGGGTACCCCCGAAAAGGTTTACAACCATTATTCGATTAAATTTGAATTGCAGGCCGATTCGATGGGAATGCGATGGTTACAGCGTACCAACTACAAGCTTTTGGGCATGATGAACGCCTTTGAAATAGGCGAGCGGTTGGAAAATAATATGCTATCGCTCTCAGAAACGGACTTTAAAATAGATGAAAATGACCATCCCACTTCGGGTATGCGCTACAATCGGCTGTTAAACTATTACAATAAATTTAAAGATAAGCCCGGCGAGTTCTTTTTGGTGAGCGAACAAAAGTTTAATAAATACAAGGAAGAAGCAAAACCCGAAATTCTTCGATGTTTGTTAGACAATTATCAATATTATGCTTGTATTGAAAACGCTTTCAAATTCCATATTTTCGACCCAAACAATAGCGTTTATATTCATTATTTGGTAGATGCCATTCGCAGAAAGTGCTATATGGATATTAACCTGTGGAAAGAAAACTTTATTACGAATCGCTATTATGATACGTTGCTGGTGAATAATATTATGACAAAGAAAAAAATGCAACGGAATTTGTTCGAATCCTTCAACACGCAAATATTGCCCATGAGCGCGCAGGATGCCCAAAATGTGAAAGCAAAGTATTATTGGAACGGCGATGCAAAATTTAAAACATACGAAGAGGCCTTTGAGTTTTATTTTAGATTGAGCCAGGCGTTTAAAGACCATGAATGTATGTTGTTGGATGCCCTGAGCTATTCGGACGACAAAGCGAGCCAAAACCTCTTGCTGCAACGATATTTGAATTATAATGATATCGACCATCGCGAATTTGCCGAAACATTGCTGAAAGATACCCTGATTCAAAAACTTAGTACAAAAAAACTAATAGTGCTTAACCGTTTCGAAACGGTGGTTCGGTTGGGGCAGGAAGATATACCTGTGCCTTCATTTACTTCCGAAACACCAGCATATTTAAAGAGTATATTAGATAGTGTAGTGTCAGGCAATGCCAATTATAAACCACTGTATTTGCCTTCGCTGAAAGAAACCAACATGAGCGATTATAAATTGTTTTGTGCTTTGGAGGAACTGTCATACACCATCCAAATATCCAAAGGACAACGAGCCTATGCCTATATTCTAAACCCCGACTACTGGGATTTGTTTCGGAAATACGATGTCAAAGAAATTGAGTTTTTAAATTGTTTTTATTTTGACGACCGCAAGTCCGAAAAACTTATCGATGCTTTTAAAAACGCAACGGATTCGGATTTTAAAAGCATCTTTTCATCGCCATACAATAACGATTATCTCGAAGTTTTTATATCGAGTTTTAGGGTAACAGCCGAGAAAATATCGAAATATGTATACGATGCCGGTTCAATTAAACTGGATGGCAAAGGCACTGCTTACGAAAAAATTATAGCAGAAATAAAAAACCAAATGACCAAAAAAGAGAAGGAAGCACGGCAATATTACAATTATATGAGTGGAATAAAATAAAATATAGGAGACATGCTTGTTTGTGTTTGCTTAGTGTGTGCCCTGCATAAGCAGCGCACACCCATTTCAATGCGCTATAAATATTTCAAAAATACAAATTTTATTTACAAAGCAAAGAAATGAGTGTAATTTTTAAATTTGCCCCGTCCGCCCAGCTAGCGAAAACCGCTGTCCGCCACGGCGGAACGAGACCCGCTTGGTTTACCCAGAGCTTGCCGAAGAGTACAGTGGTGTGAGCGGTGCACTCCGTCAGCTTAGGCTGGCGGAGCCGTCTCAATTAGGCGGCGTTATTTTTTCATTTCATAATCTGTCAGTCACCAAGCTTTTTGGCCGGTATAATCATTCCGTCAAATGTTGACGTTAATGACTCTGCTTTACCTTCTTTGTTTAAAACGAATGAAATCTTACTTGCAACTTCCATTGCAAAATAATCTAATTCACTTGTGGGCAGCAACTCGTATTTAGGCATATAAGGCGTTAATACAAATAATTTGTCATTCTCTTTTATTATCTCAATTACGTAATTATTTCCAAAATCATATTTACCAGTCAATTTATCAAAAAAGTCAGGATTAATTTTTACAGGAGTTTCATCTTTAAGTCTGGTTGCTTCAAAAAATTCACCGTTTTGATATTGAAATAAACGATCAACAATTGAGGATGTGTCTGATACGAATTTAATTTTTGCATTCCGGGCCTTGAAATAAAATTCATTTTCAGAAATGGGGATCAATTGACTTGCTTCCATAGCTGTCATTTGTCCAAATAATTGTTTGTCTTTCAAGGTTACCCACATGGCCATCCCTTGCCCATAATTATACCTGCCCACATATTTTTTCAAAATGTTTTCGCTAACAATCATGTCCACACCAATATTCTGCTTTTCCATTTTATCCTGAAGTATAAATTCAGATATTGCCCGACCATTTACACTTGGATGAATACCTTCTGGTGACGGAAGAGAGTTTAACAAAACACAAACAGTCAGATTGTTTTCTGGCTGGTGTTCAAGATATGCGCTAAAACCGGAGACACCACCTGAATGTTGAATAAATTTAAAACCCCTGTTAGTAATCAGGAACCAACCAAACCCATAGTCAACCTTAGCGCCACTATTTAAAACAGCCTGTGTGAAAGCCGTTTTTAAAGTGGCATTTGATAATACTTTCCCATTAAAAACAGCTTCGTTCCATTTGTATAAATCTTTTGTGGTGGAATAAATACTTCCAACTCCTAATGCCCACGACATTTCCTGAAAGTCTGCTTTTTTTGCTATTCCATCATTCATACTGTATCCTTTCGCTTCGTTATTCAATACAATATTTGTTTCATAAAGACCGGTATTATTCATACCTATCGGTTTGAAAAAAGTTTCGTTTAGATATTCATTTAAAGTTTTACCTGAAAGTTGCGCAACGATATAACCTAAGAGAAAATAACCGGAATTGTTGTATAGGTAACGTTCTCCCGGATTGAAATCGTATGGAAGTTGTTTAATAATATCTAGTAATGTCTGAGGAGTAACAGATTTGGTCATATCTAAAGCAGGCGTTGAATTATAATCATGGATTCCGGAAGTATGTGTAAGAAGTTGATAAATTGTCACTTCATTTCCCCGCGGAAAATCGGGGATGTACTTTGATAATTTATCATCTGTCTTTATCTTGCCTTCTTCCTGAAGTTTGAGAATAGCAACAGCCGTAAATTGTTTTGAAATAG
>JBAXWF010000059.1:0-25101 GCA_037128515.1 Bacteroidota bacterium | reverse complement strand
TTCTAAACTAAGCAGCTAAGGCGTAATTGTAATCGTTGCCATTTGTGTGGCGTGAGAATTAGTTTTAACGGGCCATATTCACAACGCCCGGCATGCTTACAAGTCCACTAGCCCTGCTGTCAAAACCGGTCAGCCCCTTGCAAGGTGCAAAGGTATAAAATATTTCACAGATTACTTTATAGATGTTACCTCGTTAAAGATAACTTTCGTTGGAATTTCGAATACGACAGGGTCAATAGCCACATTTTCTTCAATTTTGGTGGCCTCCATCGTAATGCTGATTCCCGAAATAGAAGATTCAACTTTTAAAGGGATGCCTTTATAAATAAAGTTGGTGGCTTTTAGCCTTGCAGCTGGATATTCAACCGAAAATACTTGACATTTTTTACCTAGTATCTCAGCTGTTCCTGTTTTTTTTATTTTGAATTTAGCGGCAATTTCGCGTGTAATGGCATTAAAATTAATATTGTCGGGATTGTTCTTATCCAATTTTGTTTTCTTCCCTTGTTTTTCGTCCATATTATACGAATACATAAACGCGGTGTCGTTTAAAGTGCGTTGTTTGATTTTCTTTCCAAACATTTCCTGTGTAAGTTCCGTTGCCTGTTTGTTACCAAAGTTGTCCATGTAAATAACAATCGACTGGCTAACGCCCAAGGCAGAAGATTTCATGTGAATGATAGCCGATTTTAGTTCCACTTTTTTAATGTTGGCATCCGCTTTATCAACATAATTTATAGTGGTATCGGTTGTGTTAACCGTAACTTTTGATTCGGACCCACCCGAGCAACCCCACAAAACGAATGGAAAAACCAGCAAAAACAAAAAGTTATTTTTCATGATAATAGTGATTTAATAATTACTCAAACTCTTAACATACGGAATCATTTCGTCCATAAATTTCAAAAAATCATCATTCAACTCCGTATAGTGCATATTAATTTCTTCGGCAGCCTCATTCAAATTCGGTGCATAGCGGGTTCGGGCTGCCAAACCTTTGAAAAAATGTTTGAAACTATCGCGATTGCGATAATATACCAACCAGTTCGACGACATCATGTGCGGCAACATTCGTTTCATGCGCATAGGCATAATGGTATATTGCGATAAAATGAGCGCATACACTTTTTGGGCAAAATGTTCCAACGAATCCTGATGGAACCGACTCCAGTTAGCCGCCAAAAAATGGTCGTAAAACATATCTACGATTATGGTTGCATACATGCCAAACTTATGGTCGATGCGGTTTACACTTTCTTTAAAAAAGGTATTCGAATCGGTGAAATCATCAATTAGATGATGTAGTCTGATTCCTTTTTGAATTTCATTCGAAAATCGGTGCGATTTTCCTTTCACCGTGTCAGCTATAAAATTCCCTATGAGAATATCATTGTTGTCGAACGACAAATAAGCGTGCGCCAAATAATTCATTTTTATTTTTTAATTCAGCTGCAAAATTATCGGAAAAGATTATGAAATGCAAGATACTATAAAAATATGCTTAAAATATTGTAATTTTGTTTGCCGTTTAACCGTTGCCCGAATTAATTTGAAACATGAAAAAAACGCTATTTTTTGTTGTTGTATTTTTCCTGATAAACACAGTAGATGCTCAGATTAACTTAAGCATTTCCGACACCTCAAGGCAAATAATTTGCTCTTCGAATCCATTCACCAACATAACACGTTTATCGTTTATAGTGCCCTGCGACGATTGCAAAATAAGTATCGATATGTTCGATACCGATGGTATGTATGTTATAACTTTGTTCGATGGGAAACCGAAAAAAGGGAGAATTGATATTGAATGGGACGGTATGAACAGTTTAGGAAAAAAAGTTGACAATAACATGTATGAATGTAAAATCGTGGCAGAAGGTTTTACAAAATCAATAAAACTAATTTATACCGAATAACCGCTTTGTATTTAAAAATCTTATTTTTGCAAAAAATTATCATACATGGAAATTAATTCATTTCAACAAGCTATTTTGCAGGGAATTCCTGATATATTACCCGAAAGACCTTTATACGACACTACTGTAAATCATGCTCCCAAACGCAAAGATATTTTGAATAAAGAGCAAAAAATAGTAGCGTTGAGAAATGCTTTGCGCTATTTCGATAAAAAACATCATGCCATATTAGCACCCGAGTTTCTTGAAGAGTTAAAAACCTATGGGCGTATTTATATGTATCGCTTTCGTCCTACGTATAAAATTTCTGCCCGTAGCATATACGATTTTCCTCACCACTCCCAACAAGCCGCTGCAATTATGTTGATGCTCAGCAATAATTTAGACCATGCTGTTGCACAACATCCCCATGAACTCATTACTTATGGAGGTAATGGGGCTGTTTTTCAAAACTGGGCGCAATATCTGCTCACCATGAAATATTTAGCTACCATGACCAACGAACAAACATTGGCTATGTATTCAGGTCATCCAATGGGTTTGTTTCCATCGCACAAAGATGCCCCCCGAGTTGTTGTAACCAATGGCATGGTGATACCTAATTATTCGAAACCGGATGATTGGGAGCGTTTCAATGCCATGGGTGTATCGCAATACGGACAAATGACCGCCGGGTCGTTTATGTATATCGGGCCACAGGGTATTGTTCATGGAACTACCATCACTGTGTTAAATGTTGGAAGGAAAATTGAAAAAGCAGGTGAGGGACTCGCCGGCAAGCTGTTTGTTACATCCGGTTTGGGTGGTATGTCGGGAGCTCAGCCAAAAGCAGCAGTTATTGCCGGTGCAATTGGCGTTATTGCTGAAATAAACCCAAAAGCAGTTCAAACACGTCATTCACAGGGTTGGGTTGATGAAGTGTACGCGAATCTTGACGAATTGTTAGTACGTATTGAAAAAGCAAGACAGGCAAAAGAAACGGTTTCCTTGGCTTACCAAGGCAATATTGTAGACCTGTGGGAGAAATTCGTTGAAAAAGACATCGCAATAGAAATTGGTTCTGACCAAACATCGCTTCACAACCCTTGGGCTGGTGGATATTATCCGGTAGGAGTAGGCTTCGAAGAATCGAAAACAATGATGGCCGAAAATCCTATGCTGTTTAAAGAAAAGGTACAGGAATCGCTTAGGCGACAGGTAAAAGCTATCAATACGCTTGCAGCCAAAGGGATGTATTTTTTTGATTATGGAAATGCATTTCTCCTTGAAGCAAGTCGCGCAGGAGCTGAAATTATGAAATCAAATGGAGATTTTGTTTATCCGTCGTATGTGCAGGATATCATGGGTCCCATGTGTTTCGATTATGGTTTTGGTCCGTTCCGTTGGGTTTGTACTTCTTCGAAACCCGAAGATTTGGATAAAACCGATGGGATTGCCATGGAAGTTCTTGAAGAAATTGCCAAGACTTCGCCTATTGAAATTCAGCAACAGATGAAAGACAATATTCGTTGGATTCGCGAAGCAAAAAAGAACAATTTGGTGGTGGGTTCTCAAGCACGCATACTATATGCCGATGCTTTGGGTCGTATTAAAATTGCCGAAGCATTTAATCGTGCTATTTCGAAAGGAGAAATTTCGGCACCGGTGGTATTAGGCCGCGACCATCATGATGTGTCAGGAACAGATTCGCCCTACCGTGAAACATCAAATATTTATGATGGATCGAGTTTTACAGCCGACATGGCTATACAAAATGTGATTGGCGATTCGTTTCGAGGTGCCACATGGGTTTCAATACACAATGGGGGTGGAGTTGGTTGGGGCGAAGTTATCAACGGAGGTTTCGGTATGCTACTAGATGGTTCGTCTGATGCTGATAGAAGACTTAAGTCGATGCTCTTTTGGGATGTTAATAATGGTATTGCACGGCGAAGTTGGGCGCGCAATAGGGGTGCGGTTTTCGCAATAGAACGTGCTATGCAATTGGAGCCAAATTTAAAAGTTACACTCCCAAATCTTGCTGATGATGCCTTAATTGATTCGTTGTTATAATCTCGGAATAGTTATTGCTAAGGAGTCGGACAAAAATATCCTGATAGATGAAAGACCAAAAATATAATATTATTCTATTCGTTGTAATAAGCATTCTTGGATTGTATTCATGTGAAAAAACCACAAACGATCCGCCCACCGATGTCAGAGATCAATATGTAGGTTCATGGTCTTGTTCCGAATCACCACTAATTAATTACCCTGTTGTTATTAGGTTAGATTCAAATAATTCAACGCAGATATTAATTAGTAATTTTCACCTGTTGGGGTCTAATGCAAAAGCTTATGCAATTGCAACAATTAATAATCTAACATTGCCTTCGCAGGTTATTAGTGGAAACACCTTTAATGGGTCAGGTACATTGGTAAATGCCAATAAGTTTACCTTAAAATATTATGTGAACAACCTAACAGATATTGACACTGTTAATGCAACTTATACGAAATAGTTTGCATTTATATTTTTTTACTGATAATTCTGCTCTGGGTTTTACTCAATTCTACAACAACTTCTTTGTAAATTTTTTCCATCTCCTCAATGTTTTCAGTATAGAATTTCATACTATCTCTGAATTTCTTACGAGTAATATTGTGCTTAAGCAATATTGAACTATAATAGTAGTTCGTCCATTGATTTACATCCTCTTTTTTTTGTTGCTTATCAACAATAACTGCTTCTGCCAGATGGAAATCAACCAGTATTATAACCATTTTATCGGGAGGGATAATGTTGTTGGGAATCTTTACATTTTTCTCTCTCGAACAAGCTGTAAAGATAAATATCAATAAGAATATGGGTAATGTGCGTTTAAACATGCTGTAAAATTAGCGATTTTTAGTTATTAAATGCCAACCTTTTTCCTCTAACTTCATCCTGTACCTGAAATCCATCATAGGCAATCTGACCATTAACAAAAGTACAGTCTATTTTCGAATTAAATGTTTGCCCTTCAAACGGCGACCATTTACATTTATATAATAGCGAAGCATTATCAACCTTTGTTTCTTTTTCCAAATCAATCAAAACCAAATCAGCAAAATAGTTTTTACGAATAAACCCACGTATAGCAACTTTGAAACATACTGCCGGTTTATGACACATCAGGTCGACTATTTTTTCTAAAGATATTTTTTGATTATGGTAAAATTCGATCATGGCAAGCAATGAATGCTGAACCAAAGGACCCCCTGAAGGCGCCTTAAAATAGGTTTGTTGTTTTTCATCCCAAGTGTGTGGTGCATGGTCGGTGGCAATAATATCAATAGTGCCATTAAGAATCGCATTAAAAAGTGCCTTTCTGTCGTTTTCGGTTTTAATGGCGGGGTTCCATTTTACTTTTGTCCCATGTGTTTCATATGCCGAATCGTTGAACCATAGATGATGGACGCACACCTCAGATGTAATTCGTTTTTCCTGCAAAGTGATATCATTTTTAAACAAATCTAGTTCTTTGGCTGTAGATACATGAAGCACATGAAGCCTTGTATTGAGTTTTTTTGCTAAACTAACTGCCCTTTCAGTGGAAACAAAGCACGCCTCTTCGCTTCGAATAAGTGGATGGCATGATATAGGAACATTTTCGCCGTACTTTTCACGATAGATGGCAGTATTTCGCTGAATTATTGTTTCATCTTCCGAATGGATTGCAATCAAGAATGGTGTTGAGAATATTCTTTCAAGTGCTTGTGTATTATTTACCAACATATTCCCGGTTGATGCTCCTAGGAATATTTTTATTCCGCAATTATTCAATGGATCGAATTTGTTTATTTCTTGAATATTATCGTTTGTGGCACCTAAATAAAAGGAATAATTTGCACGTGATTTTTGGGCAGCCAAACTGTATTTTTCTTCCAGCAATTCAATTGTTGTGGTATTGGCAACTGTGTTTGGCATTTCCATGTAGCTGGTTATGCCACCTGCAACTGCTGCACTACTTTCCGATTCGATATCGCCTTTATGGGTTAAGCCTGGTTCGCGAAAATGTACCTGGTCGTCAATAAGTCCGGGTATGAGAATTTTGCCGTATGCGTTAATACAAGTAATATTGTGGTGTTGAATAAAAGTCTCACTCAGATTGTTTTGGGGCATAATATCATGTATCAAGCCATTTAGAATTAAAACACAGCCAGTGAAAAGGTTATTTTCGTTTACAATGGTTGCGTTTTCAATTAAATAGTTTGATTTCATACTGTTTTAATTAAATGGAAAGAAAACTACCTGATGTAAATGAAATAGGTTAGGTTGCGTGTTTGTATTTTCGAAACCAGCTTCTGATTTTTAATGAAATCACCCCCAAAATAGCTTCTTTAAAAATACCTTTGCTCATTTTTGATTGCCCTTCTGTCCGGTCGGTAAAAATGATAGGTACTTCCTGTATGTTAAAACCATGCTTCCAAGCAGTAAATTTCATTTCAATCTGAAATGCATACCCTATAAAATGAATCTTATCCATTTCAATAGTTTCTAATACGCTTCTTCTATAACATTTAAACCCGGCAGTGGTATCCCTAATTTTCATACGTGTGATAAAGCGAACATAAGCTGAAGCGTAATACGACATCAAAACGCGTCCCATAGGCCAATTAACAACATTTACTCCATTGATATAACGAGAACCTATGGCAACATCGGCTCCATGTTTACATGCTTCGTAGAGTTTTACTAAATCGTCGGGATTGTGAGAAAAATCGGCATCCATTTCAAAAATATAATCATAGTTATGTTCAAGCGACCATTTAAACCCATGAATATAGGCTGTGCCAAGTCCAAGTTTGCCTTTACGTTCTTCAATAAACAAACGCTCAGGGAATTCAACCATCAAGGTTTTTATAATAGCAGCAGTTCCATCGGGCGAGTTATCCTCAACAATCAGAACATTAAAATCTTTTTCCAGTGAAAAAACCTTACGAATTATTTTTTCGATATTTTCACGCTCGTTGTACGTTGGAATTATTACTATGCTATCTGCCACAAGTTTTTTTTGAAAAAGAACGTAACAAACCTACATAATATTTTTGAAAAAACAGATATTGCTGAAAAAAAAAGTTTAAAATCAAAAATTAATCTAACAAGTGTGAATAAAAAATGTAATGAAATGGGCAGATTGCGTGATTTAATATTTTTTTAATATAGAGATATGCATAGTTGTCTGAAAATTTGTAATTTTGTTGCGGAAAATATTAAATGGTAGGTTGGGTTTTGGGAATTTAGTCTTTTCCACTTGTGAGGTACATAAACAATTAATAATAAAACTAAAAGTATGAAAAAAATTTCCGCATTTCTTATGAGTATTCTCCTGTGGGGCAGTATGGTTGCCAACTCACAGGTAATTATTTCACAAATTTATGAAGGCACTTCCTACAATAAATATATTGAGATAACCAATATTGGATCCGGCTCCGTTAATTTGGCTAGCCCACAGTTAACCATTAAAACATATAATAATAAAATTGACATTTCGGGCACACCAAATTATACATACAATCTTACAGGTACTTTGGCACCGGGTCAATGTTATCTTATTCGTCATGGCCAGGCAACAATACCAGCTTATGCACTTACATACACTCCCGGTGATACAAATATATGTACCAATTTTAATGGAGCCGGCACAGGAACTCCAGCTGTAAATACTGATATTATTACCTTATTCAATGGAACAACTCTTGTAGATATATTTGCTTGGGGAACTTTTCAGTATTTAAATCAGTCATATTACAGAAATGCAACTATAGTAGCTCCTAACCCTACCTGGACAGTGGGTGAATGGACTTCGGTTACGAATGCTGTTGTTGATGCTGCAGCACCAAATACTATTGAACGATTGGGTTATCATCTAACGGGTGGAAGTACTACTCCTTCAGTTTTAATTTCTTCACCTGCTGATGGGGCAACGGTGTATAGTGCTAATGTTAATGTTGCTTTTACATTATATAATTTTGTTATGGGTACTGATGGACACATTCACTATAAACTGGATGGTGGTGTTTTAAATGAGTACACTCTAACAACTCCCATTGCTTGTAATGGACTTTCTGCGGGTACGCATAAAGTTGTTTTAACTTTGGTTGATAATAGTCATAATGCTCTCGTTCCAGCTGCTGCTGACAGTGTTACTTTCACAGTTAATTTGGTCGGCCCGCCATTAAAAACTATTTATCAGATTCAATATACTACACTACCAACGGGCGATTCTCCTTTGAAAGATTCGGTGGTTACAACTTCGGGTATTGTTACAGCGTCTTTTGCTTCGGGTTATTTTATTCAGGATGGCACATCTCCTTGGAATGGACTTTATGTTTATGATAACACACATACACCAGCTTTGGGAGATAGTATAACAATAGGTGGCACAGTTAGTGAATATTATAATTATACCGAGTTTAAAACAATTGTTAGTTATACTACAATTGCAACAGGAAAACCAATACCAGCACCAATCGGAGTTACAACAAACAGTGTTAAAAGTGAACAGTATGAAGGCATGTTGGTTAAACTAACGAATGCTGCATGTACTTTTGTTAATACAACGGCCGGATGGTGGAAAGTGTTGCAAGGAACAGATACTTGCGAAATTGGAAAATTAATGTATCCATTCCCATCAGCAGTTGTTGGAACTCATTATGATGTTACTGGATGTGTAAATTATTCATTCAGCCAATTTATGGTTGAGCCACGTATGCTAAGCGATATAGAAGTGAATTCGGCAATTAACGAAAATGAAATAAGCAATATCAGCATGTTTCCAAATCCTGCCACAACATTTCTAAACATTACAAATATTGAAGGCGTTCAACAACTAAGAATTACGAATTTGTTGGGTGAAATAATTGAGACGATGGCGGTATTTGGAAATACAACAACTATTAGTGTTAGTAGCTTTAAGCCAGGTATTTATTTTGTATCACTTGTATCTGAAAATGGTGTGATTGGAACGCGGAAATTCATTAAACAATAAACGTTGGTTTTACTAATAAAAAGAGAGGCTGCAATTGAGTAGCCTCTCTTTTTTTATACAAAATTTGTTTTTAGTTTGTAGGCTGCAAAGAAGTAGCCCAATCACAAATTTCTTTTATTTCGGCTGCTGTAGGTCTTGAGCCTGAGAATGAACCCGGAGGCATGCTGCCATTGGTTACAGCATTGCATACAGATTTTGCTTTCTTAGCTTGTTTGGTTGCAGAATAATTATCCCAAGCCGAGAAATTAACTACACCCATTGCCATACCATTACCGCCTGCACCATGACATGCGATGCACGATTTGTTAAATACTTTCATTACATTTTCGGGGATGGCCGGATTGAGTGCTTTTGATTTTTTTTGACTGTTGGCTACCGATGGAACCAATGTTACTGAAGCAATAATTGCAACCACAAGTATTGCTGTCGAAAATAAAAGAATTTTTTTCATAAGATTTAATTTTAATTTAAATTATGGTCAAAGTTACTACAAAACAGTAGACGTTGCAACTTATTTTTGTAAAATTAATTTTTTTGTTACAACACCCGATGTGGTACGAATGTTTACAAAATACATGCCAGAAGGTTTTCCACTCATATCAAGTTGTATCTTCTTTTCGTTTATTTTCTTTTCAACATGGTGCAAAACCTGTTTCCCCTGATAATCGAACACAACGATTTCGATATCTTGCACACATGGTGAAACAATATCGATAGTGAATTTATCAGAAGTTGGGTTGGGATACATTACAACGCTTTCCACAGGGGTAATTTCTTCTTTATTGAGATAATAACCTATTGTGAATTGAGTATTAGCCTGCAAACCGAAATCGGCGTTAAAGTTTTTAATGGTAACGCCATCGCTCATGCGGCGGATGCGCACATATCCGGCACCATCGCTGTTGGCCCAAAATGAAAGACCATCCTCGTCGGTATCAAAAAGGGTGAATTCGTAGCAACCGGTAGTTAGGTGTAGTGTGTCTTTGTATGTAGTGTTGGCAGTAAAATTGTTTTTCTGCAAAATAATATTTCCAAGGTCATCTTTCAAGGTGTAGGAGTTTTCGGCAGGAAACAAATTGGTGCGTAATTCAATAATAATATCGTTGGGAAACTGAGGCGGTGCGCTATATTGTGTGGTAATGGTGTTGTTAAACGGGTACGGATCGCTTCCACTATTGGGTGCTGACACGCTAGCATAGAATGTGCCATTTGAGCTGTTCCAGTTTATTTGTTCAAGACGTACATCAGCCATTTCCATAAACTTTAAGTTGCCGACCCAATGATAGATTGAGGGTACGGTGCCTGTGCCTTGCACACCATAAATAATATCGAGTGAAGTGAGGGGTGTGGCTCCGGTGTTGCGTATGGTAACTAAGGGGTTGTTGCATATTGGATTCATGCGGGAGTAGAGGTTGGCCTTGCTTGGAGTTTTTACTTCGTACATTTCGGCATCCAAATTGAAATTGGGTGGGCCATACGACACCAACTGCGTTTCTATCTGGAAATTGGGTGCCGAGCCTTGTCCGTTCCAATTATAGGGGTCAATGTCGTAATCCAAGGCTGTTGAGTCGCCTGGGGTTACATAGGGGGTGAGTTCAAAATCATAGGTGTTGGCGGCTCCTCCCGGACACCAATTGGCACGACTATAAACCCAGGTGCCGCCCTGTGGATAAATGGGGTTGAGACCGCAATCGGCACGCCACACCAATTGACTGAAACGCTGTGTGCCATCGACTTTAATTTTGTGGTTTTTGGCACAGAACTCAGCACAATTTTCGGCATCGCCCATGCCATGGCCGGTGGGACGCATTTTTATGCGAGTAGAAGCTGCAACAGCATCTATTTTTACTTTTCGGGCTGTGAGTACGTTCTCGGTATTGGAGTTATACCAATAGGTTGCGCACCAAAGGTTTTCAATCTTTATCGGGTCGCGGGGGGGTATGCCTTTGATGAATTCGAATCGCAGGTCGAGCAACTCCTGCCAGTTGCCGGCGGCCAAATGTACCGAATCGCTTAACAGGGTTCGGTAGTCAGACACATCAAATATCCACGTGAACCCGTTGCCAAGGCTGAGGCCATTCCCGTAAGGGGTGATGAGACGCTCAAGTTCGTAGCGGTTAATGACTTCGAAGTGGGGGCCATAGTAATACCAGTGTTTGAGACGCACCGTTGAATCGGATGTTACCAACGTTGAATCGATGGCAATGCCAAGGTGGTTGTATGCATAGTGGTTATAATAAGTAGGCCAAACAATCATGGTGTCGGTGCACACAAGCGGGTTGAGCGAATCGGAATAGAAGAATATTTGTGTGGGATCGGTCTGCACTGAATCAATGGTGATGAGTGTGTCTATATGCGCCACATACACGCCTTGCTCGAACAGAATATTGGGGCGTAGCATGGTTTCCTGAAAATTGCGTACAATTTGGCTGCCCTTGGTAAAGGTATAAACAGGAAGCCCTGTGAGGGTGGCGTTGTGGGCTCCTGCGGCCGAGTCGGCGGCGGTGGTGAGTGCGTTGTCGTTAAATTTATAGTAGAGTTGCAGGTTGGCACTGTAGGGGTGCAATGAGTTCAAATCTTTGTACATCCATTGGTGGATGGTGGCCGAATCGAGTTCGGTATCCCATATAGCAAATTCGTCGATATAACCATCGTAGTTGTAGCCATTGTCGGTCCAAAGGCAGGAGCCTATTCGGAATTTTTCAATACCTTTCATGTGGCGAGTAAGAGCCGTTCCTGAGTGCCACTGCAAACCGTTTAAATATATTTTTTGGTTTCCGGTGATGGAGTTTTTGGTAAATGTCCAATAATTCCATTGTTCTTCAATCTCTGAGGTGGTAGCCAATTTGTTGATTCGGTCGTAAGAGCCGGTAAAGTTATTACCGGCGTCCCAATACATATTACTGTTCGACCAAGGCAAATGCACATTGATAACACGGTTGTTGAGCGAATCGTAGGCTTCGAACACACTTTGATCCTGGGGTTGAAAATTGGGGTTGCCGTAGGCCCAAAACGACACGGTGATAGCACTATCGATACTGGCCAAGGCTTGTTTGGGCACGTTGACATAATCGGTGCCCATAAAAAACAAAGCTTTGTCGGTTCCGGCTGAAGTGATGCCAGTTTTTTGCCCGGTGTTTTCGGCCAAAAGGCTAGTGGGGATTCCAGTGGATGCGTTGTCGAACGAAATGTCGACTAGCAGGTTTTGTATTCCATCCCAATTAAAGTTGGTGATAAAATGCAGGGCATGCCATCCCGTTGCTACAAATGTAGTGTTGTTCATATATACGATGGTGAAGCCCGAGTTCTCGAAGTGGGTGGAGGTGAGTGAATCGAGGGGTGTGTGTTTTATGCGAATGCATAGATTTTTGAGCTCGCTTCCAAGGGTTTGTAGGTTAAAACGCAGCCCTGTGATTTTTCCAGCGTGCAATCCGGTGGCAAGAAGTTGGGGTGTTTTCCACAAAAATTGTGTACGGCTTTCGGCTTGCGATGCATCAAAAGGAGTGACACTGGGCTGATTGCCGTTTCCCACGTAAGTGGAATCGAATGAGGTAACACCTGTGTACTGGATTTGGGTATTGAACCGAGGCATATATTTCCACGAGGGCTGATACATAAAACTGACAGAATCGGGGCTGCTGCCATTTATGATGTGGCTGGGTGCATTGAGCAGGGTGGAATCAAGGCGGCCGGTGTGTTCATAAACATAGGTGGAGGTTTGATAATCCCACTCGCCGCAGGCGGGATTTTGCGCAGGGTTACATTTCAAGGTGTAGTACATCAATATTTTGTTTGTACGTACAGTATCGGATGGAAAAACAAACCAGGCATTTTGCGGACTGCCAAAAGTAAAGGTTTGCACGCTAATGGTGTCGCCCGGACTGGCTTTGATTGCTATTGCAGAAAAACAACAAGCAATGAGTAAGATTGATGTTTTGATGAGTTTTTGCATGGAGTATTATTTGTTAATGAACCGATTTAAATGGAATCATGAATGATGAAAAAATGGAATTTATTGCGAGTGCTAAGATACGAAAAGTTTTGCAAACACAAAGTGTGTGCCCTGCATAAGCATTGCACACACCCATATCAATGCGCTATAAATGGTTCAAAAATACAATTTTATTTAGAAAGCAAAGAAATGGGTGTAATTTTTTCCAGTGGGTGCAAGTCTCTTTTACGTCCTGATTAATCCGGGGAAGTATTAGCAAGTTGCAAAGCCTGCACCACTCGAGAGTATTTGTATTCCCTGTTTTTTTATTATACTACAGGTTTCGAAATTACAAATCCAAGCCAGCGGGTCGTTTCCAATTTGATAGAGAGGTCAAGCCACAACCCCATTGGGCGTGTTTTGAAGCATGGTTTCGGCACAGACAAGAAATTGAGCTATGGCTTGAGGTTTTACTTTTATTCTGGCGGCGATTACTTTTTTCATGGATTGGGATTTTAATGATTTCTGAAGGATGATAGTTGGTGCCATTTATTTGCAGCCGATAATTTTTTCGGTTATTCTTACGGCATCCTCCACATACGCGGCGCAGCGTTTGCGAAACATATCCATTTCGTGCAAACGGGCAATGCCTTCGGGGGTACTCATGTCCATGCCATCGAGAAGTTCGCGGCAGCAAATGGTTTTGTGAAGCTTTTTAAATTCGGTGATCAAATGAGTAGTCATGTCGTAGGCTGTTTCTTTATCGGCGACACTACCGCTGATGCCATTACCATACTTGAGTCCTATGGCCATTATGCTTCCGCTGATGGCTCCGCAGGTTTCCTGACGGAAGGCAAGGCCGGCACCAAAAGGGCAAGAAAGTTTCAATGCCAAATCTTTAGTGAGACCGAGTTCTTCGGCAAAAACCGAGAGCACCGATTGTGCACAATTGTATTGCGAACTGAAAGTTTCGAGGGCTTGTGTGGTGCGCTTGTTCATGAGTCGGTGTTTTAGAGTTTGGACGCTGCCAGATTAAAAAGGGTTGCGTTGTATTTTATAACATTTTGGCCGGAGCTCCCATAAAACATTGGTTGGCCGGAAGCGTTTCGCTTTTCATTAAAACCGACAAAGGCTCCAGCACCGATGCGGGTTCCATTTTAGAATCGTAAAGCACCACTGCCATGCCTCCAACGCTACAGTTTTTACCTATATCCACGTGCGACATTTTCATTACACGGTCTTCAAACAAATGGGTTTGCAGGGTACAGTTGTCGTTGAGCATGGCATTATCGTCCAGTTTCACCAAATCGAACTCGGTGATTTGGGTGGTGAATAAACATACTTTTTTGCCGATATCGCAACCCAACATACGCAAAGGATACACTAAAAACGGAGTTCCCGTAAGAATATTCAGGAAAAATAATACCAGGAAGTTCTCGTAAAGTCCGGTAACCAGTTCGCTGCGCCACACATAATTGCTCCACAAGGGTTTTTTGGAGGGTTTGTATTTGCCAATGATAATCCATTTCAGAATGGCGGTTACCAGCGTTCCCGCAACAGCAGCCGAAAGATAGAGAAACGGAAACACATAAAACAATTCGAAGAGCGACTTTTCGACCTGAAGATACGATACAATGTTGGTGATTAGAGCCGCAAACGTAATAAACAAGGTGGTAGGCAAAATAACGCGGAAGAATTCGATAAAATAACGAAGCACAAATAAACGCGTGGTGGGTTTGTAGGTTCGTTTGGCCGAAAAATCGGTGTTGATATCGCGCTTTGGCAGAAAAACGGCGGGCGAACCAAACCAGGAAGTGCCATCTTTGGCCGGCAGGTTTTCGTTGCCTACATGCGACAACACCCCCACCAAAACATCGCTGCCTAAACGGGATTCGGGACTGATTACGGCACTGTTTCCGACAAAAGTGCGGCTGCCTATGCGGGTTTTGGCAATATTGATGTATCCGTTGCGCACATGCGATGCACCTATAGAAACCGAATCGGCCAGAAAACATTCGTCGCCTGTTTCCAGCAAATCGGGCGATATAAACTCAACGGTTGATATCTCTACCCGTTTGCCCATCTTCACGCCAAGCATCTTGAACCATATCTGAAGATATAAGGTAGTGTAAAGTGTTCCGACTACCTGCAAACTGAGTTTCATCAACTGATCGAAGAACCATTTTTTGTAATAGAAGATGCTGTTGACAGGATATTTCCCTTCCTTGATGTTGCCCAGCATAAACCATTTAAGAAAAGTGATAATAAGCGTTAACAACACAACGAACGAAACCCCTACCCCTATTGTCAGCCAAAGGAAATGATAATGTTCGGACGAATAATCGAGGTGAGTGATGAGCATCATCCCGGGGAAATAGGCCAGCATGGTAACCAAAGGAATAATGAAAATGCTTATCAAAAAAATTAGGGAATGCTGCACCGACCATAGTTTTCTTTTTTGATGCTGCGGCTGATTCATTGATATTTTAATGCCCGGCGAACCTCTCCAATGCTCGCCTGAGGGAACTACACCACCTTCGGGCAAAAGGGTGAGATCTTCTAAGGAAGAATTGGCTTCCATTTTTACATTGTGAGAGATACAGCAGCGGGTTCCTATAAAACAATCGTCGGCCAACTCTATGCTTCCGATATCGAGATAGCCATCCTGAATAACATACCCTCTGAGATGAGAATCGGTGCAGATGCTAACATTGTTACCTATTTTCAGCAAATCGAATACCGAAATGGCTGAAGTATTAATATAGCAGTCTTTCCCAATCTTAGCTCCCAGCATCCTCAGGTAAATGTTCATGATGGGCGTTCCTGTAAAGTAAACAATAGGGCTAATGTTGATTACTTTATCAACTATCCAGAACCTGAAATAATAAAAACCCCAGAGTTTATGTCTGCCGGGTTTGATTTTGCCAAGAACCGCCCATTTAAAAGCCACAGCAAACAGCGATAGCACCGGGAAAAGCGCGAAATACATGATGAGCATCATGCTCAGCGAATCAACCACTCCCAGTTCGGCCTGATAGTAATAAGAATACACGAAGAAAGGACCCAACCATTCCATACCAAACAAAAGGATAAGAAAAAGCATGGAAATCCCCTGGCTCAGGGCACAGGCATAGTAATTCGAGTTGGTGGGTTTGTGTATGTCGCGTGCCTTTTTGGCCCGGGCATCTTTGGCAGGTTGTTTACGTGTGAGTTCGTTGGCCAAGTCCGAAAGTCGCGGGAATTTATACACGTCCACCACCGACATGTTCTCGAATAGTTGAAGTTCCCTCATTTCGGAAACTATAACCGCTGCCAGCAAAGAATGTCCGCCCAGGTCGTTGAAGAAATTATCTTCCATAGAAATGTCTTCACGGTTGAAATTCTTTGCCATGATTTTTACCATAGCTATTTCCAAATCGCTGACAGGAGGAATGATTTCCCGTTGATCGGAGAAATGCAGGGGCGTGATGGCTTGCGGAAGTCGTTTGCGGTCTATCTTCTGGCTGGAAGTCATAGGCAAAGCATCCAAAACATCCAGCGTCGACGGGATCATATAATAAGGTAGCTTGGCACGGAGTTGTTTTGCGATTTCTTCGCGGTCGATATCTTCGTTATTTCGCACCACCACATAAGCCGATAATTGCTGGGTACTCTCATCCAGTTTCACTGCGGTTGCCTGAACTCCATTGCATTGCATGATGATCCATTCAATCTCCGACAGTTCGACACGGAATCCGCGAACCTTAACCTGCTCGTCGTTGCGGCCCATAAAAACGATATCGCCTGAGGGAGCAAAGCGTCCGAGGTCGCCGGTGAGATAGTAACGTTCCCTGCTGCCATTGAAGCGGTCGGTTTCGATGAACTTAACGGCTGTCAGGTCGTCGCGGTTCAGATAACCTCTGGCCACGCTTTCGCCACCAATCAGTATTTGTCCGGGTTGGTCTTCGCCCAAAGGGTTCAATTGTTCGTCGGCAATCAATACTTCATAGCCGGGCAAGGCTTTGCCTATGGTAACATCTTCGCCGGGTTTCAATTCGAAATAAGTAGCAATAACGGCGGCTTCGGTGGGACCGTAGGTATTGAACACCTGTCTGCCGGATTTGCACCAGCGGTTGGCAATATCTTTCGAACAGACTTCGCCGCCGAAGATTAGCACCTTCAGTTGCGGCATGTCTTCTTTCACCATAGAAAGCAAGGTGGGTGTGCACGAGAGAAAGGTTATGCCCAGCTTATGCAGCATGGAGGCAAACCTATCGCCCGAACGCATGATCTCGAAAGTTCCGATAACCAGAGTAGCTCCTACCGAAAAAGGAAGCCATATTTCTTCGACAGAAGCATCGAAAGAAACAGAAAATCCCTGCAAGGCACGGTCGCTATGGTTGATGGAATATATTTGCTGGGCACCGTGAATATAATTAACCACATTGCGGTGCTCAAGCAGCACTCCTTTTGGCTTTCCGGTGGTGCCGGAAGTATAAATGATATAACAAAGATTGCTGGCCGAACGACCTTCGACCACCGGTTTGCTGACAGGGTAATTGTCGAGTTCGCGGAACTGCAAGTCCATGTTGAAAACAGGCTGATGGTCTAATTGCGCACCGAAACGATCCAGAATTTCATCGGCAGTGATGATGAGTTTGGCTCCGGAATCGTCCATAATGAAATTGACACGTTCGGCCGGTATTTCAGGATCGAGCGGGATATAAGCACCGCCGGCCTTTAGCACTGCCAGCATCATAATTGGAACTTCGGCGCAGCGGGGCAGCAGAATAATTACTTTTTGTTCAGGTCCTATACCTTTTTCGCGAAGCAGATGGGCCATTTGATTGGCTGTTTCCTCCACTTGCGTGTAAGAATATTTTGTATCGCCATTTTCAATGGCACAAGCATCGGCATATTGTGTTACCGAAATTTCGAAGAAACTATCTAATAACATAATCCGTTTAATTTGATTGTTTAAAAATCGAGTATAAAAATAGTAATAAAAAAAGTGTCAGATACCAATTATTATTTATTCTTTACCTGTTTGGCAGCATTATTTTAGTTTAAAAAAATCGCCGTCAACAATCAGCAATTTCACCCACACTTTCTTCGTTTTTGAACGTTACGAAATCAGTTAAAACGGTCAACGTTATTTAGGCATAGACAATTTATTACTTATTACCTACTCTTCTTCCTTTATCCTCCCCAACTGCTGCAAGGCATCGCCAACGCTTTTAATATTGCTAATGAGCATAATAAGTTTGTTGTTGGCCTCTTTCATGCGGCAAAAACTGGGGTTTTGTTTTACAAACGCAAGCACCGATGTAAACGTACCCGATTGATAGTAGCCCGATTCTGGATTACTAACAAAATAGCCTTTCAACAACGATTCTTTCAGCACTATTTTTTCGAAACCCAGTGCCGTGGCTCGTCGGCGCAAGCGCAACGTATTTAGCAGTTCCTGTGTTTGTGGGGGCACAGGCCCAAACCGATCGATAAGCATGTTTTGATACGCCAGCAGTTTATCTTCAGTTTCAATACTGTCAAGTTCTTTGTATAAAATCAAACGCTCCGATATATTCGAAACATACTTATCAGGTATCAGCACCTCCAGGTCGGTTTCAATTTGGCAATCTTTCACAAAACCTTGATTTTCGGTAGGGGAGTCCTTATATAAATCTTTAAAATCCGATTGTTTTAGTTCAAACAGTGCTTCGTCCAGTATTTTCTGATACATTTCAAACCCAATTTCCGAAATAAACCCACTTTGTTCGGCGCCCAGTATGTTGCCTGCCCCACGAATATCCAAATCGCGCATGGCGATGTTGAACCCACTGCCCAGTTCCGAAAACTCTTCTATGGTTTTCAGTCGTTTGCGAGCATCATCGGTTAACACGGTCAGCGGGGGAGCCAGCAGATAACAAAACGCTTTTTTGTTGGTGCGGCCCACACGGCCACGCAGTTGGTGCAGGTCGCTCAGTCCGTAGTTTTGTGCTTCGTTAATGATGATGGTGTTCACGTTGGGTATGTCCAGCCCCGACTCAATGATGGTGGTCGATACCAACACATCGTACTGCCCATCAATAAAATCGAGCATAATTTGTTCCAACGCCTGTCCTTCCAGTTGCCCGTGGCCGATGCCCACGCGTATGCCAGGGCAGAGCTTACTTAGCAGTTCGGCAATTTCGTGAATGTTGTGAATGCGGTTGTGTACAAAAAACACCTGTCCCCCGCGCGAAACCTCGTACAAAATTGCATCGCGTATGCTCACTTCGTTAAACACGTGCAGCTCGGTTTGAATTGGATATCGATTGGGTGGCGGTGTAGCAATTATCGACAAGTCGCGTGCACCCATCAACGAAAACTGTAGCGTGCGCGGAATAGGCGTAGCGGTAAGTGTGAGCGTATCCACATTTACTTTCAAATGCCGCAGTTTTTCTTTGGTAGCCACGCCAAATTTTTGTTCCTCGTCTATAATCAGCAATCCAAGGTTTTTGTATTGAACATCTTTACTAATTAAGCGATGAGTGCCAATTAATATGTCAATTTTTCCCTCTTGCAGTTGTTTTAATATCTCTGTCTGTTGTTTCGCCGAACGAAATCGGTTGATGTATTCCACCCTACAGGGAAACTCTGCAAGTCGGTCGCCAAAGGTTTTATAGTGCTGAAAAGCCAAAATGGTGGTAGGCACCAGCACCGCCACCTGCTTGCTGTCGCTCACGGCTTTAAATGCTGCTCTTATGGCTACTTCGGTTTTCCCGAAGCCTACATCGCCGCAAATCAGGCGGTCCATCGGAAATTCCGCTTCCATATCTTTTTTCACATCCGCCGTCGATTTTATTTGGTCGGGCGTATCCTGATATATAAAGGATGCTTCCAGTTCGTGTTGCAAATAGTTGTCGGGCGGGTAAGCGTGGCCATGGGCGGCTCGGCGTTCGGCATAAAGTTTTATGAGGTCTTTGGCAATATCCTTAACCCGTTCTTTGGTCTTGGTTTTTAATTTATTCCAGGCATTCGATCCCAGGCGATTCAGCGAAGGAGGTGTCCCTTCTTTGCTCACGTATTTCGAAATACGATGAAGCGAGTGTATGCTCACATACAGCAAATCCTGATTGTCGTAAACCAGTTTAATGGCCTCTTGATGTTTGCCGTTCACCTCAATGCGTTCCAATCCTGCATACCGCCCCACACCGTGGTCAATATGCGTAATATAATCGCCCGGCTGTAAATTATAAATCTCTTTCAGCGTCACGGCCTCGCGGCTACTGTAGTTGTCGCGTAAGCGGAAACGATGATAGCGGTCAAAAATTTGATGATCCGTAAAGCAACATATTTTCATTCCTTTATCCACAAATCCCTCATGCAACGAGGTGTTGATAATAGAATAGTCCAGCTTTTCAGTTGGTTTTCGGCTTTTCACAATATCGTCTATTATCGTCGAAATGCGTTCCGACTGACTTTTCGAGTCCGAAAAAATAAAATTATCGTAACCCTGTTTGTTGTTTTCCGCAAGCTGGGCAATCAGCAAATCAAAGTTTTTGTTAAACGATGGCTGGGGCTGGTTGTCAAATTCAAAAGCATGCGTGCTTGCCAACAAAAAATGGGTGCCAAATTCCACCACAGCAAAATTCAACACCTGCTCGCGCAGCGTTTCGCTGTCGGCAAACACCTCATGCGCATCGGGCTTGATGCCTTTGTCGTTCGAAAAAGATAAATATTCGGCGGCTTTGGCCCACAGCATATCAATTTGTTCTAAAGTAAATGCAGTATCTTCAAACCACAAAGTTGCTTGGTTGCGAAGGTATTCTAGCAGCGATACTTTTTGTTTAAACAAGGCTGCATTTTGCGAATCGGGCACTATTTTTATATGGTCCAGCTTCTCAACCGAAAGTTGCGTTGAGGGCTCAAACGTCCGAATCGATTCCACTTCATCGCCAAAAAGCTCGATGCGATAGGGGTTTTCGTTCGAATAAGAATACACATCAATGATACCACCGCGCACCGCAAACTGCCCGGGTTCCACCACAAAATCAACCCGCTCAAACTCATATTCGGTTAGCATTTCAGTAATAAAATCCACCGAAAGCTTTTCACCTGCTTTCATCCGCAGTGTGTTTTTTTCAAAAAAGCTTTGAGCCACCACCTTTTCCAGCAGCGCATCGGGGTAGGTAACCATAATGATGCGTTTTTTGCCTGTTTGCAGTTTGTTGAGCACTTCGGTGCGAAGCAACACGGCTGTGTTGTCAATCTTTTCGTAGTTTTTCGGATGTTTGAACGACGACGGAAAAAACAAAACACTTTTCTTAAAGAACTTAAAATCCTGCTCACCAAAAATATTTTCCAAATCGTTGAAAAAGTAAGCAGCCGATTCTTTGTCGGGCATCACAATCAGGTGGCTTTTATCGCTTTGTTTAAACACCGATGCCACCGCAAACGCCTTCACCGAGCCCTTTAATCCGCTGAGACGAATGCGCGCAACACTATTTTTCGAAGTTGCTAAAGCAATCGTGCCAAAGCAAGCCGCTTGCTGGTATTTTACTATAATTTCGTCGAGATTCAATCGGTGGTTTTTTTGCAAAGGTAGCAATTAATTTTAGGCTACTCGGCTTTTCCAATGCCACACTTTTAGCTTATCCTATGGCTAGTTCTGATTTATTATTAGTACGCTCATGCAATAAACAACTGATTTTTTGTTAATTTTGCCGACAACTATTTCACAAAGTTGAAAAAACCTGTTTACATCCTCTTACTAATCTTACTCATGTTGCAATCGGGCGGCTTGTTTATTGTGCTAAAACTGCAACAATATTCGGCAAAATATGCCATGCAACAAAAAATAAACACAGCAAAAACCAATTTCGAATATCTTACCTTAAGCCAAAACGATTTCCAGAAATACCGTATCGAGAAAAAGGAACTGTTTTACCAATCAAAACTCTATGATATTAAGTCCATTGAAGTATGTAATGATAGTGTAAAACTCAGCCTTATTCGCGACAGCGAAGAGGAAAATGTGTTTAAAAAAATAAAGAAACTGTTTGCAACAGATCAAAATCATAGCAAAAAGCTCCCGGATATGCTCATTCAATTGCTGCATCTCGATTATGTTTCGCACACTTGCATCACGGTTCCGCACCGTATTCATTTTTCAATAACACGCAATCAAGGCTACAACGCAAGCTTGTTAACGCCCGTTTCAGATATACTGCTCCCTCCACCCGAAAGCGTTTAATTTCTATTCAATTAGCTATTAAAATGTTTTGCATGTTCTTTATTGGTACATGCTCTTCTTAATTTATTAATTAAATTCCATTAAAATGAAATTAAACAAGATTGCACTAGCTGCAATGCTTATATGGTATGCACATGCCACATTTGCGCAGCAAAAAACCGATACAACCAAAGTTAAAACCATCACCTTGGATGAGCTAACCATTTCGGCCAACAAGTTTGCCGAAACCAAAAAAACCGTAGCCCAACAAATTCAAACGCTGGATCAGTTGCAAATTGCAAGCAGCCAATCTCAAACCGCTGCCGATTTAATAGCAAACACAGGCAATGTGTTTGTTCAAAAAAGTCAGTTGGGGGGTGGCAGCCCGGTCTTGCGTGGTTTCGAAGCCAGCCGCATTGTGCTCGTGGTCGATGGCATACGCATGAATAATATTATTTATCGTGCAGGCCACCTCCAAAACATAGTAACAATCGATAATGCCATGCTCCTACGTACCGAAATTCTCTTTGGGCCTGCATCCACCATGTATGGAAGCGATGCCTTGGGCGGCGTCATTCTTTTTTATACAAAAAAACCGCAGTTTGCCGAAGGCGATAAAAAACTTAATTTTAAAATAAATGCTTTTTCGCGCTATGGCAGTGTCAACAACGAAATAACTGGGCATGTCGATTTTAATATCGGATGTAAAAAGTTTGCTTCCCTCACTTCGGTTACCTATTCCAAATTTGGCGACCTCATGGGGGGTAAAAACCAAAACCCTTTCTACAATGGCACCTATGGCGAAAGACCTTTTTATGTGCAGCGCATCAATGAAAAGGATTCCTTGGTGAAAAACGATAATCGATACAAGCAAATTCAAACCGCCTATTCGCAATACGATATCTTGCAAAAATTTGCGTTTAAACAAAACGAACATATCGTTCACAACCTCAACTTTCAATTATCCAATTCGGGCAATGTTCCGCGCTACGACCGATTAACCGACCCATCCGGAGGTGGTTTAAAATATGCCGAATGGTATTACGGGCCACAAAAACGAATGTTGGGAGCTTACGATTTGAATTATCATAACCAAAGCGCAGTGTTTCAGAATATCCATGCAACAATAAATTACCAGAATATTGAAGAAAGCCGGCATCAAAGGCGGTTTGGCCAAAACAACCTGCAACATCGCATCGAAAAAGTAAATGTGTTAGGTATCGAGGTCGATTTTCAGAAATTCACTAAGAAAAATACCCTACGTTTTGGTGTTGATGGGCAATATAATATGCTCAAATCCACAGCCAATGAAGAAGATATTGTCAGCGGCGCCATCTCTCCACTGGATACACGCTATCCCGATGGAAAAAATACCATGGCGAGCCTGGGTGTTTTTGTTTCGCACACATGGCAAATATCAAACAAACTGGCTTTAACAGATGGCCTCCGCGTGGGCTATTCCATGCTGCATTCCACCTTTGTCGACACTACTTTTTTCAAATTCCCGTTTGCCGACGTAAAACAAAACAATTTGGTTTATTCTGGAAGCATGGGTTTGATACATACCCCATCCGATAATTTAAAGTTGTCATTTTTAGTATCCACAGGCTATCGCTCCCCAAATGTCGATGATTTAAGCAAGGTGTTTGAATCCGCACCCGGAGCTATTATTGTTCCCAATGCCAACCTCAAATCGGAAAAAACCGTGAATGCCGAAATGGGGCTAACTAAAATTTTTGCCCAAAAGGTGATTTGGGAAAACGCCATCTACTATACACAGTTTTTTGATGCCATTGTCACCGATAAATTTCAATACAAAAATCAAGATTCGTTGGCATATAACGGAACCAAGAGCCAGGTTTATGCCAATCAAAACAAAAAACACGCCTATTTGTTTGGCATTTCGTCTAACCTCAGAGCACAATGTGCCGAAAATTTGTTCATGACTTTTGGATTAAACTACACCTACGGCCGTATAAAAACCGATTCCAGCGATTATCCTTTAGACCACATACCCCCATTGATGATGCATTTGCAATTGGATTATAGCTACAAAAATTTCAGTACCGATTTTTCGATTAATTTTAATGGTTCCAAAACCCTCAAAGATTATTATCTGAATGGCGAAGACAATGAGCAATATGCTACTCCAAATGGCATGCCTGCCTGGCTAACGGCTAACTGGCACGTGGGCTATAAGGTATGGAAATTCATTACCCTACAAGCCGGAGTCGATAACATATTTGATACCCAATATCGCACTTTTGCGAGCGGCATAAACGCACCTGGGCGCAATATATTTGCCGCCCTACGGTTTCATTATTAACAAACTTTCCGTTTTGTTTTCAACAACAAAAAAGAGTCGCGAACTTGGTTTAGCGGCTCTTTTTACTTTTATTACCTATTATCTCTTCATTTAATAATCACTATTTTGTCTTTATAAATAATGTTAGGTCCTAAACTTACCCTGTAAAAGTAAATGCCTTCGGCTATGTCATTTGTGCTAACCGAAAACTTGTTTTGACCTGCTACTTTCACTTGCTTTACCATGCCGCCATACATAGTGTATAGCTCTACTGATATTTCCTGCCCGATTGCATCGCCACTATATTACACATAAAATTCATCTTTGGTGGGGTTGGGATACACCTGTAGCTGTTTGTTTTTTTGAGGCATATTGGGCTATGCCCACGCCCGAAACCGTGATGTGCACCGTATCGTATTTGATGTTGCCGCAGATGCTTTGTTGCAAAATGTAGGTAGTGCTGCTATCGGGTTTCACCCACAGGCCTGCCACGGTATCTATGGGTGTGCTGCCCACAAACCATACGCAATCTTCATCCAGTATTTTCATCCAATAAATTTTATCGTCTAATGGTTGTTGAAACGAATTTTAAGGGTTTATTATCATAACTGACTGTTTTATTCATAAATAGCCGGTTTTTATATCTGGAAAGTGCTGAACTTTCTTGAGAAAGTTCAGCACTTTCCTAAGAAAGTTGAGCACTTTCCTGAGAAAGTTGAGCACTTTCCTGAGAAAGTTGAGCA
>JBAXWF010000058.1:0-25113 GCA_037128515.1 Bacteroidota bacterium | reverse complement strand
GTTACTGTTTGGGGTTTTCTTGTTTCGAGCAGCTATTTCCATGTATCGAGCAGCTTTTTTCCTGTTTCGAGCAGCTTTTTCCTAGAATGAAGCTGGAATTTACCTGAATGAAGCTGGAATTTACTAGAATGAAGCTGGATTTTACCTGAATGAAGCTGGAATTTCCAGGTAGCGACCTGCTTTTTTCAGGTTGCGAGGGAGTGCATAAACTATGCTGCGCCGCCGATGCTCTTTCCTAAAATTATTGTTGTTTTATCGTGAAGACGATTGAAAATTGGAATCAAATAAATTACCTGAATTGCCAACTGCACACTGAAAACACCCCCTTTCAACCTCCGCTACTTTCGCACCGCGTTTTTAAACTCCAGTTTGCCTTTGTCGTTTAAATAGGCAATCAAATTTATTAAATAGTTTACAATGCGATTTTCGCCTTCAAAATTTATCAGGTTGGCATCGTCAACCGCTTTGTGATAATCGGGGTGCAAACCCGTGATGATTAATATAGCCGGTACACCATACATATTAAACGACATGTGGTCGGAGCCGCCCAAATCAATTTTGGGTTTCACAATTTTTAAACCCGGGTGTTCAACTTTTGTAATGGTGTTGCCCCAAGCTCCCGAAGCGCTCATGCCAAAAATTTGTAGCTTGTTGGTAGGTTTTAGTCGGCCTATCATATCCAAATCAAGCATGTAGTTTAGTTTTTGTTTGGGATAGTAGTTGCTTTTCATAAAAAACATGGAGCCGAACAAACCTTTTTCCTCGCCCGAAAAGGCCAGAAAAATATAGTTGTTGTTTTTCAAGTCAGCGTTTTTTAGTTGTCGGGCCAGTTCAAGCACGCCAGCCACCCCGCTCGCATTGTCGTCGGCACCGTTATGCACATCATACACCCCCGGGTCACGCGTGGAAAAAAACCCCATGCCCAGGTGGTCGTAGTGTGCGCCAATCACCACGGTGGTTTTAGCTTTGTTATCCATATAGCCACCCACATTGTGGCCTATGCGTGTTCCCGAGCGGTTAATGTTTACGGTAAAGCTCACCGTGCCCGGATTTTTGGTATCGATAAAATCGGGCTTTTGCAAATACATCACAGCAATGCCAACACTATCGGTGTAAAAAGCCGGTTTTTTCATGGGGTCGCCATACAGGGTGTTGGATGAAAAAAACACCACGGCTTTGGCACCCAAGGCTTGGGCACGTTTCACCCGAACTATTTTTTGTGCGCTGTCCCAAATCGATTTGGTTTCGTACAGGCTATCGGGCACCGACAAATCGAGCAACACAATTTTGCCACTCACCGAACCGCATTGGCTATAATCGTTCATGCCGGCTTCGGGGTTTACCAAGCCATTGCCTGCAAACACCATGTCGCCCTGCACACTTTGGTTGGCCGAAAACCCCAGCGGGTAATAATCAACATAAAGTTGCAGTTTTTTTCCGTTCAAGGTCATTTGTGTGCCCAAATCCACAAAGGCTTCGTCTTTGAAGGCGAACGCTTGAAAATAGGATGTATCGAACAAAGGTGTGAGCCCAATTTGCTTGAACTCACTTTCAATATATTTTCGGGCCATGTATTCGCCGGGGGTTCCGCTTTCGCGACCCAAAAGCGAGTCGGAAGCCAGCAGGCGAATGTCGGTTTCCAAACGTTTGGTGGCAGGCAAATTTTCCTGAATGATAACCTGAGCCTGAAGGTGGGCAAAAACCAGTGATAATGTGATGCCAAAAATTGCGGTGAGTTTTTTCATACAAATTTTGTTAGGTAAAACAAGAAGTCCGAAAACAAGTACCTTCGGACTTCTCGTTTTTTTTTAATCCATCTCTTGTTACAATCCCAAAGCTTGTTTGCCTTGTTCAAACACGATGTCCTTGGGAATGTTTGCCGATTTCAATCCATCCAAATCTTTTTGCAGTTGGGCATGAATGGTGGCATTTTCTTTCAAATAGTTCACCGCGCCGGCATAATCGCCATTGCCTTGCAAAATCAAAATGGTTTCGGCCCATTTGTCCACAGCCAATTTCATTTTATCCAAGTTCACCCGATAGGTGCCTTTATCAGAACGGGTGAAAGCGCCTGCTTTTTCGAAGAAATTAAAGCACATCATATTGGCTTTTCCATGCGCACTGGCCGCACCAAATCGCACCGAACGGAAAATGCCCGCCATAAAAGTAATGTAGCAATCTTCGGCAGTAATTTCTTTTACTTCGCCTTTTTCAATAAGTTTGCATACCATAAACAGGCCCAATATGTCGGCTTTGGCTTCTTCCAAAGCCGAATAGGTTTCTTTTAACGCATCGCGCACATTGCCTTTTCCGTTGATGGTGTTTTTAATACCCAGCCCGTGTGCCACTTCGTGAAACATCACATTGTTGAAAAATGCATCAAATTTCACGTTTTTCAGTTGCGATGGGTCGCTAAGTTTTTGAGCAATGGGCAACAAAATATTATCGAATTTGGCTTTCATGGTGTTTTTTAGCTGCAAGCGGCGCGACCCTTTTGCCAACTGCACTTTTTCGTCGTTCGGAAGGTTTATAGCAATGGTCTTGCTTCCGGCATCGCAATCGCCGGCATAATAAATGGCATCATACACGCCCAAATCGGATGAGGTGCCCGGCACTTCTTTTTTGTATTTGGCTTCCACTGGCAATTGTTTTTGCAGGTCGGGAAGTTGCGCAATATATTTTTCAAGTTTTTTGCTCCATTCCATATCTTTCACCAAAACAAAAGCTTCGAAAGCGGCTTTGTATTCGAACAAAGCATCTTCATAGTTTTCTATGGGTCCTACAACAAAATCAATGTGGTTCAATTTCATATCCATCCATGCCATGTCGCTGGGCAAATAGTTGCTGGTGAGCAGCGCTTGGGCACGCAATTCCAAATATTTTTTCAAGCCGGCATCTTCGGCCAAGGTGGCTGCTTTTTTAAGTAATTCGGCCGCTTTGGTGAGTTGCGTTTTAAATTCGTCGTGATACCAAACCACCTTAAGCGTTTTATCCTCCTTGCGACGAATCACCGTGTAGAGGTTGCCTTTGTTTTTGTCGGCAAGTTTTTCAAACTCTTGTTTGGTCATATCTTTTGGATAAAAATTGGCACCCAAAGGTTTTTCGCCATAGTTTGCTATAAATGGTTTGTTGCCGTCGAGCCGGTCCCATGGGCCATAATTGATAACAGCAAATTGTTTTTCATAGTCGTTTTTAATACTATCCAGAAAAACCTGTTTATCGCCCAAGGTTTGTTGCCAATACAAGTCGTCCATAATTTTTGCCACATCAATCAATAGCAACACCAGTTGTTTTTCTTTCTCATTCAGTTTGCTCATGTCGGTGGTTAGTTTCACCGAAGCATATTCATTCACTTTCGATTGCATAACAGAATCTTGTTTTGTTACTATGTTTTTTACCTCTTTTTTTTGTTGACCGCATCCCGGCATAATTACCGCCGCGATGGCAACAACAATGAATACTAATGATATTTTTTTCATGGTGAAACGTTTTAGTTTAACATAAGTTTTTGGAAGACTAAATTAGATATTAAATTTTACATACAGACAATTATGGCATTTTTTTTGTAAGATTATACAACTTTCATTTACAGATTTGTATAAATACATTTATCATGAAACATCTTTTCTTATTCGTTTTTATAGTGCTATCAAGCCTTGCGAATGCACAAAACGTGCAAATAAATGCCGACGAAAATCAACAAGCGTATGTTTTTAACCAGAACAAACAGAATGCAAACGAACCCCAACAAATTAATTTTTATAACACTCAGCAAGCTTTTGTACCCAAGCAGCAGGGGCAAACACCCGTTGCGCTAGCAAGCAATTCGCACAGCTTCGGCTCATCGGGTTTTTCATCGCGAACAGCAAAAACCAAAATGCACAGCAGCAGTAAGCATGCTTCTTCAAAATTCTTTGATAAGATATTCGAAAAGAAATATAAAACGGTGCCCCACTATAAAAAGAAATCGCGCTTTAAAAAATGTGCTTTCTTTGGATAATTTACTGCAATATTATTTTCCCGGCGAATTGCTGCTTATCAGATTTTATAAGGTAAAAATAAAATCCGGCAGGCAAATTGCCTTTCGTAAAAGTTATTAGTTTACCCTGTATTCCACTTTGATTGAACACCACATTGCCCAGCACATCGGTTACCACAATTTGGGTATTCGAAACATTATCTGAAAATTCGAAAAACAATTGATTGGTGGTTGGGTTGGGATAAACACTTAGTGCATTGCCCGGGTCAACCGGGCTTGTTGTTCCTTCAACACAAGGATAGGTGCAAAAAGTAATATCCGGACTGATGGTGGCTGCCCCTACCATCAGGTCGGGATGTCCGCTGCCCGATAGGTCGCAAAAATCGAAAGAGCCATTCATAGCACCTGCATTTGTCGAAGCCATTTTAACACAAATGCGTCCGTTTATACCCGTAATCGTGTCGAGGTTATAAAAGTTGCCACCCACATAAACCTCCCCTTCATTTTCAAGCAAAGCCAAATGTGCCGCAGTGTCGGCATTCATAAAGTTGTTTTCAACAACAAATGTTGCCGTTTCATCATTAAGCAAATAACCGAAATTGCTGGCATCGATATAGCCTTGCATGAAACCATAATTTTCGAATTCGCCGGTATTACTAAAATTATAATACGTTAGCTCTTCATCATTTTCACCAATATTTGTTGATAAGAGATTGTAAACACGGGTTATGTTGTAATTGTAGAAAACACCTGTATTCCACATATCGATAAAGTTAAGTTGTCCGATATTGTAAAGGGTGTCGTTCACTGTTGTTTCAGAAGCGGTAACGATTCCCGATGCATCGTTAAAAAAATAAGCATCGATAAAAAGGCTGTCAATTCCGGATATGCTGCCTTGGTTTGTTACATAGGCACCACTGTAGAACACCGAATAAAACAAGCATGAATCTAAATTATTGAACTCCCCGCCAAAAAACCCAACACGGCTAATTTTTATTTTTCCTTTATTTTCTATATAGCCGGCGTTCATTACCAAATAGCGACCCGGAGTGTTTTCTTTCAAAACACCATTTGTGCCCACGGTGATTGAGCCCCCGTTTAAAGCAAAATTATTGTCTAAAACAACAGTATGATTCACAATAATTGAATCCGTTGGCGACGGTAAACATGTGCAACTCCAGGTGGTTGGATTATACCAATTGCCATTGGCTACAGAAGTAATTGCCTGACCATTTGACCGAATAGCAAAGCAAAAAACAATGCTTAAAACAAGTAAACATTTTTTCATAAGAATACACTTTTAATTAAAACCATATCAAAGATAAGCAATTTGCAATAAATAGCTTACGTTCCCTGCTTTTTTTTGTTACGTTTTCGCATACGCATGTTCAGCATTTCAACCAAAAGTGAAAACAATACGGCAAAATATATATAGCCTTTTGGCACATCATAGTGCAGTGCATCCACCATAATCATAAAACCTATTAAAATTAAAAACGATAATGCTAATACCTGTAGGGTTGGGTGTTTGTTTATAAAACGACTGATATATCCTGAAAAAAACATCATAATAACCATGGAAATGATAACAGCAATAATCATCAATAGCACATTTTTAGTCAACCCGATAGCGGTAAGAATAGAATCAAAAGAAAAAATAATATCGAGTAAAGTGATTTGCAGAATTGCAGCAGTTATAGTATTTGTTTTGCTATTTTTTTGATGATGTTCAATGCCTTCAATTTTTTGATGCATCTCCGACGTGCTTTTTGCAATTAAAAATATACCGCCAGCCATTAAAATGAGGTCGCGAATGCTTACATCAAAATTAATCCCCAAGTGAACTAAAGAAAATAAAGGCTTTGATAATCCGATGATATGGGTAATTAAAAGCAAAAGAGCCACTCTAAAAATTAGTGCCAAAGCTAGACCGGTATTTCGACTCAAACTTTGTTTGTTTACGGGCAATTTTCCGGTAACAATAGATATAAAAATAATATTGTCAATCCCCAACACAATTTCAAGAAATGTGAGGGTTAACAATGCAATCCATGTTTCACCATGAAGAAAGATTTCCATAAAAAGCTTTTTACAAAAGTACAATACCTTTTTGTTTTGCAAATGGAAAAAAACGGCACATGGCCATGCCATGATTTTTAGATTTACCTTTTAAGAAAGTGGGGGAATTATTTCAAAAAAAAACCACACATATTTTATTCTCCTTAGAAAACTTATATACCTTTGATGAAGTTTTTTTAAACACATTTTATTTTTAATTACTTGCCTTTCTAAACTATATGACTCGAAAACTATTAATACGTGATGTTACCTTACGCGACGGACAACAATCCTTGTTTGCTACCCGCATGACTCAGGCACAAGTGGATCGTGTGTTGCCACTATTTAAAGAAGCAAATTTTTATGCAATGGAAGTATGGGGAGGTGCTGTTCCCGATTCCATTATGCGCTATTTGGCAGAAAACCCTTGGGAACGCCTCGAAAAAATAAAAGCTGTTATTGGCGATGCTTCAAAACTAACAGCCCTTTCGCGGGGACGCAATTTGTTTGGCTACAATCCATATCCCGAAGAGGTTATTGAAGGATTTAACCGCTTTGCAATACAGTCGGGCATTGGCATTATGCGCATTTTTGATGCTTTGAATGATGTTGATAATGTAAAATCAAGCATCAAATACGTAAAAGAAAACGGAGGTATTGCCGATGCTACTGTGTGCTACACGGTGGATCCACATTTTTCGGCAAAAGACCGTATCAAAGCCTTGTTGCATGCCAAACTCTTGCCAAACAACATTTTTACGGATGAGTATTTTGTAAACAAGGCGAAAGAAATGGAAGCACTTGGAGCAGATATGATTACAGTGAAAGATATGGCGGGATTAATTCCACCCATTCGTTCGGGCCGAATCATTGGACTGCTAAAGCAAAACCTTTCAATTCCGATTGATTTTCATACACATTGTACTCCGGGTTATGGATTGGCATCGGCATTGATGGCTATTATTCATGGAGTGGATATTCTTGATACGTCAATAATGAATTTTGCCGGAGGGCCCGCAGCACCTTCATTTGAAGTAATTCAAATCTTTTGCACCAAACTGAATATAGAAACCGGCGTGAATTTGGATGCCGTGGTTCAAATTAATCAACACTTAAAGGATATCCGCATCGAATTAGCGGATATGGACAGTTATAATATGTTTCCCAGGGAGTTCGACATAACAAAGGATCGATTACCCAAAGATATTGATGAGTTGTTTGAATTGGCAATTGCTTATGCAAAAAGCGGAAAACAAGAAGAATTGTTGAGTTCGTGCCAAAAAATAGAACGTTATTTTAAATTCCCCGAACCCGACGAAAATGTAAAATTTGCGGAAGTACCGGGAGGTATGTATACCAATATGCTGGCGCAGTTAAAACAGCTTAAATTGGAAAAACTGTTGCCCCGCGTTTTGGAAATTATCCCAACGGTGCGACTTGCAGCAGGATGCCCGCCATTGGTTACACCTACTAGCCAAATTGTGGGAGTTCAAGCCGTGAATTGTGTGATTGATGAAAATAAAAATCAGCCTTTTTATACAACAAAATCCATTCAGTTTGTGAATTTGGTAAAGGGACAATATGGCCACACACCCATACCCATTGATCCTGAATTTCGTTACAGAATTGCCGGAGTTAAAGAAGAAACCCCTTATGATACGGGCAAATACAAAAAGCAGGACAACCCTACTTTTCCTGAATACGGTGATGTTAAACTAGCTCAGAATGAAAAAGAAGAGTTGCTGTTGGAATTATTTCCGGCAGTGGCAGGCGAATATTTAAAGAACCGCGTAATTGAAAATTACCTCGCCGAAATTCATAAGATTGAAGAAGAAAAACGTCAGAAATATCTGAAAGAAAAAGAAGCTTACGAAAGCCTGAGCAAAGAAGAAAAAGAAAAACGCCTGATGGAGGGTCTTTCTAAATTCTGATTTGAACTAATCTTTTTCTTCGATAATTTCGATAGACTCTATCACATCGCCTTGACGAATATCATCAATTACTTCCACCCCGTCTGTTACTTTACCGAAACAGGTATGCTTGCGGTCGAGATGGGAAGTATTGCGACGACTGTGGCAAATAAAGAATTGCGAACCCCCTGTATCGGGTCCGGCATGTGCCATGGATAATACGCCACGATCGTGATATTGATTACCTCCATCCAATTCGCATTTGATTTTGTACCCAGGACCACCTACGCCGGTGCCTTGTGGACATCCGCCCTGAATAACAAAATCAGGAATAACCCGATGAAAAGTTAGACCATTATAGAATCCTTTTTTCGATAGGTCAACAAAGTTTTTAACGGTGCCGGGGGCATCATTTTCGTAAAACTGAACCGTCATGGTTCCTTTTTGTGTTTTTATGAGTGCTTTTAACATAGTAGTTTTTTAATGGATGCAAAGGTACGAATAATTAATCAGGAGAAATGGTATCAGAGTTCGTAGTCTATCATTTTCCCTTTTTTCATTATGAGAAGTTCATCGAAGTAAACGTCGGGTTCGGTTACCAAACCATCCAGATGGCTATTTACCGAAATAGTACCCCCCATACTGATGTTGTTGCCAAAAGCTATATGAATCGTGCCAAACACTTTTTCATCTTCCAGAATCATGCCCGTGAGTTGTGCTTTGTAGTTGGTTCCTATACCAAATTCGGCAACGGCGCGTGCTTCGCGCCCCGATTTATCAAGTAATGCGGTTAATCGGTCGGCTTCTTCACCACCTATAATGCGTTCAGCATATCCGTTAACAACTTCGATACGTATAGGTGTTTTTATCATACCCACACCAGCCATGGAGCCATCAATGACCACCATGCCATTGCTTTTGTTTTCCCAAGGTGCCAGATACACCTCGCCCGAAGGCAAGTTGCCACTTTCGCCTTTGTTGCGCATAACACCCTTGCTGGGCAAGACGGCTCGGCCACCCATAGGCATTGTGATATCGGTACCTTTTTCGGTTACAATACGAATGTTTTGCACACCTTGCAGCTTTTGCACGATGTGGTCGGTGAGGGCAATAATTTTCTCGTAATCGGCATTCAGGCATCGTACCATACAATCGACCGTGATGCCGGGCATGGTTCCGACTCTAACTCCCAATTTGGAGGCTTCGCGGCGGGCATCGGTATGGGTAAGCGATTTGGCTGTTGGGCAAATCACCACATCCACCAGTTTCATCAGCTCGGCAATTTGGGCAGGAGGCTCTTGTCCGTTAATTTCGCGCGATTTCATCTCAACCAGAATTGATTCTTTACCAAGTTCTTTTCCGGCTTCGTGAAGCGAGAGTGCTATTTCTTTTTTGGTTTCGTCGGTTACGATAAGGAGGGTTTCATGTTGTTGCAACCCCATGCAATCGCGTAATGCGATAACCGAAGCATTTTTTAGTTCAGAAGTCATGATTTCTAATTAAAATCTGTTTTCTACTTCTTCCCAGTTAATATATTTCCAGAATTCAGTCACATAATCGGGACGACGGTTTTGGAAATCGAGATAGTAGGCATGTTCCCAAACATCGCAGGTTAAAATGGGTGTTAATCCATTGCGTAGTGGAGTTCCTGCATTGCTTTCCTGCACTATGTCGAGGGTTCCATCGGCAGTTTTTACCAGCCAAGCCCATCCTGAGCCAAACAAAGTAACACATGCTGCTGTGAACTTTTCTTTAAAAGCATCGAACGAACCATATTTTTCGTTAATGGCTTGTGCTAATTTCCCGTCGGGAGCTTGTTTTGCATTGGGTGCTAAACTGTACCAATAAAAAGTATGATTCCAAATTTGAGCTGCATTGTTGAAAATTCCGCCTTGAGCTTTTTTTATGATTTCTTCGAGACCTGATTTTTCGAATTCGGTGCCAACAATCAATTTGTTCAGGTTGGTTACATAGGCCTGATGATGTTTGCCATAATGAAACTCAATGGTGCGCTTTGAAATAAAAGGTTCAAGTGCTTCGGGGGCAAAAGGTAATGGAGGTAGTTCGAACATGGTTTTATGGTTTAAACTGCAAACGATTTTTTGAACGATGCAGCAGGGTTAATACCGGATAATTATTCAAAAATTTGTGTAAAAATAGAAAATAGACAGGAGTTAAGCAATTTTGTACCAAATTATTTTTTATGTGCTTTTGGATTTATTTGAAAAATAGAACAAAAATGTGAGCACGAGCATGGCAAAAAGGCCGCATGCCAAGGCGCTTAAAAGTGATTGTTGGTGTGTCATTCCGTAACGAAAAGTGATAACTCCCGTCCATCCAAAAAAAGTGAAAAATGTGATTACATTGCGTAAACTAAAAAAACTAAGCCCCAAGGTTAAAATGCGGTTGTTTTTGGGTTGTTGCTCATCAGATACTTCGTCGGGAGGGGTGGGTTGTATTTTGTTTTTTCGGCCATCGAGCCCGGCAACACTTAAGAGCAGTTGTATAACAAATATTAACGTAAACGGGACTGCAATGTACCAGAATATTTTTTCAAATGTTGTGAGTCCATCAAACCATGCTTGCATAAGACTATTTTTATGAAAATCTCCTACAAAGATAATTAAACGTTGGCTACCGTTGTTTATTATTTTGCTTTAAGTTTTGAACAAAGTTATGTGCATGAAAATGCAGATGCATTGGGGTTAAGAGCTGATGTTTAGAAAAACTACTATATTTGCGCATAATAATTAACGCATGATACAGATTGTTAGATTTTTTGCTACTGATACCGAATTGATTGAAAGGGCATTTGCCGTAAGGCGCAAGGTGTTTGTTGATGAGCAGGGTGTGGATGCTTCGTTGGAATATGATGAATTTGAAACCTCGGCCAATCATTATTTGTTGTATTACAATGCTATTGCGGTGGGTGCAGCACGATGGCGAAAAACTAGTTATGGTATTAAACTTGAACGTTTTGCTGTGCTAAATGAGTATAGGGGAAAAGGCTTTGGCGATATGCTTGTGAAACGGGTTTTGGATGATGTTCGGTTGTTTGGGGTTACGATTTATTTGCATTCGCAACTAAAGGCTTGTGGTTTATACAGGCGTAATGGTTTTGTGGAAGAAGGGGCAATTTTTATGGAAGCCGGAATTGAACATTATAAAATGGCGTGGAAACAAAGTTAAAGTTCAGATAGTTTAAATTTCCCAATCAACCCATGCATTGTTTCTCAATACCTTTATGGTTTTGTAGCCTATATTTTTCAGGGTTTTTTCGGTTTCGGAAAAGTGGGCATTCAAATCGGTGGGTTTGTGGGCATCGGCACTTATTGTGAGGGGTATGTTGAGGTCGAAGCATTGTATTAGGACTTCAATACTGGGATACAAGGCATCGTATTTGCTGGTGTAAATGCCACGAGTGTTTACTTCTACAATGCAGTTGGTTTTGGCAATTCGTTGCAGGGTTTGTTGCAGGAGTTTTTTATACCAGGTATCGCTTTCGTGAAAATAGCGGTGTTGGTTGTTCATTTTAATTTTATCGAAATGGGCTATGATATCGGGTTTTTGGGTAACTATCATTTCGTTGAGTTGCTCAAAGTAGGTGTTTACACCCCATTGGATATCGTTTTTGAAAATGGTTTGCAAACCGGCATCGTAGTTTTTTATTGGACCATCGATAAACCAATAATCGATGCCGCTAGGGTTTTTTACTAAATGCACGGCTCCCAAAACATAGTCTAACTGATGTTTTTGCTGCACTACCGAAAAATTGTCTGAAACGCCGGGTATGTAATCTATTTCGAGGGAAAGATATATTTCGAGTTGTGATTGATACTGCGCCTTTAATTGCCTGATGGTTTGGCAATAGGTAGGCAAATCGGCTTCGGGCAGGCTCCAGGAATTTTGGAAGGGCAAGGGGGCATGTGCGGTGAAACCCAGTGCCACGAAATTGTTTTGCAGTGCTTGTTTTATATAGGCTTCGGGTTGGGAACTGCCATCGCAAAAGCTGGTGTGGGTATGAAAATTGGTGCGTATCAATTTTTTTTGGTGCAAAGGTAGTGTTCTTTTTTGGGGGAATTGTGAGAATTTTTGGGAGTGCGTTGTTTGGGGCGGTGGGGGTTAAAAAAATAGTTAACTTGCAATGTGACAATCATCTGTCAATAGCAAAAAACGAGCTGGCAATAGCATAAATTGAGTTGGCAATAGCGAAAATTGAGTTGGAAATAGTTAAAATGGGGGTGTTTGCTGAGCTATGTTTGTAGGGATGGAGGGAATTGGGGGTGGGAATTTGAAATTGGATGTGCGATTTAGGAGGTGGGGAATTGGTGGATTTTTACCTACTTTTAAGCGGGTTGGACGGGTTTGACAGATTTGGGCTTCTGCAAATACGGTGTGAATAAAAAAATTAAAGTTTCACGATTTTTCCGCTTACAAAGCTATCGGCATCGGCAATGCGAAACATGTAAACTCCGGTTGAAATGGGGGCATAAATGTGATTGATGCTGTTGTTTTTTAATGGATAGGTTGCAATGGTTTGACCGCTTAAATTGACTATTTGCACGGTGGGGTTGGTGAAGGTTGCTTGTTGCAAATTGACGACCAATTGGTTTTCGGTAAAATAAACTGTTGTGTTTTGTGCTTTTTGGGTGTCGATGCCGGTGACATCGCTGATGACGATGTTGGCTCCGTTGTCGGCTGCTGTTATGGGATAGGTTGATGAAACGACTCGGATGCGGTAGGCGCCACCTGTGGGTGTTCCGGCTGGGATGGTGCCTGAGATGGTTGAGGATGTGGTTGATGTTACTGACCCTAATGTGATTGGTGAGGCAAAGGAGCCGCTTGCATCGGATAGTTGGGCTGTGACGGTGTTGCCTGCATACATGGTGCCTGTTAATGTGTAGGGCACGCTGACGGCTGCACTCATGGTAGATGATACGAGATAGGTTAGTGGGTTGATGGTGCCGGTGGTGAGAATGGGGTTGTAGATGATGTCCATATCGTCGATATATAAGCTATCGCCGGCTGAACCACCCCCTCCAGTCATATTGGTGGTTAGCGAAATAAGCAAATAGGCGCTGGTGGAGGCTGGACCCGGATAGGTGAAAGGGATGGATTTTCTGACCCATGCTCCATTTGTTTTTGGGAAATTTAATGTGGCTACACCTACGACGTGGCTTGGTGCATTGGCATCTGATCCACTGGGGTCGCGATAGCTATAGTTGTCGTGAATTACGGCATTTATGCGTGCTTGCTCGGGTCCATTTGAGGCTGGTTTAAATCGTACCCAGGCTATAATTGAATCGGGGTGGCCGGTGAATGGGTGATTGAAGAGGGCATCGGAGGTGTTGGTGAAGTTGTAATTTAAATTGCTGGTTGGTGAGGTGCTTCCCATATTAATTTTGCCGGTGGTTAAGTTTCCGTTGGCAATGATTCCAAGTGTTGAGGTTGAATAAATGACCACGCTATAGCTACCGGAGGTGCCGGGACGTTTTACGGTGCTTCTGCTTAAGCGTTTTGCTTTGCCTAAGGCGGCTAAACCTGAGGCATCGGCTGTCATAAAAGAGTTCCAATTGGTGGGTTCAATATTGTCGTTTGTTAGGTTTTCCCAATTTTCGAAACCACTGTTATTAATGGTTGTTTGGGCAGAAGAATTGGCCGAAATGCAGCATAGGCAGACGGCAGTTGCAAGAAGTAATCGTAATTTCATAATTGTTTTTTGGTTTTAAAATTAAGCCGCAAAAGTAGTTTTTTTTTGAAGGGTGAATGAAATAGATTTGCTTTGGCTGGGACTTTAACAATTTTTAACAGAATGAGGCGAAAGGTGTCTTCTAAATCATTCAGATAGTGAGAATGCAAATCTGCTTTGCTCTATTTTGAAGGTAATGGTATTTAAAATAGGGGTATGCGGTAATTATTTTACTGTTTGTGTTATCCATTTTGTAATGAAACTGAGTACTTCGGGGGCAAAGGTTTCTTGAATTTCCATATATTCGGTGGGCGAGCCGGTGGTGGCGTGCTGAAACAGGTGGTTGAGTCCGTCGAATTGTTTTGTGGTGAAGTTTTTATTTTTGGCTTGGGTTAGGTATTTATTAATTGCTGCCAGGTTTTGCACGGATGGCACTTGCAAATCTTTGCTGCCGTTGAGTGCTAGCACGGGACAGTTTACTTTTACAAGATATGTGGCTGGGTTGCTTTGCAAAAAATATTTAAACCAGGGTGTGAGAACCTGATAGATGGATTGCATGAGTGTTGTTTTATCGAGGTTTTGTTTTTTAATTACTTCGGGGTTTAGTGTTTTCCAATAGTTGTTGATTAAAACGCGCATTTTTTCGGCAGCTTTTTTGTCATCTTTTTGTTTGGTGGCAATTGCGTATATCTTTTTATTTAGTTTGGTGTTGGTTTTGATTTCGGCTTGTGGTGTGCTGTCGGCTTTGGCAATTAGTTGGGATTGGAGCAGCAAAATATCTTTTCCTTTTAAACCGGGTCCGGCAAGCATTATGATAAAAGCTACTTTTGGGTTTCGCGATGCCACGATGGGTGCAATCATGCCGCCTTCGCTATGCCCGATCATGCCAACTTTGGTTGAATCGATACGTTTGTCGGCTCGTAAAAACAGGAAGGCTGCTTCGGCATCTTGCGAAAAATCTAAAGTGGTGGCGGTTGAAAAAACACCTCCGGATTTACCGACACCCCGGTCGTCGTAGCGTAAAACTGCGATACCATTTCGGGTTAGATAATCGGCAATTACCAAAAAAGGTTTGTGACCCAACAATTCTTCGTTACGGTTTTGAGGTCCTGAGCCTGTTACCAGTACGACGGCTGCAAATTTATTTTGTCCTTGGGGAATGGTTAATGTGCCTGCAAATGTGATTGCTGTTTTTGTATCGGTAAAACTGACTTCTTCTACGGTATAAGGAAAGGGGCCTTTGGGTTCTTGGGGACGAAGAAGTTCGGGCAATTTTGCTACGCGTGCCATGACCAAAGGGAATTTGCTACCTTGTTTCCAAGTACCTTTTAGGGAATCGCCGCTTTGATTTATAAGGGCTTTAAAGGTAGCAGAAATGCTTTTGGAAACAATTTCGATTGTATCGTGAGCGGTTTTGGTTTTGTCAACTTCAATTCGCATCACGCCCTGGTCGGGACTCATCAAAAAGGAGGATAGCAGGGCGGCAGAATCTTTAATGCACAAACCAATACGAAGGGTTGTTGCGCCCACTTTTATGGCTCCAAGCCAGTTGCCAGTGAAGGTGTTGCTATTTTGCGCATGGAGCCAAAACGACATTAGAATCATTGTGGCAGTTAAAAAAAATTTTTTCATGATATGGCTTTGTTACAAAGCAAAAGTACATAAGATTTATTTTGGATGGCACATTGTGTTTCGATATTTTCAGGAAAATACGTAATTTTGTGGAAACAGAAAACGCAGCGTGACACAAAAACCTTATAAAAGCGCATTAAAAGTTCAGGGAGGCATAGCGCAACCCGCTTCGGTAAATAAAAATGCGCTACAAAATATTCGGAAAAACAAACCCGCTACCCTTACTACTGCCCAAATGGTTGAGGGCATATTGGCCGGAAATATTACGTTGTTGAGCCAAGCCATTACGTTAATTGAAAGTACCTTGGCAGAACATCAGCAACGAGCACAAGAGGTGTTGAAAGCTTGTTTGCCTTTTTCGGGAAAATCGGTGCGGGTTGGCATAACGGGAGTGCCGGGTGTAGGAAAAAGTTCTTTTATTGACGTGCTGGGGACGTATCTTACCAAACTAAGGAAAAAGGTGGCTGTGTTGGCTATTGACCCGAGCAGCTACCGATCGAAAGGAAGTATATTGGGTGATAAAACTCGCATGGAAGAGCTTTCGACGGATTGCCATGCTTTTATCCGACCTTCGCCCTCTGCTGGTACTTTGGGCGGTGTGGCGCAAAAAACCTGGGAAAGCATTATACTTTGCGAAGCTGCGGGTTTTGACACCATTTTTGTTGAAACGGTGGGTGTGGGGCAATCGGAAACATTGGTTCATGCAATGGTTGATTTTTTTCTGTTGCTGATGTTGGCCGGAGCGGGTGATGAACTTCAGGGAATTAAACGCGGTATTATGGAAATGGCGGATGCCCTTGTAATAAACAAAGCGGATGGCAACAATATAGCCAGAGCCAAACTTGCCCAAACCGAATATCAAAACGCACTTCATTTATATCCGCTGCCCGATTCGGGTTGGTTGCCCGTTGTGACGACTTGTTCGGCACACGAAAAAACCGGCATTGCTGATGTTTGGGATATTGTGGAAGACTATATTGCGTTTACGAAACGCAACAACTATTTTAATATAAAGCGCACAGAACAGGATTTGCAGTTGATGCATCACGCGTTGAAAGATTTATTGCTTAGTAATTTTTATGCTTGCGATGAAATTAAGGACCAAATTAGACAAGTGGAGAAAGATATTGAGAAAAAGAGAATCAGTTCGTATAATGCTGCAAAAAAGTTGAGCGAATTGTATTATAGCATTTTAAATAAACGATGATTGTTCAACTATCGGTGAATTTTACCGACTAAACAGAATATTTTACCGACCAACAATTTATTTTGTTTTTTTTACGTTTATTAATTAGTAATCCAATTTTTATTATTTTTGTTTCATAAAAAAAACTAAAACCCATGAAAACATTCAAATTATTTAGTCTTTGTCTGGTAACAATTTTTGTTGCAGGCTTGGTGTTCACTTCTTGTAAAAAGAAAGAGGAGACAACAACCTATAGCTATCGTGCTGCACAGGATAATTCGACAGCCGAAGGAGTTTTTAACAGGTCGTATAGTCAGATTTCGAAGGCTGCTCGGCATGTTGGAACAAAAAGCACCAACGACACTATTTTAGGTTGCCCTACCCTTTATATTAGCGGTGCTTGGCCCGATAAAATTGTTACACTCGATTTTGGAACAAGCTGTCAAGGTGATGATGGTGTGTTTCGCAGAGGAAAAATAGTTACGCATATCAACGGACTTTATATCGATTCAACCACTACCCTAGTTTCTACCTTTGATAACTATTTTGAAACTATAAATGGTGTTGACTATCAGGTTCAGGGAACACAAACTATAGTAAATCTTGGACATAATGCCTCGGGACATCCTCATTTTTCGGTTGATGTTCAGGGTGCGAGCGTGACCTCAATACAAGGTACCATTAGTTGGACTTCGCAGCGCGAAAACGAATGGACGGCTGGATACGATACTTGGATAAATCCGTTTGATGATGAATATTTGGTTACAGGTTCTGCCAATGGCACCGATGTGAATGGAGCCGCTTTCACGGTTACCATTACATCTCCGCTACTGGTAAAATGTTGTACAACTTTATGGAGCTGGATAATTGCATCAGGAACATTGGATATTGTGAATGCCGGTTATCCTACTATTACTGTTGATTATGGCGACGGATCGTGCGATTTTATTGTTTATGTGATTATAAACGGAACAACGTATACCTACGTTTTGGCGTAGCAAAAACCATTCTATTAACCCGCAACCGGAAATAGTTGCGGGTTTTTTTTATATCGTATGAAAAAAATACTGCTCATTTTGGCAATTGCCCTTGTAATTTATTTGTTGATTTGCCTGTTTGTTTATTTGTTTCAGCAACGTTTTGTTTTTGTGCCTCAAAAAGGTGCAACTGCACCGCCCGAAGATTTGAATATAAAAGAAGAATGGATTGCCACCCAGGATGGGCAAAAACTACATGCCTGGTGGATGCCGATTGATACGACTGCCTATACGGTTTTGTTTTTTCATGGGAATGCAGGAAATATTTCGCGTGGCGAAAAACGTATGCGATTGTTCCGCCAAATGGGTTTCAATGCCTTAGCAATAGAATATCGTGGATTTGGCATTAGTAGCGGAAAAATAACTAAAGAAGAAGATATTTATGAAGACGCAAGGGCATCATACGAATATTTGATAAAACATCATGGCATTAAGGAAGAAAACATCATTATTTGGGGTTGGTCGATGGGGGGTGCCGTGGCGGTGAATGTGGCTCAACATAAAAAATGTCATGCTTTGGTTATGGAATCCACATTTTATTGTTTGGAAGCGGTGGCGCATAAAACATTTTGGTTTTTACCCATTCATTTTTTGATGAAATATCGTTTTTTGTCGTACGAAAAGTTGCAGCATATTGGCGTGCCACTGTTATTTATTCATAGCAAAACGGACGAAACTGTAGCTTATGAAAACGGTGTGAAACTCTACGAAAAATTTGGTGGAATAAAGAAGTTTATTGAAACCAGGGGCGACCACAATCACGGAATTTTTGATTCGCAAGACCAATTTATACCGCAAGCACTTCCTTTTTTAACCAGCCTTAGAAATATATAATAATTTTGTGAAAATTTGATACGAATGAAATCATATAAAATACTCCTGGCATTGTTTTCTTTAACCGTTCTTTTTTCATGCGGTCCGAACAAAAAAGAAGAAGAAAAACAAAAACGCAAAGAAGATTCTTTGATGGAGATTGAACGCAACCGCGCATTGGATAATGCCAATAAACTGCTCAGTCAGGATACGGTTGTTGCTGCTGCTGATAGTATTACAAAACAAAAGAAGTAACTCCTGCACATTTCTTTTTTAGTGCTCTTATTTAAAATCAAACTAATTTGCAGATTTAGGCAGATTTTTTCTACAAAATTGTCGAGGGGTTTTCAATAAATTACTAAATTCGCAGCAAATTAATGATTGTTTTATTTATAAATCATAATATCAGCAAATTAATATAATATTGGTATGGAAAAGAAATCAAAATTTATTACTTGTGATGGAAATTATGCTGCAGCGTATATTGCGTATATGTTTACCGAAGTAGCATGCATTTATCCTATCACGCCATCGTCGAATATGGCAGAAAACATTGATGAATGGGCCGCAGCCGGGAAAAAGAATATTTTTGGCGAAACCGTTACTTTATCAGAAATGCAGTCGGAAGCCGGTGCTGCAGGTGCATTGCACGGTGCCCTTCAGGCAGGTACGTTGGCAGCAACTTATACCGCCTCGCAGGGTTTATTGTTAATGATTCCGAACATGTATAAAATTTCGGGCGAATTGTTGCCGGGCGTATTGCATGTTTCGGCCAGAAGTTTGGCTGCACAAGCCTTGTCAATTTTTGGTGATCATAGCGATGTGATGAGCACGCGTCAAAGCGGGTTTGCCATGTTGGCCACCGGTAGTGTTCAAGAAATTATGGATATTGCTCCTGTTGCACATTTTACTGCTATTAAATCGCGTGTACCGTTTTTACATTTCTTTGATGGGTTCCGCACTTCGCACGAAGTTCAGAAAGTGGAAGCTCCTGCAATGGAAGACTTGGAAAAACTGCTCGATAAAAAAGCATTGCAAGAATTTCGCGACAGAGCACTCAATCCCGAACATCCTGTTACACGGGGAACGGCTCAGAATCCTGATATATATTTTCAATCGCGCGAAGCGGCAAACACGTTTTACGATGCCGTTCCCGACATGGTTGAAGACTATATGCAACAATTGAAACCCATAAGCGGCAGAGAATATCATCCGTTTACCTATTATGGTGCAAAAAATCCTGAAAACATTGTTATAGCTATGGGTTCTATCACCGAAACCCTGAAAGAAGTGATTGATTATTTGGTTGAAAAAGGCGAAAAGGTTGGTTTAATTTCTGTTCATTTGTATCGTCCGTTCTCTGCAAAATATTTCTTTAATGTGTTTCCCGAATCGGTTAAAAAAATTACAGTTTTAGATCGTACCAAGGAAATTGGCGCCAATGGCGATCCTTTGTATTTGGATGTAAAAGACATTTTCTACAACAGAACCAATGCGCCCATGATTGTTGGTGGCCGTTATGGTTTGAGTTCGAAAGATACCACTCCTGCTATGATGCTTGCGGTTTACGAAAACATGAAACGTAAAGAACCAAAGAATCAGTTTACAGTGGGTATTGTTGACGATGTTACCTTTAAATCTTTACCACTATTGCCCGAAATTAGTGTAGCACCCAAAGGCACCTACGAAGCAAAATTTTATGGCATTGGTGCAGATGGAACGGTTGGCGCCAACAAAAACTCAATTAAAATAATTAGCGAAACAACCGATAAATATTGTCAGGCTTATTTTGCTTACGATTCAAAAAAATCGGGTGGTATCACCGTATCGCATCTTCGCTTTGGCGACAATGTTATTCGCTCACCCTATTTGGTAAACACTCCCGATTTTGTTGCTTGTCATGTGCCGGCTTATTTGGATAAATATGATATGCTTAAAGGTTTGAAAAAAGGCGGAACATTTTTGTTGAACAGTATTTGGGATGTTGAAGAAACCAAAAAAAGGCTGCCAAACCATATTAAAAAATATATGGCAGAGAATCATATTAAATTTTATATTATTAACGCCACCAAAATTGCCGAAGATATTGGTTTGGGCAACAGAACAAATACCATTACACAAACATCGTTTTTCAAAGTTTCGAACGTAATTCCTTTCGATTTGGCTGTAAAAGAAATGAAAAAAGCCATCGAAAAAACTTACGGCAGAAAAGGCGACGACATTGTGAAAATGAATATTACTTCTATCGACAAGGGTGCATCGGATGTTATTGATGTTGCGGTTCCTGAAGAATGGAAAAACCTGCCTGCCGATGCCGTGGTTGAAGATAAAACTCGTCCTGATTTCATTAAAAATGTGTTCGACCCCATCAATGCCATGAAAGGCGACGATTTGCCCGTTAGTGCATTTTTGGGAAGAGAAGATGGCACGTTTCCATCGGGAACCACCCGTTTCGAAAAACGTGGTATAGCCGTTAACGTGCCTGAATGGGTGCCCGAAAACTGTATTCAGTGTAATCAGTGTGCTTATGTGTGTCCTCATGCTGCAATTCGTCCGTTCCTTTTAAATGATACCGATTTGAAAAAAGCACCTGCCGGAACCAAAACACTGAAAGCTATCGGAAAAGAACTGGAGGGTTTGCAATTCAGAATTCAGGTAACGGTTTTGGATTGTACTGGATGCGGCAACTGTGCCGATATTTGTCCTTCGAAGATAAAGGCTCTTGAAATGAAACCTCTGGGAACGCAAACGGCCGAAATTGAACGCTATGTGTATATGGACGAAAAAGTGGGTTACAAAACCGAACATCTCGACATATTTAAAACTTTTAAAAACAGTCAGTTTTCGCAACCCTTGTTCGAGTTCTCGGGCGCTTGTGCCGGTTGTGGCGAAACCCCGTACATAAAATTAATTACACAACTTTATGGCGACCGCATGATTGTGGCGAATGCTACCGGCTGTTCTTCCATTTATGGAGGTTCGGCACCTGCAACGCCTTATTCGGCTAACAAATGCGGAAAAGGTGTGGCTTGGGCCAACTCTTTGTTCGAAGACAATGCTGAATATGGTTTTGGTATAGAAACCGGTGTGCGAAAAATGCGTCTGCGGATTGAACGTTTGATGAAAAACGCAATGGAATCGGATATTGCAGCCGAAATTAAAGAGGCATTCACTGTGTGGATTGAAAATATGGACCAGGCCGAAAAATCGAAAGTGGCTTCGGAAAATGTTCTTAAAGTCATCTCCGATTCAAAACATCCGTTGGTGAAAGAAATTCTTGAATTGAAACAATATTTAATCAAGAAATCCATTTGGGTGTTTGGTGGCGACGGTTGGGCTTACGATATTGGTTATGGCGGATTGGATCATGTGTTGGCATCGGGAAACGATGTGAATGTGTTGGTTTTGGACACCGAAGTTTATTCCAATACGGGCGGTCAGGCATCAAAATCAACTCCTATTGCTGCGGTTGCTAAATTTGCAGCTTCGGGCAAACGCATTCGTAAAAAAGATTTGGGTATGATGGCCATGTCTTACGGTTATGTGTATGTGGCTCAAGTAGCCATGGGTGCCAACTACGGTCAATATTTCAGGGCACTAAAAGAAGCCGAAGCCTATCCGGGCCCTTCACTTATCATTGCCTATTCGCCCTGTATCAATCACGGATTGCGCGCTGGCATGGGAAAAACTCAGGAAGAATCGGCCTTGGCAGTTGATGCGGGCTACTGGTCGTTGTTCCGCTACAATCCCTTGTTGGAAGCCGAAGGTAAAAATCCATTTATTCTCGATTCCAAAGAACCCAAATGGGATGAATTTCAAAATTTCCTCAACAGCGAAGTGCGTTACACCTCTTTAAAAAGGGCCTTCCCAAAAGAAGCTGTGGAACTGTTTAAAGCTGCCGAAGAAAATGCAAAATGGCGTTTTAAAAGTTATGTTCGCATGTCGGAAATGGATTATACAAAATAAAAAACATCATGGGAGTGCAACGCTCCCATGAATCTTTTTGATAACAATTTAAAAAAAATATATTATGGCAAATCTTGGCGTAAAATTTATGGGGTTAGATTTAAAAAACCCAATCATTGTCGGTGCCAGCAATCTGGTGACAGATATAAAAAACTTAAAAAAAATTGAAGAAGCCGGTGCAGCAGCGGTGGTTTACAAATCCTTGTTCGAAGAGCAAATTCAACTGGAAGAACTGGAAATGGATCAAGACCTAGCGGAATATGCTGAGCGCAATGCCGAAATGACTTCCTTGTTTCCAGATATTAAACATGCCGGTCCGGTTGAATATTTAATGAATTTGGAAACGGCCCGCAAAAGCATCAACATTCCGCTTATCGCCAGCCTCAATGCGTTGGAAGACGATACTTGGATTGAATATGCTCAAAAAATTGAAGAAACCGGTGTGGCTGGATTGGAATTAAATTTCTACAGCACGCCCGGTAGCTTTGATACCCCTGCTGCAAAAATTGAGCAACAGCAAATTGATATACTCAAAGCCGTGAAACAGGTGGTTAAAATCCCTGTATCGGTGAAACTAAGTCCTTTTTACACCAACACTCTGGAGTTTGTAAAGAAACTGGACGATGCCGGTGCCGATGGGTTTGTGTTGTTCAACCGTTTGTTTCAACCCGATTTTGATTTGGATAAAGAAGAATTGCATTTTCCGTATAACCTGAGCAACGAAGACGACAACCGCTTGGCTTTGCGTTATGCCGGTTTGTTGTTTGGCAACATCAAGCAGGGTGTGTGTTGCAATACGGGTGTTTATAGCGGTAGCGATGTTATTAAAATGATTTTGGCCGGTGGCCAATGCGTGCAGGTGGTTAGCACGTTATACAAAAATCAAATCAGCCATATCGAAACCATGCTGGTTGACATCAACGCTTGGATGGATAAAAAACACTATGCTTCTATTGCCGAAATCACTGGCAAATTGTCGAAGAAAAACTCTAAAGAGCCCTTCGCGTTTAAACGCGCACAATATGTTGATATTATTATGAAATCGAATAATATTTACAAAAAATTTCCCCTACTGTAGTCAGGGTCTTCGTGTTTATTTTCCCCATGCTTTTCGTGAGTGTGGGGATTTTTTTTTATATTTGATGTAAATTTAATTCACCAACTATGAAAAAATATGTGTGTTTGCTTGCTGTCGCACTATTTTTGGCGGCATGCGGCACAAAAACCACCGAAAAAGAAAAACCGATTGCCACCAAATCGTCGAACGAATTTATGACCTTGGCCGTGTTGTATCATCAGCGAGCTGCCGAGGTAAAAGCCATGTATTATCAAACGTTTAATTATGCCGAGCTTGTGTTTGAAAAAGACCTGGCCGAGAAAACCATAAAAGAAAAACGGGCTGTGGTGGTTGATATTGACGAAACCTTGTTGGACAACAGCCCCTACGAAGCCAAATGTGTGTTGGCCAACATCAGCTATCCCGAGCAATGGAACGAATGGTGCAGCCTGGCCAAAGCCGATGCCTTGCCTGGTGCGGTTGATTTTTTGAAACATGTGGCCGACTCAAAAGCCGATGTTTACTACATTACCAACCGAAGCGAAAAACTGCGAGAAGCCACCCGCAACAACCTAAAAGCCCAAGGGTTTCCGTTGGTCAACGACGAGCATTTGTTGATGAAAACCGATTCGACCAACAAAGAAATGTATCGGCAATTTGTGGCGAAAACGCATCACATCAGTTTGCTGATGGGCGACAACTTGTCGGATTTTTCGGTTTTGTTCGATAAAAAAACTGTTGAAACCCGAACCCATCGTGCCGACAGCCTGCACGATGAATTCGGAAAACGCTTTATTGTAGTGCCCAATGCCATGTATGGCGACTGGGAAATGGCCGTTTATTTAAACAACACCCAACTGAGCGAACAGCAAAAAGACAGTTTGCGCAAAGCCAATTTGCTTGGATTTTAAAACCAAATAAATTATAAATGGTTAAAACCATTCATATATATAATTTCAATCCTTGCCCACCGTTTAAACCGTTCACTATAAATAAACCATGTAATTTCGAAACTTTTTAATCCGCGCTAGCATGTCGCAACCCACAATTGAACGTATTCTCCGCCTGATGCTACTTCTTCCAAACAATCATTGCCTTAGCGTGAAGCAAATTGCCCAGCGGCGCGAAACCGACAACATATTTGACCCCCTATACGGTGGCCATTTATTTCAATCAGCACAAGCTGGGTTTTGTGCCACGCAACGCCAACAAAGAAATCGACAAACTGTTGGAACAAGGCTACACCCAAATTTTTGAAGTGCGCATCAACCCAATTGATGCAGCCGAACATCCCGAAAACCAAGTGCATGTGATAGTGTATTTAAAAGCCACACCCCAAAACCAAGCACCATAATGCCGAGTTTGAAACACAATACCGTATATAAAAATTCGTTGAATGCGCCTGTTGCGACACGGAATTTGGCTAAAAACACCCGTTTAATTTTTTTTATGAATTTTTTTTTAATAAACTATTTTTTTAATAAATAATTGTGTAATTTTAGCCTCTGAAAATATTTAAGATGTGCCCTATCTTACTATATTCATTTGTTTCGCAAGCTGAAACCCTTGTTTCCGTAAACACACCCTTGCGTTTTACAGGCAAAACCCATGTAGCAGCCCTTTTTTTTTCATCAGCATTTTATTCGCCGCCGTTTTCTGTGGTTGAAAATTTTCTTGATTCGGGAAAATCCATTTTACATTCAAATATCGCTTCACAAAATAAGAAAAGTGCTCAACTTTCTCAGGAAAGTGCTCAACTTTCTCAGGAAAGTGCTCAACTTTCTCA
>JBAXWF010000057.1:0-25285 GCA_037128515.1 Bacteroidota bacterium | reverse complement strand
CTTGGTTTTTACAAAAACATAATAATTAGAATTTTGAAAGAACGTTAGTCAGAATCTTAAAGCTAGTTCACATTAAAAGAATTTCAGATATTACAAAAAATGACAGAACGACTATTTATCAGACATTTTGGAAAGATAACGGCCATACCGATATACCTTCTTATAATGTTATTGAATTTTGCAGGCTTGAATCTGTCTTATAATCAATTTCTCATTGACTTTCTTTCTTGTTCCGGATATAGTGATTCAATAAGGGATACTGTTTTTTACATCAATATAATTTCATTATTAATTATCATCCTTCTTTTTTTTACTACAACTTCAATTTATTACAAGAACTCGAAAAGAATATTTTTATTTCTTTTTGTTCTGTTCATAATAATTTCTCAATTTCTGTTAACTAGTTTTCTCGTGGACTCGATTGAAAAATTTGATAACTACGAATACAATTCCGATATTGGTGTTGCGTTCATAATCATCATTCCTTTAAATCTAATAATACTTTTTGCCATGGGATTATTTTTTGACTTGATTAAAAACCGGCAGGCAAGAAGAAATGAGACAAAAGAATTAAAATAATAAGAAGGTTTATAAAAGACTACCGCTAACAACACCCTTGTTGCATGCAAGTAAAACCTAAATTAATAGTATTATCTTTGAATGCACGCAACAAGGCTGCTCAACGTTAATCAAATCCCCCTCCCAATTCTATCATTTTATCATTATATCATTCCTCATCTCCTCCCCCCCCCCCATTAATCCCCCATATCTACTTTACTAACATCTCCCTGTTAGTAAGTTATATATTTTGATAGTTGAAAAACGATATATCCGTATTACTTTTACCGTCGCATAGCAGCAACTTAGGTTGTTGCCGGTGGCTAACCAAATAAAATTAAAAAACACGTAACCGTTAGGGCAAGGTTTTGCCTGTTATAACTATTAAAGTGTTTGGTAATGAAGTTTGGTTTTTTTATTTCCGTATCTCACCCGCAATTTCGCAACAATTCTGATTGCGAAACAACAGCAACTATTTATTACGGCAAATTGCTGAATCCAAACGGTAGAATGTTTGACAGGATCATGGAAAAGAATTATTTGATCCCTCAATGGAATCGTTTAGACGCAAGTTACACTTGCAGGAACTAAAAATAATAGTGGAGTTCAGCAACCACTTTAATTCGTTGGATAATATCCTGCGGATATATAAAAACGAGCATATCCCGATAAGGCAGTTGTCGGGGGCGGAACCGAAAAGCCTTACGAGTAGGATAATTAAAAAACAAAATGAAATGAAAAAAAGTAAACTTTTTGCAATTACCGGGTTATTGACCCTTATTAGTTTCTCACTGAGCGCACAAGTATCATTACCCTATTTTTCAGGGTTCGATAATGCAGCCCAACAAAACGGATGGGTAGAATATAAAAAAGCAGCCACAACCTTTAGTCATTGGAGTATAGCGGGCGGTGGATATTCATTGCCTAATGCAGTTGGACACGACTACTCTCCGGCTTCCGGGATTACATTAACAGATAACTGGTTTGTTTCGCCAGGGTTTTCAATCACCAGTGGCGGTAAACTGGATTCAATAAGATATAAGTTTTCCGGGATGTCAACACCGGATGCAGGCGACACTATTGCCTTATATTTGCTCAATCACTCACCGAACCCTGATTTTGCAATAACAAAACAACTTTTGTTCGATTTCAGGGGTACTGAGTATGTTAATGATTATACCTATCATCTTAAGACCAATATTGTTTTACCTTCATCAGGCGGGATAAATTTCCTGGCAATAAGGTATAGAAATACGGATTGTAGCTCAAAGTGGTTATCCGTTGCTTTCGACAATATAGCCATAAATGGAAACGATGTAGGTATTCATGAGTTAAATACCGGCACAGATCAAGTATCTGTTTATCCCAATCCTGCTAAAGACAAACTGACCATAGCAACCAACTCTAATATAAAACAAAGCCTGGAAATTTATAACATGGCAGGGCAATCGGTTTATACTTCTGATCTTTTAGCTAATACAACCATAGATATTTCCGGTTTCCCAACAGGCGTTTATATCATAAAACTGAATTCAGATAATGAAACGCTGGTAAAGAAGTTTGTGAAAGAATAATCAAAGTTGTGGCTAATGGCTATAAGATCTATTCTGCGGCCTATGCGACCCTGCGGTTAATCTTCTTAGTGGTTTTCTTCATTTCTCTACAGTCTAACATCCTAAAGCCTAAAAGCCTGAAAAAAAAACAATAAAACATCTGATCCATATAACCCAAACAATCTCATAATAGAAACCAAAAAAAAACCAATCATGAAGAAAAAACTACATATATCATTCTTGTTCTGTGCTATATTCCTGAGTTCACAGGCCCAGTGGATATTGCAATCAAGCGGCTTCCCCACCCCTATGCGGGGCATAGTTGACATATGTGCTGTCGACACCAATGTGGTGTGGGCTATTGCTAACGATGGACAGCCCACCTCAACAACCGATATACAGGAATTCACGCGAACTACCAATGGGGGTACGAAATGGAAAGCACGTTCCATAAGCGGATATAACGGTGCCTATTTATCAATGATCCATGCTATAGATTCTATGACAGCTTGGATTCCGGTCTGTCACCCTTATCCGGCAGGGGGTGGAACCATCATAAAAACCACCGACGGCGGAGTTACCTGGACTCCTCAAACAACAGCTGTTTTCGACGGTCCGTCGGGTTATCCCAATGCAGTTTATTTCTGGAATGCCAACGAAGGATATTGCATGGGCGACCCCAACGGAGGATATTTCGAAATATATACCACATCGGATGGTGGCACCACATGGACGCGTGTACCTCAGTCAAACATACCTCCCTACCTTTTTGGAGAAGGTGGCATTTCAGGAAATAACTGTGTGATGGGTGATATCATTTGGTTTCCCACCAACAAAGGACGGGTGTATAAATCCATTGATAAAGGACATCATTGGACAGTAAGCGCCAGTCCTAACACCAGTCATCAAATGAAACTAATGTTCAGGGATAGTAACAATGGTATTGCACAGTTACGTGATCCGCCTTATACAGCTTATTACACAACGAATGGCGGCACAACATGGCAAACCATAGCCACAAGCGGAAACTTTTATAGATTTGCCTTTTGTTATGTACCAGGAACCACTTCCACCTATGTTTCAACAGGTGCCCTTTTTGGTTTTATTGGCACGTCGTACAGCACCAACGATGGGGTTGCATGGAATACAATTACCAATACAGAGCAGTTTATGGCTGTAAGTTTTCTCGATTACCGTCACGGATGGGCTGGTGGTTATAGTACAGATTCTACAACAGGGGGCATGTGGAAATATAACGGCAATCTTTTTGTATTTGATTCATGCGCCGGACTGGCGGCCTTCTTTTCGAAAACTGCCGACACCCTCGATCTGAATACTTCCGGCTTAGTCAATTTCCATGATCTGAGTTCGGGCAACCATAGCACATGGCACTGGGATTTTGGTGAAGGTGGGAGTTCGTCCCTGCCCGATCCCACTCATACCTATACCTCAACGGGAACATTTCCTGTAACCTTAACTGTTACCAATGGAACTTGCACCTCATCCAAAACCGATACCATCGTTGTGAAAAACACCTTCGGCATCGAAAGATATGGTGATGGATCAGCCATTGAGATATGGCCCAATCCCGCAAAAGACTATCTGCATATTGCATCGGCGGTTCCCCTTACTTCGGTAGAAATATATAACAGCCTCGGACAAAAGGCTTATGTAAGAAATAACCAACAAACACCGATGGACATAAACATAAGTGATCTTTTACAAGGCATTTATTTCATCCGCATTACCACAGCACAAGGAAGCTCTTTTGGGAAATTTATGATCACAAAATAGTTGAGCCGTAAGATCCAATAAAAAAAGCTGCAGTTGGCTGCAGCTTTTTTTTTATTCGAATGAATTGAGTATCGTTATTTCTTCAGCAGCATACATCCCGACGAATAACATCCGCCAAACACGGTAACCACTGCCAGACTGCCTTTCTGAAGTTTATCCCAGGTTTGAGACAGTGCAATGGCCGAACTGGCACTACCCGTATTGCCAAGAGTTTCGATGTTAGTTACCACGTGTCCGTTATATAATCCGAGCATTTCGCCCACTTTCTTAATAATGCGGATATTCGCCTGGTGAGGTATCAGGTAAGTGAGATCATCTATGGTATATCCGTTGCGGTCGAGTATTTCGCTGGTATTTTGCGACATCAGCTTGCTGGCATTGATAAATACATCCTTGCCGTCGCCCATCTGTATGCGGTCTTCCAGCGGACGCAGGTTCACTGCATGCATGGCTTTCGCAAAATGAGCATAGCCGCGTGTTTCTATTTCCATCACTTCCACATCGCTCTCAGCTATCCTGTCTTTTGTCACCGTCATAGCTGCCGCACCGTGCTACTATAGCTATATATTTCAAAGCAATATCGAATATTACCTATTACCTCTTAATTCTTACCTATTACCTCTTTACCTATTACTTCCACACCTTCCCTCTCAATTTCCACACCTTCCCTCTCGACTTCCACACCGTTTCGTTAACATTTATCTGCAAAAAGAAACAAATAAAATAAATATCGTTTGGTAATAAAATAAATGAAGGAATTACTCGCATGTATCATCCTTTGTATGATGTTTGCAAATTGCAACAATCCAGAAAAAGCTTTGAGTCAAAAACAAACAATATTTAATGAAAACCAATTAATTGTAACCTTATACACCCATGATAGTATTGTGGCTTCAGAGTCAAAAATTCAAATTACGACTCGTTTTTATAATAGTGGAGAGCAGGAAATAAAACTGGAACAAAGCAGCATTTTAGAAAACCCAATTCTTTCTCTTATTATTACGAATGAAAAAGGAAACACCATTCCCACCATCCCACCCCTTTCATTTCACCACCACTTCATCGCAAAACATCCAGCTTGGGTTGCCAGCAGCAGGATGCCAAGCAGGCAGTGGGCCGGCGTTTGTGGCTTCCATCTTGATGTAGCGCACCAGGGTTTCGGCTAGGTTAACAACAAATTCGTGTATGAGTGCCCGCTCGTCCTTGGCGATAGTTTCAAATGTTTCGGTCGCCACCTGAGTGTAGGTTTTGCCATCGGCAGATATGTATAGAGTTACTTGTTTCGGAATAAAAATCCAATCTTTGGTGTATTGCAAAAACCTCAGGCTGATTGAGCTTACCGCCTTTAGTTTCCCCAGGTCGAGCGTTGCCACCTCATCCTTTCCTTGTATTCCCTGCCAGTTGCCGTCGCGGCAGTTTTGTGTGCCTAGGATTCCGTCCGTCAGGGTGCTGTCGCCCCCGGCAGCATAATCGGGGCTGTAAGGCGCTTGGTAGGTCACCTTTGCCCCCACAGCCAGGTGCGATACTTTGGTTTTGAAACCATACAGGGTGCCTTGCGCAAAGGCGTTGCTGTTGGTGGCTTGCAGTTGATTGAACACGCCCATGCCGGGCAAATTTTTTGTTTTGCTTTTATCCACCGGCACAAAGCGCACAGCCAAACCGCCACCTTTGGCCAAAGCAGCATGCAGGGTGTCGGCAGCATCCACACTATATTTCGCTACAGCAATGGTTTCGGGCTTATTGTACCAGTCGGTGCCCAGGGTGTCGGCATAAATTTCGGCCACATAGCGTTGTTTTGCTGATAAAAAGTTTAGTGGAATATGCAAGTCGCGGTTTTGTTCGTTGGTGATGGCTCCCAACCACCATTGTTGATGTTTGCGACGGGCCATCACGCTAAACTCGCCAATGCTACCTTGCAGCAATCGCGTTTCGTCCCAGCTCACAGGCACCGTTTCGGCAAATGGAAACGCTTTGTTGTGTTCCATGTTTTCGGGCAGGTCGGCAATCATCTGCATGGGGCTATAAAAAATTACATACAGCGCCAGTTGGTTGGCCAATGTAGTGTTCACCCGCAGCCAGGGGCGCAGTGTGTCGTATTTTAGTTTGAAGATGCCTATGGTGAAATCAAAAGGCCCGGCCAACGAACGGGTATAGGGTAAGGTAGTCAAATGTGATGGCGGCCAGGGATCGAAGTTGCACCATTCCATGCCGCGCACAGCTTCGCCGGTCATCCAATTGGGATAGGTGCGGCTCAAGCCTGTGGGGATAATCGGCTCGTGCGAATCAATCATGATGCGATATTTTGCAGCCGTATCCACCACACTTTGGTAATGATTCACCATTTGCTGACCATGACGGTTCATGCCTCTTGGAATCATGGTGCCCGAATAGCCCGTTTTCACCGAATGTATGCCCAAACTACTATAATATTTAAAAGCCGCGCTCATTTGGTTTTCATACAAAGGTATGTTGCCTCCCGTTTCGTGATGCCCTATAATTTCCACTCCCTTTTGTTTGCCATAAGCCACCACTTCGGCCAAATTCAGGTCGGGATAGGCTTGAGTAAAATCCTGCACCGACGAGTCGCCCACGGCCCAGGTTTCCCAGCCGCGGTTCCAGCCTTCCATTAGCAAGGCATCAATATGATGCGCTGCCGCGAATTCGATATACGATTTGGCATGCGCGGTGGTAGCCCCATGCAGGGGTCCGTCGGCCCATGTCCATTGGCGGGTGTGCATAGCCCAAAAAATGCCCGTAAACTTTTGGGGTTTTATCCAACTCACCTCTTTATAGGTGCAACTGTCGTTCAGGTTGAGTATCATCTGGCTTTCAACCAAATCCGAAAGCTGATTCGCGATAAGCACATAGCGCCAAGGGGTGTAGCGCGGAGCCCAGGTTTTCACTTTCGCCCCATCGGGCCATGGCGCCAGGTCGCATTTCAAACGCAACGAATCCTTGGCAGAACGAACCAAGGACATGCCAGCATAATCAATCAGGGCCGCTTGATGCACTGCCATAAACAGGCTGTCGCCATCCGTTAGTGTAATCGGCGTAAAAATATTTTTTACTTTGCTCAAGGGCGTTCGTTGAAATAGCTGTTCGTAAATGCCGCCATCGTCTTTCATCCACCAGGCGGTGTAGTCTTTGGCAAAATTAAACTCAGTGAGTTCGTCGGTTATGGTAAATTGTTTGAGGTTTGGTTGTTCGGGGAAATAATAGCGAAAAGCAAAGCCCTCGTTATAAACTCGGATGATGATGCTGAAGCGATAAAATGGTCGGTTGTTTTGCACCAAATGAATTTGTAGTTGATTCGCTTGATTTTTAATCTCCGAAAACTGTCCGTACAAGGGTTTCCATGTTTCGGAAATGGTTTGGCTTGTTATGTTGCCATCGAGGTGGTACTTGGCAGTTGCAATGGTTTGGCTGTTTAGCAAAAACCCCAGTTGCGACGGCCGCAATAGCTGCTTGTTTTTATAATACACTTGGTAAACAGGCACACTGTCGTGTAAATCAAATTTCACTAGCAACCGCTGGTCGGGCGAAGAAACCGTGGCCACCTGCGAAAAAAGTGCGAACGGAATCATCAAGAAAAAAACCACAAACGTGTTTTGCAATAAATTGTGCTTCCGACTCATATCAGCTTTGTTTTCGTATTACTTTTTAATAATCACCTCATCAATCACCCGCATGCTGGTGTCGAGTGCTTGTATTTGCAAGGCATTGTTTTTTATCTGCAAAGTGCAAAAGTTATAGGTTCGTATGTACAATTGCGATTGGGGCACGCTGTTTACTTTGGGATACAAAGGGGCACCGCCTCCGCCGGTGGTGATATAATATATGTTGTTGGCAAAAGCTTTTTCATAGCAATGCACATGGCCGCTAAACACCACCGACACACCATATTTCTCGAACAAAGGCACCAAGTATTTCTTAATCTTTTTCATCATGGTTTTGTGTGGTCCCGAAGTGTAAACGGGCAAATGCATCACCACCAGCTTAAACAATTGCTTGGAGCAAGCTTCCAAATCAGATACCAACCAGTTGTATTGCTCCGACCCTGGCGAAAAATTAGAATAATTGTCGAGCACCACAAAATGCATTTGCATGCGGTTTACCGAATACCATTTTCCGTTGTTGGGCACCGAATAGCTAACTGACATCTGCTTTGAATGTCGTTCGTGATTGCCGAAACAGGGATAAAACCGACTGCTATCAATGATGGGTTTCATGATTTCATGGAATAAAGTCCAATCCGAACTCTTTTTCCCGTTAAAAACCAAATCGCCTGTGTGAAACACCGCCACCGGATGAAACTTCATAATATCTTTCACCACCAGCCTATGCACATCATGATTAGTGCGGGTGTCACCAAACACCACAACAACCGAATCTTGTTGCGTTGGCTTTTGCGCCAGGACCATGCTTGAGTCAACCCACCACATCAAAAACACAACTAATACAACAGTTCTTCTCTTCATTTTCTTTTGATTTACATATGGAAACTTCAACTGCTTTCGCCTGATATAAAAAATCTGAATCGCGCTGAAGCAAAATTAAACAATCTACCGAAGCCACAATGTATGATTTGGTTATATTTGCAAAAGATTCTCAAAAACAAATTACCGAAACACATGGGTACATTTCTGTTGAAGATGCTGAATTATTTTTTGTTTTATTTGCTGCTGTTGTTTTCGCTCTTGCCTATGCCTGTGCTCTACGGTTTATCCAAGCTAATGTTCTTTTTGCTGTATGCTGTTTTCAATTATCGCAAAAAGGTGGTGTTGAAAAACCTGCAAGGCAGTTTGCCCGATACGGTGGACACCAAAAAGGTGATGCGGCAATTTTATCTTTTCCTGTCGGAAATGTTTTTCGAAACTATCAAATGTCTTACCATTAGCAAAAAGAACCTGCTGAAGCGTGTTAGTTGTGATAATACGGAAATCATGGAGGAGTATGCCCATGAGAACCGCAGCGTGATTTTGCTTTCGGCACATTATGGCAACTGGGAAATGCTGATCTACGCCCTGAATTTGTTGTATCCTCACCTGGCTATTGGTGTGGGAAAACCTTTGTCGAACCAAACCATGAATGTGCTGCTCAACAACAAACGCAGCAAAACCGGCATGAAGATTATTAATGCCAGCAACATCAAAGAAGAGTTTGCCAAAGATAAAGACCGGCTCACCGCCAGCCTTTTCCTGGCCGACCAATATCCCGGAGGAGTAAAAAAAGGCTACCCCACCACCTTTTTAAACAAGGAAACCGATTTTATGTACGGTGCCGAGAAATACGCACGGGAGTATAACTTCCCGGTGGTGTATGCCGATATAACCCGGGTGAAAAGAGGCCACTACAATCTCCACCTCGTAAAGATTACTGACCAACCCAAAGACACCGCTTACGGTTTTATCATGAGTGGGTATATTGCCTTCCTACAAAAAACCATTCTGCGCGCGCCACAATACTGGCTGTGGAGCCACAAGCGGTGGAAAAATATCGAGGGGTTTTATTTTTAGGCATTTAGACTTTAGGCGTTTAGGTGTTTAGGACTCAAACACACGCGTCAGAAGACGGGCGAGAGAGGGGAATTTTGGGATTGTATGGCATTTTGGCATTTTATGGCAAACGTAGAGACCTTCCAAGATTGCTTAGAATGCTTGCATTTTTGCAAAGAGACCTCGCAAGATTACAAATAGTGCTTCCAAAAACGCAAATAGTGCTTGCAAGATTACTTAGAGGGCTTTCAAAATTGCAAATTTTGGCTGCATTATTACAAATAGTGCTTGCATTTTTACTTATAATTGGATTGTAGTGTACTTTATTTAGTTATTTTGCAATACTTTACGCAATATTTGAAATGAAAAGAAATGAAAAGTGAGAAAGGGGGAGAAATTGGTTTGAGAGGGGGATTTTTATGACATTGTGGCAGTGTTTCGGGAAAATTGGCTGAACTGCTGATTTACCTGATTCGGCTGATAAATTTGATTTGAATGATTCAATAGCAGACATAGCCTCCACAAATCTACAAATTTCTCCCAACAGAAAAGCCTTTTTTATTTTATATCGGAAATCCCAATCCTTCCCTAAAATTTACAAACCCGTGTGTCATGTTGCGAAATCCCACCCCCCGACGCAGCAGGGGCAAGCCAAAATAATTTTTAAGAAACAAACACTATAAAAAAAGCCCTTTTCAACCACGCTCGAACAAGCGGACTATTTCTTCCCTAACAACTTCTTTATTTCATTCAGTTTCATCAGTGCCTCCACCGGGGTGAGGGTGTTGATGTCGGTGTTGAGGATGTCGTCTTTGATTTGTTCAAGGAGGGGGTCGTTGAGTTGGATGAAGCTGAGCTGATACTGGTCGTCGGAGGGGGCTTTGGCGGATTTTCCTTTTTGGCTGAGCTGGCTGCCGCTGTGGTCTTTTTCGAGTTGCAGCAGCAGCAGGTTGGCGCGGTCGATGATGGGCTGGGGCATGCCGGCCATTTTGGCAACGTGTATGCCGAAGCTGTGTTCGGTGCCGCCCGGGTTGAGTTTGCGCAGGAATATCACCTTGTTGCCTACCTCTTTGACCGAGACATGGAAGTTTTTGATGCGATGCAGGGATTTGGCCATATCGTTGAGCTCGTGATAATGGGTGGCAAAAAGCACCTTGGGTTGAAACAGTCGGTTTTCGTGAAGATATTCGGCTATGGCCCATGCTATGGAGATGCCGTCGTACGTACTCGTTCCCCTGCCTATCTCATCCAGCAATATCAGGCTGCGCGAAGAAATATTGTTCAAAATGCTGGCCGTTTCGTTCATCTCGACCATAAAAGTGGATTCGCCTGAGGAAATATTATCGGAAGCGCCCACCCGGGTAAATATCTTATCGACCAATCCGATGCTGGCTTTTTCGGCGGGGACATAGCTTCCCATCTGCGCAAGCAAAGTGATGAGGGCCGTTTGCCTGAGCAGGGCCGACTTGCCCGACATGTTGGGGCCGGTGATGATGATAATTTGCTGGGAAGCGTTGTCGAGAAAGATGTCGTTGGCAATGTATTTTTCGCCGGCGGGCAGGTTTTGCTCGATGACGGGATGACGGCCTGCGGTGATTTCCAGAACCAGGGAATCGTTGATGGAGGGTTTTACATAGTTGTTTTTCCGCGCCACCTCCGCAAACGACAACAAACAATCCACCCTCGCCACCAGCGAAGCATTCAGTTGTATCGGCTGTATGTAATCGAACACAGCCACCACCAGTTCGTTGTAGAGTTGGGTTTCGAGGGCGAGAATTTTTTCTTCGGCTCCCAAAATCTTTTCTTCGTACACCTTTAGCTCTTCGGTGATGTAGCGTTCGCAATTGGTGAGGGTTTGTTTGCGCGACCAGTCGGCGGGCACTTTGTTTTTGTGGGTGTTGGTGACCTCTATGTAATATCCGAACACATTGTTGAATGCTATTTTGAGCGAGGGGATGCCGGTTTGTTCGCTTTCGCGCTGTTGAATCTGCAAGAGATAATCTTTTCCCGAAAAGGCCAGTTTGCGGAGTTCGTCGAGTTCGGGGGAAATGCCTTCGGCTATCACATTGCCTTTTATGGCGAGGGCGGGCGGATCGGGATGCAGTTGCTGTTCGATGCGCTCGCGAATGATGCGGCAGGCATTGAGTTGTTCACCTATTTTGCGGAGTGCGGTGTTGTTGCTTTGTTCGAATTGCTGCTTTATGGCTTCGACAGATAAGAGGGCACGCTTTATCTGCAACACCTCTCTGGGCTGAATTTTCCCTATGGCTACCTTGCCAATGAGGCGTTCGAGATCGCCAATGCCTTTGACTTCGCGGGAGAGTGCCTGAGTTTCTTCGTCGCGAGAAATAAAATCTTCGGTGATGTCGAGCCGTTCTTCTATCAGCAGCTTATCCTTGAGAGGCATCACCATCCAGCGTTTCAGCAGGCGGCTGCCCATAGGTGTGAGGGTGTGGTCAATCACATCAATCAGCGTAAGCGCATTTTCGTTGGATGAATGTAAGAGTTCGAGGTTGCGTACGGTGAATTTATCGAGCCACACATAATGGTCTTCTTCGATGCGGGTGAGTTTGGCGATGTGGCTCACCTTGTCGTGCTGCGTCTCTGCCAGGTAATGCAAAGCCGCCCCCGAAGCTATCACACCGGCTTCCATTTCGTCGACACCAAAGCCCTTGAGCGAGGTGGTGCCGAAATGTTTTTGCAGTATGTCGAAAGCAAAATCGGGGGTAAACACCCAGTCGTCGAAGGTGGCGGTGTAGAACTTGTCGCCGTAGGTTTCTTTGAACTCGCGCAGCTTGTTTTTTTGCACCACCACCTCCATGGGGTGCATGCTTTGCAACAGGTTGTCGATATATTCCTGACTTCCCTGAGCCACATAAAACTCGCCGGTTGAAATATCCACAAAAGAAACTCCCGTAAGCCTCGGCCCAATATGAATTCCCGCAAGGAAATTGTTTTCTTTATGTTCGAGCACCTTGTCATTGTAGGCCACGCCGGGTGTCACCAGTTCGGTGATGCCGCGTTTTACTATCTTTTTGGTGAGTTTGGGATCTTCCAACTGGTCGCAGATGGCTACGCGCAAACCCGCTCTGACCAGCTTCGGCAGATAAGTGTCGAGGGCGTGATGTGGAAAACCTGCCAGCTCGATAAAAGTGCCCACGCCATTGGCGCGGCGGGTGAGCACTATGCCTAGTATGCCAGAGGCTTTGATGGCGTCATCGCCGAAAGTTTCGTAGAAATCGCCCACACGGAACAGCAGCAACGCATCGGGATATTTGGCCTTGATGGCGTTGTGCTGCTTCATCAGGGGGGTTTCGGCGTGGTTGTTTTTGGGTTCGCTCAATTCAGATAATTTTTCAACAAAGTTATATCTTTTAAAAAGAAATGAAGTATACGAATTACTTATTCCTCCTTTATCCTCTTATTCACCACCAAGAAATAAAAATCGTTATCGAGTGGCAAATAGCCTTGCTCGTAACAAAAGTTGTAGATGGCACCTTTTTGGGTTTTGTAAATGCTGGTAAAATAAGTAAAGTCGAAACCACGGTCCAACATTTTCTTTTTATGCACCTTGGTCTTTCCATCGGGGTTCAGCACTTCCAGTATGTGCCGGTTTTTACGTAAAGTTGCATTGATGTTGCGCACCAGATTGGAAGTGTCGCTGTTAATTTTGTTGTTGTATGCATTGCGACACATATCGGAACAGAATTTTTTATCTATTCGTCCGCTGAATTCTTCGTCGCATTCGAGGCATTTGCGTTTTTCGGTCATTGGATTAGGCTTTTAGGCTTTAGGCATTTAGACTTTTAGGTAAAAAAACACTTGACAGATTAATTAAATGACATCACAAATATAATAAATTATCCGTTTACAAACGCTTACAAACGACTATATCCGAATACAAATATTTAATAACCGAATCGGGGTTGCAATTGATGCTTACTTTGCTTCATTAATTTTTCGAAAACCTAAAAACAATTATTAACCTAAAAAATCAATAAAATGGAAAAATCAATTAACAAAGTAGAATTAAGCGGATTTGCAGGAATAAATCCAGAAGTAAGAACGCTGAAAAACGGAAATCAAATGATACGTTTTTCGCTTGCAACAAGCACAAGTTATAAAAATAGTAATAACGAGTGGATTCATGACACAACTTGGCATAATGTTGTGATGTGGGATAAATTATCGGAAGAAGGTTTGGAAAAGATTAAAAAAGGAACTTTCGTTAAACTGGTAGGTAAAATTGTTTACCGTCAATATGCCGATAAAAATGGTGTGAAACAAAATGTTGTTGAAATTAGAGCTAATAGCTTTGATACCGTAGAAATTGTAAAAAAAGCATCCTAATTAGCAATTTTATTCTGTTGACAATAAAAAAGTCATTCAAAATTAATTTGAGTGACTTTTTTTATGATTTTTAGATTACAAATGATAATTTTGTGAAAACATGAAAAAAGAATGGGGGGAGTGTAATGCGAAAACTGAAAGCGGATGAGTTGGGGCGGCTGAGTGTGGCTGACTACAAGCGGGAGGTGAAAGTGGGGATTGTGGTGGTGCTGGATAATGTGCGAAGTATGCATAATATAGGGTCGGTGTTTAGAACTTGTGATGCACTGAAGGTGGAAAAGCTGGTGTTGTGTGGCATAACAGCTACGCCTCCACACAGGGAAATACAAAAGACGGCGCTGGACGCAACCAAGTCGGTGACTTGGAAGTATTATGAACAGACGGAAGATGCGATAGGGGAATTGAAAAGGTTGGGATATGAAATTGTGGGAGTGGAACAAACCGACAGCAGTGTGAATTTGATGGACTACAAGCCTGAAAAAAGCAGAAAATATGCTTTGGTGTTTGGGAATGAGGTGGACGGAGTGGATGAGGGTGTTTTGGGGTTGTGCGATAGGCTAGTGGAAATACCGCAATGGGGTACGAAACACTCGTTGAATATAGCCGTGAGCGCGGGCATAGTGTTGTGGGACATGGTGTGGAAACTGGAAAAGGGCTGAGGGAGGCGGCGGAATGATTTATTTTTATTAATTTTTTTATTGCTGTGGGGGGATTTTTGTAGTATTTTTGTAGCTGATTGTAATTGAAAAAGAATGATTTTTTTCTTTTTTGTTCGTATGTAAAGTATCTTTTTTTATATTTGCAACGTAAAAGGTCGAAACTGAATAATTATTAACGAAAAAAAATAAAATTTATGAAACACTTCAACTTTAAAGTTTTTGCTGCTGTATTGCTTGCAGTAGTAATGTTCACGGGTTGCGGTTTGGGAAAAATGATTAAGAAATACCCAACTGTTAAATACACTGTGACACCAGAGGTTTTGGAAACGCATGGCGGAAAAATTTCTGTTACTGTGAACGGAACTATTCCTGCAAAATATTTCAACAAAAAAGCGATTGTAAAAATCACACCTGTATTAAAGAACTTGCAAGGTACCGAGCTTGCTAAGTTAAAAACATTGACACTGAAAGGCGAAAAAGCTACAGGTGACGGACAAACGATTAAATATAAAGAAGGTGGTAGTTTTTCGTATACGGATATTATTACTTACGACCCGGGGATGAATACTTCGGAATTGTGGGTTGGTCCGTTGGCATCGAAAGGGAAGAAAGTGGATGTGGCTTTGGCTACTGAAAAACTTACTAAACTTGCCGATGGTGTGATTTATACTTCGACAAGAATAGAAAGAGAAGAAGATGCTCAGATTGCTGACCATGGTTATGAATTGGAAACGATTATTACGAGAAAAGGTAATTTGTATTATGCGTATAACGAATCAAATTTGAATCTGAACTTGGCACTGAATAAAGATAAAGCAAATATTGCTTTGCGAGATTCGTTGTTGGCTTTTTTGAGCAGAAACTGGAAAATAAAGACTATTGAAATTAATGCTTGGGCATCGCCGGAAGGTGAATTGACACTGAACCAAAAATTATCGGAAGAACGTGGTAAAACGGGCAAAGTGTGGTTTGATGACCAAATTAAAAAATTGTTGAAAGCAAAAGTGCTGATAAACGGTGCAAAAGCAGAAGTGGTGCCTGCGACCAAAGACAAAAAAGTTCCTGTGGTTGCTGCTAAAGCGGAAGAACTGCCCATAACGGTTATTTCGAAAGGGGAAGATTTTGATGGTTTTATGAAAGCATTGAATGCTTCGAATATACCACAGAAACAAACAATAGAAAATGTGATAAAGAGTCGGGAAAGCAAAGCTGAAAGAGAAAAATCGATAAAAGATATGACGGTTATTTATGCTGAAGTGGAAACGATGTTATCGGTTTTGAGACGGTCAGAATTCGTGATTAATTTATATGAGCCTAAAAAATCGAAAGAGCAAATTATTATGTTGTCGACGACGGCTCCTGAAAAATTGGATAATAAAGAAATTTTGTATTCGGCTACTTTAACAGATAATGTTGCTACAAAGTATCAGATTTACAAATCGGCTACTACGTTGTATCCTCAGGATTGGAAAGCTTTTAACAATGCCGGTGCTTGTGCTTTACTATTGGGCAAACTGGACGAAGCTGCCAACTATTTGAACAAAGCGAATACGTTAAACCCGAACAATGGTCAGATACTTTATAACCTAGGTGTTTTGGCTTTCTGGAATAAAAATGATAACGAAGCTGCAAAATATTATAATGATGCAAAAGCAAAAAATATTGACGTTAGCTTTAATGAAGGTGTGATGAAGATTCGCCAAGGTGACTACGCCGGAGCTTTGACTGCGTTTGGTGGCAAAAAATGTAAATACAATATTGCTTTGGCTCAATTGCTGACCGGAAATACAGCGGGTGCAAAACAAACCTTGGATTGTACGAAACCACAAACGGCTGCTGTTTATTATTTGATTGCTGTGAATGCTGCCCGTTCGGCTAATACTTCGGTATTGTATGAATTTGTGAAAAAAGCGATACAAACGGATTCGAAATACAGAAAAGAAGCTGCTGAAGACAGGGAATTTTTGAAATATCAAAAAGATGCTGCTTTTCAGGATGCTATTAAATAAGTGATGAATTTATAAAAAAAAACTCCGACCATTGGGTCGGAGTTTTTTTTTGTTTATAATAATGATTAATTACTACAAGACTTCCCGGTGAATGCCGATGGGATATTGTTTCATGATTAAATCGAGAATAGCTCGATAATGGTCTTGGTTGTGCACAAAATCGAGTTTGTTGATATCGAGAATAAGAATGCGCAAATCTTGTTGTTGTTTTATAAACTCGAAATAACCGGATTGAATTTTTTCTAAATATTCGTGTTCGATATCTTGCTCGTAGCTGCGGCCACGGTTGATGATATTTTTTTTTAGTCTCGGCACTTCCACATATAAATACACCAACAAATCGGGTTTGGGTAGGGTTGAATTAATAATTTGGAAAAGGCGTGTGTAAAGTGCAAACTCGTCGCTTGCTAAGGTTTTTTTTGCAAAAATTTGCGACTTGTAGATATAATAATCAGAAATGGTGAAGGGGGTAAATAAATCTTGATTGGTGAGTTTGTCTTTTAATTGTTGGTAACGCTCGGCCAAAAAGGTTAGTTCTAAAGGGAAAGCATATTTTGGGGGTTCTTTATAGAATTTGGGAAGAAAGGCATTGTCTTCAAATTGTTCGAGTATGAGACGGGCATGGAACTCCTCAGCAATTTTGGTTGCCAGAGATGTTTTGCCCGCACCTATATTACCTTCGATGGCATTAAAATTATATACCATTTTTTACAAACTTAGTTCTGTTTTGATTATTGTTGAGGTGTCGTTATTGGTTTTGAGCAACTCTCTTATTGAACTATTGAGTTGGGGAACCATAAAATCACTAGCAATTTCGACTAAAGGAACTAAAACAAAATTACGATATTTTAGCTTTGGATGCGGAATCTTTAATGATTTGGTGTTTATTTGCAGCTGGTCGTAAAAAAGTATGTCGATATCGATGTTTCGGGGTTCAATTTTGTTCTGGATGCGAACCCTGCCCAATTGTTTTTCGATATTTAATATGGTTATTAAAACCTGTTTGGGTGATAATGTGGTTTGGAAACATGCTACGGCATTCAAATATTTTTGATGCCCGTGGACTCCCCAAGGTTCGGTTTCGTAAACCGACGATGCGACGATGCATGTTCCGACCCTTTGAGAGAGCAATAGCATGGCTTGTTGCAAAAAAATAATTCTGTTTCCGAGATTGCTTCCTAACGAAAAATACACCATCGTTTTCGGTTTCATAAAATTCAAAAGTATAAAAATAGAAGTTATTTTAAATTAAATTTGTAACAATTATTTATTTATAACGTCAAAAAGATTGATTTAAATTGTAATTTTACAAAAACAAAACTACGTTTAACCAAATAAACCAAATAAAATGAAACAATTTTTTAAAATGATGCTGGCATCTATGGCCGGATATTTCTTGTTATCAATGATTATTGGAATAGTATCACTTTCAATGCTGGTATCAATTGCCTCTTTTACCAAAAAAACCACTGTGGATTTGGACAAAAATTCGGTTTTAACTCTGAAGTTAGACCAAGTTATCCCCGACAGAACCTCAGATAATCCGTTTGCTGAAATGAATTTTTTTTCGATGGAAAACAAAAAAAACGAAGGATTGGATAATATTTTGAAAGCTTTGCATCGCGCGGCCGACGACTCGAAAATTAAAGGTATTCTTCTGGATTTATCGGATGTTCCGGCGGGAATTGCCACCATTGAAGAAATTAGAAATGCTTTGCTTGATTTTAAAAAATCGGGGAAATTTATTATCAGCTACAGCGATGAGTATACGCAAAAGGCCTATTACATTGCCAGTGTTGCTGACCAAATATGTGTGAATCCGCAAGGGGCTGTAACATTTAAAGGACTTGCTGCCGAACTGATGTTTTTTAAAGGAACCTTGGAAAAGCTGGATGTGAAAGCGCAAATTATTCGTCATGGCAAGTTTAAAAGTGCTATTGAACCTTTTATTTTAGATAAAGCAAGTGATGCCAACCGCGAACAATATCAGAAATTGCTGGATGGTGTTTGGAAACAAATGTTGGACGGCATTTCAAAGCAACGTAATATTAGTTTAGCAGAACTGAACCGGATTGCCGACAGTTTAAAAATTCAGACTGCCGAAGATGCATTGAAGTATAAATTGGTGGATAAATTGTTTTATCGCGATGAAGTTTTGGCCGAAATAAACAAAAAACTGGGGTCGGATGTTAGCAATGAAATTTCGTTTGTTTCTATTTCAAAGTTTTTGAATAGCAAGGAAGGCAAAAACAATATGACTTATGGGAAAAAGAAAATTGCTATTGTTTATGCTACCGGCCAAATAGGCATGGGCATGGGTGATGAAAAAAATATTGGTTCCGACCGTTTGTCGGAAGCTATACGTATAGCCCGTGGCGACAGTTCAGTTCGTGCCATTGTTTTGCGAATAAATTCGCCGGGCGGCAGTGCTTTGGCTTCGGAAGTTATTTGGCGCGAAGTGGTGTTGGCACAAAAAGTAAAACCTGTGGTGGTTTCAATGGGCGATGTGGCTGCATCGGGTGGATATTATATTGCCTGTGGTGCTGCTAAAATTATTGCACAACCGAACACACTCACAGGTTCCATTGGTGTATTTGGTGTGGTACCCGATTTGGGCGATTTCTTTAAAAACAAACTGGGTATAACTTTTGATGTGGTACAAACCAACAAACACTCGGATTATATCACCACATCGCGAAGTTTGTTGCCATACGAAACAACGGTATTGACCAATCAGGTTGAACACACCTACAATGTTTTTGTGAATCATGTTGCCGAAGGAAGAAAAATGGCTGCTGCCAATGTTGACTCCATAGGCCAAGGCAGGGTTTGGACCGGTGTTGATGCCAAACGAATTGGTTTGGTTGACCAACTGGGTGGGTTGCAAGATGCGATTGATGAAGCTGCAAAACTTGCCGGATTGACAGAATATAAAATTGTAAATTATCCGAAGTTTAAAAGTACTTTTTCACAAATAATGGAGCAACTTACGGGCGAAGAACAATCGATTGGAGTTAAGGCTGCCTTGGGCGACAACTATGTGTATTATGAATACCTGCAAAACCTGAAATCGCAAAAAGGCGTCCAGACTCGCTTACCCTTTGATGTGGTTATTTATTAAAATTTTCTGATTACCATATTAAGAGCGTTGCATTGTGCAACGCTCTTTTTTGTATATTCGCATAATCATTTGTTTATCTCGATGAAACTAAAACATATTATCACCTATAAAAGAATACTTTTGCTAATTTCAATTTTATGCACATTGATATTGGTATGGCTTTTAATTTTAAACCCTCCAAAAAAAACTATTCCTACTGAAATCAGCCCGAACACCGTTCCTTTTCTCGAAAATAATTCTAAATGGGCCGATTCACTTATTCGGATTATGAGCCCGGAAGAAAAAGCAGCGCAGTTATTGATGATTGCTATTTCTGCTACCGGCATCGATAAAATGCAAACCACAAAGGATATCATTAAGACCACTAAATGTGGTGGTGTTTATATCAATAAGGGTGCTATTCATAATTTAAGCGCAACCACCTCGGAACTTCAAAAAACAGCTTCTGTCCCAATTTTATGCGCCGTGCAGGCTCCGGCCGGATTATACAGTGCCGACGACAGTGTTGCTTCTTGTTCTCAACTTCCTGACATTAATTTTATGCAAAACGATAATTTGTTGGCAGACCTGGCGTATGTAACATCCCAACAAATGAAACATTGCGGACTCCAGATTAATTTTATGCTATCGCTGTCGTCCGTGAATCAAAATCGGGATACTCCTCTTGACGAATCCTATGCTTTTTTTGCATACAGGCTTCATAAAAAGGCCATGTTTCTACTGGATAAAGTACAAAAAAACCATTTGCTGTTGTGTGCATTGGGTATGGATTGTAAACAAACCTTACCGAGCAGTATTCGAATTCCGACACGTTATGATACCCTGCGCCGATTACCTTTGTTGAAAATGATCAATAAGGGTTTATCGGGATTGTGGATTGAAAACGGGAAAACGAAATTGGCAGATTCGGTCCAAAAAACATATAAATTTCAAGGTTTACTGTTTTCGGAATTGCCCAACGATACAAAGCGGGAAGAAAATGCAGTTAAACTGCTGAATTCGGGTTGCGATATGCTTATCATTCCATCGAACCAAATTCAACAATTAGAAAGTTTGATTGCAGCAATTTGCCAAGGGAAAATTGCAGACCTGGATAAAAAAGTAAAAAAAATACTGCTTGCCAAATCGTGGACACGCCTCAACAAGCCGGTGAAAACAAATTCTGATAGTGCCTCTTTTTATTGTAATTATTGGAAAAGCCGTTTGGTACACCGTCGTGCCATTGAATCTGCTGTTGTGCTGCTTAATAATCAAAAAAACCGTATCCCGTTTAAAAATCTTGAAACCGAAAAAATCATACTATTACAAATCGGCAATACAGCATCTCGCTATTTTAGTGATGAAATTAATCATTACGCTACTATACAAAGCATACAATTGAATTTTGCTGCTTCAGATGCATCAATTGATGCCATCCAAGCTAGACTGAAACCCTATTCTGCTGTAATTATTTCGGTTTTTGAAGATGCTCTATTTATGAATCCCGAGAGAATAAAGAAATTACAGACATTGATAATCACCGTTACATCAAAACAACCTGCCATTTTGGTAGTTTATGGCGATATGCAATTCCTGAGTAATTTTACCCGAACGCCATGCATGCTTTGGAGTTATTCGCCATGCCCAATGGCACAACAAACAGTGGCACAAATTATATTTGGTGGAGATGTAACGAATTCGTGTTTGCCTTATTCGTGTTCGCAGGAGTTTTGCAGCAACGATGGATTGGCAATAAAAAATGCCATACGGTTTAAATACACAACAGCCGAAGATGCAGGAGTTGATGGCTCGAAACTTTATAAAATTGATTCTATTGCCCAATCGGCCATTCGGTTGGGTGCATTTCCGGGATGCCAAGTGTTTTTTGCGCGCAACGGAAAGGTCTTTTTCAACAAAAGTTATGGAACCCATACCTATGATAAAAATGAAAAAGTAAACAACAGCGACCTCTACGACATAGCTTCGGTTACCAAAGTAGCAGCAACCACGATCGCACTGATGTATCTTTATGATAAGGGCGTTATAAAACTCGACAGTACATTGAATTTTTATTTCGATGATTTGGATAAAAATGAACGTGGCAAAAAAGTACGTATTTCGAAACTAAATTACATTACCCTACGCGATTTGCTAACTCACAAGTCGGGACTGCCCGAAGGTTTGCCCGTTGGGCTTTTTATTTCGCCCAAACGCGCTTTGGCTGCCATGAAAAAAAGACTGAAAGAACAGGCGCGAGGAAAAATTGAAAATGACACACTAAAAGAACAACAGGAAGAACAAGGATATTATACCAATATTGACACATCGCTTATTCGTAGCGATCAGGATTCGCTTTTAAAACTTATCTATTCAAATACACGCATGGCCGACTATACGATTGAAATTGCTAAAGACTTGTATTTACGCAACGGAATCGTTGATTCGCTATGGCAGTTGGCAAAACAAACGAGTATGCGCAAAAGTAAAAATTATCTTTATAGCGACATGAACCTGTATTTGGTGATGAAAGTTGTGGAAAAAGTTGCAAAAATGCCACTTGATAAATTCATGGAACAGTCGTTTTTCAAGGTTCTTAATTTGTGTCGAATTGGTTTTAATCCATTGAACCAGTTCAGAAAAGAAGAAATTGCCCCTACCGAAGCAGAAACTTTTTTCCGAAAGCAATTAATTCGCGGTTATGTTCACGATCCCATGGCAGCATTGCTTGGCGGTATTGGCGGAAATGCTGGATTGTTTTCAAACGCCCACGAACTCGGCGTGTTGATGCAGATGCTATTAAACAAAGGTACCTATGGTGGCATCCGGTTTTTTTCGGATAATACGGTAACGCTATTCACCTCTGCCCAAAACGGAACGTATCGCGGACTTGGTTTCGACCGAAAAGGAAAAACCGATGCTAAAATGATTGCTCGAGGTGCATCACTCAAAACTTTCGGGCATACGGGGTTCACCGGTACATGCATTTGGGTCGACCCAGAATACAAACTGGTGTACGTGTTTCTATCAAACCGCGTACATCCAAAAAGTTCAAACCAAAAAATAAACAATTACCATATCCGACAAAATATTCAACAAGTAGTTTATGAAGCTATGGTGAATTAACATGGGAACGAATCAATACATTCCAAAAACGAAAACAACATGGGAACCAAAAATCGCAACTTTATTAAATATGCCATCGTAGCATCCATCGTAGTGCTTTCGTTGTTGGTTTTTATCCCACGCACATACAAAGTGCCCGGTTTATCGCCACGAACCGCTATCCGTTACTGGGATTTGTCCACCGGTTCGCACATTGCCTATACGCATCTCGAAGCCAAAGGCACCAAAAAAACCACCCCTGTCATATTTCTGCAAGGCGGTCCAGGTGGCCCGATTTACGATCATAATATTAAAAGCCTCTCTCCACTAGCCGACAGCGGTTTTGAAGTGTATTTATACGACCAAATCGGTTGCGGGTTTTCGGATCGACTACAAAATATTATCGAATATACGGTGGACCGCAATAAACTTGATTTAGAAGCTATTATCAAAACAATTGGCGCACCCAAGGTAATACTTATAGGCCAATCGTGGGGAGCCGTGTTGGCGGCAGCTTTTGTTACCGACCACGCAGCCCAGGTTGATAAGATAGTTTTTACAGGACCCGGACCCATCTTGCCAATGCGCAAAGAATTGGAAAAGATAAAACCGCCCGACAGCTTGCATTTGAAAAAACCTTTTTTCACCAACCGCATGGGAAAAGAAAAAGCCTACAACCTGCGTGCTCGTTTTGTAGAGTTTTGTGCCACCACCTTCGACTTTAAACTAGCACCCGACAATGAAATGGACGATTTTGCCGCACTGCTCAATTTTGAAATGAACAGATCCACCTTGTGCGACACGACACAACACGGCAAACTTACCAGCGGCTCGGGCTACTACGCTATGGTAAAAACAACCCAAAGTTTTGAAACGTATATAGACAACCGGCAAAAGCTAAAACAATGCAAGGTGCCCGTGCTTGTGATGCGCGGCCAATGCGACGGAATGAAATGGGGTTATGCCAAAGAATACCTCGAGCTGTTTGCCAACCACAAATTGGTCATTATTCCCAATGCCGGCCATGCCATTGATGCCGAACAACCCGAACTTTACATTAACACCATTTTGCATTTTTTATCAAAATAATTAAATGATGACAACACCGCCAATCGAAGCTGAAGATTTTAAACAACTCACCATTGAACCACTTACCCTGAAAAACTGGGACAAATTTGTGCAGCTGTTTGGCAACAACGGCGCCTGCGGTCATTGCTGGTGCATGTATTATCGTTTGCCGAAAGCCGAATTTTTTGAAGGAAAAGTTGACGATGGCAACAAAGCTGCCATGAAAGAACTGGTGTGGAACGATAAACCCGCTGGGCTTTTAGGACTTATAGACGGCGAACCCATTGCCTGGTGTGCTTTTGCTCCCCGGCAGGATTTTTTGAAACTTCAAAAATCGCGTGTTCACAAACCCATCGACGATAAGCCGGTGTGGTCCATGCCTTGTTTTTTCACACACAAAAACTATCGTAAATTGGGGCTTTCCGTAGCGTTTCTCAAAACAATTATCGTTTATGCACAGCAAAACAACATCTGTATTTTGGAGGCCTACCCTACTATTCCCACTCAAGAAAAACTTCCCGACTCCTTTGCCTGGATAGGTTTATATAAATCATTTGAACGTGCTGGTTTTCAAATTGCCGACCGCACTTCGGCAAACCGTCCCATGATGCGATTCTACACCCACAAAATGTAAGGTCACAAAACCAAAAACACTTTGCTTTTGTACGGTTTTTGTATCTTTGTTGCTAAAATATAGTATCGAATGAAATTTTTAAAACTATGGCTCTGTGTGGCGTTTTTCTTTAGCCTTTACACAAGTGGTTTTGCTCAGAAAAAAACCGACTGCAAATTTGAAACCGACAACACTAGCGCAAACGGCACTCCCATCCGCAAAATAAAAACCAAACTAACCGGTACCGACATTTTTTATATAACCATCACCCGCACCGACACGGCATATACGTTGGGTCTCGATTTTTGGATTAGCGGTGCACTCAAAGAAGTCATCAACAAAAAAGATGTGGCCACCATCAAACTATCCGGTTGGGTAAATCTGGTGTTGCGTGCATCCCAACAGGTAAAACCCAATATGCATTACGACGACCAAGCCTGGAGCGAATACACCCCGGAATATGCCATACGCGCCGCCGACTTGGAACGGCTGAAAGACACCAAACTCCTCAACCTGAAACTTAACGTAGGCATAGAACCCTTTTTCCGCGAATTTAACGAAAAAGATGCCGAAAAGATTATGGACATGGTGAAGTGTATTATGAAATGAGAAGAATTTAGAAGGTAGATTGGGCGTGGAGGCTGGATGTGCATATTTGATTGTTTAATGGTTCTTTTGTTTTATTGTTTCTTTTGTCCGTTTGTTATATGCTATTTTATTCCTGGTGTGTACGCTAAATTTAATATGTACCGCAAAGGGACAAACTCCGAAGCATCATTTGAAAACATTGTGGCATCCTCTTCAAGTTTTGTGACAACCCTTGAGCTTCTTGTGGCAACATTTAATCTTTTCGGTCAAACAAGTACGAGTTTTGCGATAAAACATAAACGTTGTGCCACGTTTCGCGATCTTTTTGAATGGCTTATTATGGATCAACCTTACTAATTGGGGAGAAAAAGTATTAAGCAAACAATTTTTCTAATC
>JBAXWF010000056.1:0-26039 GCA_037128515.1 Bacteroidota bacterium | reverse complement strand
CGTACCATCAGCACACAAAGCCATGCAATCAGCCATCAATAGCTGCAAATTAAAAGAGTATGCTCAATCAAGTGTGTCAAACCTTAAAATGGATTAACTTTGACACATGAAACAATGTAATAATTGTATTCCACTCCACCTTTCCCGTTTTACAAACTTTTACCTCACCACCGCCACCCTACTCATAATAATACACCCTTTTCACCCGCCCCGACACCGAAGTAAGAATTTCGTAAGGAATGGTTTCCAAAGCCACGGCAAGCTCTTTAACTGTAGCTGCCGAGTTGTAAACCACCACCAAGTCGCCTTCGTTGGCATCCACCTGGGTTACATCAATCATGCACATATCCATAGAAATGTTGCCCACTGTGGGCGCTTTTTTGCCATGCACATACAGGCACCCCTTGCCGTTGCCCAAGCGGCGGTTTAGTCCGTCGGCATAACCAATGGGCACAATGGCAATGCGCGATTTGCGCTCGGCGGTCCAGTTGCGGCCATAGCCCACCGTTTCGCCTTTGGCGATGTGGCGAATTTGCGAAATAGTGGTTTTTAAACTGCTCACGTTTTGCAACAATTGTTGTTCATCGTGGAAAAACGAAATGCCATACAAGCCAATGCCCAAGCGCACCATATCGAAATTGGCATCGCGAAAACGCGAAATGCCGGCCGAGTTCAACACATGAACCAAAATATCGTTACCAAACTCGTTTTTAAGTTTGTTGGCCACGGTGCTCAGCGTGGCAATTTGTTTCAGGGTAAAAACGTCTTCCGCTGTGTTTTCGCTGGCAGCCAAATGGGTAAACACCGATTTCACGCTTATCAAATCGTTGATTTTCAAAACAGCTATCAGTTCATCAATTTCGTCGGGTTGAAACCCCAACCGATGCATGCCCGTATCCAATTTTATGTGAATGGGATAGTTGGGCGCGTCTTTCGCTTCGGAGCTATGAATGGTTTTAATAAGCAAGTTGAGGGTGCGAAAACTGTAAATTTCGGGTTCCAGCTTGTATTTGTTCATCAAATCAAAACTTTCTTCCTCGGGGTTCATCACCATAATGGGCGTGGCAATTTGGGCTTTGCGCAATTCAACACCCTCGTCGGCGTATGCCACCGCCAAATAGTCGATGTTGTGATATTGCAACACATTGGCAATTTCGAAACCGCCGCTGCCATACGAAAACGCCTTGACCATAGCCATCACTTTGGTGCCTTTTTTTAGTTGGCTGATATAATAATTGAGGTTGTGCACCAAGGAGTTTAAATTTATTTCCAACACCGTTTCGTGCGTTTTTTGCTGCAACATGCGGCCAATTTGTTCAAACTCGAACATGCGGGCACCTTTTATCAAAATGGTTTCGTTGTGAAACTCGTTGGGCGAAAGTTTGTTCAAAAAAGCGTCGGTGTTTTCGAACAAGGTTTTTTCCATTCGGAAACACGACTGATTTTTGATGATGCCCGGCCCAATGCCGATAAAACGGGTAACACCTTTGGCCAGCAGCAGGTCCGACACTTCGGTGTACAGGTCGCTATCGCTTAACGAGCTTTGCAAAATGTCGGACAATATCACCGTGCGTTTCACATGCTGATTTTGCTGATTCATAAAATCCATAGCAATGCTCAGCGAATTCAAATCGGAGCTATAACTGTCGTTGATAATAGAGCAATTGTTGATACCGGCTTTCAGTTCCAGGCGCATAGCCACCGTGCTTAGGGTGGTCATGCGGGGGGCAATCACCTCGTTTTTATAGCCCAGCAACAGCATCAGTGCCCAGCAGTGTATGGCATTTTCAATGGAAGCATTATCAACAAACGGAATGCAAATACCCATTTCGTTGGCGTTGTATGTGGCCGTAATCCAGGTTTTGTTCTGTTCTTTTTTAACCGAAGTAATCATTAAATCGGCTTTCCGTTTGAAACTCCACGTAAAGAAATTGTTTTTTTTCAGGATTTCCGATTGAATAATGCGGTCTTGAATTTCCACACTATCCAAACAATAAATCAGTGTTTCCACTTTGGTGAACAAATTGAGTTTCTCGCCGGTTTTTTGTTTGCTGTTGATAAAGTTTTTTTCGTGCGCCGTGCCGATGTTGGTAAAAATTCCGATGGTGGGTTGTATCACCGGTTGAATTTTTTTCATTTCTTCGGGCTCCGAAATTCCGGCCTCAAAAATAGCCAAATCGTGTTCGGCTTGCATTTGCCAAACCGACAGCGGTACGCCAATTTGTGAGTTATAACTTTTCGGACTGCGCACAATGGTTTTATCGGGCGAAAGCAACTGAAACAACCATTCTTTAACAATGGTTTTGCCGTTGCTGCCCGTAATGCCGATAACCGGAATTGAAAACTGCTTGCGATGAAACCCCGCCAACTGTTGCAAAGCCAACAGGGTGTTGTTTACTTCAATAAAATTGGCCTGTTTAAAATCGGCAATGTTTTCGGGCAATGTTGAAACCACAAAATTGCGCAAGCCTTTGCCATAAAGGTCGGCAATGTATTTGTGCCCATCGTTGCGTTGGGTAACCAACGCAAAAAACAAGGACGATTCAATGGCAACAATTTTACGACTGTCAATCAGCAGGTGTTTAATAACATCGGTAGTCCCATTAACAGAAATTAGTTTGCCTTTTAAAACAGTGGCAATGTCGGCAACAGTGTATTGAGGTGTCATTTATGTGGTAAAAAAGTATCAGAATGATCTAGTATCGTCATCATTTGTTTTGTAAGTACCCACCTTAAGCGGATTGGCATTCAGGTTGTCGAAGTTGATTCTGTTTTGGTATATATCGCAACCCAAATAAATTGCGTTTCGAAATGGCTCGCACGAAGCTTTGTTTTGTCCAGCAATATCGTAGGCCACCCCATGTGCCGGCGAGGTTCTCACCACCGAAAGGCCTGCGGTGAAGTTAACCCCATGGTCAAAGGCAATAATCTTAAACGCGGTCATGCCCTGATCGTGATACATGGCCATCACGCCATCAAATTGGCGATACTTTAAGGTGCCAAAAAAGCCATCGGCCGGATACGGTCCAAAACATAATATGTTTTCTTTTTGTGCCTTTTTAATCGCCGGAATAATGATGTCGTTTTCTTCGTTACCAATCACACCATTATCGCCCGAATGCGGATTTAAACCGAGCAAAGCTATTTTGGGTTTATGTATTCCAAAATCGCGAATCAGCGAATTGTTCATCACAATGAGCTTTCGAACCAGCAATTCCTCGTTCAAGCTGGCTGCCACATCTTTTATTCCGATATGTCCGGTGGCAAACCCAATACGCAGGTCGCGCGCAATCATCATCATCAAATAATTGGTGCTTCTAAACTTTTCGGCCAAATATTCGGTATGTCCTTTAAACGCAAACTTGGGCGATTGTATGTTTTTTTTATTGATGGGTGCCGTAACCAACACATCCAGTTGATTGTTTTTTATTTCTTGCACAGCCATATCGAGTGCTGCCAAGGCAAGCTGACCGGCAGTTTCGGTCGAAAGACCGATATCCACTTTCACTTCCTGTTCAGTGCAGTTTACCATGTTTTGACGTTTCGCACTGGCAAATTCGGCCTTGCGAATCAAATTCAAATTAAAATCGTTAATGTTAAGAGCCTTGCGATGAAAGGATGCTATTTTAGAAGACCCATACACCACCGGAGTACAAATTTCGAGTATGTGAGGTTCCAGTAAGGTTTTAATGATAATTTCGTAGCTGATGCCATTAAAATCACCATGTGTGATTCCAACCACCGGCTTATGTTCCTTATCGTGTTCTTTATTCGTTGCCATTTTTCTGTTTTTTGCAAATATAGTTATAAAAACGCAAATTATAATTCTTCATGAGCAGATGCTGTGCTCACGTTTTGAATTGTCCACCTTGGGCTTTACAAGCTTATTCAAAGAAAATATTCTCGGGAATGTGGCTTATTAATTTGTTTTGAAGCGCATATTCAAACAAATAGTTTACAGCCTCTTTCCCTTTGGCACCCAGGCTGCGGGTATAATCGTTCACATAAAGAAGAATGTGTTTGTGAATCACCTCATCGTCAATTTCAAAAGCATGTTCTTTCACAAAATCGGCCGATGAAAGCGGGTTTGTTAAAGCAAACTCCACACTCCTTTTCATAATTCTGGCGAGTTTTTGTTTCAACTCCTCGGGCATGTCTTTTTTAATAACAATGCCGCCCAGCGGAATCGGAAATCCGGTTTTTTGTTCCCACACTTCGCCCAAATCGGCAATTTTAAGTAAGCCTTTATCTTGATACGTAAACCGCGTTTCGTGAATAATTACACCGGCATCAACCACATCTTTCAATATCTTTTTCTCTATTTTATTGAAATGAAATTCCACAGTATTTGTTGCTTCAGGATAGGCAAATTTTAATAAGAAAGCGGCTGTTGTATATTTGCCGGGTATGCCAATGTCCAAGCCGGCAATTTCTTCGGGTTTAAATTCCTTTTTGCTTATAAGCAAAGGGCCACAATTTGAGCCCAATGCGCTTCCGGCATCCAAAAGTTGATAGGTGTTGGCCACATGCAAAAAGGCATTAAAACTCACCTTAGTCATGTCCAGATCTTCGTCCATGGCACGCTGATTGAGCTGTTCAATGTCTTCGGCATCGCAAATAAAATCAATACCTTCGGTATCAATTTTACGATTGATGATGGCATCAAAAATAAAAGTATCGTTGGGGCAGGGTGAGAATCCAAGTTTTATTATGTATGACATGCTTAAATCGGATTTTGTAAACTAAAAATCATCTGTTTCAATAAAAATATAATTACCGATACAAAGATAAAAAGTTTTAGTCCGCAATAGGTAATCCCTTAAAAATTAATAAATAATCAATTTGTTATAAACTACATTATCAACAAGATAATTATTATCTTTTTAAAAGTTTAAAAAAAATTCCTTGATTCTAAATTAATGAATATCTTTGCAGCAGTTTATTAACCCAAAAAAACATAATCATGGCTTATAAAATTACTGACGATTGCACAGCTTGTGGAACTTGCATCGACGAATGCCCGGTAGAAGCAATTGCCGAAGGCGACATTTATAAAATTGATCCTGAAGTATGCACCGATTGTGGCGCATGTGCTGATGTATGTCCGGTAGAAGCAATTCACCCGGAATAATCAATTAAAACACAGAAAAAACCCTTCCCCAACCGGAAGGGTTTTTTTTTGCTTTGTACAAAACCCGGTTTTAGTATTTTAAAATCATGCGAATTTAACATCTCAAGCAATTTGCATGGCGAATTTTCGTAAATTTGTTCCTGATTAAATGATACGCTATTATGGATTCATTGTCTGATATGCACAACATTGATTTTTCTGTTTTGGAAGCTTTATATGAGCAATATAAATCAGACCCGGATTGTATTGATTCCAGTTGGAGTTATTTTTTCAAGGGATTTGAATTGTCGCAGACTCAGTATAAAAAACCCGCACAGTTGAATCCTGACGATAATCAAACCATCTCCAACGAGTTTAAAGTAATCAATTTGATAAACGCGTATCGCGAACGCGGGCATTATTTTACACTGACGAACCCGGTAAGAACCCGCCGCAAGTACTTGCCGACACTTGATTTGGAGAATTTCGGCCTAAACGAAACCCATCTGGAACAATCGTTTCATGCAGGGAACGAAATCGGCATAGGCAATGCGAAACTATCTGAGATTATTGCCATGCTCCAACAAACCTACTGCCGATCCATTGGTGTTGAATACATGTACATCCGCAAACCGGAGATTATAAACTGGCTTAAACACAAAATGGAATCGGCCAAAAACACGCCATCGTTTTCAAAAAGCATAAAGAAACAGATTCTGCAAAAAATAGCTCAGGCCGTACATTTCGAAAAGTTTATTCACACCAAATTCCCCGGACAAAAAAGCTTTTCGCTTGAAGGTTCCGAGGCGCTGATTCCGGCTTTAAGTGCCATTATCAACAAAGGGGCTGAGTTAAAGTATCAGGAGTTTGTTATCGGCATGCCGCATCGCGGAAGGCTTAATGTGCTGGCCAATATTTTGCATAAACCGTATGAAGAAATCTTTTCGGAATTTGAAGGCAAGCCGTTTGATGAAGAAAGTTTGGTGGGCGATGTGAAATATCATCTGGGATATTCATCAAATTATGCTATTTCGGAAACGGAAAAAATACATGTAACGCTTTGCCCAAACCCATCGCATCTGGAGGCTGTGGATGCTGTTGTGGAGGGCATTGTCAGAGCGAAGAATGATACGAATTATGGTAGCAACACCAATTCTGTTTTGCCTATATTAATTCACGGCGATGCTTCCATTGCCGGACAAGGCATTGTTTACGAAGTGTTGCAGATGTCGGAATTGGATGCTTTTAAAACTGGCGGAACAATACACTTGGTGGTGAATAATCAACTGGGATTTACTACAAATTATTTGGATGCCCGCTCCAGTGTGTATTGCACCGATGTTGCCAAAATTGTTCAGTCGCCAATATTTCATGTGAATGGCGACGATTTGGAAGCGGTTGTGAATACCGTTTTGTTGGCGATGGAATACCGGCATGAATTTCACAAAGATGTTTTTATCGATTTACTATGTTATCGAAAATACGGTCATAATGAAAGCGATGAACCCCGCTTTACCCAGCCGATACTTTATAAAATTATTGAAAACCATCCCGACCCGCTTAAAATATATAGCAGCAAATTGCTGTCGGAGGGCATCATAACGCAGGACGAACTGAAAGACTATGAAAAGAATTTCTACGAATCGTTGGAGACGAACCTTCTGTTGGCCAAACTGCGCATCAACGCAAGCATTTCGCCATTTTTAAAAGATTTATGGAAAAATATCCGAAAGGCCGTTCCCGAAGATTTCCAGTCATCAGTTACATTTCCGGTGGACAGTGTAAAGTTGCTCGAATTGGGAAACAAAATCAGCAAACTGCCCGATAATAAAACATTTTTCCGGAAAATTGTAAAGCTGCAAAACGACCGACATGAAATGGTGTTTAAGACCCATAAGCTGGATTGGGCCCTGTGCGAATTGTTGGCTTACGCTACATTATTGACACAGCAGTTTCCTGTTCGTTTGTGCGGACAAGATATAAAACGCGGAACGTTTTCGCAACGCCATGCCGTTTTAACGGTTGAGGATTCGGAAGAAGAATATATTCCATTGAAAAACCTCAGTGCTGACCAAGCTGAGTTTGCGGTGCACAATTCGCTGTTGTCGGAATACGGTGTGCTGGGATTTGAATATGGCTATGCATTGGCTACACCCGAAACGCTAACGGTGTGGGAGGCGCAATTTGGTGATTTTTTTAACGGCGGACAAATTATTATCGACCAATTTATATCCTGTGCCGAAGAAAAATGGAATGTGTTTAACGGATTGGTTTTGTATCTGCCGCATGGTTACGAAGGTCAAGGGCCGGAACATTCGAGCGGCCGCATTGAACGGTTTCTAACGCTGTGTGCCGACCACAATATACAAATTGCAAATTGTACTACCCCTGCAAATTTTTTTCACATCCTGCGCCGACAAGTGCTACGCAATTTCAGAAAGCCGTTAATACTTTTTACTCCCAAAAGTTTGTTGCGTCATCCGGCTTGCGTTTCTTCAATGAATGATCTTTGCGAAGGCAGGTTTGAAATGGTGATTGACGATACCGTGGCGAATAAAACGGCTATAAAACGAATAATTTTGTGTTCGGGAAAGGTGTATTACGATTTGGCTGCGGAAAAACAAAGAGCACCAAGGCCGGATGTTGTCATTATCCGCATCGAGCAATTGTATCCTTTTCCGAAACAGGATGTGGATGCGTTGATAAAATCGTATGCAAATGCATCGGAGTTTTTGTGGGTACAGGAGGAACCTGCCAATATGGGGGCAGCCACTTTCATTCGAAAGAACCTATGCGAGATGAATTTGCTGTTTGTTACCCGGCCCATTAGCGGAAGTCCGGCTACCGGTTCGAGCCAAACGCACAAACAAACCCAAACGAAACTAATTGAAAAGGCATTTGGCAACTGCACCTGCGACCGCAAAGATGATGAATGCAATATGAACTGTACACAAGAAGAAATCTGACAATATGACAATCGAAATAAAAGTTCCCAATCCGGGCGAATCAATCACTCAAGTGCAAATTGCATCGTGGCTGGTAAAAAACGGCGATTATATTGAAAAAAACACCGAAATTGCCGAAATTGAATCGGACAAGGCTACGTTGGCCATTAGTGCTCCCGAATCGGGTATCATTACATTTAAAAGCAACCAAGGCGATACGGTGGCGGTTGGTCAGGTGATAGCCACCATGGATAGCACATCGGAAAAACCAAAGCAAACCAACCTGCCACAAGAAACCCGGCAAGAAACTGACAACCCAATTCAAGTGGACAACATCAGAATATCGCCCTTGGCAAAGCATATCATAGTAGAACACAATTTGGATACAGCAACCTTGGCCAACAAATTTCAAGCAAAACGCATTGGCAAGCACGATGTAGAGGAATTCCTTTCGGAACGCACCGTGGAAAAACCTTTGAAACTGTCGCAGGAAGGCACTACCCGCGTTAAAATGTCGCCATTAAGGCAAAAGCTTGCCGAACGCCTAGTAGCTGTGAAACGAAATACCGCCATGCTCACCACCTTCAACGAGGTGGATATGACCGAAGTGATGGCGTTCAAACAAAAATTCAACGCGGCATTTAAATCAAAAACAGGCTATTCGTTAGGGTTCGTTTCGTTCTTCGCGAAAGCGTCCGCTATGGCCATGAATGATTTTCCGGTAGTGAACGCCATGATTGATGCCGACGACATCGTGTATCACGAATTTGTGCATATCAACATCGCGGTAAGCACGCCCAAAGGTTTAATCACGCCGGTAATTCGGAATATCCATGCCCTGAGTGTTCCCGAAATTGAAATCCGCATAAAAGAATTGGGTGCCAAAGCTGCCAAAAACCGTGTATCGGTTGACGATCTTCAAGCGGGCACTTTTACCATCACCAATGGTGGCGTGTTTGGCTCAATGATGTCGACACCCCTTCTTAATCCGCCGCAGGCAGCCATACTGGGTATGCACACTATTTTGCAACGCCCCATGGCTATTGACGGAAAGGTTGTAATTTTGCCCATGATGTATATTGCCTTATCATACGACCATCGCCTGATTGACGGACGCGAATCGGTGGGGTTTGTGATGCAAGTGAAAAAACTTTTGGAACATCCGATTGAAAACGGCTTGACCAATTACGAAGAATTTGAAGCATTTTTAAGTGAGAAACCCGTATGAGAAAACATGTTGACTTTTTAATTATCGGGTCGGGGATTGCCGGCCTGAGCTACGCTTTGAAAGTGGCCGAGTTGGGCACGGTGTGTATTGTCACCAAATCGAAAGCCGAAGAATCGTCGACCAATTATGCTCAGGGCGGAATTGCTGCCGTGATGTACAAACCCGATTCATATGAAAAACACATACACGATACGCTGGTGGCAGGTGCGGGCTTGTGCAACGAAGGCATTGTTCGTATCACCATTTCGGAATCAACACAACGCATAAAAGAACTGATACGCTGGGGAACGCATTTCGATAAAAACAAGTCGGGGAAATACGACCTGGCACGCGAAGGCGGCCATTCGGAATACCGTGTGCTGCATAGCAAAGACCAAACCGGTGCCGAAATTGAAAAAGCCCTCATCAATCAAGCCAAGAAACACAAAAACATCGAAATACTCGAGAATCATTTTGCTATTGAAATCATCACACAGCATCATTTGGGGTTGGAAGTAAACCGGCGAACCCCCGATATTACCTGTTATGGCGCCTATGTGCTGCATCCCGAAGTAGGCCGCATCGACACGGTTTTGTCGAAGATAACGCTGATAGCCTCGGGCGGTATCGGCAATGTGTATAGCAACACCACCAATCCCGAAGTGTCGACCGGCGATGGCATTGCCATGGTGTATCGTGCCAAAGGTAAAACCGAACACATGGAGTTTGTGCAGTTTCATCCCACCGCTTTGTACAATCCCAAAGAGCGCCCTTCGTTTCTAATTACCGAAGCCTTGAGGGGGTTTGGCGGGGTACTGAAAACCATGAAAGGCAAAGAGTTTATGCAAAAATACGATGCACGCCTGAGCCTCGCGCCCCGCGACATTGTGGCACGTGCTATCGACACCGAAATGAAACTGAGCGGCGACGAACATGTGTGTTTGGATTGCCGCCATTTGGATAAAAACGAGCTGATTCGGCATTTCCCCACCATTTATGCCAAATGCCTGAGCATTGGGGTGGATATTACCAAAGAAATGATTCCGGTGGTTCCGGCGGCACACTATATGTGTGGAGGTATTCAAATTGATGAGTTCGGACGCAGCTCTATTCTAAACCTATACGCCACCGGCGAATGTGCTTGCACCGGCTTGCACGGAGCCAACCGGCTTGCATCCAACTCACTCTTAGAGTCGGTAGTATTTTCGCACCGCGCTGCTTTAAATTCGACCGAAAAAATTAAACGGGTCGACTTCAACAACAACGTGCCCGACTGGAATGCCGAAGGAACGGTGCTGAACGAAGAAATGATTTTGATAACACAAACCACCAAGGAGCTGCGCGAAATTATGAGCAACTATGTGGGCATTGTGCGCTCCAACTTGCGCCTGAAACGAGCCATGGATAGGCTGGAGATTTTGTATCGCGAAACCGAAGACCTCTACAACAAATCAATACTCACCGTGAAAATTTGCGAATTGCGCAATATGATTAACGTGGCTTACCTCATCATTAAAATGGCTACACAACGCAAAGAAAGCCGCGGACTGCATTATTCGTTGGATTATCCGGATTTGAAGAAATAGCAAGGATGGTCGGCAAATGCATTTTTTAAAGTCGTGCAAAAGAAGTAAAACAAATTTGAATGAAACAGATAATGTAATTTATGTAAAATAGAAGAATTGGCGATAAAGCCTTTTCAAATTCTGAATCCCAAAAAAACCACAACAACATGGCACTGATAAAAAAAGTAAAAGGCATAGAACCCCGGTGGGGGAAAAACTGTTTTTTTGCCGAAAACGCAACACTAACGGGCGACATTATTATGGGCGACAACTGCAGCGTGTGGTTCAACACGGTGGTGCGGGGCGATGTGCATAGCATACGCATCGGCAACAATGTGAACATACAAGACGGTGCTATTGTGCATTGTACCTATCAAAAAGCCAAAGTAACCATAGGCAACAACGTGTCGATAGCGCACGGAGCTATTGTGCATGGCTGCACCATACACGACAATGTGCTGGTGGGCATGGGCGCTATAATCATGGACGGGGTGGTGGTTGAAAGCAATTGCATTATAGCTGCCGGTGCGGTGGTGTTGGAAAACACCCACGTGGAATCGGGCAGTGTGTGGGCAGGCACCCCCGCCAAAAAAGTGAAAAGCATCGACCAAAGCTTGCTCGAAGGTCAAGTAAACCGCATTTCGACCAACTATATGATGTATGCGAGTTGGTATGATTGAGATTATATGTGAAAGTTTATAAAGGGAAAAGGAGAAAGGTGGGGGATGGATATGATTGTTAATAGCGGGATAAGGATACTAAACTACAAAATTATTTTAAAAAAACAGTTTATCTAAATTATTCATAAATTATAAATAACCCACCAGCACTAGTATAAACTATTACAATATTTTCCTATTTTTCACTCCTATTCTATCAAATTCCCCAACAAAACTTCATTTTTCCCCAACATTTTATCAAAAACCCCCAACAATTTTTAAAATCTTGCCCCGAACAAACAGGCAATGCCTCCGAATAAACAGGCTTTTGCCCCGAATAAACACATTTTGGCTCCGCATAGCACCATCTTCCCCCGCTCAAACAAAATAGTCCAAGCACATCAATTCAAACAGTATTTTTTATTAAAAAAAACCATGCCCCGATCAGGCATGGTTTTTTTCAGCCGCAAGGCCGCGTCCCTCCCTGTTGTCTCCTCCAAACTATGAACTCGGAACTAAGAACAATTGAATAACAGTCATTAAAAAATACCTGTTGCCGCCGCCTACCTCCTGTCAGATTGTCTTCAATATAAAATATTTTCAACCTTCAGGCAACCTTTTGCACCAATATGAGTTTACAAATAGAAATTAATAATAAAACCTATGAAAAAAATTCTTTTTACAATAAAAGCATTGGCATTAGTTGTTGTTTTGCATGCACAAACTTGGACGGTTTTAACAACCAGCTCTAACAGCAATCTTAAAGGAATCCATTTCCCAACTGCCACCACCGGTTATGCTGTGGGTGACAATGGAACCATTTTAAAAACCATAAACGGAGGAACTACCTGGACAAATCTTACAACCGCTTTTCCGGGATATTGGTTTTGGGATGTTCATTTTGTGAATGTCGACACAGGCTATGTTGTGGGCGAAAGCAATCCCGGTAGCAACCCCTGTGGACTTGGAATAGCATTAAAAACAACCAACGGCGGAACCACATGGACCACTTTATTTTCAGGATCATCCACTCCGGTTCGCGATCTTTTTGTATTGGATAAAGATACTGTATTTATTTGTGGTGGTGCCGAACAAAATAGCAGCAGGATAGCAAAATCATTTGACGGTGGAACCTCCTGGAACCAAATAGGTATTACGTATAATGATGCCATGTTGGGCGGATTATATTTATTAAAATCAAATTATGGGTTTTTAGGTGTTTACGAATCTGTTTTTGGAACATACAATCCCGGATTGGCCACATGGCTCAATACATCAAACGGTACAACTTTTACCTCAAATGTTATCCCTTTGAGTATAAGTTATTGGAATTTTGCTTCCGATTTTCCCGATGCCAGCAATGGGTATTTCACCCGTTCTACTTATGCTGGCAGCGATTCCGTTTATTTACGAAAAACCATTGATGGTGGTGCTACATGGAACGAAAGTGCAATACACTCTTTTGTCGGAAGCATTTATGGATTGGATTTTATTGATGCAGCAACCGGCTATATAGTAGGTGCAGCAGGAGTAATAAGAAAAACTGTTAATGGTGGATTAACATGGAGCCAACAAACATCACCAACCACAGAAGAATTACGTTCGGTTTGTTTTGTAAACTCCACACTTGGATATGCGGCTGGGGCAAATGGCACTATAATTAAATATGAGGCCACTGCCGGTATCCCCGAAACAAATTCCTCTTCCGAATCAGTAACAATTTACCCTAATCCTGCTCTTGAACAATTTACTTTAGAGGCTAATTCAGATTTATTAGGTTCGTTTTACACTCTAACCGACCTAACAGGAAAAATAATTTATACAGCCGAAATTAATTCTAAAAACACCGTCATCAACATTTCCGAATTATCAACAGGTATGTATTTTCTTAACCTCAATGGGCAAATTTATCAAACAATAAAGGTGATTAAGAAATAAAACCTGCATTTTGCTAACAGTGTATTACCGATTAATTAGTCATAAGCCACGAGTCATGCTTAGCAGCTTGCAATTAGCGATTATATCCATCCCCTTCAACTTAATAGTCTAACAGCCTAATAAACCTCCATCTTACGATAAGTAGTTTTACTTCCGGTGGTAATACGCAAAAAGTAAACCCCCTTGGCAAAAGTGCTCACGTCAATGGTTTTGCGGTAAGCTGCCGGTAAATCGGTTTCCGTGGCCAAATATAGCTTTTGGCCTTGCAAGTTGTAGATTTCAATAGTGGCTTGTTCGCCCAAATGCTTACCAATATCAATGTTCACAAAGTTAACAGCCGGATTAGGATATACCTTTATAGTGGCATCACTGTTTCGTTCGTCCACGCTAGTGCAAGTGTTCACCATGGCGGTAACCATCACGCGGGGGCTCACACAATCGGTTTCTTTCACCACCCAGTCGTAAAAATAGTAATAGCGCAAAGTAGCACCTGCCGAACTGCCTGTTATAGCTAGTTTGCCTGCCAAAGTGATGGGGTAACTAAATCCAGCATAATTGCGATACATATTGGGCGTAGTAGCCGGACCTGCCAGGCGCAAGCCTGTTGCCACTGGCATACTAAAATTAAGTATAACAGTGTTAATACCCACCACCAGCGTTGGCGTGGCTGTAGCAAGCACCACACCGGCTGAGTTCTTTAGGTTGATGGTTCGGGTGCCAGCGGTACTACTGTATACCTTTACGGTTTGCAACACCAGTGGTATATAGGTGTCAAAGATTTCGTAATGCTCGGTGTTGGAAGTAAAAATACTCCCCCCTCCTACCGAGTCAATTTTGCCGGCATGCGACACTGTCCCCGACACACTGTCTTTCACCCAAAAGTTGGTGGTAGAAGAAAGCACCGGGGTGGTGTATGTAGCACCGGTTTGCAACAAGGGAGCACTTGTTTGGGTGGCATACCATTTTAAAATGCCGCTTCCCGTTGCCGCAAGATGAGCCGTTTGGCCTGTGCATATAGTAGCACCTGTACCGATGGGTCCGGCAGGCATACTAATGTTGATATAACTGGTTTTTGTTAGCGAATCGTTTCCATAAATATTAGTCGCTTTCAGCTTTACTGTGTACACGCCGTTGGCTGCATAAGTGTGTGTTGGGTTTTGCAGCGTGGAGGTTTGTCCGTCGCCAAATTTCCACAACCACGCAATCGGTAAATTGGTCGACTGGTCGGTAAAACCTATAGTGCCAGTGCAACTGGTGGTGGTATTGGCTACAAAAGCCGGAACAGGCGGGCTGGTTGCTGTGGCACAAGTCCAGTTGAGCGAAAATCCCGAAGCTACAACACCTTGGTCGCTGGTTTGCCTAATGGTGATTGACCCTGCTGTGGAAGTGAGTGGTCCGGGTAAGGTGTTCCCACTAAACGGACTACCGGTAAACTGTGGCGAGGCGGTGTTTGGTCCATTGTAAACATACAAATAATCGTATCCACTTTCAAAACTGAACGAATTAAAAGTAATTGTAACCGATGTGGCGCCCGTAGGTGATAGGGTGATGGTGCCTGAAGTGTTGTCGGTATAATCGCCACAAAGGCCGCTATCGTACAAGTTGCCGGTGCACGATGTTTGGGTGGTGCCGGTTCCCGTTGCCGGAACAGATATCTGACAAGGATAAGCCGGGCCAACCGAAATAAAAGCGTTTTTAGTAATAGAGTCCGAACCGCAAGTGCCTCCATAAGCTACCAATTTCACATTAAAGGTGCCGTTAGTTGCATAGGAGTTTGCGGGAGCCGTAAGGGTGCTGCTGTTGCCATCGCCAAAATACCATTTGTAAGTATTAGCACTGGTGCTTATATTGCTGAACTGCACATTGAAAGGGGCATTGGTACATTGGGTCACGGGGCAGGCAGTGAAATCGGCATGCGTGGGACTGGCCACATAAGCAGCACCCACACCCACAGCATACCATGCTTTGATAACAGCTATTGCTTCGGCAGAACAACCTCCGTATATGTCGGCACAAGCTTGCAACGAAGCCACGCGGGCATCAGCATAGGTCGACGATGAGGTGAGATAAACCGTCAGAGTGCGGAAAGCAATCTTTTCGGCTTTGGCCATCGTAATTCCGGTAACGCTATAAGCATTGCCAATATCGTTGGTGCCCGAACCTCCCTGACAAAGCAGGTAATACCAATAGTTAACCACACCCGAATTGGTGTGTACACCCCCATTATCGCCTGTTCCGGCGTACCAATATGTACCGTTATAAGTATCGGGCTGTTGGTCGGCATTGGGATTCGACATATCGCGAAAAGCACCGCCTATTTGTTCTCCAATAGTCCAGTTGCCGCTGGCCAGCGGTGGTTTGGCATAAAACTCTATACTGGTTCCGAATATATCGCTAAAGCCCTCGTTCAATGCGCCCGATTCGTCTTGATAATTCAGGTTGGCTGTGTTTGAAGTTAAACCGTGTGTAATTTCGTGGCCGCATATATCTAGAGTGGTCAATGGCGAATAGGTGCCGTCACCATCTCCATAGGTCATGCGAGTGCCATCCCAAAAAGCATTCACGTTATCGGTATATCCCATGCCAACCAAATCGGCATGCACATAGCTTAACAGTTTAAAACCCAAATTGTCTATGCTGTTGCGACTGTGCACAAGGCTGTAATAATCCCAGGTTTTTTCGGTACCCCAGTGCGCATCTCGAGCCACTTCATCCTGAGCTGCATTGGTGTCGGTCCAGGTGGTGGTGGCATTAGTAAAATCAGTAGCCGTGCCATAGTTGGTCCCCAAAGCCAGATTATATGTCTCAATACCCAATCCCCTGCCGGTTTCGCGCAATCGATAGGTGGTGCCGGTGTAATCGGTCATAATGGTTCTGGTGCCGCTATATTTGGTTGCTGCCGTAGCCGAGGCATTTACATTCACATCCGTGTTTTCGGTCATGATACGGTTCAATGTCAATATCACTTTTCCTGTTATAGCATCCACAAATACCCATTGGCGGCTCATCGGATGATGGGCATAAATATCAAATCTGTATGTCAGCCTTAAGTTGGTGCCTTTAAAATTTCTGTCTGTAGGAACCATCATCAATTCTCCTTTCGGAAAATAGGTGGCTTTATCATCGTTGAGCGTTGTTTTTAGTAGGGCTTCTTCTTCTACAATCTGCCATTTATAGGAATCGGCACCAACAAATGTTAATGCATAATTTAGGGCTTGGGCCTCGGTTAGCGAAGCAGTAGCAGGCACATCCATAGTGGAAAATAGCTGCCCATTCATACTTTCAATTGCTCCCGATTTCACATGAACAACAAATATATTGGAGTGTATCGGTATGCTTTTATACGTTTGCTGATAACGATAATGCGTAAATCCCAGTTCGTCGGTCTCGGTTTTAATTAGTTTCAGGCCAAAATCCTGACTAATTTTAACATGATTGGTCAACCAACCTTGAAATAATCTATAATCAACCTCCGAATCCTTGGCGAAATGAATAAACGATGGCGTGTTTAATACAGCATCTATTACTACTAGCTCTGCCCCGGGAATAATGGCTTGTGCATCTTTACCATAAAAGGTTTGGGAGCTCACAGATACTGAAATCAGAAGAAATGTAATTGCGTAAATTATCTTTTTCATAAAATGAAGTTATTATTGATGAATTATACGAACAGATTTTTATCAAAATTATGAATTAAACGAATAAAGCGATTTATTTTTTATTGTTTAACGGAAATTTAATTGTTTTGTATGCAGTGAACAATTAAAATTCACCCACTCGAAACTAAATAACAAAAAAACAACAAGACAAATAACCAACCCACCATCAATAATTATATCCTTCCTCCGCCTTTCACCTTTTTTGTTATAAACTTTTACCATTTTTTCATTAACAATAAAACCTAGCAATAGCGTCAATACACATTCTGAATTTTTAATTAACAATAAAATCTCTACTTTTGCAGAAAAACGCCCCACATCATGTCGAAACAAAAAGTCAGAGTTCGCTTTGCTCCCAGCCCCACAGGCCCACTGCATATTGGAGGTGTCCGCACCGCATTATATAACTATTTGTTTACTAAAAAACTGGGTGGCGACATGCTTTTGCGTATCGAGGATACCGACCAAACACGTTATGTGCCCGGCGCCGAAGACTATATTATTGAATCACTTAAATGGTGCGGAATAGCATATAACGAAGGCGTAGGCGTAGGGGGGCCGCATGCGCCCTATCGGCAGTCGGAACGCAAATCAATATACCGACAATACATACAACATCTGATCGAAAACAACAATGCCTACTATGCTTTCGACACCCCTCAACATCTCGACGAAATTCGAAAACAACACGAATCACAAAAGAAAACCTTTCAATACGACCAAACCAATCGCCTGCAGTTTTGCAATTCACTTGTAATTACTGCTGCCGAAACAAAGGCTCGGTTGGAATCGGACACACCCTATGTGGTACGTATTAAAATTCCACAAAATGAAGAAATCTTTGTCAACGATCTAATACGCGGCCAGGTTCGTGTTAACTCTTCGCAGCTAGACGATAAGGTTATTTTTAAGTCCGACGGCCTGCCCACCTATCATTTGGCCAATGTTGTCGACGATTATCTGATGGAAATTTCGCATGTAATACGCGGCGAAGAATGGCTGCCCTCGGCACCTTTGCATGTGTTGTTGTATCGCTATTTGGGTTGGGAAGATGCCATGCCGCAATTTGCTCACTTGCCCCTGTTACTAAAACCCGAGGGCAATGGCAAACTCAGTAAACGCGATGGCGATAGATTGGGTTTCCCAGTGTTTCCTTTACAATGGACCGACCCCAACACGAATGAAATTTCGTCGGGCTACAAAGAGTCGGGGTATTTGGCTGATGCATTCATCAATATGTTGGCCTTTTTGGGTTGGAACCCCGGCACCGAGCAAGAGATCTTCTCGATGGAACAACTCATTGAAGCATTTTCTTTAGAAAGAGTAGGGAGGTCGGGCTCCAAGTTCGATCCCGAAAAAGCAAAATGGTTTAACCATAAGTATGTACAACAAATGAACAACGAAATCTTGGCGCAACTTGTAACACCGGAGCTCGCACTCAAAGTAATTCACCCCGACAACCGATTGCTATTAACTATTGTTGGCTTGGTCAAAAACCGTATGACATTTGTACACGAGTTTTGGAATCAGGCTTCGTTCTTTTTCTATGCCCCCAACAACTACGACTCCAAGGCGGTGAAAGAACGCTGGAACGCAGAATCGGCATACACCATGAAAACTGTAAGCACCGTAATACAAACCACCCAACCTTTCACGGCCCAAGATGCCAAAGCACGAGTGATGCACCACATTGCTCAGCAGCAACTCAACACCGGACAAGTGATGAATGCATTGCGATTGCTTATAGTAGGTGCATCAAAGGGCCCTGATTTGTTCGAAATTATTCAAATCATTGGCAAAGAAGAAACCTTACAAAGGATTAAAAAAGGTATTACAGTTTTAGGCTAACCAACACCAAGCATCACTCATGACCGAAATCCCTGATTGGCTCGAACGAACCGAATTGTTGATTGGAACTGAAAAAATCATCCGGCTCAAACAGTCGCATGTTTTGGTTATGGGTTTGGGAGGTGTAGGTAGTGCCGCTGCCGAAATGTTGTGCCGTGCAGGAATCGGCAAACTAACGTTGATAGATTCCGATTGTGTTGAACCCAGCAACCGCAACCGGCAACTTATAGCGCTAAAAAGCACTGAAGGGCAAAAGAAAACCGAAGTGTTGGCAGCGCGCCTACGCGATATCAACCCCGACATGGAACTGAATTTGATTGCACAATATCTGGAAGGCAAACCCATGGTAGCACTCCTGCATAACAAGTTCGATTACATTGTGGATGCCATCGATACACTTTCGCCCAAAGCCTATATGCTGCTCAACGGTGTGTTGCTCAACCACCGTATTGTAAGTGCCATGGGAGCAGGAGCAAAACTTGATGTTTCCAAAATTCAAATTGCCGATATTTCCGAAACACACACCTGCACTTTTGCATTTGACATACGCAAACGCTTGCGCAAATTGGGTGTAAGCAATGGATTTAAGGCAGTTTTTTCAATAGAGCAGCCCGTAAAATCGTCGGTAATATTCAACGCCAACACCAAAAATAAAAAATCTATAGTCGGCACTATATCATATATGCCTGTGGTGTTTGGATGCTATTGTGCTGCAGTTGTCATCAACGACTTATAAAAACAATATCTTTGTGACAAATTTTATATGAAAAAGATAATATCCATAGTTTTGTTGCCATTTGTTTCGGGTTGTTTGTTTGCACAAACGTATAATACCATCAATTGGCAAGTAACCCCCTTGAAAATCGACGGCAAAATCACCGACTGGAAAAGTCGCCCGCCTTATTTTGACAGCAAAACTCAACTAGCATTCGATATCCGAAACGACAGCAGCAATTTATATATCATGGTCAAAATCCCCGACCCCATGACACAGCTAAAAATTGCACGTGGCGGAATAAACCTTGATTTGACTACTAAAATAAAAACTGCCCGAAAAGCAAGCATGGTCTTTTTGCCCTTTTTAAACAACAAATACGAGAAGCCCGACGGAAAACCTGTCGAGGAAAAACAAACACCCTTGCTGAAACAAAAATACATGCTCATGCCCACCGATGTCGAAGTTTGGGGTTTTGCATTTACCAAAGGTCTTCTCGAAAGTAATATAATCATAAACACCATCGTATATGCTATCGATTGGGATAGCACCGGTATAATGTCAATTGAAATTAAAATACCCTTACGCGAATTGTTTGGCAACAACTACAATCTGCAAAAAGTTGCAGAAAAGCAAATAGTTTTACGATTAAAAGAAAACGGTATCGAAAATCCCAAACTCGAAAATGCAGCATCAGCTGCCGATATGGACCATAGCAGAGAAACCAGAGGCATGGCGAGAAACAACGGGGGATTATATGGTGAAGGGGGTAATAGGATAGGGGGTCCGGTCGGACTTGGTGGTAGTCAAAATGATCAAGGACAAATAATAGAACCATCGTGGATGTACGAAACACAATCGATTCGCCAATCGTTCTTATTAAATACAAAATCAAAATAAAGCAGATATCTGTATCTGTTTTTTGCTAGGATTTATTTCAAATTCTAGGAAATTGTCTGCTAATACTCGCCTATCTGACTGAGCTCAGAAGCGTGTTTTTTGCACATACGATTGCGTTACAATCTAATTTTATGATTATTTCCTTCGAATTATTTACCTTTGCTCGTTTTTTTATATCACAATATTTGGAGAATGGAAAAGAAATACACCGAATACAAACAGCTTAACCTGACAAAAACCGCTGAAGAGATTCAACAATATTGGCACGACAACGATATTTTTAATAAAAGTATTACCAACCGCAAAGGACAGCCTTCGTTTGTTTTTTATGAAGGACCTCCTTCAGCAAACGGACAGCCAGGCATTCATCACGTGATGGCACGCGCCGTCAAAGATTTGTTTTGCCGCTACAAAACCCTAAAAGGACACTTTGTTGAACGTAAGGCCGGTTGGGACACCCATGGGTTACCCATTGAAATTGCTGTTGAAAAAACGCTTGGAATCACCAAAGAAGATATAGGAAAGACTATAAGTGTTGAAGATTACAACAAACAATGCCGCAAAGAGGTGATGAAATATAAAGATCTGTGGGATGACCTGACAATGAAAATGGGCTATTGGGTTGATTTAAAAGATCCATATATCACTTTCGATAATAAATACATTGAAACCGTTTGGAACCTACTCGGGAAATTATATGAAAAAGGATTTTTATACAAAGGGTACTCTATTCAGCCCTATTCGCCGGCTGCTGGTACCGGATTGAGTTCGCACGAACTAAACTTGCCCGGATGTTACAAAATGGTGAAAGATAGTACCGTGGTAGCTCAGTTTAAACTTTTAAAAAATGAACATCCGCTGGTAGCTGATTTGTTTAAAAACCAGCAAGAAGATGTCTTTATATTGGCATGGACAACCACCCCTTGGACTCTTCCATCAAATACCGCTTTGGCAGTTGGTTCCGGAATTGAATATGTTGTTATAGAAACTTTTAATCAATATACGGGGTTGCCCATCACAGTTATTCTTGCCAGCGAACTTAAGGACAAGTATTTTCCGGAGAAAAATGCGGAGCTATCTTTTGGCGAATACAAAGTCGGTGATAAAAATATTCCGTTCAGACTTGTCGCACATTATAAAGGAAAAGATTTGGCCGGATTGCTTTATGAACAATTGTTACCTTATGTTCAGCCTACCGATGGTGATGCATTTAAGGTGGTGCTTGGCGATTTTGTTACCACCGATGACGGTACAGGTATTGTACACATTGCACCCAGTTTTGGTGCCGACGATTTTCGTACAGCAAAACAACAGGGCTTGGGTTCGCTTACTTTGGTTGATAAACAAGGCAAATTTGTTGAATCTATGGGCGAATTTGCAGGCAGGTATGTTAAAAGCGAATACGATACCAATGCTGTTGCCACTGATAACAATGTGGATATTGATATTATTATAAAACTTAAAAAAGAAAACAGAGCCTTTAAAGCCGAAAAATACGAACACTCATACCCGCATTGCTGGCGCACCGACAAACCCATTTTGTATTATCCGTTGGATTCATGGTTTATTAAAACGACCGCAGTAAAAGAGCGCATGATAGAACTAAACAAAACTATCAACTGGAAACCCGAAAGTACTGGAAGCGGACGTTTTGGTAATTGGCTCGAAAACCTCGTCGACTGGAATCTTTCCCGTTCACGCTACTGGGGTGTTCCATTACCCATTTGGGCTAACGAAGACCATTCGGAGCTAATATGCATCCATTCGGCAGAACAACTGAAAGCTGAAATGGCGAAAGCTGTTGCGGCAGGTTTTATGGACGAAAATCAATATAAATACTTCACTCCATCCGATTTTTCGAAAGAGAATTACGACACTATCGACCTTCACAGGCCCTATGTTGATGAAATTATTTTAGTTTCGCCCACAGGCAAAAAAATGTTTCGTGAACCCGACTTAATTGATGTTTGGTTTGATTCAGGGGCAATGCCCTATGCTCAATGCCATTATCCGTTCGAGAAAATGGATTTTTTCATTCATAATTTCCCTGCTGATTTTATTGCCGAAGGAGTTGATCAGACCCGTGGATGGTTTTTTACACTGCACGCTATTGCAACCATGCTTTTCGACAGCGTTGCTTTTAAAAATGTTGTTTCAAACGGATTGGTGCTAGACAAAAACGGCAATAAAATGTCGAAACGTTTAGGTAATGCGGTTGACCCTTTTGAAACCATTGGTAAATATGGCCCGGATGCTACGCGCTGGTATATGATTACCAACTCCCAACCCTGGGACAACCTTAAATTTGATTTGGAAGGCATTGACGAAACCCGCAGGAAGTTTTTTGGTACATTGCATAACACGTATGCTTTTTTTGCTTTGTATGCCAATATTGATGGTTTTGCTTTTCATGAAGCGGACTTTCCACTTGCAAATCGTCCGGAAATTGACCGATGGATCATATCGGAACTCAACACTCTAATATTGCAAGTTGACGAATGTTACGCCGACTACGAACCCACCCGTGCTGGCAGGCTTATTCAGAATTTTGTGGATGAATTTTTAAGCAATTGGTATGTTCGATTGTGCCGTCGCCGGTTTTGGAAAGGAGAATACTCCGGAGATAAAGTGGTAGCATATCAAACCTTGTACACCTGTTTGGAAACTATTGCCTCGCTGGCATCGCCAATAGCACCATTTTTTATGGATAGGTTATTTTTAGATTTGAACAATGTAACCCAACGAAAACAAGAAATATCCATTCATTTAACCAATTTCCCGGTGGCAAACCCGCAATTTGTTGATAAAGATTTGGAAGAACGCATGCAATTGGCGCAAAAAATATCGTCTATGGTGCTTTCGTTGCGCAAAAAACATAATCTCAGGGTTAGGCAGCCCCTCACCAAAATTATGATTCCGGTGATTAATGAAAAAATCAAAAAGCAAATTGAGGCAGTTAAAAATCTTATCTTATCTGAAGTTAACGTTAAAGAGATAGAATACATTGGTAACTCGGCAGGTATATTGGTTAAAAAGATAAAAGTTAACTATAAAACTTTGGGGCCTAAATTCGGGAAACTTATGAAACAAATTTCTTCATGTGTTTCTACGTTTAATCAGGATCAAATTAACAAAATCGAGAAAAATGGCATTTTACAGTTGGTTATCGATGGCGAAACGATTGAATTGGAAATGAATGATGTTGAAATTCAAACCGAAGACATACCCGGCTGGGTAATAGCATCATCGGGCAATATAACTGTGGCTTTGGATGTAACACTTACAACAGCACTCATAAATGAGGGTATTGCTCGGGAGCTGGTAAACCGGATTCAAAATATCAGAAAAGATAAAAATTACGAGGTGACAGATAAAATTGTGGTTGTAGTAGAAAAACATGACGGAATTGTGAATGCTATTCAAAATAATTTTAGCTATATTTGCAGCGAAATTTTAGCAGCTTCACTAACAATAACTGAGCAGCTTTCTGCCGATAAAACATTGGTGGAACTTACTGACGAAATATCAACTTTTGTTTCTTTAAAAAAGTTTAGTTAATTTATCTCAAAAAGAAGGGTTATGGAAAAGAAGATTAAAAAAGATACAGTAAAAAGCCATATGGCAAAAAAAACGGTGACAAAACCGGTATTGAAGAAAGAAGCAACATTAAAAAATATGTACTCTGACGAGGAGCTTCTGGAATTTAAAGAAATTATTTTAACTAAGCTTTCCGAAGCCAAAAAAGATTTGGAAATTCTGACCGAGGCTTTTTCGAATAGTGGTGGAGAAGATATTAACGACACCTCGCCAACATTTAAAATACTTGAAGAAGGCTCGCAAGTGCTTTCGAAAGAAGAAAACAGCCAATTGGCTATGCGTCAAACCAAGTTTATTAAAAACCTTGAAAACGCGTTGATCCGCATCGAAAATAAAACCTATGGAATCTGTCGCGTTACCGGTGAATTGATACCTAAAGAACGCCTGAGAATTGTTCCGCACGCTACGCTAAGTATTGATGCCAAACTGAAGCAGAAAAAATCGAAAGATTAAGTTTTATCTTTTCTTAATTTTTAGTATTCGATGCCTCCGAAATCATTTTCAAAACAAATCAATAATTTTATTGCGAAATATCGGCTTGGAATTATTGCTATCGGTGTTATTGTTTTGGTATTGCTTTTAGACCAAATCATCAAATTCTACATTAAAACGCATTTTTTTATTGGCGAAAGTCACTATGTGTTTGGCCTAAACTGGTTTCAAATTCATTTTATCGAAAACAACGGCATGGCTTTCGGTATGGAATTTGCCGGAAGTTATGGCAAAATTCTGCTCACCATGTTCCGCATTATTGCCAGCGGTGCCATTGCGTGGTATATGTATACGCTTATAAAAAAGAAAGCTAGCAAGTTTTTAATTATTACAATTGCGCTGATTTTTACTGGCGCTATAGGCAATATTGTGGATAGTGCGTTTTATGGTTTAATTTTTAACGAAAGTACGCCTTACGATAAAGCGGTGCTTTTTCCGGCCACAGGGGGATATAGTACGTTTTTGCACGGCAAAGTGGTTGATATGCTTTATTTCCCAATTATCAATACTACGTGGCCCAATTGGGTTCCTTATTTTGGCGGCCAATTGTTGGAGTTTTTTCAACCGGTGTTTAATATTGCCGATAGTGCTATTACCATAGGGGTTTTAGTTTTATTACTTTTTCAGAAACGGCTTTTTAAAACAACGGTTACAGCAAAGCTCGATGTTAATCTTAACGATGATAACGTAAGTGAAGGATAATTCGGAACGAATATTGACTTCATTTTTCGGCCTTTTACATTAAAAAATAGAACCCTTTAAGAAAAAAGTGCCATTCCGATGTTAATCGGAACGATTCCGAACAAACACGTAGGAGTTCCCGTTAAACTCGGAACGATTCCGGTTAAGCTCGGAGGGGCTCCGTTTGAGCTCGGAGGGCTTCCGGTTAAACTAAGAGTGCCTCCTGTTAAGTTCGGAGGAGCTCATTTAAACCCCGGAATTGGGTTTCTAAATAAAAATACCGTTCTTTAACACCGCAATCAACATCCACAAGGCAAATACAAATCGTCGCGAGGGTTAATAAGCATAATGGGGAGTTTGTATTTGTTTTCAATAATTCTCTTTTCTTTCAATCCCATTATTAAATCGTCAATCGAAATTTCTTTGGTGGCCATCACAACAACAATATCACCTTGGTTAAGCCAGGCATATTCCACGGCATATTTATCAATATCGACAGTTATATCAGGCTCTTTTATAAATTCAACGGCCACCCCAAGGTTGTTAAACAATTTGTCGACCAACACAATGTTGGTGCGTAGCGATGCCGCAAAATAGGCATCCTTGTAGTTGCGACTTAACACATATACTGTCGATTTATTTAAAGTGCTAATATAACCCGACCATGCTGCCTTTTCTTTCGATTCGCGATTAAAATCCAACGGTAATATAATGTGCCGATAT
>JBAXWF010000055.1:0-26059 GCA_037128515.1 Bacteroidota bacterium | reverse complement strand
ATTCGAACCCACGACCCTCAGCTTGGGAAGCTGATGCTCTACCAACTGAGCTACTACCGCAATAGCCTACAAATCGTAGAGGTATTTGTTTTTCATTTGTAGATATTCTTCTTGCGAAATGATTCTTTTTTGATAAAGGGTTTCCAATTTTTCTAACTTAATCATTTTTAATTCAATCTCATCTACCTTTTTGCTAAAATCATTGGTGGTTTCTGGTTTGGTGTGCAGGTCGTTTGAAAATTCTTTTGGTTCAACCGATTTCAATATCATGCGAGGAACATCATCTATATGTTTATTTACCGGATTTGGCATTGTGTAATTTCTGTTCTCCATTTCCGAAATCCTGTTTTGTTTGTTCATCATTTCTGTTTTTAGCACAGCATCCGACATCTGATTAGCCTTCATAATCAACTGCGAAATTTCAGATGTTTGATTATTTACCTGGTTTGTTAATAACGAATTTCTTTTTTCAAGTTCAACTACTTTATTTTCTAAATCAGATTTTTGATTTGTAAGCAAATCGGATAACATTATATTTTTGCTTTCAAGATCACGAATTTTGTTTTCCCAAATGCTTCTTTCGGTTTTTGCTGCTTCTTCAGTTGCATGATTTGCTCTATAAGTTAACTGAGAAATTTCATCAGCTTGAGTTGTTACATGGTCAGCAAGAGTAATGTTTCGTTGCTCAAGTCCTTTTATTTTCGTTTCCCAGTAGGTTTTTTCTTTCATAATTGCATCTGCATTTTCAGATGCTTGATTTGATTTAAGTACGAGTTGCGAAAGCTCCTCTGACTGGTTATTAACCTGATAGTTTAGTATGGAATTCTTATTTTCAAGTTCTTTAACTTTGTTTTCCAGTTCAACTTTTTGATTGTTCACTAGATTAGCTAAATAATAATTTTTGCTTTCCAAGTCATTTATTTTTGCTTCTAGATCATCTCGTCCAGTTTTTGCTTCTTCTTCGGATTTATTTTTAAGTTGAGAAATTTCTTCGGCTTGTGTATTGACATAATTTGCCAAGGTTGAATTTCTTTTTTCCAGTTCAGAAATCTTATTTTCTAAATCTATTCTTTGGTTATCAACTTGATTTTCTAACATAGAATTTTTGTTTTTAAGTTCAGAAATATTGTTTTCTAATTTTTCTTTTTCTTGTAAATGCTGTTGTTGCGATGTGTCTAATGATTGCGAAATTTCTTCCGTTTGTGTGGAAATTTTACCGGTCAATAGTGAATTGTTTTCTTCTAGTTGCGCAATAACAATCTTCATTTCATGCAGTTGATTATCGAATTGGTTTGCCAAATGATGATTTCGATTTTCAAGTTCTGAAATTCGGTTTTCCAGATTTGATTTTTCCTTATTAATAATTTCTTCCGAAGAGATTAATAATTGAGCAAGTTCTTCCGATTGTGCAATTAGTTGGTTCGAAAGGGTCGTATTACTGTTTTTAAGTTCAGCAATTATATTTTCAAAACTTTCTTTTTCTTGTTTTATCGTTTCTTCAGATTTGGCTACCATTTGCGAAATCTCTTCGTTATGCTCTTGTAATTGAATTTCTAGAGTTGAATTTTTGTTTTCAAGTTCTGCAATTCTGGTTTCTAAATTTTCTTTTTCAAACTTGTTTGTTTCTTCAGTTTTGGCAACTAATTCTGAGATTTCAGAATTATGAGAGCTTAATTCACCTTCTAAGCCTAAGTTCTTACTTTCAAGTTCTGCTATTTTATTTTCAAGTTCTGCTTTTTCCTGTTTTATAGTTTCCTCTGATGTAACGATAATTTGGAAAATTTCCTTCGCGTGTTCATTTAGTTTGGTTTCTAAAGATTCATTTACTTTTTCAAGTTCAGCAACTTTGTTTTCTAAATCCGCTTTTTCCTGTTTTATAGCTTCTTCCGACTTGATAATAATTTGAGTGATTTCTTCGGTATAACTATTTGCCTGATTTAAGAGCATTGAATTTTTTGTTTCAAGCTCCGAAATCTGATATTCTAAATAACTGGAATCAGGTTTTATTGCTTCTTTCAGTTTGGCACTTAGCAATGAAATTTCTTCGGCTTGAGCGTTTATTTGATAATCTAATGTGCCATTCTTGGTTTGAAGTTCTTCAATCTTATTTTCTAATTCAATTTTTTCTTGTTTGTATTTTTCTTCAGGAAATTGTGCTATAGCAATTGCAGCATTTTTCTTATGTTTGGATATTTTGGCAATTTTTTCTTCAAGTTCTTTAATTTTGCATTCGTAAATTACCATGTTATGCAATAAAATGCTTTCCGAAGTTTTAATCTCCTTAAGCTGGCTCTCTGAAATTTCTTGCTGGTCAATAAGTTTGAATTTTAATTCAACAACTTCACCTTGTAGTTCTGCCAGTTTTTGTTCTGCAATTTCTTTTTCTCGTATAATTTTCTTAAGATAAATATCTTTATCATGCAAACTGGATTCAACTAACTCAACAGAAGTAGTCATGCGTTCTTCCAGCGTAATTAACTCTACAGATTTTTGTTTTAGTTGTTTTTTTAGCAAGCTTTTTCTGACGGTTCCTCTTATCAAGAGTATAAATAGAACCAATAATGCTATACCTAAAAAAATTGCACCATATAATACATAGGTATTCACAAAGGTGTCGAGAGAATTTTTATCATTGTTTAGTATTGCGAATTGTGTTTGGGTTTTTGAAATGGAATCGCTGTAATGACTAATTTGGCTTAATCGTTTGTCGAGTAAATTCAATAACACATTATCTTTTTCAATAATTGTATTTGCTTGCTTTGAAATTTCCTGCAATCCCTGCCAGTTATCGAACCCTTCAGGTGAATTTGCTTCATTATATTTTTGAAATAATGCATTTCTTTCGATTAGCAGAACACTATCATTTATTTCTTGAGAGTATGAGCAGAAATGCACAAAAGCAAGCACAAAAACAAGAGCTAAAACTTTTTTCATAATCCTTATTTTATTATAAAAATTAAATAAATAATGTTGTTCTTAATCGGGTACAATAGGTTAGCTTTAAGATTACCAAACATATAAACACCCCATATTACGCATCGCTTTAAAAAAGGTTGCATTTGGAAACAACAAATATGAAATAAAAGTACAATATTTTATTTACCTAATGCAATTTAACAGTAATTTATTTTTAAAATTAATATAATGGTAACCTAAAATACATATTTAAAACATAGAATATTACTATTTAAACAGGTGTAAAGTGAAGCTATTGTTTATGTTTGTTGCATCACGGTATAAAATAATTATAATTGAAATATTTTTTTCATTTCTGTGAAATACAATAATTGTTGCTTTATTTATAGATTTAATTAATGATACCGTTTGCTAGGTGCTTTTGCTATAACTTTGCAAAAAATAAATTGTTTTGAAACTTCCATCCAACAAAGAAATTTGGAGTTTGACGTATCCTATCATACTGAGTATGTTTGCCGAGAACATTATCAATGTTACCGATACAATTTTTTTGGCACGAGTTGGCGAAGCCGAATTGGGTGCATCGGCTATTGGTGGAACGTTTTATGTGTTGCTTTTCATCATTGGATTGGGTTTTAGCATAGGGACTCAAATAATTATATCGCGACGGCTGGGCGAAAACAAACCCGAGGAAGTGGGTAGTGTATTTGAATTGAGTGTCATGTTTTTGATTATTGCTGCGTTGATTATTTTTGTGGTGGTTCATTTGTTTTTTTCTCCCGTTTTAAGCCATATCTTATCGTCGCCGGAAGTTTGCGAAAAAACAATGCTTTATGTGAAATACAGGGTGTATGGTTTGTTTTTTACCTATATAGGTTGTGCTTTTAGGGCGTTTTATACGGGTATATTCAAAACTCGACATTTGGCTATTAACTCTGTAATTTTAGCTTCGGTAAATGTGGTGTTTGCCTACGTGCTTATTTTTGGCAAATTCGGATTTCCACAAATGGGTATTGCAGGTGCAGCCATTGCCACGGTGATAGCCGAATTTGTTTCGGTGTTGTATTTTGTTATTATTACGCTGTTGGTTGTTGACTTGAAGAAGTATCGGCTGTTTAAACAAAAAAAATATGATTTTCGGGTTATTATAATTATTCTGGATGTTTCGGGATTCATTATTTTACAACATGTTATTTCGCTGGCATCGTGGTTTACGTTTTTTTTGTTGATTGAACAACGAGGAGAACATCAGCTTGCCATAACCAATATCGTTAGGAGTATTTACATCTTTTTTATGATTCCGGGGTGGGCTTTTAGTTCGGCTACTAGTACCATGGTGAGTAATATAATCGGCAAAGGGAAAAAGGAGTGGGTGATTCCGCTAATAAAGAAAATTACCAAATTGTGTTTCTATTCTATGGTGGTACTTTTAATTCCGGCTATTTTGTTTCCAACGCAATTGTTGTCGCTCTACACCTCGGATACGGAGCTGATTCGTGCCGCAATGAATTCGTTTTATGTGGTTATTGCTACCTTAATTATTTTTTCGCTTACTATGAATTTTTATAGTGGGGTAACCGGCACAGGAAACACGCGAATTGCCATGCTTATAGAGGTGGTGGGAGTTGTTTTGTATTTATTGACAGTTTATTTTGTGGTGCTGGTGTATAAATTGCCTTTGGCCGTGGCTTGGGTTTCAGAAGCCGAATATTTTGTTGTAATTTTCGTTATTTCGTTTTTCTATTTAAAAAAAGGTGGTTGGAAACGCAAGGTTATATAATTGTAGGTAACTAATTTCCGAATTTGTCGTAAATCTGATTCAGGTTGGGTCCCGAAACATCTCATACAGTATTATCTGATTATCAATATTTAATTTAAAACTTTTTGTACGTAATGAAACTCTTGATAAAATATTCGCTTGTTGCCATCGTGTTTGGTTTTGGTTTTTTTATTTTCTCGAAGATAACGACCGATCATAACATTGTAAAAAATCTTCCGGAAACGGATTCAACCTTAACGCTGGTTTTTATGGGAGATGTGATGCAACACCAAACGCAAATTGATGGTGCTTGGAACGATTCGCTGCAAACTTATGCCTACGACTCGTGTTTTAAATATGTGGAACCTATTATTCGTCAAAGTGATGTGGCTATTGCTAATTTTGAGTTTACGCTGGGTGGTAAGCCCTACACGGGTTATCCACAGTTTAGTGCGCCCGAACAAATTGTGAATGCGCTTTTATGGTCGGGTATCAATATTGTGGGCACGGCCAACAACCATTCGTGCGACCGCGGCCGCATGGGTATTGAACGCACTATTCGTTTGCTCGACAGTGCGCAGCTAAAACATACAGGCACTTTTGTGAATAAGCAGGAGCGCGATGCAAATTACCCCATGATTATTCGCAAAAAGGGTTTCAAACTGGCTTTGCTCAATTATACCTACGGTACCAACGGTATCAGTATTCCACAGCCTACCCTGGTGAATTTGATTGATACCCTTCAAATGAAACTTGACCTGAAGCGTGCCACTGACTCGGTTTGCGATAAAACCATTGTGTTTATACATTGGGGCGACGAATACCAATCACAACCAAATCAATTCCAAAAGGATATTGCCCAATTGTGTTTGGTGCATGGTGCCGATATAATCATAGGTATGCACCCACACGTAATACAGCGTATTGAACGAAAGAATTTTCCAGACAGCAGCGGCAGACAGGTAATGGTGGCCTACTCGTTGGGCAATTTTGTTTCGAATCAGCGCGACCGCTATAAAGATGGGGGACTGATGGTGCAACTGCAACTCACCAAAAAACATAATGCAACTACAATAACCAACTGCGGCTATTATTTAAGCTGGGTTTATACTCCGGTTGAAAATGGCCGCAAACGGTTTTATATACTGCCTGTTGGCAAATTTGAAAACGAAAAACCAACAATTGATGCCGAATCGTATCAGAAGATGATGGTGTATGCCACCGATTCGCGCCATTTAATGCAAACCGAAAGCATTGGGATTGGCGAATTGCACTACGATTTGAAAACCGATGTATGGAAATAAGTAACCCAAACAGTATCCTCGCAAAGATATATGATAAAAAATATTTTTCGAGTGATTACCCTTGCTAGTGAAATCATGATTCGAAATTGTAGATGCCATTTTGTTTTTTAAAGTGAGGGTAACTACGCATCCAACTGTCCATTTTTTAGCAGTTGATAGGCGCTGCTATATATTATATTTCTATGACCACCGGTTTTTTATCCGCCGCAGTTTTCTGTTGTTGAGGATTTTCTTGATTCGGGAAAATCCATTTTACATTCAAACATCGCTTCACAATATAAGAAAAGTGCTCAACTTTCTAAGGAAAGTGCTGAACTTTCCAAGGAATATTTTGAGCTTTCCAGATATAAAAAACCGGCTATTTGTGAACAAAACAGTCAGTTATGATAATATACCCTTAAAATTCGTTTCAACAATCAAAAAAAACCAAATAACCAAAGCGATACTATCTTTCATTCTAACAACAAAATTAGGTCGTAATTCATATTTTATGACCATAGAAGCTTATCTTGTAACCAACAAAGTTTGCCTGGGTGTAACAGCAGCCAGGTTTTTGGCTTTGCAGAATCGGTATGGCGATGTTGCCACTCCAGCCACCTATATGGTCCTGACTAAATTAGGTTGAGCGTTTTAAAAAAAAAATAGGTTCGTGCTTTTGCATGAACCTATTTTTGCTTGTAATTTTTTATTTGTTATTTTAATGCTTTACAACGAATTTTCCATTGTTGCTTGCGGTTTTGCCCAACAAATTATAGAAATAAACTCCATTGGCAAACGGTTTAACCGAAAATGATATCTGATTATTGTTTTGGATATTTTGCCGAGAAATTTCGTTGCCCAAAACATCGAATATAACCAATTGGCTGAAATTGCTCGTGTTCGAAATCGTAATCATTTCGTTAGCCGGATTTGGATACAAACCGGGTGTTGTTGTTTGGGTTTCAGGTATGCCTAAAAACACATTATATGTCCAATCTACGCGTTGAATAACTGGGGTTTGCTTTACCATGGTCATTTTAACGGCAGTGATGCCAAGTTGTTTCATCCACCAGTTGTATGTGTCGGTTGTGTCGCTGCGCAATGTGAGAAACTGCCATCCATTGATGGGGGGATATAATGGGAAATTAACGTATCCCCAAATGGAATCGTTTGATATTGCTGTTTCTTTTTGTCGCAGTGCAGGAAAGGTGCTTGTTGGTGTGGTGACGGTTCCCCAAGCATCAAAATGTATCGTTTTTAATTGGGAGTGTTTAATACGAACCGAATCGATGGGAACTGCATAGCCTAATGTGTCATAAGAATAATGTGATCTGGATTTCGTATCACCAAAACTATAAACTGTGTAAGTATCGCCATAATTTGCCGGGATTCGCATAATAGTATCCGGAACACTCAGAATGAGTTTGATGGAATCATTGGTGTTTAAATAATCACTAACTGCACCTACCATGGTAAGCGCTGTGGGCACACTTTTGAAGAAATAATAGTTGATGGCACTATCGTAGCGTGCAGCAAAGGTTGCTGTAGGAAATAAGGAAGATAGGGGTGCAGACGTTGTGTTGATTAAGTTGACAGAACTGAGATACAAACTGTCATGTAAGGTAGAAAAGTTCCACGTTTGGCTTGGGCCTGCAGCGCCTGGTGAAATGGAGCTCAGAACAGCGGTGTCGACTCGTTCGTCGTAAGTGCGGATTGGTGTTCCAATATCACTATACGTCAAGGTAATTTGTTGAGCATACGACGATACGCCGCATAGAACAAAAATAATAAATAAAAGTTTTTTCATTTTTTTAGATTTTAAATTAAGAATCAAAGTTACATAATAAAATTGATATGCATCATATTGATAATGATTTTTTTTTAAAATTGATTTATTTAAATACTCCGTTTTTTCAAATGCGTATCTTTGTTGCCCTTTTTGGAAAGATGAAAGATTTAACTGTTGGTAAAGAGAGCAAGGTAATATTGATATTTGCGTTGCCCATGTTGTTGGGAAATGTATTTCAACAATTATACAATATTGTTGATAGTATTATTGTTGGAAATTATATTGGCAAAGAGGCTTTGGCTGCAGTGGGTGCTTCTTTTCCGGTTATTTTTGTACTTATTTCTTTAGTTATAGGCGTTGCTATGGGGTCGACTATAATTATTTCGCAATATTTCGGTGCTAAAGATTTTGTGAATGTTAAGAAAGCTATCGATAGTTTGCTCATTTTTTTATTTTTTGCTTCCATTCTTATTACTATCATTGGTTTGGTTTTTAGTGAGGATATTTTTCGATTGATGGATTTGCCTGAAAGTATTATTCCAGATGCGGTTACTTTTTTTGATATAACCTTATATGGTCTTATTTTTGGGTTTGGTTATAATGCTATTAGTTCTATTTTGCGTGGGCTTGGCGATTCTAAAACTCCTTTGTATTTTTTGATTATAGCAACGGTTTTGAATGTTATTTTGGTAATTTTGTTTGTGAAAGTGTTTGGATGGGGTATCAAAGGCTCAGCCATAGCGACGGTTATTGCACAAGCTGTTTCTTTTTTCCTTGGGGTAATTTATCTAAATAAGTATCACGATGTGATAAAGTTTTCGTTTACAAATATCAAATTCGACAAGACGATTTTTATGAAGAGTTTGAAGATAGGTATTCCATCGGGCTTGCAGCAAACTTTTGTGGCATTGGGCATGATGGCACTGTTGCGTTTTGTGAATGGTTTTGGAACAAATACCATTGCTGCATATACCGTTGCCGGCAGAATCGATTCTTTTGCCATGCTGCCTGCCATGAATTTTTCTATGGCACTTTCAACCTTTGTAGGCCAAAATATGGGTGCAGGAAAGTTAGAGCGCGTAAAAAAAGGATACAGAGCATCGTTATTAATGACGGCGGGCATATCAATAGTTTTTACTTTTGTTGCAATTTTTTTTGGATCCGAAATCATGTCATTGTTTAATCACGATGCTGAAGTGATTCATATAGGACATTCCTATCTTGTGATAGTATGCTCATTTTATATTGTTTTTTCAAGCATGTTTGTAACACAGGCAGTTATTAGGGGGGCGGGTGATACACTTATTCCGATGTTTATTACTTTGTTTTCTTTATGGATTCTTCGAATTCCGTTTGCCTATATTTTATCGGAACTATATGGTTCGAAAGGAATTTGGTGGAGCATTCCGATAGCTTGGGCATTTGGCATGATTGCATCAGGCGTTTATTATTATACCGGAAGGTGGAAAACAAAAGTGGTTGCCAAACCGATTGGTGGAAAAATAGACGATATAGCTTAAATTACAGTCGGCATTTTAATATGACTACTCTATTGCAAATTACGAATCACCATCTTTAGGCGGAGTGGGTTCTATGTGTATGTAAACCTCAATATGGTTTAATTTGCTTATAATTTCTTTCTCGATAATATCGCATAAATTGTGCGAATCAATAACACTTAGATTTCCGGGAACTTCAAGATGTAAATCAACATATCTGATGTGGCCTGCCTTTCGGGTTCGAAGCATGTGGTATCCCATTTCGGGGGTTATTTGTTGTTTGATTGTGTTTTCAATTATCAGAATTTCATCATCTGGCAAAGGCGTGTCGAGCAAAGGTGCGTAGGCTTTTTTAAGTAAAACATAAGACTCTTTTAGAATTAGTAGTGCGACTAAAATTGCAATTATAGGGTCAATTAGCACAATGGCTTTGTTCCAAATTAGCCCCGACACCCAAATTAGAATTAATCCGATAGCTACACCAAGGGATGTGTAAACATCTGTTTTTAGATGTAATGCATCCGCTTCGAGTGCAACAGAATCTGTTTCTTTTGCCACTTTATATAATCTACGCGAAACCCAAAAATTAACACCGGCAGAAATTGCCATAACTATAGCCCCGATACCAAGAAAATTTGGAGTGGTTGGTTTTAGTAGTTTTTCGATAGCTTCAAAAATAATCCATCCGGCAGCAATAAAAATCAATATCGCTTCAATAACCCCTGATATATTTTCAAATTTACCATGTCCATACGGGTGTTTTTTATCAGGAGGTAAAGCCGATATTTTTACAGAGAAAAATGCAATAATGGCAGCCATCAAATCCATTAAAGAGTGTATAGCTTCCGAAATTATACTCACGGAACCGCTTAAAATTCCTACCGCTAATTTAATAATTATTAAAAATGTATTTGAAATTATTGATAATCGCGCAGTTTTAATTTTTTTACGCTGCAATGTTGCTGATTTCATATCTACTGTTGAATTAATTTAAAGGGGTTACTGTATAGCCTTGTTGTTTTAATAATTGAAGAATACCGAGTTCGCCGGGTAAATGAGCTGCACCAACTGCTATAAAACAACTACGCAATTTAATTTTTTCAATTATCAAAGGTATCCATTTTTTGTTACGACTAAAAATAAAATTTTCATTAAACTCGCTATTTGCATCAGCATCTTTAACAATTAGGTTATAGAGCGCTGCTAAATCCTGCTGTTTGTAATAAGCAACCATTTGGGCAAGCAATTGTTTCGATTGTTTGTATGTTGAAATTTCCTGTATTAAATCCTTAGCCTGTTCTTGTATTGGAGTAGCATCAACCAAGGAAAACTGAAATTCAAAGGATTCGAGCCCGTCAGAGGGGATTCCATTATTTTTAGCAATTTTATAAAGTTCTTTTTCGTAGGCTTTTATTTTTCCAACAGCTTGCTGTGTCAATATTGCACTTAAGAAAAAGGGTTTTAATCTTATGTATTTTTCAAATTTCGCCTCCTTAATATTTAGCGAATCCAAAACAAAACTTTTGAAATTAGCAAAATCTGTATCCGAAACGAAATCTTTTAAGGTTTTTCCATCGGGGAGAAACATTTGTTTTGATATTTCGAGTTGTTTTAATAGCGATATATTCATGTCAATTTCAGTAATAAAACATTGACTTTGCATAAGTTTTTCTTTCATGATTTGGGTAATGAAGAAATCAGATTTTTTAATCATGTGCATGGTGCCAAAGATATACGATTTTTGATTTAGGCCGTTACCTGAAATTTCCCATAAAAGCGAATTTTTTTGTTGGGCAGACAAGTGTGGAAATAAACTAAGACAGAAAATTAGAATTGCTATTCGTTTGGTCATGGTTATTTTATTTTTGCAAAAATACTATCTTACAATTGATTTGATGAAAGAAAGCATTTTTTTTAACTTATTTATGTTTATTTTAAATAAGAATGACCATTCAAACGAATTATAATTGTGCTAAATTTGTTTTTTTATATTTATGAAACAAAATCGGCATGTCTTAATTATCGTATCAGTTGTTGTTATTTTTTTGGCTTGCTGTACCAATAAATCCTTAAAAAATAACAATCGAAAGGTATTTCGGTATAATGAATCGGCAGGCATAACATCTCTTGATCCGGCTTTTGCCAAAGATCAGGCACAGATATGGGCGTGCAATCAGCTCTTTAATGGTTTGGTACAAGCCGATGATTCATTAAATATTAAACCCTGTGTAGCCAAGTCGTGGACAATTTCGAATGATGGGCTTACATACACATTCAAGCTACGAACGGATGTTTATTTTCATGATGATCCATTATTTATTAACGGCAAGGGTAGGCGGGTTGTAAGTTCTGACTTTGTTTATAGTTTTAAGCGTATTTTGAGTGATAAAATTGCTTCGCCCGGAAATTGGATTTTTAATGATGTTGAGAAAGATTCTCTTGGAAATGGAATCTTTAGGGCTCCTAATGATACCACTTTCATCATTAAATTAAAAAATTGCTTTCCGCCTTTTCTGAGTTTGCTCGAAATGCAGTATTGTTCTGTTGTTCCGCATGAAATTGTTGATTATTTTGGTAAAGATTTTCGTAAACACCCAATAGGTACAGGTCCTTTTCAGCTTAAAATTTGGAAAGAAAATCAGAAACTGGTTCTAGTTAAAAATCAGAATTACTTTGAATTCAATCATGGAAAAAGATTGCCCTATTTGGATGCCGTTTCAATTTCATTTGTTGTTGATAAACAATCCGTTTTTTTGGAATTTATTCGCGGTAACTTGGATTTTATGTCGGGAATTGCGCCAAGCTATATTGATGAATTAATTACAAAAAAAGGTCAACTCAATCCAAAGTATGCGAATAAAATAAATTTACAACTGCAGCCCTACCTTAATACTGAATATTTAGGATTTTTGATTGATAAAAATATTGTTGGAAATCAAAAGAATCCATTGTTAAAAAAGGAAGTACGCCAAGCAATAAATTTTGGTTTTGACAGAAAAAAAATGATAAAATATTTGCGTAACAATATTGGTACACCTGGGACTTACGGAATTGTTCCGGTTGGTATGCCTCTTTATGATACTGCACAGTTTACAGGGTATAGCTACAACCCAGAGCGGGCTAGAAATTTGCTTGTCAAAGCAGGATATCCGAATGGCGATGGGTTGCCTGAGATTGTGCTTTCAACAACCTCATCTTATCTTGATTTGTGTGAATATTTACAACAGCAGTTGGGAGAGATTGGTATGAAAATAAAAGTGGATGTGAATCCGCCGGCTACATTACGTGAAATGATAGCCAAATCAAAATTGAGTTTTTTTAGAGCTTCGTGGATAGCTGACTATCCTGATATGGAAAACTATTTATCGCTGTTTTATTCAAAAAACTTTTGCCCTCAGGGACCAAACTATACCCATTTTTCAAATGCGAAGTTTGACGAATTGTTTGAAAAATCGAGAACTTTAACAAATGATAGTCTGCGGACCGCTGTATATACTGAAATGGATAGGCTTTTAATGGATGAAGCACCCGTTGTGATTTTATATTATGACATGGTTTTACGATTTACTCAAAAAAACATTCGTGGTCTTGGAAATAATCCTATGAATTTGCTCACATTGAAAAAGGTACAAAAAACAGATTGAATTGACTATTAAAAACAAAATAGTGTAATTTAGCCTATTGTAAATTACGTGTTTTATTCATATTTCAGTAATTAACTCATTCTTATTTATAAACTTAGGATGTGAATATCGATAAAAAGTTCTTACGAAGTCTTACTTTTTTTTTCGAGTTTTTTTAACCGATTGTCTAAATAAAGCAAGAATATTGAAATTAGAACAAATATTGTTGATAAAACAGCAATTGAGAGTATTAGTTTTGTGTCCATGGTATTAATTACTATTAATTTCACTTATTTTTTTGAAACGATTAAATATCTGCAAGATCCAAAAAGCAAACAATATCCAACCAACAAATGCAGGATAAAATACGACTCGCAAGTTTGTATCAAGTGAATCGGGCGCAAAAATCATATTGTTTTTGGCACCAGGATGAATTGAATCACCTGTTAATTTAGGCAATACAAAAACAAAGACTATATACAGCGTAAATGAAAAAATATTATAAACTGCGGCTATTTTAGCTTTCTGAAAAGGGTCGGTAATTGAGTTTCTCAACACTTTGTAAGCGAGGTAAACAAGAATTCCAAGTGCGGCTCCGTTCAGTTTGGGGTCGTTTACCCAAAAAGTGCCCCAGGTGAATTTAGCCCACATCATGCCAGTAATTATACCAATAAAACCAAAGAGCAAACCAATCGTTACAGCATTGTTAGCCTGCATGTCAAATTGCATTTTTTGTTTGTTTAAAAATATAAAACTATTTGCTAAGGATGTTGTTAGCATTGCAATCATTGCAAACCACATGGGTACATGATAAAATAAATTGCGTATGCTTTGACCCACCACCTCTAAATCGGGAACATGTATAAGCATTCCGGCAATTATCGAATACAAAATTAAAATACAAGCAAGTATTTTCCACCAATTTTTTTTCATAAAATAATTAATCTCTCCAAATATACGGAAATAACAAAAACGAAAGTAGAACTGAAGCTATGATTAAAAATAAAATCACTAGAATGTATAATGCTATTGATAATTCAGCCGAAGGAATAAGTATGGCATTACAAGCTTTGGTCACAGATAATAATAATGGGATGATAATTGGGAACCCCAATACCGACATTAATAAAAAATTATTGTTTGTGCGATTTGCTATGGCCGAAACCATTGTCATGACAACTGATAACCCAACTATTCCAAGAAGTGACACCAAACAATAAAGCATAATTTGTTCAGGAAGTTTGTTAAAAATAAAAATGAATATAATGAGATTCACTGATGCAAGTAAACTCATGAAAATACTATTGAAGATTATCTTAGAGATAATAATTGACTGAGGTGAGACTAAGGTGTACATATATAATTGGCGCGGACCAGAGTCGAATGCAAAACTTTTCGAAATTGCTGTGGTTGTAGCAAACAAACTAACAATCCAGTAAAGGGCATTCCATGTAGTCGTATCAATGGTATTTGTAAAAAGCATGTAGATCAAAAAAATAGTAGTAATTGAATACAATAAAATAATACTTAGATTATTTTTTTGTTTCAATTCGCTAATTACATCTTTTTTAAGTAATATTCTGATTTCGTTAATCATATATTCGAAAGATCGTATTCTTTACCTTTTTCGGCTATTTGTATATTATCAAAAAGGTTATCGTTTAATATTTTTCGATAATCAATCATTACATCTTCTTCGCCATGAACAAGAAACATTTTTTTAATTTGCTTTTTATTTTGACAACTTAGGTAAACAATCATTTCACTATAATCACCATGAGCACTAAATGATTCCAGCGATTCAATATCTGCTCTTACTTCATAAGGATTTCCAAAAATTGAAACTTTTTTATCCCCACGTTTTATCCGAGCCCCTAATGTGGAGGGTTCACAATAGCCAACTATTAAAACAGTATTTTTTGGATTAGAAATATTGTTTGCCAGATGATGCTTTATTCGTCCGGCTTCCATCATTCCAGAAGAGGATATGATGATGCATGGTTCGTTAGAATCATTTAAGTGTTTGGAATTTTGAACACTCTGAATGTAAAATAAGTTGTTGAATCCGAATGGATCAGGATCTTTTTCCATCGCTAACAGAATTTCTTTGTTAAAGCATTCTGGGTGCATCCTGTAAATATTTGTAGCATTTACTGATAATGGACTATCAACAAATGTTTTTACTTTTGGCAAACGGCCTGCAATTTCCAATTGATTGAGGGCATATACAATTTCTTGTGTACGTCCAACGCTAAAGGACGGGATGATAAGCTTGCCTTTTTTATGAATACAGGTATTAACGACAACTTTTAATAATTTGTCCTGTGCTTCACGACGAATGTCATGCAATCGATTTCCATAAGTTGACTCCGCTACAATCACATCTGCCTGTGGAAAGGGTTGAGGATTACGTAAAATACTATTGTTTTGTCTACCAATATCGCCAGTAAAACAGAATTTTATTTCTTTGCCTTTTTCGTTTACGGCAAGATTAACAGCAGAACTTCCAAGTATGTGTCCTGTGTCAGTGAATGTCAGTTTTACACTATCTGTAACTTTAAAAGGTTGGTTATATCCAATACTCACAAAATGTTGCATGCTTTTAATTGCATCCTCCTCTGTATATATTGGGTCTTGTGGTGGTAATCCCTGTATTTGCCTTTTTTTATTGTGTGTTTGCGTATCGTGTTCTTGAATCCTACCCGAATCAAGTAACATTATTGAACATAAATCTCGAGTAGCATGCGTGCAAATTATCATCCCTTCGAATCCATTTTTTACGATATATGGTATTAATCCGGAATGATCAATATGAGCATGAGAAAGTATCAGGTAATCGATATTTTTTGGTTCGAAACCAAGGTCGCGGTTCATTTTATCTGTTTCGTCACCTTTTCCTTGAAACATTCCACAATCGAGTAATATATTTTTTCCATCTTCAGTTTGAATAAGATGTTTGCTGCCTGTAACTTCTTTTACAGCTCCATAGAAAATGATTTTCATTTTATCCTAATTTTATTTTGACAAAGTTACACAATAAAAAAACCCGATATAAAAATATCGGGTTTAATAATGCATGATAGTTTATTAATCAATAACAATTTTTCTAGTAGTTTTTGAATCGGCTGTCTGAACAGTAAAGAAATAAATTCCGGATTTGAAGTTGGTAACACTAACTGCCAAGTTATGGTTTCCACTGCTAAGCTGACCAAAAGATGTATTCATAATTTGCTTTCCAACTAAATCGGTAACTGTTAATGTAACATTTGATGACTTTGTTAAATTCAAATCAATGTTTGTATAATCAGTACTTGGATTTGGGTAAATGCTCATACTAGTTTCATTTTGATTCTCGCTGACTCCAATATCAGTTGCACCAATATCAGTTTTAAGGATATTAGTGTAATAAATTCTATTATCGCCCCAATTTGCCAAATCTTTTACTGCTGTACCTGGAGTTTCATCTGCCTGATACATTAAATGAATTCTATTATCCGAAGTGTATGACATCGATCCAAAAACACATTCGTCATAATCATGAATAACATTATCGGTTAAATCAGTTGGATTCGACCATGTAGATGAGCCAAAATCTTTTTTAATAATATAAAGATGTCTATATAATAATAAACCCGTTGCATCTATCTTATCTTCGCGGCAAGATGAGTATGAAACATAAATATTACCTGCATTATCAAAAGTTATAAATGGCATGCTTGTTAAAGAACCGCCATAGGTACCAAAAGGCCATGATCCTGTTGGAACAGTAGGAAAATTGATAGTTGCATCACCATTATAATCTATCATCGTTGCTAGTAATTGACCAGCGGTATTTAAACCTGTTAAGTCCCCCAGCTGAGCAGAGTCAAGAGGTGCCATTGTTTCATTCCAGTAAACTAGGCCATCAGTATAAGGATAATATGAAGTATAACCAATAGAATCAGGGCTGCCTGATGATTTTGAATATCTCATTATGCCAAGAACAACGTGTGCTTTTCCTAGATTATCTAATGCTATTGAGTATGAACCATCCGTTGAAGGAACTGCCGGAGTCGGAAATGCTGTTATTGTAGGTAAATTATAAACCGGAATTTTAGTCCAATTATCACCACCATCAATTGATTTCATAACAAAAACGTTTTGCCATCCATCGCCAACAACAAATGCAATGGTATCGCCTTTTGCTTTAGCCCAGCTATATGAATCACCTGAGAAGCCTTGGTTAACATTTGAAACTATCGAAGCAGAATCCATACCTGGTAATATTTCAGGGGCACTCCATGTCGCGCCACCATCAGTTGATTTGAGATACACCATAGCTAGTGCCATACCTTCGTAATACCATACAGCCGGAGATACTGCCTGATCGGTACACGCAATTATGTGAATGGTATTTCCAGAAGTTATCATGCGTGGCCATAATAATGCTGTTGTTCCACCTGTTCCAGTTGGTCCAACTAAAGTTGTTGTTGTCCAAGCACCAGTTCCTTTTGTGGCACGTTTGGTAACAAATAATCCAGTAGTACCATTATGGGTTACTATCAATTCCCCACTTCCGAGTGGTTCTAATGATGGCCAGCCACATCTGGCATTTTCAATACGTGCAGATGGGTCAGCTCCCCACGCAGTACCATCAAAATAGTTATAACCTGTTCCTCTTTCAGGAAAGAGAGTTTCAGTAATTCCATAAGTAAATGTAGCACCAATAGTTCCATCAGGATAAAGATAAATGCGATTTTGTATTGATGAATTACTTTGTAAATCATAACGTGTTGTTCCAATGATAACTTCATTAATAGATTTAGATGGAGTTGCCGCAACAGTAGGATTTGAAACTGTGCTAAAATTTATTGGTTCATCCACTGCTTTCATTACTTTTGTTGCCTTCAGATTGCGATATTGATCGGCAATTTTTGCAGGTTTTAATTGTGCAAAGCTGCTCATTGCGAAGACTAAAACTGCTGATAAAAATAGAATTTTTTTTATTCGTGTGTTTTTTAGTTTATAATTATTAATGTTGGTTGGTTTCTCAATTAGATTACAAATTTACTATTTTTTTTAATTAAAATGGTATTTCAATGATATTTTAACCAAGTATTATAATTTTTTGTACGTTATTAACAGGTTTTCTTTAAACAAACTGTAGTGATTGTTCACATAATAGGCAATTATCGTTATTCGGGATTTGGTCGACCGATTGGTTTCCCAGTTTTCCACATTTTTTCGGTTTCTTCTTGCTCTTTCTTTAATTCTTTACTTATCTCTTTGTTTTCCAATCGGCTCAAATCGGGTTGTCCTGAATTAACCCAGGCTGTGAACCAAAGGCTTGCAACTGCTATGACAGCTCGTTGCATTCGTTTCTCAACCATATTATGAACTAGCACATCAAATTCAGAGACATATTCTTTTGAAAATAAATTTTTCATTACGCTTCCTTTTTCATCGTAAACATATTTTTTATCATCTGGGAAATTAATCATCAATGAATCATTTATTTCGAGAATAGTATCAATAGCTGCATTACTTTCTCTCGTAATTTGCCAAATATAATCAGGTACCTTGTCTACATATTCAGCCCGTCCCAGCATGAAATTATAATGAACAGCTTCAAGTTCTGGAATTCTAGTTTCCCAGAAGGCGTGTATACCCTTTTGTTCTGCAACTTTACCATCGTACCATTTTGTGGTATGCAATGGGGTGCAATTATCCGCAATATAATGGCCAATATTTGCGGAGATATATAGAATGTTGTCAAAGTTTTCGTCTTTGAATGCTTGTGTTAATGAATATACCATTTTATTTATCCACCATGGGTTGATACCATATTTTTGTAATGTATCTTCCGTGAATTTAGCTATGGCATCATTCCAATATATAGGAATACTATCAAAAGGATGTTCTCCAAAATATTCAATATCGATATAATGTTTTTTATCCTCTCCTTCTATACCTCTTGACCGTTTATCCGGGTCTATAGCATGCTCCGTTATGTATTCAACATGTTTTTTGTAAAAAGAAAACATGTCAGGTGGAAGCGCAAAAATTGCCATGCGATTGATGGTTCGGTGAGCATAGAAACCAAAAGAAAATGCCTTTTGGTTGCATGAAAGAAATGTCAGTATAATAAACCCGACAAGGAAGTATTTTTTGTCACTTTTCAATTAAGGGAATGATTTTATTGCCACTTAAGAATGGGAGTATAACAGTGGTATCAAAAGTATGACAATATGCTATCACATCGTCAAGTCCCAGTTTTCGTAAACGTTCACGATGTGCACATTTTTGAACATATTCCAAGAGGTTAGGTTTTGCTATTTTCCATAAATCAACAGCAGCATGAGTAGAATCGCAAATGGTGGAGAAATTTTCATTGAGTAAAAGCTGTTCGCTTAAAGCACCTGCAAACAATGTGTCTTCCAAATTAAAACGATTTTTCCAACCAGAGCAAAATATCAATACATCGCGACTATCCCTATCCAAGAAATTTATTAATGAGGAAAAATTCAAATACGACCCTATTATTAAACGGTATGCATCTGATGCTTGCTTTATTGCCTTAGTTCCATTTGTTGTGCAATAAGCAATTATGGCATTTTTTACTTTTTTGTTCATGAAGTTAAATGGTGAATTACCAAAATCAGCAAAATCTAATACAATACCATCTTTTTCGCCGGCAACTATCATTCCTTTTTCTTTGCAGATTCGGGCTTCTTCAACTGAGCCTACAGGTATTATTTCGCTAACTCCCCAGGCAAATGCTGTACATATTGCTGATGTTGCTCTCAAAACATCAACCAAAACAACATTCTTTTCTTTTATATCATATAAGTTGATTAAAGCGGGAGTAAAGCAAACTTCAATTTGTTTTTTAGTTAACATATAAAGAGTTTATGACATTTAATTCAGGGTTCAAATTTAAAGAAAAATTGTATTGTAGAAATTTCTTATAGAAGATTTCGGCTAAAGTATTAATTTTGCGTTGATTTTTTTCGATGTCCAAATTATATGGATTAATCGGAATAATGTGTAAATTGATATTTGAGAAAATGAATCGGATATGGTTACAATAAATTTTGGTGGTATTTCAAAACAATTTGATAATTTAGAAAAAGCAAGAATTGTAATATTACCAGTTCCTTATGATGGAACAAGTACATGGATAAAGGGAGCTGACAAAGGACCATCTGCGATTTTAGAAGCCTCCGCCAATATGGAACTTTATGATATTGAAACTGATAGTGAAGTTTATAAAAATGGAATTTATACTGCTAAGGAGGTAAGAGAAAGAAGAAGTCCAGAACAAATGACGAAAGCAGTTTATGAAGAATCTTTAAAATATGTATGTAACAATAAGTTTCTGGTTACACTTGGCGGGGAGCACTCGGTGAGTGTTGGAGTGATTCAGGCATATTCTGAAACTTATGAAAATCTCACCGTCTTGCAGTTCGACGCCCATTCCGACATGCGTCCCGAATACGAAGGCAGCCGTTTCAATCATGCTTGTGCCATGTCGCGCGCCGTCGAGATGTGTCCCATTGTCCAAGTGGGCATTCGCAGCATGGATGTTGACGAAAAAAAATACATACATCCCGACAGGATATTCTACGCCGAAAACCGCCACCGCGATACCGATTGGATGAACAAAGCCCTCGATTTATTGTCCGAAAACGTCTATATCACCATTGATTTGGATGTCTTCGACCCATCTATCATGCCTTCCACAGGCACCCCCGAACCCGGCGGTCTCCTTTGGCACGAAGTCCTCGACATGATTCGTCTCGTGAATGCAAAAACCAACATCGTCGGATTCGATGTCGTCGAACTTTGCCCAAATAAAATTAACAAAGCTCCCGATTTTTTGGCATCAAAACTTATTTATAAAATTCTGAGTTATAAATTTAATAAAAAATAGAAACCATGGCACTCAAGAAGAAAGATCTTTTAAAAGAAACCATCAAACATTTTGATATCAAGGCTATCAACACCACGCCCATCATCAACGCCATGCGCGACATGTCATTCACCTCGCGCGACACTGCCATCGCTGCCGACATCTACGACCGTATGATTCTCAACAAAGACTGCACCATCATGCTCACCTTAGCCGGTAGCACCAGCGCAGGCGGTTGCATGCAGGTCTATGTCGATATGGTAAAATCCAAAATGATCGACGTCGTGGTTGCCACGGGCGCATCCATCGTTGACATGGATTTCTTCGAAGCCCTCGGCTTCAAACATTACAAAGGCACTCCGTTTATTGACGACAACATGCTCCGCGATTTATATATCGACCGCATCTACGACACTTTTATTGATGAAGAACAACTCCAAGCCTGCGACGCCACCATCTACCAAATCACCAACTCCCTCCAACATCGTCCCTATTCCTCCCGCGAATTTATTTGGGAAATGGGCAAATATCTCTCCACCCATGCCGTCAAAAAAGATTCCTTGGTGCAGGTCTGCTACGAAAACAACGTGCCCATCTTTTGCCCTGCCTTCAGCGACTCCAGTGCCGGTTTCGGCTTAGCCAAACATCAATGGGAAAACCCCGAAAGCCACGTCAGCATCGATTCCGTCAAGGATTTCCTCGAGCTAACCAAAATCAAAATGGCTGCCAAAACCAGTGGTCTGTTCATGGTGGGCGGCGGCGTACCCAAAAATTTCACCCAAGACACCGTCGTCTGCGCCGAAGTCCTCGGCAAAAACGTTCCCATGCATCAATATGCCATCCAAATCACCGTTGCCGACGTGCGCGATGGCGCTTGCTCCAGCTCCACGCTCAAAGAAGCCTCCTCTTGGGGCAAAGTCGAAACCATCTACGAGCAGATGGTCTATGCCGAAGCCACCACCGTCGTGCCCCTCATCGCTAGCTATCTCTACCACAAAGGCGATTGGCAACAACGCACCAACTTTGAATGGACAAAACTCTTTACGAAGTAGAAGGATTTCTAATTTTTGATTTTAGATTTAAGAATTGAGATTTAAGAAAAAAACCACTTAGACACTTAGAACACTGAGAACCACTAAGAACTCCCTATCCTAATTCGTAATTCGAACATTCGTAATTAGTAGAGGGTAACAACCTTTACGGCGTCGTCTGTTTCTCTGTTTGCGGCGATGTTTGTGGGCGCGGAGCAAATGCAAAGTCCACACTTGTTATATAATATAAGATGGCAAAAGTCATCAAAACAAGGAAAACCCAAAATATCCATGAATGATGTATGCGTTTCCATCTCCATGCTCCTTTGTGCAGATGATGACCTGTGAAATGGTCTTGCCAATCTTGTCGAGGTTGTTCTTGTCCTTTAATAATCATTGCTTTTTCTCCTTTGAAGTTTAATTTCTAATTTAATACATATATCGTCAGGTGCAAAGGTGCGACGATTTGCTGTATGGAACCATATATAATTCTGTAAAAAAGTTATATGATTCACACATTAGGTTGGAATTGGTTTGGCCACAGTCATCAGATGACTCCAAGTCATCAGATGACTATCCAACCCAGAAATAAAATATGCAAAACAAAAAACCTTCTTCCCCTCTTCCCAAACCTTAGTAGAAAACCCAAACCCACCCAAAAACCAACCTTATTACCTTCTTTTATTAGCAACGTTTTTTCGCTAGAATTCAATAAACTAATAAGGTCAAGGAAATCGTTTATCATTCATTTCTACTAAGGTCTTGTAAATTGAAAAAGGCTTGCCTCAATATTGGCAAGCCTTTAATCTAAATGAATCTTTTCTTTTTTATTGAATTAATATTTTTCCCGTATCAATTATTTTATTGTCTTGCCTCAACCGAATAAAATACATCCCATTTGAAATATTTTCTCTGTTTATAATAACCTTATCTCCCGAAATATGATCTATAACCTTTAACTCTTGTCCAAGCATATCGTAAATAATCAATGCTCCATCGCTAACTTTTTTATTGAATTGAACTGTTGTGGAAGAATTGAACGGATTTGGATAAACCGTAAAATTCATTTTTTCATTTTCATGTATGCCTGTTGTCAAATCATATTCATTGACGGTCGTGTTTGTAGCAATGGGTGGATTAAAATCAAAATAAATATTGGCTGTATTTTCAATTTGTGTTCCTATTGCCCAGCTCGATTTTGGTTTAATCCTATATTGAACAAAACCTTTCGAACCTTCCTGATTGCTCCCGCTATCGGGAAGTTGTATATTGGGGAAACAAACCACCAACACATTTCCTTCGAGCCTTGTAATGTTATAATGACTATAATTAAGCAATTGAAAGGTTTCCAAATCTAAATTATTACTTAAAGTATCCACCAATCGAATATTTATAGCAGGTGCAGTTCCTGTATTTTGAAAATGCACAGTATAGGTAAAATAGTCTTGAAATCCGGGCGCAACATCAATTGGATACACCTCTTTCATGTTTGGGTCAAATGAGTTCCATACCATATAACAAAAATGATAAATATTGTTGTCTAAGTTATTATCACCTGCTGTTGGAGTAACAACCACGGTTACACAAATAGTATTACCAATTTGCGCATTTGTATTAGTGGTAAACATTAATCCGAAATCGTGTTGATTATTTATAGTTCCGAAATCAGAAATAGTATAGGTAAATATGTTTCCGTTTATAGAAGGTGAAAGCGCACCGGGAGCAATACTACTAAATGTAACCGGACCATCTATTGTTATTTGAACAGTACCGCTTATTCCTTGTGCACAATTCAAATTATACCAATTACCTAAACTACCCGCAACAACTTGTAATAAATGTTGTTCACCGGGAAAAACTAAACCGGCAGTATAAATTGATTGAACCCCCACATCAAAGCCAGGTCTGCATATAATATCAAAATTTACATCATTTACTAATGGATTAACTGGAGTGAGATGAACTGTTGAATCTACACCAGGATATGCACATTGCATTGTATAAGGCATACCTAACGTATCAATTTTTACAGTATGAGTGCCCGAAATATTTGAAAAATGATAAATACCATTTGTTGCTGAATATGTATGAGCTACTAAATTACTAAGGCTGTCATAAAGTTTTACCGAGATATTTGATAATCCAACATCGCCTGCATCATAAATGCAATTACTATTATTATCTTTAAAACTAAAGCCTGTTATACCGGTAGCACTATTGCAGGCATTTGGATTATTTAAAATATCTCCATTTATACAAAGAGGAAATGCCAAAGTTGCAGCATTCATTGCTGGCACATAATTGGGCAAGCAAGTAAATGGATTCCCACTAATATTCAGATTTCCTGAAGTAAAATTATTTGAGAAACTAGGAAAACAATTGATATTATTGTTACTACAATTTAAAATATAAAGAGAATCGGGAAAGGTCATAAGATTAGTAATATGGTTATTTTGACAATTTAAAAGCAGCAAGGTATTTGGTAGTGAAGGCAAAGTTGTTAGTTGGTTATTATTACACCATAAAGCCGTAAGACTACTTGGCAATGCAGGTAAATTATTCAATAGGTTATTATTACATTCCAAATGTTGAATTGTATTCGGCAAAGATGGAAGAATTGTCAATTGATTCTGGGGAAAAGATAGTTTTTGAAGATTGAGAGGTAAAGCAGGTAAGCTTGATAAATGATTATTACCGCAATCTAACTCTATAAGGGAGTTCGGTAAATTAGGGAGAACAGTAATTAAGTTATTCCTACACGACAATATTTCAAGAGAAACAGGTAAAGGAGGAAGACTGGTCAACAAATTTTCATAACAATATAAAGCTCTAAGAGAAGTTGGTAGATTCGTTATATAAGTAATGCTATAATTACTTTGACATTGAATATATTGAATAGAATTCGGTAAAGTTGGAAGAAAAGTTAATTGATTATTATAGCAGTATAGTGTCTGAAGATTAGAGAAATATGTTATGCCTGTCAAATCGGCTATGTGTTGAAAACCAATATGTACTTCAGTTGCTGTATGGATTTGTGCACAAGTTGTGTCCATTTGATTCCCGGACATGCAGGCAGGATAATAGTGTTGAAGCCATGCAACAAAATTTGTATCAGGTATCGTTACATATTGAGCTTTTAAACAAAAACTAAAAGCCAAAATAATCAAACAAACGAAAAGCTTTTTCATCACAATAATTATTAATTCACTCCGCTCGCGGGGAATTGCATTCCCCGTGTTTTTAATTATTTAATCATATTTATCATTTAATCATTTTCATCACCTGTCCCGTACATGCAATGTCGGGAACGGTTCAGACAATTTATCCTCCATGTTATAGCCCCTTTTTAAGGGGTTGGGGTTCCTCATTTTTCATTTTTCATTTTTCATTCCCATCTCCTGCCAATTTTCTCTTATCATAAAAATCATATCAATCAAACAAATCAGCGGTTCAGACAATTTCCTACACCAACCCCTTCAACTCCACCACCGTCGTCGTCGTCTCCCCAGCTTTAATCACTATACCAATCACAACATCCTCGTAAGTAGCCCTTCTAATAATCACGTTATATGCCCCTTCCTTCAAATCCACCAACACCTTGCCCTCATCATCCGTAGGCAACTTATAATCCGTACCCACAATTTCCACCTCAGCATCCTCTATCCAACTATCCTCCAAACCAAAATCCTTCACCGTCAAATTCCATTCCCCTATCAATGCAGCCATCTGCTCAGCTTTCCGTTGAGCTATAGCGTCAGGCGAACTGCCATCATGCCGAATCCGTTTCAGCAGCGTAGCAATCGTATATTCATTTGCCCTCACATCACCCTTAAAAATCGCCTTACCAGCCTTACATATATTCATCGTAACAGCCCACATATCATCAAACTTCTGATGATTCGCCGCCACAGCCGTTTCCTTATCGCTCTCCATTTTGTTCTGCTTTTCATTCAGCAGCCTCACCTGTTCCACCTTTGCCAACAGCCCGTCCCACTTCGCCTGCGTCATCCCTTGGTCTGTCAAAGCATCCTCATTTGCCGTAATATTAGCATTCAACACCGTCATCGCAAGACCTATCCCCTCCATATTCTTCCGCGAAATACAATCCCTCACCGCCTTAATTCCCATATCCTTCCAACTAATATTCAATGCATCACCTGCATTAATAGCATAAATTTCAAAATCGTCCAAATCTGTCCGAACGCTAATGGCTGTCGTAATCAGCAAACCTGTCAAAGTCTTGCTTTGTGTCAAATAAAACGAAGTAG
>JBAXWF010000054.1:0-26202 GCA_037128515.1 Bacteroidota bacterium | reverse complement strand
ACGTTCCTCGAGACGATGTGAAAGCACGCAGGCAATAAAGTAACGTTCCTCGAGAGCCTGTGATACGTTGCAACGACTAAAGTAACGTTTCTGGAAAGCCTGCAAAGGTGTGTAAATAGTTGCATCGCTTTTTTGATGAATTTGCCTGGAGGTGGATGACGTAAATTTTTACTTCATTCTTCGTATTTTAGCGGCTCTAAACCGAAGGAACCCTGCGGCAGATGAGTGGAGACCAAGGTAAATTAGAAAGGTCCATTTCTTCCGCAAGCATTTCTTTTCACTTCTTTCAAATGTTTTCTCACCTACAATCAAAATCCACCCGCTGCCGATGGACTATTGTAAATTATGGTTTTCTTGCATTCGCATTCCAAAAATATTCCCTATATTTGTTTCATCATTAGCCAAAACCCCTCGTATGAAAAAACGTATACCCCTTTTTGTGTTCGCAGTGGCTTTGTTTATCATGGGCCAAGCCACCGCCCAAAAACCCACTGTTAAATGGACATTCAACACCCTCGATGCCTCCTATGGGCAAACCGCCGCCGGCGATATTGACCACGATGGCAAACTGGAACTCGTGTTTGGCTGCTATCGCAACGATAGTTGCGTGTATGCCCTCAATGCCGAAAACGGCTCCTTGCTTTGGAAATACAACACCCATCCCGCCGGCTACGAAGGCTGCAACGATGTGGCCCCGCTCATTTACGATGTGGATGCCGACGATTCGCTCGAAGTGGTGGTGCCCAGCTCGTGCAATGGCGTAACCTTTTGTTTTAACGGTCGCAGCGGCGCCGTGAAGTGGCAAACCGACACCTATGGCAGCGATTCGCCTCCCACCGTGGCCGATATAGACAACGACGGCAAGCCCGAAATTTTGCACGGCGAATTTGGCGGATACGTTATTTGCATCAATGCCGAAGACGGCTCCATTGCCTGGAACATGCCTGTGGACACCAGCACCTATGCTACCCGCATAAACACCGCCCCCACCATCACCGATTTGGATGCCGATGGCAAACCCGATTTTGTGGTGGCAAGTTGGAAAGGCGACACCAACAAAGTGTTTGCCTTTCGGGGCTACGACCAACAGTTGCTTTGGACATATCCCCTGCGCGATTGGGTGTATCATGGCACCGCCGTTGCCGACCTTGACCACGACAACAAACCCGAACTGGTGATTGGCGACTACAGCGGAAAACTTTTTACCCTCAATGGCGAAGATGGCTCCTTGGCCTGGTCCTACACCGCCCCGTCAAGCTATTATATTGGCGATCCGGCTGCCATTGCCGATTTGGATGGCGATGGCTCCTGCGAAGTGGTGTTTTCGGCTTGGTATCAAATGATTGCCTTGCGAGCCGACAGCACCGTGTTTTGGCAATACAACCTGCCCGACTATGGCAGTGCATTTCGCGGAGTAGCCTTGGCCGATATAGATAACGACTCCAAACCCGACGTACTATTTGGCAGCAGCACCGGTTGGGTGATTGCCCTGAAAGGCACCACCGGCGACACCCTTTGGACCATCGATTTGGCTGCCCTTTACGGAAATACCTTCGAAATTGACCATGCCCCCATCATTGCCGATTTTGATGACGATGGCATTCTCGATTTGTTTATACAAGGCGGGCATGGCGAGTATCCGGCTTTTCAGAACGACTACGGCCGGGGCTATGCCTTGTCGATAGGTGTGGGCACCGGCCCCGATTGGCTGATGTTTCAGCGCGATGTTTGGCGTCAGTCCTCTTTGTGCGAATTCGCCATCTCTGTCCCGGAGCACAACACCACCGATGCCAAGCAAACGCTGCTGTATCCAAACCCAACCAATGGTGCAATAAACATCCGCTTTGCCAACCCCAATCGGGCTGAAACCACCATTGATATTTATACAGCCAATGGCCAATTAATTCAGAGCACCCAACCATCCACAGCCACCGAAATTCAAATCGAACTCAAGGAGGTAGCCAACGGCTTGTATTTTTACACACTGCAAACCAAAGGGGAGATGAGCGCCAAAGGCAAATTTGTGAAACAGTAGCTAAAGCTATTTTTCTATACGAAGAATAAAAGGGAGTAGGAGTTACCGCTTTCCGATTTTTGGTTAATATCGCACAAGCTTGCGCGTAATGGCTTGATTTCCTATTGATATTTCCACAAAGTACACACCGTTTTGCAACGATTGTAAATCGATATATTGGCTTTTTTGTTCAATAGTTTTATGTAGGATTAGGTTACCCAACAAATCATAAACTTTCACTTGCGAGCCAATAGTGGCATGTTCAATCATGACAAATTCCTTAGCGGGATTCGGATAGATACGCGTTTCCGATAATGGCGTTTCAGCAATTCCAATATTGGAGGTATTCGTAACATAATAGCCAATATCGAACCCCCAACTCATGGTGCTTGCCATACGTTCGTTGCGCCAGGCATTGGTTCCGGTGTATTTGCTATAGCGAATATTTGTGTTGATATAATGATGCGAATTCCAACGCAAATAGGGGTCAGCAAAAACATGGGGGTCGGTGGTGGTATTGGTGGTTCCATACAATCCCATACGAATAGAGTTTAACACAGGCACGCTGGTGTGACTGTAAGAAAAAAGCACATCGCCATACGAATAGGAGGCACCCGTAACATAGGTAATAGAAATTCCAACAACCTTGCCGGCCGGTACATTATAATTAACAGGTATCGTAATATATTTGCCCAAATTATTGGTCGAATCGGCAAGTGTAAGTGGATATTTGATTATGGTTTTTGACGTAGCGGTCATTTTACATTGAAAACCTTTCTCCAACGAATTTCCCATCACTTTAGGCGGGCTCACATCAAATGTGTCGGTAGGATAACTGAACACAGTCCATGCAAATTCGGGAGCCACCGTGGGAGCTCCATTTTCTATTTCGATTATCAACGTGTCCTTTTCGCTGCTGTTCACCACATTATACCAAGCTAAAACCATGATTGAATCAATGCGATACGGTTGCGTAATGGGAATAAGCAGGTTGCTTTGCATCGAATCGAAAATCATAGAATACGGATCGAAAACACCGCCCACACTGTTGAGCCAATTATGCACAGTTGTGCCCCCCGATTCGTAAACCACAGCCGAATCCGGAAACATAACATTGGCATAATGCGTCACCATCGAAGTGGTGGTCCAAAAATAATCCAGCAAATTCCATGATGGAGTCATCCATCCGATAGGTAATTCTTTGGTTGCTCGCATTTGGTGTTTTGCCATCAGCGCATTTTGGTTTATGGGAGCATATCCGTCAAACCTGAAAGGGTCATCACTCGATGTTTGTTGCGCCATGAGGCTACAAGCAAATAATACCGCGATAAAAAATGTAAAGATTCTTTTCATAGTGCCTGATTTTAATTATAGATTATTATGTTTATAAAAATTCTACAAACTAATTAATTAAGCAAAAAGTAATCCTAGGGTGCTATCGTTTTATTTTTGCATCAAATCGCTCTAGGGTTCAATTTCTATGTCCTTTTCTATGCCTCCCAATTACTTTATTGTTCAATTTTCGATAAAATGCTATCTAAATAAGGTAACAGCTCCTTTATATTTGTGTCTTTTTCCCGAATATTCGTTGAATTGAATAATATACGAAAACACCCCTTCAGGAACATCTTTGCCATTGTATTTTCCGTCCCAGGCTATATCAAGGTTGTTCGAATAAAAAGCTTGTTTTCCCCACCTATCGAAAATAAATAATTGGTAGGTTGATTTATCAATGCCTGTTATTATGGGTTTAAAAACCTCATTCTTGTCATCCCCATTGGGTGTGAATGCATTGGGCACATAAAAAAGAATTCCCGGATTGATTGTAATTAGCTGTGAGGTGGTATCGCTGCAATTATGGTCGGTAGTAACAATCAATTGCACGGTATACATCCCTGAATCAGCATACATGTGAACGGGATTTTCCAAATCAGAATTATTGTCATTATATGAATTAGGATCTCCAAAATCCCAAAGCCAATAATTAGCATCAATGGAGATATCATCAAAAGTTATGGGCAAAATTTCTGCGATACCAATTTGTGGGTCATATTCAAAATCGGCTTGTGGCACCACATACACTTCAATAGTTGTGGTGGCCGAAATAGCACAACCATTGGTGTCTTGCGCCGAAAATAATACATTAAAATTACCATGGTGCTGATAAACGTGGTGTCCGGTGGAATCAGAAGAGGTATTGTTGCTGCTGTACAAATCATCAAAATCCCAGTGCCATGTTGAGTTTGCAACGAGATTTACCGGTGCAAAGTTAAAAGTAACATCCAATGGACTACATCCATTGTAGGGCAAGCCATATATACCAACTGTAGCGGCATTATAGCAAGTAACAACCACAGCAGCAGAACCGCTGCATCCGTCAGGACTCGTGCCTTCCACAATATAGTTCGAGGTCATATTCGGTGTAACATTGATATTTGAACCGGATAAACTACCCGGTAACCAAACAAAAGAGGTGCCCGGTATACTGCTACTGGCACTTAACGTGGAAGCAGAACCATTACAAATGGTAGCCGGTGATGCAGTGGCTGTTACCGTAATGTTTTGGTTAACGGTTAATACAATGGAAGCCGACCCTGTGCACCCTGCAGCCGAAACTCCGTTCACAGTATAGGTTGTTGTTGAAGCGGGTGTAACAGAAATCGGTGAACCACTCAAACCTCCTGGCAGCCAAACAAAGGTGGTTCCTGCCGCCGAACTGCTTGCCGTAAGTGACGCAGTAGCACCATTGCAAATAGATGCAGGCGAGGCTGATGGAGTAATAACCATGGCTGGATTCAAGGTTACTGTGGTTGTAGCCGTGGCTGTGCAACCCGATGTTGTTCCTGTAACTGTATAAATGGTGGTTGATGTGGGAGTCACGTTTATTGGCGATCCTGTTAGGTTACCGGGCATCCACAAAAACGTGGTGGCACCGTTTGCAGTAAGTGTTGCAGTTTGTCCGCTGCAAATTGAAGTGGGAGAGGCACTAGCGGTAACAATTGGTATCGGATTAACGGTTATACTAACGGTTGTTGAACCAGTACACCCGGAAGCAGTTCCTGTAACAGTGTAGGTTGTATTCAAAGTAGGGGTAACAGTAACAGGTGTTCCCACCAAGGCACCGGGCATCCAAGCAAAAGCCGTACCTGCAACGTTGCTAGTAACACTTAGTGAAGAAGTAGCTCCAACACAAATTGTTGCTGGAGTAGCAATGGCAGTCAAAGCAGGAGTTGGGTTTACAGTTATGGTATAGGTTGATGGCGTACCTATACATCCATTTATTGATGGAGTAACAGTGATAGTCGATGTTATGGGTACGGTTGAAGTATTTGTGGCAGTAAAAGTCGGAACATTGCTAGTGCCATTTGCTGGTAAACCTATAGCCGTATTACTATTCGTCCATGCAAAAGTACCAACGCTTGGAATACTAACAAATGTGGTTGCAGAAACACTACCAGCATTGCAAACGCTTATGTTCGAAGGCACCGTAACGGTTGGTAAAGCATTAATTGTGATCGTATCCGTTGCAACAACTATTGGGCAACTTCCTGCTGCAGCAATGGTATATGATACTATGTAGGTGCCGATTGTGCTTAAACTGGGTGTAATATCACCCGTAGTACTATTAATCGACAATCCTACAGGAGATGCCGAATAGGTTCCTCCGGTATAAGTTCCTGTACCTGTTAAAGTGTCCGATTGTGGCGTGCTTGTGGTTGCGCAAAACGGAGAACCCAGATAGTTGATTGTTGCAGTGGGACAACACGAAAGATTATAACCATACCAGGTACCCGTACTATAACTTCCGTCAACTGAAACAAAAAGATAACAGTTAGTTATTGATAATGAGAACCCATAATTGCCCGAATTCAAAACGATAGTTTGAGTTAATACACCGGATTGATTATACACGTAAACAGTTTGCGTACCAGCATTCCATGTATAAATCAAATTATTTGCATCCACAGCAACAGCAGCGTCACCCATAGATGCACCTCCGGCACCGTAGTTTAATCCGGTAAGCGTACTTATAACAGCGCCTGTTGCCAAACTATGAATCCGTAATGTACCCAAATAGAAATCATAATATTTGGTACCATCAGGTGATAAAGCAAATGAAGCCTGATCGTTTTGCATGCTGGTTGTAAACAAAGTAGTGAAAGTGCCTGCCGCTAAGTTAGTAATTTTAACAATATCACCCAGATACGTTGAAACATATAAAAACCCATCTGCAGGATTATATGATAAACCTCTTCCATCTATCCCAATAAGATACGTTTGAATAAGTGTGCCTGTTAAACTAAATTTGTTAACTTGCCCACTTGCTGCATTACCACCATTAATTGTGTAAAAATAAGTTCCATCGGATGTTATGTGCATGTTGTGGTTATATGGGTTTTCAGTAAACGAAATAACCGGACTTATTTGTGAGAATACTTTTAATGTGGGAAACATGAAAAATAAAATAATTACCAAGAACATTTTCATGATTTTAGTAACTATCTTCAGGTTTATATTAATCATTTTCATAATAAAATAAATTTATTTTTAGCCAACTATCCACCAATTAATAAAAATACTGTAAAATAGTTTCGTCAATTGCAAACAAAATGTATTGTCATTGTTGATACACAATCAAATTACCTAAATAATGTAATAGAACCAACATATTTGTGTCTTTTTCCCGAATATTCGTTGAATTGAATAATATACGAAAACACCCCTTCAGGAACATCTTTGCCATTGTATTTTCCGTCCCAGGCTATATCAAGGTTGTTCGAATAAAAAGCTTGTTTTCCCCACCTATCGAAAATAAATAATTGGTAGGTTGATTTATCAATGCCTGTTATTATGGGTTTAAAAACCTCATTCTTGTCATCCCCATTGGGTGTGAATGCATTGGGCACATAAAAAAGAATTCCCGGATTGATTGTAATTAGCTGTGAGGTGGTATCGCTGCAATTATGGTCGGTAGTAACAATCAATTGCACGGTATACATCCCTGAATCAGCATACATGTGAACGGGATTTTCCAAATCAGAATTATTGTCATTATATGAATTAGGATCTCCAAAATCCCAAAGCCAATAATTAGCATCAATGGAGATATCATCAAAAGTTATGGGCAAAATTTCTGCGATACCAATTTGTGGGTCATATTCAAAATCGGCTTGTGGCACCACATACACTTCAATAGTTGTGGTGGCCGAAATAGCACAACCATTGGTGTCTTGCGCCGAAAATAATACATTAAAATTACCATGGTGCTGATAAACGTGGTGTCCGGTGGAATCAGAAGAGGTATTGTTGCTGCTGTACAAATCATCAAAATCCCAGTGCCATGTTGAGTTTGCAACGAGATTTACCGGTGCAAAGTTAAAAGTAACATCCAATGGACTACATCCATTGTAGGGCAAGCCATATATACCAACTGTAGCGGCATTATAGCAAGTAACAACCACAGCAGCAGAACCGCTGCATCCGTCAGGACTCGTGCCTTCCACAATATAGTTCGAGGTCATATTCGGTGTAACATTGATATTTGAACCGGATAAACTACCCGGTAACCAAACAAAAGAGGTGCCCGGTATACTGCTACTGGCACTTAACGTGGAAGCAGAACCATTACAAATGGTAGCCGGTGATGCAGTGGCTGTTACCGTAATGTTTTGGTTAACGGTTAATACAATGGAAGCCGACCCTGTGCACCCTGCAGCCGAAACTCCGTTCACAGTATAGGTTGTTGTTGAAGCGGGTGTAACAGAAATCGGTGAACCACTCAAACCTCCTGGCAGCCAAACAAAGGTGGTTCCTGCCGCCGAACTGCTTGCCGTAAGTGACGCAGTAGCACCATTGCAAATAGATGCAGGCGAGGCTGATGGAGTAATAACCATGGCTGGATTCAAGGTTACTGTGGTTGTAGCCGTGGCTGTGCAACCCGATGTTGTTCCTGTAACTGTATAAATGGTGGTTGATGTGGGAGTCACGTTTATTGGCGATCCTGTTAGGTTACCGGGCATCCACAAAAACGTGGTGGCACCGTTTGCAGTAAGTGTTGCAGTTTGTCCGCTGCAAATTGAAGTGGGAGAGGCACTAGCGGTAACAATTGGTATCGGATTAACGGTTATACTAACGGTTGTTGAACCAGTACACCCGGAAGCAGTTCCTGTAACAGTGTAGGTTGTATTCAAAGTAGGGGTAACAGTAACAGGTGTTCCCACCAAAGCACCAAGCATCCATTGGTATGTTGTTGCCCCACCAGCTGTTAAGGTTGAAGACTGTCCGGAACAAATTGTTGTTGGTGATGCGCTTGCTGTAACAATAGGTATTGGGTTCACATTAATTGATACTGTGGTTGATCCAGTGCAGCCTGTCAATGTACCGGTTACAGTATAAGTCGTAGTAAGGGTCGGTGCTATAGTCACAGGAGAACCGGCTAAGTTGCCCGGCATCCACGAATAGGATGTGCCTGATAAAGTGCTTGAAGCAGATAATGAAGATGTTTCACCATTACAAATTGTATTTGGGGATGCACTAGATGAAATAACAGGAATTAAATTTACCGTAACTGTTGCAGTAGCAGAGGCTGTTGAACCTGTCGATGTCGTTCCTGTAACTGTATAAACTGTTGTTGTTGTTGGAGTAACATTGATATTTGAAGTAGTGGCACCTGTATTCCATAAAAACGTAGTACCTGTAACCGTAGAAGTAGCGGCCAAAGTAGCTGTCTGGCCCGAACAAATAGTATCATTAGTGACACTAACAACGGGATTGGTAGAACAAAGATGAATATCCACATCATCAATAAAATATCTTGTTTGTGCAACAGTCCCACCTACATTAATCGAAGTTGTTGAGACATCATTATAGAAATTCCCTATAATAAATGATGTATAGGCCACAGTTGGCGTAAACGTCAAAGATATTAATGACCAATTAAGTTTGTCTGTAATTATTGGACCTGTATAGTTAACTTGCGGTACAACACTATAAACACACATACTCGTATTGTTAACAAGTGATGTTGAAAAAGCTAAGCCGATGTTGTTCACCGCATATTGGCTATTATCTGCCAGCGAAACATAAAATTCTATACAATATTGTTGACCTGGAACTAAAGCAGAAGATAAGGTGCCTTGCACATATTCTCGGTATGGAGAACAACCGCCATTACCATATACAAATAGTGCACACATGGTATTTCCGGTTCTCGGAGCCTGTGTACCGGGTGAACTGCCATTTGTTGAAAAAGGACTACAGAAACATGTGGTGGCTAATGAAGTATTAAAAATATCTGTTGACCCACCGGTTGGGTTAGTCCAGTTAGTAATTGCAGCTGCAAACTCAGCACTTGTAAGATACCAACTGCACATAAGGCTTCCAGAATTAACACTTTCAAAACTTGGATTGTTAACCAAATTTTGAGAATTAATCTTTGTCGAAAGAAATAGTATACATAAAAATAAAATACCTGATTTATAAATTTGCTTCATAGGCTCAGAATTTATTATAAAATTACACTTATTGCTATGATATAAGAAATAAGTGTAATAATTTCTTTTCAGGTAGTAAAAAGGTTTACCTGATTAAAGTAACCGATCCAACATATTTATGTCTCTTTCCGGAGTATTCATTAAAAGTAACGATGTATGTATAAACTCCTTCTTGAGAATTTTTTCCATTATACTTTCCATCCCAACCTTTATCGGGCGTATTTGATTTAAATTCTTCTTTACCCCATCTATCATAAATAATTACCTGATATGTGCTCTTATCTAATCCTGTGATAACTGGAAGGAAAAATTCATTCTTTCCATCACCATTTGGAGTGAAAGCATTTGGAATGTAGATAATCAATCCTGGATTAATTATAACTTCATGCGAAACTGTATCGCTACAATTATGAATTGTAGTTGCAATTAAAATAACTGTATAGGTGCCAGAATCTGCATACATGTGAGTGGGGTTGGCCTGATCAGAATTGTTTTCGTTATGAGAGTTTGGATCACCGAAATCCCAGAACCAGTAGTTGGCATAAGTAGATAAATCATCAAAAATAATTGGTTGAACTTCAGCGATACCTGTTTGGGGATTGAATCCAAAATCAGCTTGTGGAACAACATATACTTCGACGTTAGCAGTTGCTGAAATCACACATCCATTAATATCCTTGGCAGTAAAGTTTGCCATATAAGAACCTGAATGTTCATAGAAATGATGACCGGTTGAGTCTTCTGATGTATTATTACTACTAAAATTATCGTCGAAATTCCAATGCCAAGTTGAATCCTGAATTAAATTTACAGGTGCATAATTAAAAATCACATCAAGTGGGCTGCAACCATGATTCGGAGTAGCTGTAATATTTACAACTTGCGTATCAAAAAGATTGACAGAAATAGTATTGGAACCAGCACAACCATCTGGGTTTGATGCTGTGATTGTGTAAACAGTATTCTCTGTCGGATGAGCTATAACAACCGGGCCAGATGAAGTATTTAATCCTGTTGCAGGTGTCCAAATATAGGTTGTTGCTCCACTGGCAAATAATACAACACTGTTTTCTTTACAAATCGTAGTATTGCTAGGTGTTACTGGAATCGTAAGGCCAACTGTTATAGTTATGGAAGTTGAACCGGAGTTACTACAACCTGTAGTAGGATTAGTATAATTATAAGTAATGGTATGCGTTCCAATACCAGCAAGTGCAGGATCAAAAGTATTCCCAACAACGCCCGTTCCTGAATATGTACCACCTGCAGGTGATGCTTGATTTAAGGTAAATACGGGTGAAGTAACACAAAGAATTGGCATTGGAATAAATGTAATTACTGGTAATGGGTTAATAGTAACAGTAGTTAAAGCAGAGCCTGAACAAGAGGCGGCTGAAGTACCAGTAACTGTATAAACAGTTGTAGAATTGGGTAAAACCGATACCGTTGAACCGGTTAAATTACCGGGCAACCATAAATAGGTTGTTCCTGTAACTGTACTTGTAGCACTTAATGATGAAGAATTCGTATCTCCAATGCAATGTGCTGCTGGAGTGGCACTAGCAGAAATAATTGGATTTGGATTTACAGTAACTGTGACTGTGTCAAAACCACTACAACCTGCTGCAACACCTGTAACAATATATGAAGTAGTGTTGCTAGGTGAAACAGAGACAGTGGGTCCAGATAAATTGCCGGGCATCCAGGTATAAGTCATTCCTGAAATATTACTAGTAGCAGCTAATGATGATAAAGCACCATTGCAAATGGCTGGAGGTGATGCCGTAGCAGTGACAGTAGGATTTGGATTTACCGTTACTAACACCGTTGCTGTACCGGTACATCCAGCAGTGGTACTTCCTAAAACTGAATATGTGGTAGTAGTAGTAGGTGATACGGTGATTGGTGACCCTAATAAACTATCCGGCATCCATATAAAAGATGTCAATGGGGAGCTACTAGTCGCACTTAGTGAAGTTGATGTTCCTAAACAAATTGATGCAGGAGTAGCTGTTGGAGTGATAACTAGATTTGAATTAAAAGCAACTGTAACAGTTGCTGAGCCCGTACAACCACCGGTAAAAGTAATAGTAACAGAATAGGTTCCTGCCGTAGAAGGAGTAGCATTAGTAATTGATGGATTTTGGATAGCACTGACAAATGAGTTGGGACCGGTCCAACTGTAGATAGTGCCGCCTGCAGATGATGTAAAATTCAATGTTGTTCCATTACATATTGGACTGTTACTTGAAGCAACCACTGTTGCAGAACCGACACTGACAAGTGTTGTTGCAGTTGCAGTACAACCACCTTTTGATATTGTCACTGTATAGGTTCCAGCTGCTGCGGGTGTAATATTTGCAATTGTTGGATTTTGAAGATTGCTAGTAAAACTGTTCGGTCCTGTCCATGAATAACTAAAAGCTGTATCTGGTAAAGAGGTTAATTCCAATGTTTGTCCAATGCAAACAGGACTGTTGCTGCTCGCTGAAATAATTAATGGAGGACTAACAACTACTGTTGATGTTAATGTGAATACACAAGGAACATTCCCTTGAGTAGTCATGGTACATGAATAAGTTGTTGTAGTTGTTGGACTAACATTTATTGTAGGAGTTATTGCGCCACCGGGAGCCCATAAGTAGGATTGTGAGCCTGCTGGAGCATTGAGTGTTGCTGTTTGCCCTTGACAAATTGTATCGGGTGCAATTAGACCAAATGCATCACACGAGCAATCTAAATAAGCATAACCAAAATGTGCACCCAAAGAACAGTCCGAAACAGTAAATCTAACTGTAATAGTTTGACCAACAAAACTAGCTAAATTTACGCTAACTGGAGTCCAAGGTTTATAAAACACATCTGATGTACTACTTTGAATAAATCCTGTTCCAGGTGCTGCTACCTGATATAGACCACATGCAACTGGTGCTCCTGTTTGATCAAAAACATCAATTTGGAAAAAAGGTTGCTCGTATGCCGGATGTGTTCCATCTTGAAGAACAACAGCATAATTATAAGTAAAATTAGTATTTGCTGCAGTAACCTGAAAATTTTGTTCAAGTGATACGGCATTATACGTTTCATAAGTTGCAACATTCCCAATTTTTACTGATGAAGTTCCTGAATAAACGCATGGGAATAAACCATAAGGATCTGTTCCTCCTGATACTATGGCGAAGTTTGTACCGGTAGTTGTTCCAAATGCATGTGGTTGATATACAGGTGTTAATGCAGTTAGTGCTCCATCAACAGAATTGCCTGCAGTGCCAAACCATCCAGCAAAGCCATTTTCAAAACCAAGATTTGTGCAAGGCGGCTGAACTGGTGGCGGACATCCTATACCAAACCAACTACCGCTATTATAAGGATACCAGTTTTGTACAAGGAAGCCTCCAGATGCATTTGTTACATTAAAATAATTTTGAGTACCATCAGTTCCTGCTGTATATGTAATCTCAATGCCTTCTCCGGCACTTACACCAAAAACTATTGAATATGGACCTGCGCCCGCAGCAAGTGTATATGTACCCATTAAATTGCCATTTACCCACAATGAAACACTGCCACCTGACCATCCATCACCACCTGTATCGTATAAACTTAGCGTGTTCATGCAACATCCTGTTCCTACAGTATACGATACAACATTTGAAACACTACTCATGCCACTATTTGCACAAAGGATAATCAAACGGAAATAAGCAGTAGTAGTTGTTGTATATGGGTAAGTTGGGTTCGTAGCCCCTGGAATATTTGTCCAACCTGAGATACCGTCAGGAGATGATTGCCATTGGTAAGTAATACCGGTAGCCATAGTAAAACCAGTTGAATTGAGTATAAATGTTGAATTTGCACAACCCGCAGATGAGCTTATACTTGCTGTTCCTGCATTCGGCATACCTACACATGGAGGCAAAGCTGTTACAACAATTGTATAGTCTTCACATTCAGTATAAGAAGAACCACCACATGCAGTAACTGCACCAACATCGCTTTGAACAACTCTCATTCTATGATTACCGGGAGCCGCTGAGAAAGGAACTGTAAAACTACCGCTGACTGTAACCGAATACGAAGTGTTATTTATATATACGTTCTCACCAGCATCCACAAAATCGCCATCATTATTCCAGTCAACCCAAATACCAAAATAAGCACTACCACCAGTTTGCGTTATTGTAAAATTAATAACACCAGTTTGAATCTGAGTTACCACCATAGCAGTGTAATCGCCATAACCATTTGGTGAAAAACCGGTATTGTTATTAATGTTTGTTGTGCCACCTGTTGTTGAGAAACTACTGATATAATAGTAATTATTAACTGTATTGACGTTTTGACAATAACAATTTAAAATTGAATTCATTGTTACATATAATGGTGTAGATATCGATGTTAAACCTGCTGATGTACACGTTACGATACATTGATAATAAGTTGCAGTAGATTGAGTTGTTGAATAAGTAGGGGAGTTTGCTCCGGGAATATTTGTCCATGTTATGCCATCTGGGGATGATTGCCACTGAAATGTTAAGCCTGAATAATTCAATGTGTTCGAAAAAGATAGTACAAAAGCTATTCCATCACAAACAGGATTATAGGAGGAAACTGTATTACCAGGATTGGGCATCCCAGCGCAAGGAGGTAATGCAACAACATTTACGGTATAATCTTCACATTCAGTATAGGCAGAACCTAAACATGCATCGACTGCACCAACATCGCTTTGAACAACTCTCATCCTGTGATTACCCGGAGTTGCCGAGAAAGGAACTGTAAAACTACCGGTAACTGTAACTGAATACGTAGTATTATTTAAATAAACATTTTCACCTGCATCCAAAAAATCACCATCATTATTCCAGTCAACCCAAATACCAAAATAAGCACTACCACCAGTTTGAGTTAAAGTGAAATTAATAACACCAGTTTGAAGCTGTGTTACAACCATTCCAGTATAGTTCCCATAACCATTTGGTGAAAAACCTGTATTATTAGTGATATTGGTAGAACCTCCAGTAGTAGAAAAACTACTAATGTAATAGAAAGTATTAACTGTATTTACATTTATACAATAGCAATTGAATGGCGTATCCATTGTTACGTAAAGCGAGGTAGATGTTGCAGATAAACCGGAAGATGTACATGTTACTACACACTGATAATAAGTTGCTGTTGCTTGCGTTGCAGTATAGGTTGAAGAATTTGCCCCTGGAATATTTGTCCAAGTAACTCCATCACTAGAAGACTGCCATTGATATGTAATTGCAGAATAATTCATCGTATTGGAAAGCGACAAAACAAAGGATTGGCTTGCACAAGCCGGATTCATTGATGACAATGTATTGCCTGGAGCCGGTGTTCCTGAACATGGAGGAGGAGGAGTCCATGTATAGGTTTGTCCATTTGCTGGAAAAACAGTTGAAGACCATGTCATATTTGCCGAATTTGCTGCAGCAGCAGTTGTACTTGACCAACTTGTTGCTGATGTTCTCACGCTAAAATCGGTTACGGCTGCTCCTGTAAGTCCTACCTGTCTGGTATAAGACGTCGTATGCGTGGATGTTCCATAAACAATCTGAACTACATTGGTTGTCTCATATAATTTAATTTGTGCATTTAATGTTTCAGTGGTTGAAGCATAGTATACATACCAATCAGGGAATTGTACTGTTAATACTCTGTTGGGTGTAGTACCGGTTAATAAATAAAACACGCCGGTATTGGTTTTGCCATCCCCGTTACAAAATGCAATACAGTTTGGTACAGTTGTCAATGCGTTACTTAGTGCAGTTCCTGTTCCGCCAAGTATAATATAACCATTTGATTCTGCAGCAAATTGAGTAAAAACCATTCCGTGATAGGTAAAATTAAATCCTATATTAACCATGGCTGATACTCCGTCATCTAAAGCACCTGCAAGCATTGATGTGCCTACTATTGGGGTATATGTGCCTGCTGTTTCAGCATAGTTATACGTTGAAATAGTTTGAGCTTTTAAATTCATGCCTGCACTAACAAACAATAAAATAAAAAGTGCAACAATTTTAGCACTATGATTGCTAAACGAATTAAAAATCTTTATTTTCATAAGTATCTATTTTTAAAAAAAAAATTCAAATAAATTTTTATATTATTTTTAATCGATATTGTTATCAATTAATTCAACAGTAATTGTTTTGCCAAACTGCTTTCCTGCATAACAAATTGCTTCAATAATTTTCGCCTTATTGGTAATATTATCCGTTTCGACTTTGCATAAACCGGCTTTGAAATCAGTAGTTGATGAAATAATAAATGGTCTGGCTTTTAGAAATTCATCGATAGCTCGTGCTTCTGATTCTGAACTCAAGCCACTCACTTTGAACACTAAAATAATTTTATCAAGAGGTGGATTTGTGACATGTTTTGTGAAACTTTGATGGTTTCTTACTACACTATTATTGCCAATGGCCAATCCAATTGTTAAGAAAACAACAAGAATACTTAAAAGATAATTTTTTTTCATTTTGTCTTAATTTTTATTTTAATTACTGTTTATGCATATCAGCAATCCTATTTTTATACATAATAACGTCTATTTTTTAAAATAACTTGGTTAATCATTACTTTTTTAAAAAAAAAAATTATTTTGTAATTGAATAATGTCATTTAAGCAGATGATAACTCAAATAATAGCTTGCAAATTTATACAAATTTTTGATAAAAAAGAAATTCTGTTTAAATTATTTTAATTTTGATGGATTCAACGATAACAGGAAGTTACATTTTTTTGTATGAAGTATATTTTTTGTCAGGTAAAGAATACGTATATTCCCATTTTCGGATACAAATTGAATTGTTTATGAATTTTTTTAAGAGAAAAGTTGGAGAATTATTATTGCTCTCTATCTAGTCACATTTTCCAAATCTGAACGTAATAAATCAATATTAAGTGCAAAATTACAATTTTTGCAATTTGATTCTTCAAAAGATAGTGTTGCAATTCCAATCACTTCGCCTTTCATATTCATCACAGGGCTGCCACTACTGCCATGCGAAATAGCCACATCAATTTGAATATACGAATTGCCGCTACTAAATCTGCCATCAATCACTTCTTGCTCCGTACCGCCCTTTAAGCCTGATACAATGCCTTTGGTAAGCGTACTTTCAATACCTTGCGGGTTGCCAAGTACAAATATATCGTGTCCTTTTTCGGGAGGTGTGTTTGAGATTTTTAAACTAGTGAAACTTTCTTCAGAGTTGACTTTAAAAATGGCATAATCGTAAGTTTTGTTTGTTTTTAGTATTTTTTCGATATTGTTTACCTGACCAGATGAAGTTTTAATCTTCCATTTAACACCATCGCGCAAAACATGCGCGTTCGTAAGCCCAATACCATCGCTTCTTACAAAAAATCCTGTGCCAAAAGCAATGGCCTCGCCGCTGCTATTATCTGTTTCAATTAAAAATACTGCTTTTTCGGCGTATTTTACCAATTCATTGAGGTTGGAAAACGTTGGCATTGAATCTAAGAGGATTGAATCCGTAAGAGTAGCATTAAAAAATCCTGACTTTGAGCCGATAAACCATGTTGATATAAAAAGTAAAATGAAAGTTGCTATATTGGCTGAGAGGATAATTAACAACCTTGTTTTTTTAGATTTTTTTGGATTATGCGGATTTGTTTTCTGAGAAGGCACACAATAATCCATCCAGTTGATATGGCTACGGGCAATGCGAAGTTTGTCGCCCAGGTTTAGTTTTGTACTTGTAATTTTACGATCGTTAACAAATGTACCGTTGGTTGATCCAATATCTTGAATAATTACTTCCCCCAGATCGGTCATATATAAGATAGCATGCTTGCCCGATGTATAATCGTCTGATATTACAATGTTGTTTTCAGCATTTCTGCCTATTGAGAATTGCTGAATAATTTTTCCAGAATATGCACTATCATTCTTTTTGAAATATTCTTGCCAGGGTATAATTTGATCGCTTATTTTAACAATATCGTTGTGAAAGAGCATCTGCTCGGTTATCTTTTTTCCATTAACATAGGTGCCGTTTCTTGAGCCCAAATCGCAAATATAATAACTTCCGTCATTATTTAGTGTAATAGAAGCATGCTGTCGCGACACATTGGGGTCGTTGATTACAACATCGTTCGATGGATTCCGGCCAATGGTTATGTTTATCATTGCGACAACGATGTTTCAACAAATTCGTTGCTGTTGATGTTAAAAGTATAAACTGTGTTTTTGTTGTTCGTTTTATCCCAAACTACTAAAGCATCGCTTTTCAGCGTTTCGTAATGTTTTGCTTTAACAGTATATATTTCTCCATACCAGTCTATACGGTTTTCGGTGGTGTATTCTCCTGTGAAATATTTTGAACCTTTTGACAATTTTTTAATCACTATTTTTTGGCTTTCATTCTGTGTTAGCTTCAAATTTGCATCTTGTATGGAACCACTCACGAAAACGAGTAATACATATTTTTCTCCATTATCTGAAAGTACACAAGCGTAATCGTCCTTACTGTCCTGATTGAAATCGGATAAAAAATAATTGTTATATTCTGACCCTGATGCATTACCGTTAACTTTCCAACTACTGGTATTGTCTTTTTCGATCATACCATTTGCATGAAGATAATTAATAACAGCTTTTTTATAAACAACAGGCGTATCTTTAATTGCATTATCTTGAAAAACAGAACTTATTCGTTGATATTCATCTTTGTCTCCCAAATAGTCCATGGCTACAAAGCCTTCTTTGCCGTCGGAGGAACTAACTTTTGCCCAACGAAGTCCGTTCGCATCAAGCGTGTTATCGGTTTTTAATATGCTGATTTTATCTCCGAATTTTAATAATTCTATACCATTGTTGTCTGACAAATTTTGTGATGAACGTATCCACAATTTATTTGCCAGTACATACATTTCGGTTCCCGAGAAAATTAATTTATAGGATGTAACAACCAATCCAATCGAAAAAAGCATACCGAAAAAGATTGACCAGAAAATTACCCACCCTTTACGTCTTGGGTTTTTTACTTTTGGTGTTTGCCTTATAGGTGTTTTAGCTATTGGTTTTTTTGCATCTTTACTTTTTGGTTTTTGAACTGTACTTTTTCCGAAATTAATATCGAGAAGTGCCTGTTTAAATTCTTCGCAGTCATTAAAACGTTCATTTAAATCTTTGGCAGTAGCTTTTTTCAAAACATGCTCCATGCGATCGCTCACGCCAACATAAAATTCTTTAGCATTGGGCAAGGCTTCCTCAACTATTTTTTTATAAACTTCATATTCACTCCATTGTTCATCATAGGGACTTTTCCCAGTAATGGTCTGAAAAAGTGTAATACCAAGTGAATAAATGTCTGTTCTTTTATCTACTTCAACACCTTTTACTTGCTCTGGACTCATAAACAAGACGGTGCCAAGTTTGGTTCCTGTTTTTGTGAGTTTATGATTGCTTTCAGAAAGAATTTTTGCAATACCAAAATCAAGTATTTTTGCCTTGCCTTCGGTGGTGATAATAATATTCGATGGCTTGATATCGCGGTGTATTACGTTACGCTGATGTGCATAAGAAACTCCGTCGAGTATTTGTGTGAACAACGGAATTGCTTTTTCTTCGGGGATGGGACCGGTAACCGTGTCGATATAATGGTCGAGTTGCTTTCCTTCCACATATTCCATAACCAGAAAAATTCCTTGTTCGGTTTCTACATAATCAAAAAGTGTTACAATGTTTGGATGATGCAGTTGGGATAGAGTAGAGGCTTCGTTTTTAAAACGTTCGCGTATATCAGGATTCTTGGCTAGTACCGGATTCAGTGCCTTAATGGCAACTTTTCGGCCAATATGAGCATGCACTCCCAGGTAGACATTGCCCATGCCCCCTTCGCCGATTAGTTTTTCAATTTTATAGTTAAGTACGTGTTGACCGATCATTTTGTCGTGCCCGATTTAGAGAATCCAATTATTCGTTTTCAAAATTATATATTTTTTTATTATTTCGCTGCATTATTTTATTTTCAGAAATCCCAATTAATTTTACTTAAATTATTTGATATTATTTATTCTTACTAACATTTATTTTTCAGCACTATCACTTTCCAGCTTTCAAAATATATTCATTTGCCAGTGTAAGGTTGCCCATGTTTTTGTAGGTAACCGCTAGTTTATTCAAAATGTCTTTGTCATCGGGTTTCACCTTTTCTGCTTCGAGCAAATAGCGTAATGAGTTTTCGTAATTACGTTGAATGCCATAGGCTGTACCCAAATTGCGCAAGGTTTCCAGGTTCTTCGGATTTATTGCATAGGCCTTATTGAGGTATTCAAAGGATTTGCTAAAATTATTGTATACCCTACCGTAAATTTCACCCAACTTGTTGTAGGCTTTATCGTATTGTGGCTTTTTTTCGAGCAGTTGATTCAATATAATTACAGATGAATCCACTTTATTCGTATTCGCGTATAGTTCTGCCAAGGTATATACATACTCCGTGTTATCGGGTACATACTGTATTAATGTCTTAAAATTATCTTCGGCTTGTTTATAATTTCCTAATTTGTAACATTCAAGTGCGGCATTGTTCAAGTAGTTTTTCGCATCATTGCTGTTATTTTCTTTTTTTAGCACTTCGATAAGCGAGAGTTGGCTGTTCTTATACTCTTTTAGTTGAAGTTGTGCATAGCCTCTATAAATCCAAGCACCCGAAAATCCGGGATAAATGGAAACACTCCTGTCAAGATAAACCAAAGCTTGTTTATAAACATTTGATTTTACCGAATCGGGGGCATTGTCTTTTATTCCTTTTATCATCACTTCGGCAGCACCACAGTTTACTTTTGCACTGTTGGTGGAGGTTTTTACATCGGTTGTAAAAAGAGTATATGAGTCTTTCCACGCAAAATTTCGGCTAAACGTTTTTAAAGCGTATAAGGAAACGAAAATAATCAATAGCACGCTCCCTGTTGTCCGCCATTTTTTGTTATCCAAATATTTGTAAATCAAATAGGCGCACACTATTGCAAATCCCAGTAATGGTGTATACATAAACCGTTCATTCATAAACGTACCGATATTAAAAACCAGATTCGATGATATGGAGAATGTGATAAGGAAGATGAGTATGGCATAAGCAAACACGTCTCGCTTTCTTATCCGTATTAAACTATAGATTGAAAGTGCCAAATATACCAGGATGGTTATCCAGACTTGCACATTGCCAAAACCAACGATTGGAATTTGTTTTGGATAATAATCGTGTGTTAGTGGATGTGGAAACACTAAAAGTAGGAGGTATCTTCCCCAGGTGAACAAAATTGTTGCTATTCTTTCGGCCAAACCAACACTTAAAAACGGATTGTTCATCAACTCTTTGCTTTCGTCGGTTACTGACCCAAACCCGAGCGCGTTGAAACGCATCAGGAAATAAATAAATACAGCACCCAAAAGCGGTGTCAGCAAGATGATATATTTTTTAAGTTTCTCTCTGTAAACAAAAAATATCGTGAGGGGAATGATAGCCACAAAGGTGATGGCGTTTTCTTTGGATAACAATGCGAACAGGAATGTTACAAAAGAAACAATCAGCCATTTGATTTTATTTCCTTGCACGTATTTTATACTGCTGAGCAAGGTGACAAGGGAAAACAACAAACAAAGTATTTCGTCGCGGCCTTTGATATTTGCTACAACTTCGGTGTGCAATGGGTGGCAGGCAAACAGGAGTGTTGCCACAAAAGGCAGCGACAGATACCAGGTTTTAGATTCGTACTTTTCGAACACGGTTTTCAATACGCTTAAAAGCATTAGGCAAAGCAAAGTGTAGAGTAAAATATTGAGTAAATGCCCCAGCCCTGGTGCGAAGCCAAACAACTGATATTCTACGGCAAACATGACTTGCGAAATGGGTCGGTATCGGCCACCGGGCAACATAATTTTTACATCGTTGCCATACACTCCGTAAAAGGCATCTTTGGTAAATAGCTCTTTAATACCCGAAAACCCTTTTTTGGTTAGTTTGTTATCGGTTATGAACAGGCCGTCGTCTAAAGCATATTTAAAAAATAATGTATTAGAATAAATCAAGAAACTGATGATGCCGATAAACAGGTATTGCAAACGCGAACTCGATAAAGCCTTTTTTTTAACCGGTGCTTTGGGCGCAAACGATGGTTTTTTATTCGGTGAATGTTTCTTTTGTTTCTGCATCTTTTCTAAATAGTTTTATTCAAAATCAGTGTACAACAAATATTTCTTACGAATTTTTTTAAATGCATCTAAATCCGTTTTCCAGCTTTTTCTTATATCGTCTTCGCTCACACCGGCTATAATTTGTTCGCGCAATTTGGATGTGCCTGCCAATAAATCGAAACTCTTGCCAAAATAGGTGGTTTTGTTTTTCAATTCTTTGTAAAGTTCCAATAAGGGAAACAAATACAACTTACCATAGCCTTTAATAAACTCGGCTGCATAGCTATGAAAGTTATACCCTTTGCATGTGATACCCTCGTAGGGTGGGTTTTTCGACATGCCATCGATGCTTTTGGGTACAAAGGTAAAATCGGTGCTATCTATTTTCGGGTGCCCTATGATTTCGAAGGGCGTTGGGGTGCCACGGCCCACACTGATGCAGGTTCCTTCGAACAAACACAAGGACGGATACAAATAAATGGATTCCATGGTGGGCAAATTGGGCGAGGGTTTGATGGGCAACTGATAAAAATAGGTGTGATTGTAATTATACACCACAACATATTTTAAACTACATTGTACGCCGTTTTTCAACCATTTTTCTCCGTTCAACATGCAGGCATATTCGGCCATCGTCATGCCGTGAACTATGGGCACGGGGTCGGTTCCTACAAAGGAAGTAAAGAATTCTTTTTCCAAGACCGGTCCGTCGACATAATAGCCGTTGGGATTGGGCCTATCTAACACTACTAGCAGTTTGCTGTTTTCGGCGCAGGCTTCCATGACATAGTGCAATGTGGAAATGTAGGTGTAGAAACGGGCTCCGACATCTTGTATGTCGAAGAGGACGACATCCACATCGGCCAAATCTTCGGGCTTGGGCTTTTTGTTTTTTCCGAAAAGTGAAATGATAGGGAGCTTGGTTTTTTCGTCGACCGCGTTGGCCACCAGCTCGCCGGCATCGGCATTGCCTCTGAAACCGTGTTCGGGACAAAACACTTTTTTTACCTTAAACCCCGCTTTGAGCAAGGAGTCGACCAAATGGGTGTTGCCTATCATGGATGTTTGGTTGGCCACCACGGCAATGTTTTTGTCTTTAATCCACGGATAATAGATGTCGGTGCGTTGGGCACCCACCTTGATGTCTTTTGCCGAAACATCAATGCATATCGATTGCGTGATGTTGTTTTGTGCTGCGCTTTGGTGCAGTGAAATGGCTGCCAGAAAAAGCCCGAAAAGCAAACTGATAAACCGCATAATTTCGAATTAATTAAATACTTTTGCAAAATAATAAATTTTTTAGTTTGAACTTAGAATTTTTTATTGCAAAACACATAATTTCGAAAAATAAAACCAATTTTTCGCGACCCATCATCCGTATTGCGGTGCTTAGTATTGCACTCGGCATTGCGGTTATGATACTATCGGTGGGGATTGTTACGGGTTTTCAAACGGAAATACGCAATAAAGTGATTGGGTTTGGTGCGCACATTCAAATTTCGAACTACAACGACAACAATTCGATGGAGTGCACGCCCGTGAGCATGAATCAGTGGTTTTATCCATCGATACAAAATCAGAAAGGCATTCGCCACATTCAGGTGTTTGCCACCAAAGCCGGCATTGTGAAAACGGATGAAGACATTCAGGGGGTGGTGCTTAAAGGGGTGGGACGCGATTACGACTGGTCGTTTTTTGAAGACCGCATTGTGAAAGGGCGCAAATTTGCGGTGAGCGACAGCGCCAAAACCAATGATATACTTATCTCTGCTTTTTTGGCCCGTCAGCTAAAGCTGGATACTGGTCAAAACTTGCTCATGTATTTCATCAATCAAAACGCTGTGCAACCTTCGGTGCGCAAATTCCGAATCTGTGGCATTTACGACACGGGCCTGGAAGAATTTGATAAAATGTATGTGCTGGGCGACATTCGACACATTCAGCGGCTCAACAATTGGGATGCTACACAGGTGGGTGGGTTCGAGATTCTTATCAATGATTTTAATGACTTGGAGCAAATCACCGAATCGGTGTACAAACAGATTGACTACAACCTGAATTGCAGCAGCATTCGGCAGCAATATCCGCAAATATTCGATTGGCTGGGCTTTCAAGATGTGAATGTTACCATCATTTTGGTTATGATGGTGATTGTGGCCGCCATCAACATGATTTCGGCTTTGCTCATTCTCATCATTGAAAAAACTAAACTCATTGGTGTGCTCAAAGCCCTGGGCATGAACAATTGGGGCGTGCGCAAAATCTTTCTTATGAATGCAGCTTATTTGATTGTGCGCGGCATGTTGTGGGGCAACCTTATTGCTATTGTACTTGCTCTTATTCAAATGAAATTCGGCCTAATTCGGCTGGACGCTTCGTCTTACTATGTTTCGCAGGTGCCCATAAACCTTAATGTGATTCACATTTTGTTGATTAACGCGGGTACGATTGTGGTGTGTTTGTTGGTGCTGGTTGTTCCTACTTATGTGGTTACAAAAATTTCGCCTGTGAAAGCCATACGTTTTAGTTGAGAGGGATGAAATTTTTTTGAGGTGTTTAATGCAAAATAGCGATTTATGACTCGGGAATTTGAAAAATAATACTAAATTTGCATATAGAATTTTGAAGTGATAGTTCGGAAATCATTAATCTAAAATCAAGATGGGATACAAACCCAAACAGGCCGAAAAAATTTATTACTCTATTGGCGAAGTGTCCAAGAAGTTTAATGTAAACCCATCGCTGATTCGGTTTTGGGAGAAGGAATTCGATATTATTCAGCCGTTTCGTAACAAAAAGGGCAACCGACTGTTTACGAAAATGGATATGGAGAATTTTTATGTAATTTATCATTTGGTGAAAGAACGCGGTTTTACATTGCAAGGTGCCAAAGATAAAATGAACGAAAACAAAGCCGATACGGTTGACAATGTGGAAGTGGTGGCTTCGCTTAACAAGATTAAAGATTTTTTGATTGAACTGAAAAACGGGCTTTAGTTGGAGGTAGGAGATAGGAGGTAGGAGATGGGAGGTTTTATTCTTTTTTATATGCAAGAGGGGTGTGAAAAAAAAAGGCGGGGTTGAACCTCGCCTTTGTGCATTGGTTTAGGAATCGGGTGTTGGGAGGAGGGGTTCGGTGGCATCCATGGGGATGTCTATTTCGTTTTCGGAATCTTTATCCAGGGTGATGATTTTTTGGAAGTCTTGATAGGCTGCTGCGGTGGCGCTGAGTTTGGTGCAGGTGATGGGGACGTGGTCGTTGCTGTAGGTTCCGTCGGTTTCGGTTTCTTCGGGATCGGCAACACCTTGAAAGAAGACCAATCCGTTGGGAATGGCTTCGAGGGTGACACTGTTGTACATTTTGCCATTGATGCTGGCATAGCTTAAGGGGAGGGGCGTTGTGCCATCGTCGGGGGTGGTTTTTTTGATGAGTTTGAAAAGGAGATGTACGGTTTGTTTGTCTTGGACATCGATGTTGGTTTGGCTGACTGTTTTGTAAATCTCGCTTTCGCAGGTGGCTGTCCATGCACCGACTTCGAGGCTGTAAATTTGGATGCTGCCCCTTTTGCTACTGGTTCGCGTTTCGCTGAGGCTGCCTTTGGTGAAGGTTGTTTTTACATTGATAACCGGACCGCCGGTGTCGACATCGAGGAAATTGAGGTGGATGGACAAATGGCGACGGCCCGTAGGTTTGCCGATTTTGGCGGCTAAATCGAAAGCGGCAGCCACATCGGCAGGGAGATAGGCATGAAATATTTTGCCCATATTGATTTTGTGTGCATCGGCTTCGTTGAGGAGTTTGTTGACGGCATGGGTTCCAAAAATAGAGCGTTTGTCGATGGCTTCTTTGGGTGCATCTAAAGCTAAATTGTAAGCATGGATGACGGTTTCCATGGTGGTTATGTTGGCCGGCAAAATGTTGGTGAGGACGGTTATGTTTGTTTTTAGAATTTCTTTGATTTCTTCGCATTTGACTGCAATACCCGCATCGTCGGATTTTATTATTTGATATTTTGCAATGCTGAGCGATTTTTCGAGCCCGGAGAGATTGAGTTCGGCGGCTTTGATGGCTCCGCGAAGCATGAATTTGTAAACGGTTTCGGCCATGGTTATGCAGGTAACTTCTTTGGTTGTTGTGAAATTGGTGATGTTTTGCGCGTTTATGGCTCGTGCTACTTCGATTTTGGTGATGATGCCATCGAGGAGTGCCTTTAAAGGGGTGAATTCGAGAATAAGTGCCAATGGCACTGCATAGGTATCGCAAAGATTTTGGATTCTGTGGAGGGCATCGAGGCGGAGTTTGTCGTGTACTTTCATGATATTTGTTTTTAAATGGTTGATAGATTGAGTTTTGTATTTTGTTTGAGAAGGGAAAATGTAAACACTTGCGAAAAAGAGAGACACCCGTTCAAAAAAGAGTGGCACCCGTTCAAAAAAGAGTGGCACCCGTTCAAAAATGATTGGCACCCGTTCAAAAAAGAGTGGCACCCGTTCA
>JBAXWF010000053.1:0-26653 GCA_037128515.1 Bacteroidota bacterium | reverse complement strand
ACACCTCCGCACACCACTTCGACACCACCGCACACCACTTCGACACCCCCGCACGCCACTTCGACACCTCCGCACACCACTTCGACACCTCCGCACGCCACTTCGACACCCCCGCACACCACTTCGACACCCCCGCACACCACTTCGACACCACTTTTACTCCCCTTTACACCCAATTATAGCCTTTCGTCAACATCCAACCCGGTAATAATCAAATCATATATTCTACTAACTTAAAAACCCAACCCAATATGTTAGCACGTTACGAACAACATCTCAAATCATTGTACAATGTCGAAACCGTTTGCGAAACCAACGATGCAGCCCTGCTGCTCATCACCGAAGCCGCCGCCGAACGAACCAACCTCCACAACTGCATTCACAAACTCGAAGCCGCCAAATCCATCAACCAAGAAGATATCACCGACTATGTCATTCAGAAACTCGCAGCACAATTTGATATGATCGAGTCCGTCCAAAAATTCATGCTGCGTGGAGCCGTCAAAGCCAGTCAACTTTCAAAAGTAAGACTCGAAGCATCACTCAGCAAACCCACTACCTTCTTCACCCACCACGACGATGCCACCATCGCCACCAAAGCCGAAGAAGTAAAAGAAATACTCAAAACCAATCTAACCACACTCACCAACCTCACTTTGGCAAACATCACCGAAATGGAAACAAAAATCCAAACCTATCGCGACACCCTCGCCCTACCTCATCAGGCCATCGATAGCCGAAAGTCCAACGGAACCATGATTATTAAAGAAATAATCGACGAATCAAAAATCCCAAAAAACAACATCATAAAACTATTTCACTCCTACATTCCTACCCAAATTCACGCAATCGACGAAGCCGCCCGCATCGGCAAATCCCCAGGAGCAAAGCGCACATCCATTATTTGTCGCTTCCTCGATGCCGACAACAATGTTCCCCTCATCAATGTCAAATGCACCTTCTCCAAAGGACCCCAAAGCATCACCAAACTCAGCACCAAAAAAGGTTTTGCACGCGCCTTCAGCCTCCAAGTCGGCTCCTGGTCCATTCTGGCCGAAAACGAACTCTACAACCCACAAACCATCACCTCCATTCCCGTCAACGACGACCACATCGAACGATTCCTCTTCAAACTCGTACCCATCACCGACCCCGACCCCGAAAACACCACCGGCTCCTATTCAATCATAGTCTACGATCAAGACACCAACCAACCCTTGCCCGGCGTACAAATTTCCTTCCCCTCCATCCAATATGTCGAAACCACCGACGAAGATGGCGAAAACTACCAGGACACACTCAAACCAGCCACCCTCGCCGGAACCCTCTTCCTCGAGGGCTACAAACAAAAAAACATCACCATCACCATACAAGCTGCCAAAGAAACCACCCTACAGGTCTACCTCGAAAAAGAATAGCCCCATAGCCACCCATGGGGTTCAACAAACAAAAACAACCCCACGCTCAGTCCGCAAAACCCCGCCCCCTCCCCAGAGCCGTCTGCCCACAGCCGATGGCCCACTGAAAACTTGAAACTTCCATCTCGCATCGCCCAATATAGTAATTTATTGTACTTTTGTAAAAAAAACAAAACCACAACATGGTATATATAACCCGCCGCGAACATTTTAACGCAGCCCACCGCTTGTTCCGCCAGGATTTTACCGACCAGCAAAACCTCCAAGTGTTTGGCAAATGCTCAAACCCTTTGTGGCATGGCCACAACTACGAGTTGTATGTTACCGTCTGCGGCCCCGTCAGCCCCGAAACCGGATTTGTAATGGATTTAAAATTACTCGCCGATTTAATAAACCAACACATCATCCAGCAACTAGATCATAAAAACATCAACCTCGAAGTGCCCTTTATGCAAAACCAACTAGCATCAACCGAAAACATAGCCGTAGGCATTTGGAACCAACTCCAACCCATCATAGCACAACACAACCACCAACTCCATTGCATTAAGCTCTGCGAAACCGAAAACAATTATGTCGAATATTACGGCGAAAACTAAAACCAAAACAAAATGAACGCTATTGACAAAACCATGCTCGACCAAAACAAAATGGACGACTTTCCCAATCCTCCAACCCCCGACAATCAACAACTCACCAACCAACTGGCCTCACAATACAAAAACATATTGCAACTCATTGGCGAAGACCCCAACCGCGAAGGCCTGTTAAAAACCCCCGACCGCGTAGCCAAATCCATTCAGTTTCTCACACACGGCTACCAACTCAACCCCCAGGAAATTCTCCGTTCAGCCATGTTTAAAGAAGACTACAAGCAAATGGTGATTGTCAAAGACATTGAAATTTACTCCATGTGCGAACACCACATGTTGCCTTTCACCGGCAAAGCCCATGTAGCCTACATCCCCAATGGCTATATTGTGGGACTAAGCAAAATACCCCGCGTAGTTGATGCCTTTGCCCGCCGTCTCCAAGTGCAAGAACGTCTCACCTCCCAAATAAAAGATTGCATACAAGACACCCTAAAACCCTTGGGAGTCGCCGTAGTAATAGAAGCACACCATCTGTGCATGATGATGCGCGGCATACAAAAACAAAACTCCGTAACCACCACATCCGACTTCACGGGTGCCTTTCTGATGGAAAAAACCCGCTCCGAGTTCTTGCATCTCATTAGTTCCAATTTGCATTGAACATAGCTTTTGCTATGCTTCATCCCAATTACCGATAACTATTTTTTAGTAATTTTGCACCTTGTTTTAAAAACCATACATTATGAGCAGATACAATGAACAAAACTATTCCGGCATAAACAACGAAGCCATTCAGGGCACAGCAGTGCTGGCGCGCGCATTTATGATGCGTGTCTTTTCATGGATGTTTTTAGCACTAACCATCACCGCCATCACCTCCTTTGTTTGGGCAGCCACCCCATCGCTCATGCTGCTGCTCATTAATACCACAACCCATGGCCTTTCCACCCTGGGCTGGATAGTCATGTTTGCACCTTTAGGATTTGTATTGCTCATGTCCTTCGGCTTTCAAAAATTGCCCGCCCCCATCATGATGATGTTGTTCGTCGTGTATGCCATCATTATGGGCATGAGCCTGAGTTTTATCTTTCTTGCCTATAACATAGGCACAATCGGAATCACCTTTGCCATTGCAGCCGGCATGTTTGGCGTTATGGCCATTGCAGGCTACATCACCAAAACCGACCTCACCAAATTCGGCTCCCTGCTTATGATGGGCGTTGTAGGATTAGTAATAGCCATGCTCGTCAATTTCTTCATGAAAAGCGATACCATGGGCTATGTCATCAGTGTTATAGGCGTACTCATATTCACCGGCCTCACCGCCTACGATGTGCAGAAACTAAAACGCATAGGAACCACCATGGATGGCGGCAATACCATGGCCACCAAAATGTCGATAATGGGCGCGCTCACTTTGTATCTCGATTTTATTAATCTTTTCTTGTTTTTGCTTCGCCTAATGGGTGGCAGAAAATAAAACCATTATTTTAACCAAAAAATATTCTTATGAAAGCTTACGTTTTTCCAGGCCAAGGGGCCCAATATGTAGGAATGGGCAAAGATCTTTACGAAAGATTTCCTTTAGCTAAACAACTATTTGAACAAGCAAATGATATATTGGGGTTTCGCATCACCGATTTGATGTTTGCCGGAACCGACGAAGACCTCCGTCAAACCAACGTAACCCAACCAGCTATTTTTTTGCATTCCGTAATACTAGCTGCCGTGATGGGCAAAAACTTCACACCCGAAATGGTGGCCGGCCATTCCTTAGGCGAATTTTCAGCCTTGGTAGCCGCCAAAGCACTTCCCTTTCATGATGGTTTGCTTTTGGTATCCAAACGTGCCCAAGCCATGCAACGCGCTTGCGAAAAAACACCATCCACCATGGCTGCCATTATAGGCTTAGACGATGCCAAAGTGGAAGAAATACTCAAAAGCATTGACGATGTCGTCGTGCCTGCCAACTACAACAGTCCCGGACAGTTGGTTATTTCGGGCAGCATAAGCGGCATCAACAAAGCCTGCGAACTGATTAAGGCAGCCGGTGCACGCCGCGCATTACCACTAAAAGTGGGAGGAGCATTCCATTCGCCTTTAATGGAGCCCGCCCGCATCGATTTGGCTTTGGCTATCAACACCACCACCTTCCAACAACCAATATGTCCGGTGTATCAAAATGTAAATGCCAAGCCTTTTACCGACCCCGAAAGCATTAAAAACAATTTGAATTTGCAATTAACCTCGCCGGTATTGTGGACACAAATTGTTACCAACATGGTGGCCGATGGTGGCAAGGTGTTTGTTGAAGTAGGTCCGGGAACCGTCTTGCAAGGCTTGGTGAAAAAGATAGCACCCGAGGTGGAAGCCCTAAGCGCCGAAATATAATTTAACGGATTGCTTCTACAGAAAGTCGTTATTTTTTAAAGCATTTGAAGTAATAACCTTTTCAAAAAGCTTGGCGGCAAATGCTTTTTTATAGAAACCCAATTGGCTTTGATTATGAATGTCTGAGCCGATAAAGTCAACCATGCTATTTTCGATAAGCCATTTGGCCGTGCGGTGCACCACCTGCGAGTAAATATCGGTGAGCGACAACACATTCAACTGAAAAAACACTTCGCGGTCTTTAAGTTCCTTATAAACCGTCAACTTGTCGTGAAAAAACGAATAGCGTTCAGGATGTGCCAACACCACCCGATACCCACTTGCCTGCATATCGAAAAGCAGAGAAGAAAAATCGGGGTGCTGACTAAATCCCGACAGTTCCACCAACAGGAATTTATTGCCAAAAGTCAGCAGTTCTCCTTTCTCAAAAAGCGCGCGAAAACCATCGTCAATCATATATTCGGCGGCCAGTTCCAGTTCAATGTTGCAGTGTGCCACTGCCAGTCTCTCTTTTAACTTATAGAAATGAGCCCTAATCTTTTGAGAGGTGTTTTCGGGATAATCCAGAGAGATGTGAGGCGTGGCAATTATCTTTTGTATGCCGTTCTGCATCAAAAAATCAATCATCTTTAGCGATTCGTCAAAAGACACAGCCCCATCGTCCACATGTGGAATGATATGAGCATGAATATCGAGCAAATAGTTGTCAGAGATGCGCCCGAATTCAACTTTTTTCTTTTTACTAAACAAGCCCATCAAAAAACTGTACGTTTTGTTTAAACCAATCGAAGGTAATTTTTAATCCTTCGTATATTTTAACCTGAGGTGCAAAGTCCAGAAGTTGTTTTGCTTTTGAAATGTCGGCCAACGAATCTTTAATATCCCCGGGGCGCTCATCGCAATATTCTGGCACGAGCAACGAGCCGGAAATTTGTTTTAATATATTGAAAAGTTCGTTCACACTGGTTCTATCGCCCAGCGCAATATTGAATATGTTGCCGAGTGCGTTGGGGTTTTGTGTAAACACAGCTTTGATGTTTGCCTGCACTGCATTTTCCACAAAAGTGAAATCCCGAGTTTGTGTTCCGTCGCCATGAATAAAAGGTGCCACATTGTTGAGCAAGCCCGACATGAATAGCGGAATGGCAGCGGCATAAGCACCCTGCGGACTTTGATTGGGCCCAAACACATTGAAATAGCGCAGACCGATAATCTCTAAATTGTAGCATTTTGCAAACACATTTGCATACAACTCGTTCACATATTTTGAAACAGCATAGGGCGACAAAGGGATACCGATTTTATCTTCGGTTTTCGGGAGAACAGGACTATCGCCATAAACCGAAGAGGAGCTTGCATACACCACCCTTTTCACAGCAGTTTCTTTGGCAGCAACCAATATATTAAGAAAACCATCTACATTGGATTGGTTGGTGGCAACAGGGTCTTTGATAGAGCGAGGCACCGAACCCAAAGCCGCCTGATGCAACACATAATCGATTCCTTGGCAAGCCTGAACACACAGCTCGGCATCGCGTATATCGCCCCGTATAAATTCAACGTTGGGCAAACAAACAAAGGGCTCGATGTTTCGTTTAAATCCGGTGGAGAGATTATCGAAAATGCGAACCTTAGCTGCACCATGTTTCGTCAAATAGGCAATAATGTTTGAGCCGATAAACCCGGCACCGCCTGTTACCAGAAAGCTGATTTTATTTATATCTTGATTGTGAAATGCCGTTTCGTACATGCTTAGCGGTTATGATATTGCTGTTCGTAATACTTCAGATAATCGCCGCTAGTAATATTTTTCAACCAAGCTTCGTTTGCCAAATACCAATCTACGGTTTTTTCTAATCCTTCTTCGAACTGCAGCGAGGGTTTCCAACCCAATTGGGTAGTTAGCTTGGCCGAATCGATAGCATACCGCAAATCGTGGCCGGCGCGGTCTTTCACATAGGTTATCAGTTGTGCCGATGTTCCGGAGGAGCGTCCAAGTTTTTTATCCATAATATTGCACAGCAGATGAACCAAATCAATGTTTTTCCATTCGTTGTAGCCACCAATATTGTAGGTTTCGCCAATCACACCTTTATGAAAAATAGTATCAATAGCCCGTGCATGGTCAACCACATAAAGCCAATCGCGCACATTTTCGCCTTTTCCGTAAACCGGTAGCGGTTTGTTGCTGATGATATTATTAATCATGAGTGGAATTAGCTTCTCTGGAAAATGGTTGGGGCCATAGTTGTTTGAACAGTTGGAAACCACCACCGGCAAACCGAATGTGTGGTAATAAGCCCGAACTAAATGATCGGAACTTGCTTTAGAAGCAGAATAAGGACTGCGGGGGTCGTAGGCAGTTTCTTCGGTGAAGAATCCTTGGTGGCCTAATGAACCATAAACTTCGTCGGTAGAGACATGATAAAAACGTTTTCCTTCAAAGTTATCTTTCCAAATCGATTTGGCGGCATTTAACAGGGTAACTGTTCCAATGATATTTGTCGTGACAAATTCCATGGGGTTTGATATGGAACGATCCACATGCGATTCGGCCGCCAAATGTATGATACCATCAAATTGATATTGCTGAAAGAGATTCTGAATAAAATCACCGTCGGTAATATCGCCTTTTACAAACGTATAGTTTGGTCGTTTTTCAATGTCGGTGAGGTTTTGGAGATTGCCAGCATAGGTAAGTTTATCGAGATTGACGATATGATATTCGGGATATTGATTCACAAAAAGTCTTACAACGTGCGAACCAATAAATCCGGCTCCTCCGGTAATCAATACTGTTTTTATTGCCATAACGAGTGCATTAGTTTATTTTTTCAGCTAGTTTTTTCTCCCAATTCCAAGCCGATAACATCATATCATCTAAGTTTTTTTCGGCTTTCCATCCCAAGATTTTATTTGCCAAACTTGTTGATGCCCATATTTGTTCAACATCTCCGGGTCTGCGGTCTGCAATTTTGTAGTTAAGTTTAACTCCCGAAACGCGTTCGAAGGAATTTACTACCTCCAGTACCGAATATCCATGGCCTGTTCCCAAATTGAAAACTTCGTAATTCTTCGCATTGTTTTTATCGAGCATAAGTGAAAGCGCAGATAAATGAGCTTTTGCCAAATCAACCACATGAATATAATCGCGAATGCAAGTTCCATCTGGGGTATTGTAATCGTTGCCAAAGATATTTAAATAAGGGCGTTTTCCAATTGCCGTTTGTGTAATATAAGGTACAAGACAGTTGGGAACGCCTATAGGTAATTCGCCAATACGTGCCGATTCGTGAGCCCCAATCGGATTAAAATAGCGAAGGGAAACTGCATTTAAATTACTTGTTTGAATTGTATCCCAAATAATCTGTTCGGCAATTTGCTTGGTAGTGCCATAGGGAGATAAAGCCTTTTGCAAAGGAGCATTTTCGTCAACCGGCAACGAATCGGGTTGGCCATAAACGGTGCAGGATGATGAAAACACTAGTTTATTAATACCAAATTCCTTCATTGAATTTAACAGGTTAACCAGGGAAAAAAGATTGTTATGATAATATTTTAACGGGAGTTGGGTAGATTCTCCAACAGCTTTGAATGCCGCAAAATGAATAACACCAACGATATCACGATGGCGTTGAAATAGTGTTTTTGTTTGATCGGCAAAGGTTAAATCCATTTGTTCGAATACCGGACGAATATGGGTAATAAACTCAATAGCATCTAAAACATCAGCAAAAGAATTCGACAAATTATCGGCAATAACCACTTCAAAACCGCTTTGCTGAAGTTCAACAACCGTATGAGCTCCAATATAGCCTGTTCCGCCGGTTAGTAGTATTTTCATTTTCTTTACAGACTCCAATACGTTAAATCTTTGATTTTGGAGCGATACATTCCTTTAACATCAACTAAAATACATTTTTCGTCAGCCATCGATTTGAAATACTCTTCATTCAGCATAATGTAGTCATCATGAGATACAGAAACAATAATTGCATCGTATTTCCCAGTAGGTTTTTCAATCATTTCAAAGCCATATTCGTGCTTAACCTCTGCTGCATTAGCATACGGGTCAACCACATCAACATTTACACCATACGATTTCAATTCGCTTACCACATCGGCAACTCTTGAATTGCGTATGTCCGAAACATTTTCTTTAAAGGTTACGCCCATGACCAATACGCGAGAGGCTAAGACATTTTTGCCAGCAGCAATCATTTTTTTTACGGTTTGCTTGGCAACATAAAATCCCATTGAATCGTTCACAAAACGGCCGGAATTAATAATTTGTGCATGATACCTGAACTCTTTAGCTTTATACGTTAGGTAATATGGGTCAACACCAATGCAATGACCACCCACTAAACCGGGATAAAATTTTAAAAAGTTCCATTTGGTTCCAGCAGCTTCCAATACTTCAAAAGTATTGATGCCCATTCTATTAAAAATAATCGATAATTCGTTCATCAAGGCAATGTTGACATCGCGTTGCGTGTTTTCAATTATCTTAGCCGATTCGGCAACTTTAATACACGAAGCTTTGTGAACACCGGCCGTAACCACGAGTTCGTAAACATCAGCAACTATTTGAAGAGATTCTTCGTCGCAGCCGGAAACCACTTTCATTATAGTGGTTATTGTGTGCAATTTGTCGCCTGGATTGATTCGTTCGGGAGAAAAGCCTACTTTAAAATCTTTGATGAACTTTAATCCGGACATTTCTTCCAGAATGGGAATACAATCTTCCTCGGTGCAGCCCGGATAAACAGTGGATTCGTAAACAACGTAATCTCCTTTTTTCAAAACTTTTCCGACAGTGCGTGTTGCTGCCAACAATGGCTTCAAATCAGGCAAATTATGATTGTCAATAGGTGTGGGAACGGCAACAATATGAAATGAAGCATTTTTTAAATCTTCGAGTTTTGCTGTGAAATGAATATCGCAACCATCAAAAGCTGAAGATGGCAATTCTTCACTCGGATCGATTTTGTTTTTCATCATTTCAACACGATCTTCTTTAATATCAAAACCGATAACCTGAATTTTTTTTGCAAACTCTAATGCAATAGGCAATCCAACGTATCCAAGCCCTATTACAGATAATTTTGTTTGTTTTGCTAATAATTGTTCGAAGAGATTCATAAAAGTGTTTTTAGTATTATTTTTGTTTTTTAAAGTTTTTATCACGAACGGCATAAATGCGTTCGATTATTTCGACAACTTTAAGTCCTTCTAAAGCATTTGTTGTAATGCTTGTCCGGCCTTTGAGTGTGTCTACAACATTTTCGATTACAAAATGATGGTTTGCTGCCGAGCCTTTGTATGCACCATAATCATTCGCAGGGTTCGAAGGATCAAGTTGAGGCATTGTAAAATTTTTAATATGGCAATATTCCACTTCGTTCATATACTGACCACCGATTTTAATACTTCCGTTTGAGCCTATAATGGTGATACTGCTTTCGAGATTTTTGTCCCAAACAGAAGTTGAATAATTTAAGCAGCCAATACCTCCGTGAATAAATTTAAAATTTACAAATCCGGAGTCTTCGAAATCAGTTAAGTCTTTATGATTGTTATCGGTAAAAATTCCTTGAATGTTTTTGATGTCGCCAAACAACCAATACATAATATCGATAAAGTGAGAAAACTGAGTGAATAGTGTTCCTCCATCCAGTTCCTGAACCCCTTTCCATTGTCCTTTTTTATAATATCGTTCATCTCTGTTCCAGTAGCAGTTTAGCTGAACCAAAAAAATTTCCCCCAATATCTTTTTATCGATTATATCCTTTATCCACACTGATGGTGGTGAATAACGATTTTGCATTACCAAAAACAATTGTTTGGAAACCTGCAATGATTTGTAAATTACCTGTTCAACTGACGTTTTTGTTAACCCCATTGGTTTTTCGCACACCACATGTTTAAATGCATTTAACGCTATATAGGAATGTTCAACATGTAACCCATTCGGAGTGCAAATATTTACAACATCAATGTCGAGATTTGAAGCCAACAACTCACCAATCGTAGAAAAAAACGGGATATCAAAATTCTCGATGCCAAGTTCATCTTTGGGTTTAATATCGCATAAAGCCACTAATTCTGCTTCAGGATTACGTACGATCATTTCAGCATGCCTTTTGCCAATGTGACCACAGCCAACAACTGCAAATTTTATTTTACTATTTTCAACTATTCCTTTTGTCATTACGATGAGGTTTTAGTCACATGATATACATTCTAATTTCCCTTGGGTACAATCTTTAGTTGAAGAATCGATGTATTTATCTGCTTCATCTTTTCCACATGATTTTATTAAATTATCAATGTTGGTTGTTAAAAAAGCACTGTTGCAATTCACATCGTACATGGCTTTGCAAAATTCTGCTTTTTGATATGTACAATCATCACAACCGGTTTTAGTGCATCCTGAAAGTATTAAAATCAAAAGAAGAGTAATAAAAACTAGTCGTATTTTCATATTATCCGATTTTTGTAACTTTACCATTTTCAAGTTTGTATTTTTCATTACTTTCCGGGCAAACAGCAATTCCTTCAGCACTAAAATTCAACCGATGCCCGAACTCACTAATCCAACCGATTTGTTTGGCAGGATTGCCCACCACCAAAGCATAAGGCTTTACTGCCTTTGTAACAACAGCACCAGCACCAATAAATGCAAATTCTCCTATATCGTGCCCACACACTATGGTTGCATTTGCACCAATTGAAGCACCTTTTCTTACAATGGTTTTTACGTATTGATCTTTGCGAATTACGGCACTTCGTGGATTAACGATATTCGTAAACACCATAGATGGTCCTAAAAAAACATCATCTTCGCAAATTACTCCGGTATAGAGCGATACATTGTTTTGGATTTTAACATTCTTGCCAAGTATCACACCATTTGAAACAACAACATTTTGTCCGATATTACAGTTTTCGCCAATTTGGCAATTTGACATAATGTGTGTAAAATGCCATATTCTTGTTCCACTACCAATTTCACAATCGGAATCAATAACTGCTGTTTCGTGTGCAAAATATGTTTTATTCATGAAGAAAGAATCAGATTATTTATTGATTTAAAAATTCCAGAACAGAAGAAGTGATATGCTGTAATTGCTCTTCGTCGAGTTCGGTGTGCATTGGAAGAGAAATTACCGATTTGCACAACATTTCTGTTATAGGGAAATCACCTTCTTTATACCTGGGGTCTAGATAAGCTTTTTGCATATGCAAAGGTACAGGATAATAAATCATGGCCGGAATACCTTTGGTGTTTAGAAATTCTTGCATTTTAGAACGATCTACACCATTGGTTACTAAAGTGTACTGATGAAAAACATGATTTGATCTTTTAAATCGGACGGGTGTTTTTAAGTTAGGATGATTTGCAAATGCTTTATCATAATATGTAGCTGCCTGATTCCGTTGAGCAGCATATTCGTCAAGTTTTGCAAGTTTAATATCGAGAATAACAGCTTGAATACTATCTAGACGAGAATTAACACCAATCATATCGTGATAATAACGAACGGTCATTCCATGATTTACAATTTGACGGAGTTTTATTGCTAATTCGTCATTATTGGTAAAAACAGCACCACCATCACCATAGCACCCTAAGTTTTTTGAAGGAAAGAATGATGTGCATCCTATATTACTGATAGTTCCTGCTTTTTTCTTAGAACCATCTTTAAAATAATAATCTGCTCCAATTGCCTGGCAATTATCTTCGATTATGTGTAATTTGTGCTTCTCAGCAATTTCTATTATGGCCTCCATATCGGCAACTTGTCCGAAAAGATGCACAGGCACAATAGCTTTTGTTTTTGGAGTAATGGCCCGTTCGATAGCTATGGGGTCTATATTGAATGTTTCGGGGTCGACATCAACTAGAACTGGCGTTAAACCTAATAATGCAATAACTTCAGCAGTTGCAATAAATGTAAAAGAAGTTGTGATGACTTCGTCGCCGGGTTTTAAATCAAGTGCCATCATAGAAACCTGCAAAGCGTCGGTACCGTTAGCACAAGGTATAACATGTTTTACATTAAGATACGTCTCGAGATTTTTTTGAAATTTATTTACAGCAGGGCCATTAATAAAAGCAGTTGAATCCATAACTTCAAGAACAGCAGAATCGATCTCAGGTTTAATTTTTTCGTATTGACTTTTTAGGTCAACCATCATAATTTTACGCATATGAAGTGTTATTTAGTTGGTTAGATTGAAAATTACCTGCAAAGATAGGATTTTATAGCAAAAACGAAATGATATTTATGTGTTTTGACTCTGATTTTTTCGCTGATTTATAATAATTAGTGCCAATTTGCAGTTTGTAAGTGAAATAATTTTTTTGTTACTTTTGTTTCAATTTTCTGATTATGCGAAATATTACTCTATTGATTACATTATTCTTGTTGAATTGTACTGTTTTTGCTCAAGTAAATGTAAAAGATTCTGCTTTAACAACATCAATGTTTTATGCAACGTATGCTTACCAAATACCACGTGGTGATGCAGTTAAGCGATTTGGAAATAACTCCTCTATTGGTGGTGGTTTCCAAATTAAAACAAAAAAAAACTGGTTGTTCGGTGCTGAATTCAATTATATGTTTGGTGGGAGAATAAAAAATCAGGAATCAATTCTTTCTTCCATTATCAACTCTGATGGTTTTTTAATCACATCTTCAGGAGAATATGCTGATATTAATTTTACTGAAGCAGCCTATAACTTCAGTTTGAAAGCTGGAAAAATTTTTCCGGTTTTTGGCTCAAATCCAAATTCAGGAATATTAATATCATTACAACCAGGATTTTTACAACATAAAATAAAGATTAATAATCCCAATAATACAGCTCCTCAACTTGCAGGTGATTATAAATATGGTTATGATGAAATGGCAAATGGATTTTGTGCAACTGAATTTTTAGGGTACATGTATATGGGCAACCATCGCCTATTATCGTTTTATGCCGGATTTGAATTTACACAAGCATTTACAAAAAATCGTCGAGCATATAATTTTAACACCATGACCTTTAACAGCGGATATAATCATGATTACTATTATTCATTCCGTGTTGGTTGGTTGATTCCTTTATACAAAAGAATGCCGGTTGGGTATTATTACAAATAAGTTCATTATGCGTTATCTTTATACTTTATCGGTTGTTATATACACAACAGTAATAAAAATTGCGGCATTATTTAACAAAAAAGCACGAAAATGGGTTGATGGCAGAAAAAATTTACTTAAAAACATTGGTACAAAAATTGAAAAAAACCAAAAATACGTTTGGTTTCATGCTGCTTCACTTGGCGAATTTGAACAAGGAAGACCTGTAATAGAAGCATTCCGAAAACAATTTCCAGTTTATAAAATCGTCCTTACATTTTTTTCTCCTTCGGGCTTCGAAATCAGGAAAAACTATTCAGGTGTTGATTTTATTTTTTATTTGCCTGTTGATACTCCTAAAAATACTATAAAATTTCTTGAAATTTTCAATCCTGAAATGGTATTTTTTATTAAATATGAATTTTGGTTTAATTATATTAATCAGATTAACAAAAAGAATATTCCGCTCTTTCTCTTCTCTGTTTCGTTTCGACCTGACCAATATTTTTTTAAATGGTATGGCAACTGGTTTCTGAGAAATTTACAAAAGATTTCGTGGTTTTTTGTTCAAGATGTATCATCAAAACAATTACTGTTACATAGAAATATTAAAAATTGCAGTGTTTCAGGCGACACACGTTTTGATAGAGTGCTGAGTGCTTCCATTCAAAAAAAATCGTTTCCGCTTGTTGCTGAGTTTTCAGGTAATTCGAGAGTATTCATTGCAGGAAGTACTTGGCCGTATGATGAAGAATTTTTAATTCAATTTATTAATCAGAAAATTTCAGGTGTTAAAACAATTATTGCTCCACATGAAATTCATTTGGACAGAATTTCAAGTTTTCAATCAAGAATTAATGCAAAATCTATCAAATTTTCTGAAATATCGACTAAAAATTTTGCTGAGTGCGATGTTCTTATTATTGACAATATCGGAATACTGCTTCATTTATATCAATATGCTCAAATTGCTTATATAGGTGGTGGATTTGGAAAGAGTATTCACAACATTCTTGAGGCAGCTACCTTTGGAATACCTGTTATATTTGGACCGGCTTTTCATAAGTTTAAAGAAGCGGAAGATTTAATTTCGCTGGGAGGTGCTTTCCCGGTTACTAATTATGAAGAATTTGATTCGGTGCTTCAACGATTCATTGTTGATTCGAAACTGTTGGAAACAACTTCGAATATTTGCAGAAAATTTGTGACGGATAATTCGGGAGCAACTGATATTATCATGCAAAAAATTGCAAACAATATTAGTCATTAATTCAATTTAAAATGCTTTGTTTAAACTTTCGACCATTTCTTTTGGAGAATATGGATGGGCAATTATTGTTTTCTTGGAATCGAGGATAAAAAAAGTGGGAGTGCTATAGGCATTATAGTTTTCGATAGTCGAACTTTCGAACCCCTTTAAATCGCAAACATTTATCCACGTCATTTTATTATATTTAATTGCAGTAAGCCACTTTGATTTGTCGGTATCGGCCGAAACTGCATAAATTTCCAAACCATTTGTTTTATACGTTCTGTAGATCTCGCATATTTGCGTCATGACTTCCTCGCAATGCGAACATTCGGATGACCAAAATATTAATAATACAACCTTGGACTTTAAAGCATATAAGCTTTGCAAATTCCCTTCACTATCTTCTATCGCTATTTCGGGAGCAGGATTCCCCGGTTTTAGTTTTTTAATAATCGCAGCACGTTCAGTCATGGTTTTGTTGTGTGGACTTAGGTCACAGGTGTTCTTTAATAAATAATTATCTATCAAATGAACAAAAACTCCTTCCCATTCCGTATCTGAAAAAGTATTTACAAAAAGGTTGAGTATATAATTATAAACCGGTGAATTTTCTTTAGGCTTACTCAAAATAAAATCGACTGCTTTTATAAAGTTCGAGTCGGAAGGAGTATTTACATAGCCTGTTAGATAATCGGTACAGCTAATGTAGAAAATTTCTGAATACAATAAAGTGGTATCTGCAAAATCAATATTATCAAAAAAGTGTTCTTTTAAAAACTCACTTCTTTTCTTATATACCGTGGTGTTTGGTTGTTTTTTGAAAAGGTCCCAATCGGGAACCTGATATGCCTTGAGCAATTTGTTTACATACATTCCCGCACTCTTTTCGATAAGCTTGTTTGTATATTTTTTCAGATTTTCCGAAAGTTCATAGGCTTTTCGTGCCATACTATCTAAATCGGGAGTCATAATTTTGTTATTCGCCTGATAAATTTTATCGCCTAAAACAGAAATTAAATCCAAAGAATCTTTGGTATAAGTCGACATGTGCCAGTAATCATAATAAAATGTATTTTCTTTTGAGCTGAGCACTTTCATACTATCAAGCATATTATTCAAATTGTTTGACAAAAGTATGTTTTCGTGATTTAAAATAATATCGCTAAACAAGCTATCTTCGAAAACGATTCGATAAACGCCAACCGGTAAAGAAATATTTTTTTTAAAAATAATCACACCTTTCTTCGAAAAACAGGAATCAACGCGTGTATAAAAACTTCCTTTTACGGAAGAAAGATACACTTTGCCGTCGGGGAGATTTTTTAAATTATACTGTATGGAATATTGAGCAAATGAAGATATTGTTTGCAGAAGAATGATTCCAAAGGTGAATACTAATAGCTTTTTCATTCATTTTTTTAACAAAAATAATAAAACCTTAGTAAATTGAGTTGAAAAACCCTGTATTTTGAAATGGCTTGTAATATTGCAGGTGGCTCCCAATAGTTCAACGATTAATCGAACAGGCAAAAAGAATTTAGCTTTTTTCTGTTTAATAGGTTTCCGTTTGCCAAATGGTCTTATTTTTCAATATAATGATTTCTTTTGGTTCTAAAAATATAACAATAATAGTGCATGCAGCAGTTCAACACATTTAAAAAATGATAAAAAATGTTCGATCAATGCCACAAATATCGAAGTATTTGTCATAAATGTTGAAACATTTGTTGTTTTTGCCTTGGCAGGCAATGCTAATGCTATGGCAGACCTCGTGAGTGCTATGGAAAGTGGAACAAATGCTATGGCAGGCTTCACGAGTGCCATAACGGTTATCGCAACTGTTATAGCATGCCTCACAAATGCTTTAACAGGTCACGCAACTGATTTAGCAGGCAACGCACTAGCTATAGCACCTGTAACAAATGCTTTGACCGCGGTAGGAAAACCTTGACAATTTCTACTTTGTTTTCAATAAATTTCAATTGAATTAATATCGCGCTATAAATAACCTTAACTTAAATTGTTGTTTTAATCAACAATTTAAACCAATCTGTAACTTATTTTATGAGGCAAACTAAAAAAGTAATGCTAATTTGCATGACAATAAATGCCGACAATGTTTGGCATAAAGTAAATGAGATTCTACTTGTTTACGCTACTTCAAAGCGTTTTTAGCCAATATTTATAGCAAACTTATCGCGAAAAAAAGGAATAAGATTGTCGATTGCAATGCGATCTTGTTTCATAGTATCGCGAAAGCGAACGGTTACAGTGTTTTCAATAAGTGTATCGTTATCAATAGTAATACAAAATGGCGTTCCAATAGCATCTTGCCTGCGATATCGGCGGCCAATAGCATCTTTTTCCTCGTACTGGCACATATAATCGAATTTCAGAAAATCAAAAATCTGACGAGCTTTTTCGGGCAAACCATCTTTTTTTACTAAAGGCAAAACGGCAATTTTTACAGGGGCTAATATGGGTGGAATATTTAAAACCTCTCTGATGGACCCATCTTCCAATTTTTCTTCTGTATACGAATTGCTAAGTATGGCCAAAAACATGCGGTCTAACCCTATAGAAGTTTCAACCACATAAGGCACGTAACTTTCGTTGGTTTCGGGATCGAAATATTGAAGCTTTTTTCCTGAAAACTGCTGATGCGCATTTAAATCAAAATCGGTACGCGAATGAATGCCTTCGAGTTCTTTGAATCCTATCGGAAATTCGAATTCAATATCGCTGGCTGCATTTGCATAATGAGCCAGTTTTTCATGAACATGAAACCGATATTTTGAAGCTGGAATTCCTAATGATAAATGCCATTTCATGCGAAGTTCTTTCCAGTATTCGTACCATTTAAGTTCTTCGCCGGGGCGAACAAAAAATTGCATTTCCATTTGTTCGAATTCGCGCATGCGAAAAATAAACTGTCGGGCAACGATTTCGTTACGAAACGCTTTACCAGTTTGTGCAATGCCAAAAGGAATTTTCATTCGACCCGATTTCATTACATTCAGTAAATTTACAAAAATACCCTGAGCGGTTTCAGGCCTAAGATATAAAGTATTAGAGTCTTCGCTTACCGAGCCCATTTGGGTAGAAAACATCAAATTAAATTGGCGCACATCGGTCCAGTTTTTTGAACCCGATACAGGGCAAACAATGCCAAGTTCCTCAATTAGCATTTTTATCCTATCAAATTCGCCTTTATCTAGCATGGTATAAAAGCGCGTTTTAATATCATCAATTTTCTTTTGATATTCCGAGACACGAGGATTGGTTTCGCGATACATTTTTTCGTCGAAAGTTTCGCCAAAACGCTGAGCAGCCTTAGTGACTTCTTTTTCAATTTTATCTTCAATTTTAGCAATATGATCTTCAACCAGCACATCAGCTCTATAGCGTTTCTTAGAGTCCTTATTATCAATCATAGGGTCGTTAAATGCCTCCACATGTCCCGAGGCTTTCCAAATGGTTGGATGCATAAATATTGCGGTATCAATACCTACAATGTTTTCATTGTATTGAACCATCCATTTCCACCAATAGGAACGGATATTGTTTTTCAGTTCAACACCATATTGCCCATAATCATAAACAGCGCTGAGGCCGTCGTAAATTTCGCTCGAGGGGAATACAAAACCGTATTCTTTTGCATGCGAAATAATTTTTTTAAATAATTCTTCGTTGTTTGCCATATCGCAAAAGTAATACAAATTTTAATTTTGGTACGGTTGAAAGATGATAGAACGCTACAAATCTTCGCTGCAATTGTTACAGATTTCAATGTTTTTACGATCCGAAAAAACTTTTTTTCTGAATTTTTGATATAATGTATCTTTCCATATATCTTGAAGGTTTGCATTAAGGACATTTCCCATAATGTGATTTGCGTTTTTATCAAAACAGCAAGGAATCACATTGCCATCCCAGGTGACGACACATGAATTCCACATGCGTGAGCAATGGTTGGGCAATTTACTTTTAATGATTATTTTACCATCGTTTGAAGTGCTATAACGCGATACTTGTGGCAACCATTCATTAGCGATTTCAAAATTTATAAGCTGAAGTGATTTTATTTTGATTTTATCAACACTCAGGTTTTTAGCTAACCTTTTTATCTCTTTTGCTTGATTTTCGTTTTTCTTGGTTTCAATAAATTGCAATTCAATAAAGGGATTGTTTTTATGAGTTTTCTGCTTTTCGGCAACCAGTAGTTTTATACTAGTAACAACGGTATCGAAACTACCATTAAACCTATATTGGGTATACGTTTCAGCATTAGTGCCATCCAACGAAACAATCAAGCGGTCAAGCCCAGCATGAATCAAATCTTTCGTGTTATTTTCGGTTAAATAATGTCCGTTGGTTGAAACCGAAACATAGAATTTTGCTTGCTTTGCCAATGAAATTAACGCTATTAGATTTTGATTCAAAAAAGGTTCACCTTGAAAATACAGATTTAGATAAAATGCGCAAGGAGACGCTTGCTGAATAATTTCCTTGAAAGTTGTCAAAGCTATGTTCCCTTTTGGCCGTGTAAAATTGTCGCTCGATGTAAAACATTGCGGACAATTTAAATTACAATTTGTGGTGGGTTCAATGCTAATATAGGCAGGCCGTCCTTTGTGAATCATGTTTCCGCTGAACTTCGAAATTATATAACTCCACTTTAAAAGAACAAAATTTTGGAATCTTTTAAAAGAAAAAACAGTCAAAAGCCGAATTAAATCGTGGATAGAAGCCATTGGCTTAGATCAAATGTTTTGCGTAATTTTCTTAACCAGTGCGGATTTATTCATAAACTCCTTTGCGATTATTCGAATAACCGTATAAGTCGGAATTGCCAAAATCATACCCGATATACCGGCAGCGCTACCCGCGATTAAAATCACTAAAAATATTTCCAGCGGATGTGCTTTCACCACGTTTGAATATATCATTGGTTGCAAGAAAAAAGCATCCAAAATATTTACGGTAATTAGCGTACCGGTAATTTTTAAAAATACAGGCATCAGATCAATGGTTTGACCCGAATCAATAATGCCGGTAACTGCAAAAAACATGGCTAAAACCCAACCTATAATGGGTCCGACATAGGGTACAATATTCATTATTCCGGCAAAAAAACCGATCATCAATGCATTTTTAAATCCAAAGAACCATGTGCTAATCGTTATTAATGTTATGACAATAAATAAATCTAAACATAACCCTAGAAAATATTTCGACAACATTTTGATTGTTTTTAGGTAAACATGTTTTATTTCGCTTTGCAATCGAACAGGAGTTAGCAACATAATTCCCTTTATTAGCATTCTGTCTTCTTTCAAAAAAAAGAATGTAATAAACCCAATAGCAAAAATTGCAATGAAAAGACTACCCGTAAAACCAATTAGTGTATCAGCTAATCCTGAAATATTAGTAATGTTTACAAACGACATGATTTTGGTTGTGAATAATGCCTCCAAATTTTCGGAAGATAGAATAATTTGGTTGGTGATTAAAATATTTTCAATCCAATCAATAGGACCTTTTAAACTATTTGTTAAAAGCTCAGGGTTCATGGATGTTAAAGAAGCAATTTGATAGACCAACATAGGAACAATAAAAGAGAAAAAACCGATAATTAAACCGTAAATAACCAATAATGCAAATATTGAACTTAAAATATGCGGGAATTTTCGTTTGCCAAATTTAATTCTATCAAAAAGGACTACTAATGGTCGACCCATGATTGAAAGAATCGCGGCAACCAAAATATAGATTAATATATTTGAAAAGAACCAGACCAAAAAACCGACAAGGAGTAGAATTAAAATAATAAATACCCACTTATTTTTCTTATACATGGTTTGTTATTTTTTCAAAGGTAAAAAAAAAGATAATATAAAATCGAATTTAGATTAGATAACACTCAGGATTTTTTGTTTTAAATCACCTACTGAATTTGAGATTGAAATACCGGAAAAGTCATTTACTTTATCCAAAGCTTGTTTTAAATTAAAATTCTGTTGGTTTTGTGTATAAAAAACACCTTTGTCGAACCAATATTTAGCTAAGTACTCCTGTTCTGTTTGCCCCGGGGTTGGTATTAAAATTGCTTTTTTCCCAGTTGCAGCCAAATCCATAATAGTTGAATAGCCTGAACGGGCAAGAACAAATCGTGATTTGGCCATAAATTCAGAGAGATCCACCTGGTTAGCATTTGAATAGATACAGGTATTTTTGTTTGAAATATCGATAAATGTTTTTGAAGTTATACCTAAAAATAGTACAACTTTTAATTCTGTATTTTGAATTTGTTCTAGGATTTTTTGCTGAAAAATACTTCTTTGGGGTTCGGGACCGGAAAGAATAATACATAAATCATATTTTTCGGTATACTCAATTCCAGATTTTTTAAATCGTGAAAGAATACCAATATATTGTGAAGGTACCTGGAGCAAACTATTGTCAGACAAATCTCCGGCAAGTCTACACCTTGAATCTACATCCGGTATTAAGCAGGTGTTATATTTCCGAATAAAAAATAAATGTATTTTGAAGATTAATTTATTTTTCCAGACGATATTTCCCGGAGTTTTTATATGAATCTGATGTGTGATATAAATTGAATTGATATTACGATTCCACAAACCAAAGCGATTATCGGATATGATTGTTTGAATATGATATTGCTTGATAATTCTTTTTAATTTATAATGTTCCAATATAATTCTTAAGATAATTTTTGGTAGTTGCCACATAAGCTTTTCAACCAAATTGTTCCCTTTAGTGAATTTTATTTTATAATCATCGAAACAAATAAACAAATCATCAGGAAAGGTACTTTGAAGCAACAGAGAAGCATCCCCACAAGTTGCAATAAATACGTTATGACCGTTATCTTTTAATATATTGATTATAGGTATACAGCGGGTTGCATGACCCAGACCCCAGTTTAACGGGCAAACCAGAATATTTTTACCTGTGGTCACACTTTATTAGAATGTGAGATTATATTGAATGGCAATATTTCGGGGTGCCTCGATAAATCCCGGGCGTGTCATATATTCGGTGTTGAACAAATTATTTACAAACAAACCTATACGTTGTGTTTCGGTAATATCAAATAATCCTCTAACATTGAACAGGGCATACCCTTTATTGTGTTCGTCTCTGTATGCTTTTATCCCGGGAAGCAAATCCGATGGCGCATAACCTGTAATGAGGGGTGCTTCGAATGCTTTGTCTATATTTATGATATTGCTATTGTAAATAAACGTTGCGCCAAAAGTGAAGAAAGCGAATGTAACTTCAAAATCGGCTTTTACCGAATGTAAGAAACGATATTTTAAATACTTATTATTTTCGGTTTTCGTGGTGTCGGTAGCCGAATCATAATTCAGGTCAATGGGGTTGGTAAAAGTGTATCCGATTAAAGCAGAGGCAGGAAATCCGAAAATAGTCCCTTGTCCGGTAAAAGTAGCATCAATACCATTGATACGGGCATGACCAACATTGAGCGATTTAAAACCCACATCGGCAAGGGTTGGATATAGAGCAGTATCGGGTTTGTAAATTCCGAATGTGAATTCAATCATGTTTTTATACTCAGTCCAAAAGCCTGCAACATCCAAATATCCATTCCAATGCCCGAGTTTCACTCCTTGTTTCACTCCAATTTCTGCACTCCATCCGGTTTCGGGTTTAAGTAGTTTATTAGGGAAAATATTTAAACCGCCAATACTTGTTTTAACAAATTTTTCGGCTATTGCAGGAAAGCGGTATCCTTGGCCAAAAGAGGCTCTAATAAAAGTATATTTTGCTGCCTGATAATTGACTCCTAAACGAAAAACGGGGGTAATGGGTATTGTATGATTTTCCCCATTTATTTTAAATGAAAATGTAGATTCTGACTCTGCTGTATCAATCCTATAATACTCTCCACGCAAACCTACTGATACCGTTAATTTTTTCCAGAATTTGGCATCATATTGGGTGTAAATAGATATATTCAACCCATCATGTTTGCCAAATAATTCTGCCTGTGATTGTGAATAACTTCCCGATATACCCGCTGTTAAATTATGTTTCTTCTTAAAATTATGCTGGTATTGGTAGTCGCCATAATATAAATTGGCATTATTGTTTTTCCCGGGATCATCTGAGAACACATTCGTTTGCCTGTAATAACGCATTTTTAAACTATACTTGCTCCCTTTTTTATTGAAATACAAAAAATACGGATCAATATTGGTGCGATAACCTTTGTTAGTTGAAATAGCATCAACACGTTGCCTGTATGCTCCCGAATCTGCATTTTGCCATAGAAAAAAATCAACCTTATCGGCATGCATATAATTACCATTTAATCCGAATGAAAGTCCTTCAATTTTTTTTACTCTATATCGCATGTTAACATTGACTCTTTCTCTGTTTTCATAATTTGGAAGGCGGAAACCTTGATCTAAATAAAAATTCCCTCCTAACACCAAATCAAATTGACCAATTTTTCTGGAATGACAAAAGCTAACACCTCCAAATCCGGGGTTTTTAATTCCAAGATTTGATAACGGATTAACGAGTTTCCCGGCTACAGTGTTTGAATATTCGGGATCAACTTCGTCCCACCAAATCAAATCTTTTCTTTTAGGATTCATATAAACACCATTGTTTATAGAGATTTTGGTGCTAGGTTTATCTTTCGGAAATGCGGTTCTTAAATTAATTACACCGTTCAGTGCTGATGATCCGAAAAGCGCAGATGATGCTCCTTTTAGCACTTCTACTTGCGAAATATTTTCAATAGGCATATAATTCCATTTTGGATCTCCTGCATCAGGCGATAACAAAGGCATATCATCTACCATAACCAATACTCTGCTGCCGGCACCATAGCTATAACCGCTTCCTCCGCGGATACTTGGTTGGCCATCATATATATCAACCCCGGGTAGCTTGTTTATTGCTTCATTTAATACATTTATGTTTTGATTGCTTATTTGACTTGGTCGCAAAACTTCCATTGAAATAGTTACGTCAGAAAGCTTTTGTTCAAATTTACCGGCACTAATAACTACCCCCTCTATCACCATTGATTCTTCATACATATTGATGTTCTCTGTTATGATTTGGCCTGCTTTAACAACAAACGTTTTTTCAATTGAGCCAAAACCAATAAATTTAAATTTGAGGGTAACCTTTCCGGCATCTACTTTCAGTTCAAATTTGCCGTCAACATCGGAAACCACCCCTTTGGTTTCGCTTACTATTATGTTGACACCCGGAAGAGTTTCCTTTGATTTACCATTATATACTGTGCCTTTAATGGTAGCTTGCTGAGCAAAAATGAAATTCGTTGCAAAAAGAAAACAAATAATGAATAAAGTGTATATTTTTGTCATAAAAAACCGTTTATTTCGCATAAAGTTTATTTCGCAAATTTAAAAAATATTTGAAACAAGCAGCTAATATTATAAATTTGAACATCAACAAGATAATTTTCATCGATTTAATTGTGGGTCAAAAAATGTGTATAGAACCATTGATAATGGTGTAACTCATGAGAAAATTGGGATGACTGCTTGGTCAATATTTATTATGTTAAAAAATCATAAAAAGCAAAATCAATGCTGTTATATAAATTAGCCATCACCAAAATTCCCGGAATTGGAGATATAATCGGAAAGAAACTGATTGATTTTTGCAGAGGCTTGGAAGTTGTATTCACAGCAGATAAACAGCGACTGATGAAAATACCGGGTATAAGCGAAACCCTTATCAAATATATTATAAACGGACGCAGCAATGCTTTGAAACGTGCCGAAAAAGAATTGGAGTTTGTTGAACGTTTTAAAATTGCTTGTAGTTTTTACACCGATGAGGATTACCCTAACCGTTTGAAGCAATGCGTAGATGGACCGATGATGATTTATTTTAAGGGAAATGCAAATCTAAATGCACCCAAAATCATAAGTATTGTGGGTACGCGCAGCGCCACAGAATATGGCCGCGAATGTTGTCAAAAAATTGTGGAAGGTTTGACAGATATGGATGTGCTGGTGGTGAGTGGGCTTGCATACGGTATTGACACTTACGCGCACAAAGAAGCACTGAAAAATAACCTGAAAACCTTAGGTGTTTTGGCTCACGGTATTGATAGGATATATCCCGAAGCAAATCTTAACCTTGCCCAAAAAATGTTGGAGCAAGGGGGGCTGTTAAGCGATTATATGAGCGAAACCAACCCTGATCGCGAAAATTTTCCGAAACGCAACCGCATTATTGCCGGCTTGGCTGATGCCACTATTGTGATTGAAGCAGCAAAAAAAGGCGGCGCACTTATCACTGCTGATATTGCCAATTCATACAATCGCGATGTGTTTGCAGTGCCCGGAAAAATTGGTGACAAGTTTTCCGAAGGTTGCAACAATTTTATAAAAACCAATCGCGCTGCACTTGTTCAATCTGCCGACGATATCAAATACCTTATGGGATGGATTATCAATTCGAAAAAACAGGAAGTTGTACAGCGCAAATTATTTATAAACCTTAACCCCGACGAAGAAGTTGTGGTGAAATTGCTTAGCGAACACAACCAAATGAGTGTTGACAGTATTTGCAGCGATTTGCAATTGCCAACCAGCCGGGTTGCAGCAGCCTTGCTTAACCTTGAGTTTGAAGGTGTAATAAAATGTTTGCCAGGAAAGATGTATGGGATGATTTAGAAATTTGGTAGACAGAAGGTCGGATTACATAATGTGATACGTTTTGAAAATGAAGACCATAGGAAGCTACTTGTAAAATGTAAATTACCCTTAACAAATAAGCACTTTTTATTGAAGATTGAAGTGCAATAGAGTCTATTCAAGAAAGCGCACGAATTTTAATGGTGAGTACTGAGATTGCAAATGGAAGTGAGGATGAAGTTTAATCAATTCAAAGTTCGGGTTCTGTTGGGATTGCCGAAATCTTACGTAATTTATTAATCGCTATAAACGAAAACCCTACCGAAACCCCTAGGGTTACAAAAGCAAAAATCGCTAGATAGGGTATTTCTTGTTGAAACAAAAAGAAATCGTATAGGCCATGCACCACAACTGCAATAATAATTCCCAAAATCAATGTGGCGGTTTTATGTTTCGAAAATTTTGCTTTGCCGGCATAATATCCCATAAAAATGGCACATACTGCATGTAAAGGTACGGCTGTAAACATGCGCAACAAAGCAGCCTGAGTGCCTCCATTGGCAGCATACATGATGTTTTCAATTGTTGCAAACCCCATAGAGATCATTATAGCGTAAACAATACCATCGAAAGGATAGTTAAAATCGGGTTTGCGATATACATAGGTGCGTAAAAACAAAAACTTGCTCATTTCTTCGGCAAGGCCCACCACAAATATAGCATACAAAAGAGTTTTCCATGCTGAACCGTTTTCGTTGATGCCCGTATAGCTTAATGCTATTTCGATGGTCATGGCCGGTAAAATGCTTAGCATGCCAAACAAAAAACAATTTCGTATGAGTTTGAAGGGCTCTTTATCGAATTTATCGCGGAAATAAATAAAAAACGCAATGGCTACACCCGGAGCTATTGCCAACGGTATTACGAGTAATAATATGGAAACAATATGCATGATAATGAATCTTAAAATAACTCCTTAGGTTGTTATTCCATGAAGTTGCAAATATCGGAAATAAAATAACGTGTTTTAGTGTGGGAATTCATGTATGAATAAAAAAAGCGAGAAACCGCGCTCGCACGCTGATTCTCGCTTTGAATCGTACCCCGGGCGGGACTTGAACCCGCACTACCGCAATGGTAACAGGATTTTAAGTCCTGCGTGTCTACCAGTTCCACCACCAGGGCA
>JBAXWF010000052.1:0-27902 GCA_037128515.1 Bacteroidota bacterium | reverse complement strand
GTACAGTTTATTCTTTCGGAGATATCTCCTTCGTCGCAAACAGTACAGTTTATTCTTTCGGAGATATCTCCTTCGCCGCAAACAGTACAGTTTATTCTTTCGGAGATATCTCCTTCGTCGCAAACAGTACAGTTTATTCGTCCGGAGATATCTCCTTCGTCGCAAACTGTACAGTGCATTCGCAAGGAGACATCTCCTTCGTTGCAAACAGTACAGTGCATTCGCAAGGAGATATCTCGGTTCAAATAATTCGTAATTTTATAAGCTAAATTAAACAAGCACTATTATATTAGCCTGCGCCGTCTTTTGTATTGTATTTTGGGGATACTGTCGGCCTCCGATTTTAATATAAAAACAAAATCGCCAATTACCCACGATTGAATTTTCCCCCTTATGGCCATCAAATAGTAACTGTCGGGACGAATTCTGTGCATACAGCAATACGAAAACACCGAAATCAAATTGTTGGGGTTCATATTGCCGGGCAACAAGGCTTGGTGGGGCGGTTTGGGGCTGTAGCGGTGATGTAACCTTTGAGGTGGTGAAACTTCAACATCCACAAAAATATTACCAGCGATAACCACCGAAGCCAAATTGCCTTTATAATGTCGGTAACTAATAGCTTTTGGAGTTACCATGCACAATTTGGCATACGCTGCCGCCGACAAAAGATTGTTTAAAATTTCCATAGCAAACAAGAATTAAAATGTGAATTGCCCGACCAAATTACAAAATAATTTCGATTGGGTTTCAATAAAAGATTAAAAAAATTTAGCTAAAACAATAAAACAAAATCTAAAAAGCTTACATTTATAGCCGCAAATTAATACATTGTATCATGAGCACAACACCCCCCCCCGGAAAACCCAAAATAGACAAAAGAACCATTACCGATAAAAGAACCGATTCAGATAGTATGGAGTTGAAAGGTAAGGTTCGTAAAATGGAATAGCTGGTATATCGCGCATATATGGAGTCGGGCTGTAATGTGCAAGTTTTTGATGTAAAAGGAAAATCATTTACCAGTAAATTTATAAAACAATGAACTGTAAAAAATTAAGAATCTTTGTTTGTTTTACATTACTGCTGCTAATAGCAAAAAACAGCTCAAGTCAAAACTGGCTACCTCCCCCCTCTTTTTTTTAACTTTCCTCTTAAAAAACAAAGCCGAGCAAAACTGCCCGGCTTTGTTTTATTATATTATAGAAAAATTATTACGCTCTTGCCAACACCGGGAAACGCAAACGTGCCACATAAAAGGCTCCGAAAAATACGGTATTGTAAACCATATCGCCCAACACACTGTTCATAAAAAACGAAATGCCGTAGGCCCCATTGTTAAAGAACACCAAACCGGCTGCATACGATTCCATCAAACCGGTGAAAGTTTGCGGATAGATGGGGCTGCCCAACCACGCAGCAAAATTGGTAACCAAAAAGAATAAAACAGATGAACCCAAGGAAGCCCCCAACACAGTTAGCACATTGGGTTTGCGAGCCACCAACAGCCCAATAGCCACTGTGGCAACAAAACTAATGTAAACGGCTATCATGGTGGTATGAAACCCGAGCAACATATCGCTCAAAAACATGGCAGCAATGGGAACCAAAAACGCCAAATACTTGCGGTTCAAATAAGCACCTCCAAACAAAGCCATAGCTGCTATAGGAGTAAAGTTGGGCCAATGCGGAATTAAACGCATTGCGGCACCGGCAATAATAACGGTTACTACAAACCAAAAACGTGATGTAAATACTTTTTTATCCATGTTTATTTTAATTAATTTTCTGAGCACAAAAATAAAAAACATTTTTCATATTCAATGGTTTATTTTTTTTGTTATTAACAAGGGTGTTGTTCAAAAAATAGCCTACATCGCATGGCAATATCGCTTTATCAGACACAAAACATGGCAAAATAACCTCACCAACCACGAAATAAAAACACACATCCAACAGTTTTTTTATACTAAAATATTGGTTTTATCGTTTTTTTAAGTGATTTTTGCCGAATATTTCAAAATTTAAAACCCAAATTATATGAGCGTATATTCAATTCTCACCCTGCTGTTTTTCATTTTAAGTGTTGCCGGGTTGTGGGGTATTTTTGCAAAAGCCGGCTACAAAGGCTGGATGGCACTGGTGCCCTTCTACAATTTTTATATCTGGCTCCTGATTATAAAAAAACCGCTTTGGTGGTACATTTTTATTTTAGTACCTTTCATCAATGTGTTCACCCTCATGTTAATGATTGTGGAAATACTAAAGTGTTTCAAGAAAAACGGCTTGGGAGCACAAGCACTAAGCATCATCGCACCCTTTTTCTATTTGCCTTGGTTGGCATTTGTTTCAAAAGCGACTTACGAAGACCCCAACAAGCGCAAACCCGTTAAAAAGTCGGCCATACGCGAATGGGCCGATGCCATCATTTTTGCCGTGATAGCCGCCACCATCATCCGCACATTTTTTATTGAAGCCTACACCATTCCCACCTCGTCAATGGAAAAAACCTTGCTCATTGGCGATTACCTTTTTGTTGATAAAATTAGTTTCGGGCCCCGCATCCCCATGACTCCCCTATCGTTTCCGTTTGCACATCACACCTTGCCTTTAACCGAAAGCACCCAATCGTATTTGGAGTGGATAAAGCTAAATTATTACCGTTTTCCCGGGTTTACAACCATCAAAAACAACGATGTGGTGGTGTTTAACTATCCCGATGGCGACACCGTGGCCCTGAAAATGCAAAACCGCAGCTACTATTCCATTGTTCGCGAAGTTGGTCACAATGAAGTTTGGCGCAACAAACGCGATTTTGGCGAAATAGTAGCACGCCCAGTCGACAAACGCGAAAACTATATAAAACGCTGCATCGGCATACCCGGCGACATGCTGGAGATTAAAAACCAAATTGTGTATATCAATGGCACACCCTTACCCGATATTGGCGACAAAGAATACAAGTACATAGTGCAAACCAAAGACTCCACCCCCATTTCAACCAAAACACTCGACAAACTCGACGTAACCGAAGCAATTACCCAGATTGATTACGATAAATATGTTGTTACACTCACCAAATCGTCGGCCGAAAGCATTAAAACACTTCCCAATGTGTTGAAGATAGATAAAGTGATGTACCCCAAAGGCGAATGGGACAACCGCACCTATCCTTACGATTCAAATTACCGTTGGAACGAAGACAACTTCGGCCCCATCTATTTGCCCAAAGCCGGTGCTACTATCCCTATCGATATGAAAAACATCAGCATTTATAGGCGCTGCATCGAAATTTACGAGCAAAACGATGTAAAAATTGTGGACGGAAAAATACGTATCAACGGCAAAGAAGCCACCACCTATACTTTTAAATTGGGTTACTACTGGATGATGGGCGATAACCGCCACAACTCTGCCGATTCGCGCTTTTGGGGCTTTGTGCCTATCGACCACATTGTGGGAAAAGCACAATTTGTGTGGCTCTCAGTCCAGTCGAACAATTGCGACAACAAACAGGTGAACGAACTCCGCAAAAACAAAGGCTTTTTCGAACGCGTTCGCTGGAGCAAGATGTTTCGGATTATCAAATAGTTTTTCTGTCATTTGCCAGGAATGATTTTTGTTTAACATCAAAAAAAATCTATTCTTATGAAAAAGTTACTATGCACTCTGGCACTCTTCGTTAGCGTATTCTTTGCTACGAATGTATCTGCTCAAAAAATTTATTCAACCGATGCCGACTACAAAGCCGACATTAAAGTGTTTGTGGTGGATGCCGATTACAAAGCCGATTTGTTGGTGTTTAAAGAAGATGCCGATTACAAAGCCGACGGCAACGACGGCAAATGGTTTTTTGTGGATTCGGATTATCAGGCCAAGAAAAAGATATTTTTCACCGATGCCGACTACAAGGCCGATTTGCTCATCTATTTTGTGGATGCCGAATACAAGGCCGGCTGGAAAAACAGCAGCAAAAAACAATTGCTTTACTAGCGTTGCCGCATGAAAATTGTTCTATTTGGTGCTTCGGGCCCCACCGGACAACTGATGATTTCGGAAGCGATTCGTAGAAATCATTCGGTTGTTGCCTTGGCACGAAATCCCGAAAAAATAAACCTATCGCATCCCAACCTTCGCATGGTGCAAGGCGATGTAATGAATTTTGCCGATGTCGATAAAATCGTGAATGGCATGGATGTAGTAATTTCTGCACTGGGTGTTAGTGCTCAAATTAAAGACAAAGATTTGCCTCCCACCCGTTCAAATGGAACCGCCAACTTGATTAAAGCCATGAACAAGCATGGTGTGAAACGAATTATCTGTATCACATCGCAAGGTGCCGGCGATACCAAACATTCTGCAGGACTCATCATGAGATTTCTAGTTGCTTTCATGTGGAAAAACAGATTTAAGGATGTAAACAAACAAGAAAAACTTTTGTTCGAAAGCCATTTAGATTATACTATTGTTCGTCCGCCGGCCTTAACCAATCAGCCGGGAACCGGCAAAATTTTCGCAGGCAGTTATTCCACATTTCTTGGCAGCAGCATTTCGCGAGGGGATTTGGCAAAATTCATAGTGGATGAAACCGAAAACAATCATTGGATTCAAAAAGCCCTATCGGTGAAATCGATGAACCCATAAATAAAACAATCGGCATTAAAACCAGATACCCGAAATAAGCACGATAGAAATCATTGCAATTGCAATCCCAATGATATTCACCTTCGACAGCTTTTCTTTATAAAACAGATACCCTACCAAAGCACCAATTGTAACAATGCTTACATTGAAAACCGGAACGAAAACCGACACATCGAAGCGGTTCAATCCGATGAGGAAAAAATAGGTTGAATACCAATTTAAAACACCCAAAATGGTTCCGGCAATCAAATTACGCAGCAATAGGCTCTGTTTTTTCACCAGCCCTTGAATTAACATAAGCACGAGGCCAATCATCAGCGAAATGCAAAATGCGGTTGTCAAAAATTCTGTAACATTATTGCCCACATACCATTGCTGCATCACCTTGAAAATACTGTCGTTAAAACCATTTCCGAAAAACAACAATACGGGCAAAATCAAATAACGATTTTTTGCTTTCTGCTCAAGGGTTCGCATCAAAGTCAAATAAAATGCCACCAATGCCAACACAATGCCGATAATTCGTAACCAGGTAGCTACTTCATTGAATAATAAAAAACCAAAAAGCACGGGTATAATCACCGACATTTTGCCCGAAACACTGGTAATGGCAATTCCAACCTTTTGGGTTGATACGGCATACACAAAAAAGGTGGCAATCAGCAACACGCCCGATATGAGCGCCAGCCAGATCCACTGTTGGTGGAACACTTGCATGGGATGAATGGTGTTGGGGGCAGAAACAGCACCCAGAAGTGTTGCAACCAAATAATTAAAGGTTAAAGCTTGTATGATGTTGATTTTATATTGTTCGAAAAACTTAAACAAAATAAAAATACTACTCGAAGTAATAATTGCTAATAGCAGAAATATCATTGCAAAATATTTTCTGCAAAAGTAAAGTTTTATAAACGCATAATACGCCCTAATTTTTAATAATCGGTTTGATTAATTACAAATTATCGTATCTTTGCACCCGCATTGCGGATGTGGCGTAATTGGTAGCCGCGCCAGACTTAGGATCTGGTGCCGAGAGGCGTGGGGGTTCGAGTCCCTTCATCCGCACAAATCAAGGATGAATTTGACAGAATGATAATTTTGACAAATTAGATATACATTAATCCTGTAAACGTTACTTTTGGTCAAAAGAAATCCCTATTTACATTACTAACAAAAACTTCGAATTCACGATTCAGATTGTGAACGACATTATTAAAACAATTTTATAAAATGATTATCACGAAAGAAAGCACCGGCGATTTAACAGCGACAATAAAAATTGAACTCGAGCCGGTTGATTACCAAGAACAAGTTGACGTACAGTTAAAAGATTACCAACGCAAAGCCAACCTACCCGGATTTCGCCCAGGCAAAGTACCCTATGGCATGGTGAAGAAAATGTATGGCAAAGCCGTGCTTTTCGATACTGTGAATAAAGCATACAGCGATGCATTGCAAAATTACCTTACCGAAAGCAAAGATGAATTATTGGGTTCTCCCCTAGCCAACCACGAAAAAAACAAAGCTATTGATTTGGATTCGCAAACAAATTATTCGTTTTATTTTGATATTGCATACGCACCCGATTTTAAAGTTGATATTAACAATTCCATTGAAGTAAATTACTATAACATTCAGATTACCGACGAAACCGTTGATAAATACATGGATGAAGTTCGCAGGAGATATAGTAATTTTGAAAGTGTTGACTTGGTTGAAGAAAACGATATGGTTTCGGGAACTTTTGAAGAGCTGGATGAACAAGGACAGGTGAAAGAAGGCGGAATTAAGAACGACACCTTCATTTACATGGAGCAAGTAAAAGACGAAAAGAGTAAGAAAAAACTTCTGGGTCTTAAAGTGGGTGACACGGTGGAGGCCGAACCAAAAAAACTGGCCCGCAATAATTTGGAAGAAGCTTATTTCTTAGGTATTAAAAAGGAACAATTGCCCAGTATTACATCAAAATTCCGCTTTTCTATAAAACTAATCAACCGCTCAACCCTTGCCGAATTAAATGAAGAATTTTTTAGTAAAGTATATCCCGACCAAAATGTAACTACGGTTGAAGAAATGCGTGAACGCGTTCGGAGCGAAGCATCAGAAGGTTTCTTGAAAGAGGGTGAACGCAAATTTATGAGCGATGTTACCGAATCGATTCTTGAAAAACATGCATTTGAATTGCCCGACGAATTTTTGAAACGCTTTATGCTCGAAACCGAAGAAGATAAAAAATTTACAAAAGAACAAGTTGAATCGGAATACGACCAATCGAAAAAGATATTCAAATGGCAATTAATCGAAAATAAAATCGTTAAAGAAAATAATCTTCAGGTTGCACGCGATGAAATTAAAGACTTTGTGAAAGGCTATTTTATCAACGCGCAGGTGCACAATCATGAACATGAGGCAGACCACGATCACGAAGAAGACAACAAACGTTTTGACCAGATAGCCGAAACTATTATGCAAAACAAAGATGAAGTGAAACGCATACACGAAAAACTGTTTACTGATAAACTATTCGACTATTTTAAAAGCTCAGTCACCGTTAAAGAACAAAATATATCGTACGATGATTTTATAAAATTAATAGACACACCTAAATCATAAAAATTATGGATTCCAGTAAAGAGTTTCGCAATTTTGCCACAAATCATTTGGGCATTTCAAGTTCACGTTTAAACAAATTTAGTGCAGCGCATGGAATGACAAGAACCATCATTGAAGAACGTCAGGTAAACTTCCGCGAGGTTGACGTGTTTTCCAGGTTAATGATGGACCGTATTATTTTCTTGGGGACACCTATTGACGACTACATAGCCAACATTATTCAGGCACAATTGCTGTTTTTGGAATCGGTGGATGCAAAAAAAGATATTCAAATTTATTTGAACACACCGGGTGGGTCGGTTTATGCCGGATTGGGCATTTACGATACCATGCAGTATATTGCTTCGGATGTGGCTACCATTTGCACCGGCATGGCTGCTTCTATGGGTGCAATCATTTTATGTGCTGGTGCTGCCGGAAAACGTACCGCATTAAAACACTCGCGGGTGTTGATTCATCAACCCATGGGTGGTGCCGAAGGACAAGCTTCGGACATTGAAATTACGGCAAGGGAAATTCAGAAATTAAAAAAAGAACTCTACGATATTATTGCAACACATTCGGGGCAAACCTACGATAAGGTTTGGAAAGATGCCGATCGCGACTACTGGATGACTGCCGAAGAAGCAAAAAAATACGGCATGATTGACGAAGTGCTGCAGAAAACCAAAAAATAATTTGCATGGCTAAAGATCAGGAAAGGTGTTCGTTTTGCGGTAAGAAAAAATCGGACGTTAACTTGCTTATTGCTGGGATTGAAGCCCACATTTGCGATGCATGTGTGGACCAAGCCGTCGCGATTGTGAAAGAAGAGAATGGCACGAAAAGTAGAAACTATGATGCCAAAAAATTTGAACTACTGAAACCTGTGGATATGAAAAAGCATCTCGACCAATATGTTATTGGTCAGGATGAAGCCAAACGCATTTTATCTGTTGCTGTTTACAATCACTACAAACGCATTACCCAAAAACCCGCCAAAAAGAACACCGATGATGTTGAAATTGAAAAATCGAACATTATTATGGTGGGCGAAACCGGAACGGGAAAAACTTTGCTGGCACGCACCATTGCCAAAATGCTGCATGTGCCATTTTGCATTGCCGATGCCACTGTGCTTACCGAAGCCGGATATGTGGGCGAAGATGTTGAAAGTGTGTTAACCCGTTTGTTGCAGGTTTCAGATTATAATGTGGAAGCTGCCGAAAAAGGTATCGTTTTTATTGATGAAATTGATAAAATTGCACGCAAAAGCGACAACCCTTCCATCACCCGCGATGTGTCGGGCGAAGGTGTGCAACAGGCCATGCTCAAGTTGTTGGAAGGATCGGTGGTGAATGTGGCACCCCAAGGTGGACGAAAGCATCCCGAGCAACGAATGATACAAATAAACACCGAAAACATTCTGTTTATTTGTGGTGGCGCCTTTGATGGTATCGAAAAAATAATAGGCTCGCGCTTAAAAACGAATATGATTGGTTACACTTCTGTTTCGGATCGCGATAAGCTGGACAAAGACAATTTGGTTCAGTATGTGGCACCTCAGGATTTAAAATCTTTTGGTTTGATACCCGAGTTAGTGGGTCGATTGCCCATTATCACGCATTTAAAACCTTTGAGTTGCGACACCCTTAAACGAATTTTAACCGAACCCCGCAACGCTTTATCCAAACAATACACCAAATTGTTTGACATGGACTATATAAAACTTACTTTTGATGATGCAGTTTTTGATTTGGTTGTGAATAAATCTATTGAATATAAGTTAGGTGCCCGCGGTTTGCGCACCATATTGGAAGTGATTATGACCGACGCCATGTTCGACATGCCTTCGGATAGCAAACACGAGCAAGAATTGCATATCACACTCAAATTGGCCGAGGAAAAAATAAACAAAATCGACAGGTCCTTATTATTGGTGGCATAAAGCTTTGCATGATGAAAAAATCGTGTGTCCTATTTCTTTCAGCCCTTTTCATCTTTCTTTCATCTTGTCGCGATATTCGCAAGGAATATTATGCCAACGGCGTTTTAAAACAACAAATTCAGTTTACCCATGACCAGCCCAATGGTGTTGCCACTTGGTTTTATGAAAACGGGAAAAAAATGATGGAATGTACCTACGTTAATGGCAGCATTGAAGGCAAAATGACGCGTTGGAACTTCACGGGAAGTGTGGAAAGCCAAGTGATGTTTAAAAATAACATCCGCAACGGCATGAGTATAAACAATTACGAAAACGGAACCCCCTTTTTGGAAGATGAATATGTCAACGATACATTGAATGGGATGCATGTTGAGTATCACCCCAACGGACAAATTAAAGTGAAAGGAAAAAACAAAAACAACTTGTGGGACGGAAAGTGGGAATATTTTGATGAGCGCGGCATAAAGGTGGGCGAAGCCACGTTCAACAGCGGTAGCGGAGTTTTAAAAGGTTTTTATTGGAATGGCCGCCTGAAACGAACCCAATGCTATGCGAACAACCAAAGAGATGGTAAGGAAATTTGGTATAAGGAAAATGGCGAAGTTGAAAAAAACCTTACCTATAAGCAGGATAGAATAGTTGGCGACGATATGAAGTAGAATTCGGGAAGATTCGAGTTATTAATTAGGCGTTTTGAGTTTTAGCTGCCCGATTTATCCATAAGGCAAGTCGGCAAGCTGCAGCTTGTAGGTGATTGAACCCACAAGGATACCGGCAGACAAATTGCAAGCCATTGCGGCTATCCACGTTTGCGAAGCTTGGTTGCCAAGTGCTGCAAGGGGTTTGCGAGTTACCACCCTTTTTTCAAAAGAAGCAACCCGGACTTAAACGAATGTAACTATTGCTTTAGCTGATGTGGCATCTTCTTTAACAGATGCGACAATTGCTTTAAGAGTTTCCACCAAAGCTTTAAGAGTTTCCGAAACTTGTTTAAATGTTGCCGAAGCAGGCTTAAGGTTTTCAGCACAAGGCGAAGTGGCAACCGCAATTTTCATCAGGGTTTCAGCAGCCGAGTTCAGGGGCTCGGGCTAACACCTAAAAATGGCCGCAGCTTTTAAAAATGCACCCACCCATGGAAAGGGAATGGAAGCAGTGCGAGTGCAAGCAAACACCCCACAATGCTTAGCAAGCAAATGGGGTTGAATTGCGCAATGTGAGGGGATAGCGTGTGTGATAGCGGCAGCCAAAAAGGGTATTACTACCCTAAAAAAAAATGATGAAAATTTAATACTAAATTAAAGTAAATACCAGGTTTTTTTGCTTACTTTGCAACAAACTTACTAGGCTAAAAGACCTGCTTATAACAGGCTGTTTTACCTGGTAAAAGAATTAAATATTGCGCTTCAACAAGCAGCTTTTTGCGTTGATTTCAATGTTTTTTTATATCAGTGAACAACCTACAAGAGTTCTTCAGCCCCGATGAAGATTCCGAAACCACTGATTGCTAATTTATAAACAAAAATACTAAAAGAACTAAACACTTATGAAAAGTTTCATATCGCGGCCACTGCTAACGAATACGACTCAAAAGACCGAATTTACAAAAAACTTGATGAAGAAAAAAACTTGGGTGTTCATCTTATGTTTAATTGGGCTGCTTGGATGGGGAGTTGAAGGGATGGGGCAGCAAGTAATAGGTTCGTTTCCAAATACTGATGGAGGTTTTGAAGGTCAAACGAATGGAACAATTACAACACTATCTGCCATTCCAACTGGAAGTCAGCGAACTGATTGGACTGTCAGTGCAGGGAGTGGTAGTGCTACGGTTAATGCTACTGGTGGTCGTTCTGGACCAAAATGTATAACAGTTGGGTCCACATCTGCAACAGCAAGGAGATATCAGTCTCCAACAGCTGCTACAACAGCACTTGCAAATAATACTGCATATACTGTTCAATTTTATTATAAAACATCTTCTAGTACTGCTTTTGCAAATGGTCAATGTGGAAACTCTCCTGATGGAACTTTATCACCTGGCACCTATGCTGCTATTACTATGAGCGGTACGAGTAACGTTTGGACAAGGATTCAACAATCTCAAACTTCAGGCTCATCCATGGCATCAACCAGATACGGAGTTTCAGTTTTTCGTGTGAATGGTGTTTCCTCTGTTGATGCTGATATCGATGACTTTGTGATATATGCTGGTGCTGCTGACAATACAGCCCCCGGCTCACCAGGTACAGTTACTGTAAATAATGCAACGACTACCACCCTCGATGTTGGGTGGGGTGCTGCTAGTTCGGTTGATGGAGGAGGTTATGTGGTGGTTCGTTATTCTACGAGTCCAAATGCAGATAACGACCCAAACCAAAATGGAATTTACGCTGTTGGCAACACTACTACAAATGGAACGGGTAGTTTGACTGGAACAATAAGATATATTGGAACCGCACTTTCGTTTACTGATAATGTAGGATTATCAGCAGGTACAACCTATTACTATAAAGTTTATACCGTTGATAAGGCATTTAATTATTCGGGAGAATCGGAAGGGAATGGGGCAACAAATTCAAGTTGCACTCCCCCATCATCACAAGCCACTTCAATCACCTTTTCTTCGGTTGGCAGTACTACCATTAGCGTTGGTTGGACACGTGGCTCAGGCGATGCTGTTTTGCTTGTTGCAAAATCCGCTAGTGCCGCAACAGATCCTACCAATGGAACTACCTACACAGGCAATGCGAGCTTTGGGTCAGAAGGGACTCAATGTGGTGGCGGTTTTGCCGTTTATAGCGCATCGGGAACTTCTGTTGCTGTTACAAATTTAGCTGCCGAAACGCAATACTTTTTTAATACCTATGAATACACCACATCTTCAAATTGCTTTAAAACACCAGCTTTAGCCGGCAGCCGATATACTTTAAGCACCGAACCATCAGCCCATCCAAGCTCTTTTACGGCTTCGCCCGTCTCATCCACACAAATTGATTTATCCTTTTCTGCTGCCAGCACCATTACAAATGCCGATGGATATCTAATTCTGCAACGTCAAGGCTCTGATCCCACCGGAATACCCACCGATGCCACAACATATACGGTTGGAAATACCATTGGAGATGCAACTCTTGCTGCAATTATTAGCAGCAATTCAACCACAACTGCATCAATTTCTGGATTAAATGCTTCAACACAGTACAATTTTTCGATAATTCCATTTAATGCAAACGCTTCACAAACCGCAGAAACGTATAATTATTACACTGCCGCCACCATAAAAACAGCAATTGCAACAAGCAATGCCCCCTGTTCTACCAACCCAAGTATAGCAACAACTGTGGCAGTAAATACCGTTGGTGTTACCACAGCAAGTTCGGGTGGGCAAACAATTGGTGCCGGTTCGGGTTGTGTTATAACTGCCAAGGGAGTTTGCTGGAGCACCTCACCCACTCCGCTTGCAGGTGGCAGCCACACAACAGATACCCCTGCAGATGCTGCAAACTTTACGAGTTCAATAAGCGCACTGTCGGCTCAAACACTTTATTATGTGAGAGCGTATGCAACAAATAGCTTTGGTACGGCCTATGGTAATGAAGTTTCGTTTAGAACATTATCAACCGAACCCACAAGCCAGCCCGCTTCATTTTCAGCTAGCCCTTTTTCCACATCGCAAATTGACCTGTCATTTTCGGCTGCAAGCACCATTACAAATGCTTATGGATATATTATACTTCAGCGTCAAGGTGCCAACCCAACCGGAGTACCCACCGATGCAACAGCTTATAGTGTTGGTAATACCATAGGTGATGCAACTGTTGCCGCAATCATTAATAGTAGTTCCGCTACAAGCACATCCATTACAAGTTTAGCTGCAAATACCCAATATAACTACTCAATAATCCCATTTAGTTATGATGGTAGTCATGCCCAAACGTATAATTATTATATTGGGGGAAGCATAAAAACCGCAAATGCTACTACATACAAAATCGAACCGTCAAATCAACCATCTTCTTTGGCTGTAGGCTCTGTAACCACGGTAAATATACCCTTAACATGGACTGCAGCCAATGCAGGTGTACAAGCTCCCGATGGCTATTTGATAAAATTAACTACTTCATCGGTTACGGATCCTGTTGATGGAACTGATCCCAGTAATATTACTGTGATTTCTGGTGGTGCTGGTAATAACAAAGTAACTCCAGGTTCAACCACTGCCTATGGTTCATTTTCTGCGTGGTCAGCAGGAACCATGTATAATTTCAAAATTTATTCGTACACAAATAGCGGAACAAAAATTGATTTTTTGTTGACATCCCCACCGAGTATAAATCATGCAACCCTACCGGAAAAAGTTACCGGCACTTCCACAATTGCAGCAACAGGAACAACAACTGCCGATATTGCATGGACACTACCAGCATCCTATAATGCAACAAACCACAGTGTTCTTGTTTTTGTAAAAGCCAACAGTTCCATAACAATAGGGACACCCACAAATGCACCCGCCACCTACACCGCCAATACCGTGTTTACATCGGGCACAGCTTACCAAGGCGATGCGGCGGCTTATTGTGTTTATAAAGGAGATGGAACTAGTGTTTCCATTACCGGCTTGTTGGCCAGCACAACATACCATGTTCTGATTTATACTGTGGTGGATGCCAGTAACTCCAATGCAACCAATTCGTATTCTGCCAAATCAACTGCATATGCAACAACTTATTTGAATGAGCCAACCAGCCAACCAACAAACTTTGCGGTGGGCGGTGTAACAACCTCATCCATTCCATTAAACTGGTCAGTAGCATCACCTCAACCCGCTAGCTATATTATTAAACTTAACACCTATCCAACTGCTGTTGCCGACCCTGTTGATGGAACAGATCCGGCTGATAACACGGCGATTTCAGGAGGCATTGCAAATAAAGATGCCACAGGTGGTGCTTCATCAGCAACCACATTTACTGGCATGACAGCAGGAACGATGTACAACTATAAAATTTATTCATTTAACAATAGCGGTAATTATATTAATTTTCTAACCACAGCAGCACCGAGCTTGAATCAGGCAACTTTACCCAATGCAGCTACGTTTTCAACTTTTACACCAACAGGTCCATTTAGTGCCGATATTAGTTGGGGCTCAGCCACGGGCTATAACACCTCAAATCATTCTACTGTAGTTTTTGTAAAAGCCACCAGTTCCATAACAATAGGGACACCCACAAATGCACCCGCCGCCTACACCGCCAATACCGTGTTTGCATCGGGCACAGCTTACCAAGGCGATGCGGCGGCTTATTGTGTTTTTAATGGAGATGGAACTAGTGTTTCCATTACCGGCTTGTCGGCCAACACTACATACCATGTTCTGATTTATACTGTGGTGGATGCCAGTAATTCCAATGCAACCAATTCGTATTCTGCTGCTGCACCCGGAAGTGGAACAACAAATAATATAGCGGCACCAACCGCAGCAGCGGCAAGCGATATTTCCTCCACAGGTTTTACAGCCAGTTGGGGTGCTGTAACGGGAGCTACGTCCTATAGACTTGATGTAGCCACAACAGACCAGTTCTCCGGAACCGTTACACCATTAAGTGAAAATTTTGCCGGTTGTTCGGCAGGAACCTTTGGTACTCCTGATGCAAATGATGTTTCGGCTACTTTAAATACGTATCTTCAGACATCAGGTTGGACAGGAACATATTGCTATCAAGCGGGCGGAGCGTTAAAACTAGGAAAATCAGGATCATATCAAGGCTCATTAACCAGTAAAACTACTGATCTGTCTGGTTATAGTGGCAATGCAACCTTGAATTTTGATTTACAAACATGGTCAGCAGATGCAACAGTTATACAGGTTTTTCATGCTGCTGATGGAACATCTTTTACGCAAATCGGAACTGATATTACTGCTCCAAGCGGTATGGCAACTCAAACAATTTCTATTACTGGGGGAACAGCAAATTCCAAAATAAAAATAGCTGCAAAAACTGCTTTAAATCATCGTTTTTATTTAGACAATATAAGTATTACTCAATCTAACAGTTCAAATTTAACTGGCTATAACAATTTAACTGTTAATGCTACTTCACAAGCTGTAACAGGTCTAAGCTGTGGTACAACCTATTATTATAGGGTACGAGCCTATTCAGCAAACAGTACGAGTGCCAATTCAAATACTGTAACTGTTGATGTTAAACCTGCTGCACCCAGTGGCACCGCATCGCAATCATTTTGTTCGGGAGCATCGCCAACAGTAGCAGGTTTGGTTGCGGCTGGCGAAATGGGCGCAACATATAAATGGTATGCTGCATCGTCGGGTGGCACCTCATTAGCTACATCGGCGGCTTTAACAAGCACACATTATTATGCAAGCCAAACCCTGGGAAGTTGCGAAAGTGCAGCAAGATTTGATGTAGCTGCAACAGTGAACACCACCCCCATAGCACCAACAGGCAATGTAACACAGTACTTTTGTATTGGTTCATTGCCTTCGGTAAATAACTTGGTTGCTACGGGTTCGGCTGTTAAATGGTATGCAGCTCCAACAGGAGGCAGCGCTTTACCTGGCACAGATCCTTTAACCAACGCAAATTATTATGCAAGTCAAACAACAAGCGGCTGCGAAAGTGTCTTACGATTGGATGTAATGGCATCCATAGTCACTTCTGGTTTATGGTCAGGTGCTATAAGCGATGATTGGATTAATGTTAATAACTGGTGTGGGGCAACATTACCATTAGCATCAACCAATGTTGAAATTCCTACAGGTGCAACGGTGCATGTTACCTTAGATCCAGCAAGTCCAGCAATTTGTAATAATTTAAACATAAGTTCAGGTGCCACTTTAATTATGGATGCAGATAAAGCATTAAGTGTTTCGGGTAATTGGGTTAATAATGGCACTTTTACAGCAAATAGCGGTATTATCACTTTTAATGGTTCCACACCACAAGAGATTAAATCCGGTGGAAGTCCATTTGGGAATGTTACGATTAATAATGCAAGCGGTGCAACGCTTAATGGAAATGCAACTGTAAGCAAAACATTAACTTTAACGAGTGGAAATATTATTACCGGATCTAATATGCTTGAACTCGGCAGCAGCATTACGCAAAAAGGCACATTAAGTCGTACATCGGGGATGGTTGTAGGAACCATGAAACGTTGGTTTGATGGAACCAATAGTGGTGATGCTTTATCATTATTTCCTATGGGTGCTACGCTGCTTGTAAATGATAACTCCTTATCGTATTTTCCTGCAAAAATTGAATTTACAGTGGCGCCAACAACCGGAGGGTCGCTTACAGCACATTTTATTACTACGTTGCCATCAGATATGTATTCCGGTTTGCCATTAACAGATGGTGGTCAAATTATTGATAATATCGCCAATGAAGGTATTTGGAAAATTGATGCAGGCAATGGATTGATTGATGGAACTTATACATGTACACTTTCGGGAGATAATGTTGCCACAGTTAATGATGCTTCAAAAATACACATTGTTAAAAGACCAAGTTCGGGAGGAGCTTGGACATTGGTTGGAACACATGGGTCGGGATCGGGTTCGGGGACAACAGTAGCCCCATTGGTGGTTACGCGAACAAACATGAGTGGTTTCTCGGAATTTGGTTTTGGTTCGAAAAAATCGGAGAATCCCCTACCCATACAATTGCTTAGCTTTGATGCAAAATGTAGCAACAATACAATTGCTGTGAATTGGACCACTGCAACCGAAACGAACAATGACTATTTTACGGTGGAGCGGAGTGCGAATGCACACCATTGGATTACTATGATGACGCTAGAAGGCTCGGGAAACAGCAATAAAATTCTGAATTATGCTATTATAGACAGGAATCCATTGCAAGGCATATCGTATTATCGATTGACACAAACGGACTTTGATGGAAAATCGGAAACGTTTAGTCCGGTGGCTGTAGCATTTTCAACGGAGACCAACTACGCAATTAATGTATATCCTAACCCGTTTGTACAGAATTTGATATTTGATTACAGGAATATAACCGACCCCAAAGCCACAGTTACGATTTATGATTTTACAGGAAAAACGGTGTTTGTTGCTGAGATTGATTTAGTATCTGACCGTTTTGTGTTGGATTTAAGCAAGCTCAAAACAGGTTTTTACTATATGGATTTTAACTCGAATACGGTGAATTATAGGACGAAGATTGTGAAGAATTGATTTGGTTGAATGGCATAGAAGTCGGAATTTGGTAGTCAATGGATAGAATTCAGAAGTCGGAATTTAAATGGTGGAAATGAAAAAGATATTTTTTTAGTAGTGTTGTGGCGTGTTTTTAGTATTTTTGTTTCAAAATTGGTTATAAAGCATTGCTTTGGTGTGATAACAACATGCGTATAAAAAAAATAGTTGTATCAAGTTTGTTAGTCTGTGTTTCCGTTATTGGTTGTGCACAGGATATTCATTTTTCGCAATTCGACAAAGCCCCCCTCTCATTAAATCCAGCTTTAACAGGAGCATTTAATGCCGACCACCGCATTATAGCCAACTATAAAAGTCAATGGCGGAGTGTTTCAAAAACGTATATGACTTATGGATTGTCGTATGATATGGGCATACTGAAAGACAGATTGAATGGGGGGATATTGGGAATAGGTGTTCAATTGTATAATGATCAGGCAGGGATTAATAAAATGGGATTGACTCAGGCAAATATCTCGGTTGCATATCACCTGCCATTAAACCGAAAAAACTTTTTAACAGCAGGCATTCAAGGTGGTTTTGCACAACGCCGCATCACAGGTGGCAGTATGCAATGGGATAACCAATATGACCCGACTTCAGCAGATGGCTACAATTCGGGATTGCCAAGTGGCGAAAGTTCGACTTTCAGCAACAAGATTTATGGCGACATTTCGGCTGGTGTAATGTGGTCGTATAATTTACAACAAACAACAATTACTTCGAATAATAATAAGAAAGTAACTGTGGGTGTTTCTTTGTTTCATATAAATCGACCCAAACAAACATTTTTTGATGTGGTTGATAAAAAAATGTATATGAAGCTGGCAGTTCATGTGAGTTCCTATATTGGATTCAATAATTCAAATTTTTCCATTTTGCCATCAGGCGTTTGGTTTAATCAAGGCCCAGCAAATGATATTATAATTGGTTCCATGTTCAGATATCGATTGAAAGAATCATCACGATACACTAATTTTGAAACAGAAACAGCATTATCAATCGGATGCCATTATAGGGTTGGCGATGCTGTTATTTTATTAGCTCAATTGGATTGGAAAAACTTTATGGTGGGTGTGAGTTATGATGTGAATATTTCGCAACTTGCATCATCAAGCAAAGGTGCAGGGGGTTTAGAAGTTAGTGTTCGCTACATCACCCCATTATTTAGTAATAAACAAAGAATGTATTGATTTATAATTGAGGATAAAAAAAACAGACTGCGTATTAAACAACAGTCTGTTTTTTTATAAATTTCAATTGCTTTAAGTATTCATTCCACCGCAGACATTGAGTACCTGACCTGTAACATATTCGGATAAATCGGAAGCCAAAAACAAAGCTGCATTAGCCACTTCCTCAGGCGTTCCAGGACGTTTTGATGGAATATCTTTCAACCACATCTGACGAGCCTCATCTGGAAGCTTATGTGTCATTTCTGTTTCGATAAAACCGGGAGCAATCGCGTTGCAACGAATGTTGCGCGAACCCAATTCGAGAGCTATTGATTTTGTAAAACCAATAATACCGGCTTTCGAGGCTGAATAATTTGCCTGACCAGCATTTCCGGCCACTCCAACCACAGAACTCATATTGATGATGGAACCATTGCGCTGCTTAAGCATGGTTTTTTGAACCGCTTTGGTTAAGTTAAACACAGATTTTAAATTAATATTAATTACAGCATCCCAATCCGATTCGGTCATTCGTAATAATAGGTTATCTTTGGTGATACCAGCATTATTGACCAGAATATCGATAGCAGAAAAATCTTTTAAAATTTCGTTTATGACTTCTTCACTTTTAGTAAAAGACGAAGCATCGGAAGCATACGCTTTTGCTTTAACGCCATAGGTTGATAGCTCATGCTCGAGTTTTATTGCATTTTCATCATAAGCTAAATCAGTGAACGCAATTTGACATCCGTGCTTGGCAAACACAATAGCTATCGCTTTTCCAATTCCCCTGGATGCACCGGTAATCACTGCCGTTTTTCCTTGTAATAGTTTCATGATTGTTTTTTTTTGCAAAATTAATAATTATATTCGTAAATTTGAGTTATTAGTTCAGACCGAAAATTCATGAAAGAAGCAAAATACCTAATTTATATTTTACTATTTATATTTCCCAACTTTGTTTATGCTCAAAATAATTCAGAGAGAAACAACAAACTATTGATTGCAGCCTATGAAGGTAAAATAGATTCGGTATTACATTTATTGCTCGATAGTGCAGATGTGAATGCACGAAACGACGAAGGCATAACGCCATTGATGTATGCATCAGAAAAAGGTTTCGAAGATATTGTTACCATATTATTATACAACGGAGCTGACCCAAATCTTGTTCCTAAAAATGGTCGTACGGCATTGATTAGTGCATCAATACAAAACTATCCAAAAATTGTTTATACACTGCTTCTTTATGGTGCTGATATCAATGCAACCGACGAATATGGTGTTAGCGCTTTAATTTATTCAAGTGGTTATCGCCTTTATGATATGGTTGACTATCTGGTACAGAACTTTGCAAATTTGAATGTAAAAACCAACGATAGCAGCACCGCCCTGATGTGCGCATCCTATTATGGTAGTGCCGATATTGCAGGATTGTTGCTAAAAAACAAGGCAGATCCAAATGCTAAAGATATTTTTGGGTTTTATTCTGTTTCAATCGCTATTCAAAATGGCGATGTGAGTTTGCTTGATACGTTGTGGCACTATAATACTGATTTTAAATTAGCACTAAAAACAAAACAAAAAGTTTCTGCCGTTGATTATGCCAGAATTTTAAATAGAAGAAGCGCAGTTAGTTCATTAAGAAAGAAGGGGTGCAAGGGAAGTTTTTGGCCATACTATAATAAAGTAAGCATAAACTTTAACGCGGCAGCATTTAATACGAAAGATTTTTTTATGGGTGCAGGCATGGGCATATTTGATTCGAAATACAACACCAGCTTTGAGTTAGGCTTTAATGAGAGACTTGCAAAGAAACGTATACTAGAACAACAACCTGATAATACCTATTATCAACTTTGGGAGAAAAGACACTATTTGTATGTTAGTTTTGAAAAATTGTTTTGTTTTAAACTAAAAGATAGTGAACGTCGACATGGAATTTTTATACGATTGAAAGGATTGTATTCGTTTGGTTCGTTTGAGGGTTTGAATCGAAAACCTATAGATAAACTTTTATTTGTTCCCGGTTTGGGATACAGTTATATGTCGGATAACTTTTTTGTGAAAGCTGCTTATGAGTATACCCGTCTTGATAATTACGCCAGTTCAAGACATTGGATTACTGTTACTGCAGGATTTTTTATTAATTTTAACAGATACAAACTGCAAAAAAAAATAAACTGGATGTAATATGAGACCGTATATAATCATAAAGTTGTTAAGTTTCTTTTTAGTAATTTTAATTTATTGCTCATGCAAACGCACCTCTTTTTATAGTTCGGAAGATTGTGTGAATTATGATTATTCGGGTTGCAATTCAACAGAGCCACTTGTCGCGGGGTTGAATATCAGACTGACAATTAATGATGAAAACCCAAGAGTGTTGATTACGATTTATGAAGGAAATATAGAAAATAGTACTGTAGTATCGCGCGATACGATTAGCACTTCGAAATATTATATTGAACTACCTCCAAACAAATTTTATACAGTTAAGGCACAATATGTGTCGGGACAAAAAATTATATATGCAATTGGTGGTGACAACATAAAAAAAATTCGAAATCAGGTTTGTGATTCTGTTTGTTGGTCAACAGAGGATGGTAATGTGAATGTGGAACTAAAATAGTAGACTACACTACTTGACTTTACTATTCCGATTTGCAAAAAAAATTATTGGGATATTTTAGAAAATAAGAGTTATTTTTTGTTTTTCCGCAATTGGTGGTTGATGATGATTTCAAATCTTGTTGTATCCAAGAAAGTATCAAAACGGAGATGGTCTTTTCGCTCGTTATTTTTTCCGGCCATAATATCATCGCCATATTCATTCAATATTACTTTCCATAAAAGTTCAGTACAATAAAATTCCGTGCTGTCATTTATATCAAAAGCATTATCAAAAGGTATTTGTTTTTTTAAATAATATTTGGCTTTTCTGCTTATGGCCGAATTATCTTTGTTTATACGCGGTTTATATCGGATAACGATAACAGAATTCAATTGACTTTCGTTAATAAAACTTTTAAGATCTTGGGATTGAACTCCATCAACATTAGAAAGAGAACTGGATACAGAGTGAATAACTATGCAATTTGTATCATCTTTACAAACAATTGCACAGTGCGAAAGATCATAATTTTCTTTGAGTTCGCCAACGATCATATCGCTAACAAGTCCGTAACCATGGCGCAATATTATATCGCCATCATGAATTTCTTTGATTTCCTGTTTGGTGAGGTGGTAGCTATAAAAAGATTGTTCCTGCAAACTATGATAATCATAAGCAAGCAGGAACAACCAAATTGAAGCTGATATTGAAATAAGAACGATGAAAATAATACTAAGTATTTTTTTCATCGTTCAAATCAACACAAAAATAGTATTGTATTATTTTGTAGCAGGAATGCTATCAGTTGGTTGAGTAGGAGGTGTTGTTTGATCACCCGCTCCTTCTTTTTTCATATCAACTAACCAATTGCCATCTTGTTTTACTAAATCAATAGTTTCATTTTTACCTTCTGCAGTGTAAGTACATTTTGATTTATCAGCCTGTGTATCACATTTCAGGTTTTCAATTTTTACTTCTTTTGCTTCTGCTTTTTTGTCCATGCCTGCAAAACTTTCCATCATGTCAAGCATTTGTTTGGTATTTTCAGTACCCATTTTTTTAGCTTCTGCATATTCTTTCTTGTTTAAATGACCCAAGAATTTTTCTGCAACTGCTTCTGGTGTGTTTTTTTTGCCTCCACAGGCACTAATTGCTACGATAACAATAGCAACCATTACTAAACTGAATAATTTTTTCATTTTTTTTCGTTTTTTGGTTATTAATTTCAATTTTTTAGACGCGACAAAGATACTATTTATTTTTTAATTTAACATTTTTTATGATTATTTTTTTCAACAATGCAGATTGTTAGTAAGTTTTTCTTTTAACTAGTTGCCAATCTTTCGATTTTTATCTTAAATTTGATTTTGACAAGCTTAAAATATTTCATCTTTACTAGGTATAGTTTAAATTATTGTATGTCATTTGATCAATTTATCTGTTTTCTAACAAAAAGGTTAAAAGAACCCTTGCCGGGAAATACTATCCATAACCTCATGATTCCCTCTGTGCGTTTAGCAGAATTTGCTGCAATTCCTGAAAAGGCAAAAAAAAGTAGTGTTTTACTATTGTTGTATAAAAAAAGGGAATCAATATTTACGATTCTTATACTCAGGCCCGAATATGATGGAGTGCATAGCAAACAAGTTTCTTTTCCTGGTGGTGGTTTTCAAGCAAGTGATATTACACTTGAGAATACAGCTTTACGCGAAACTATGGAAGAAATTGGAATTGCCAGTTCGCGTATACAACTTATGGGTAGTTTATCTGAATTGTATATCCCGCCCAGCAATTTTGTGGTTAAACCTTTTGTTGGGTTCACACGTGATATGGGACGTTTAACGCCCGACAAACATGAGGTTGAAGAAATTATAGAGGCAGATATCAACCAATTTATGGGAAACAGGAATATTAAAACAAAAAAGATACGGATAGGAAATGGACAAGAGATTCAAACGCCCTATTATGATGTATCGGATTTTGTAATTTGGGGTGCAACTGCAATGATTTTGAGAGAATTTTCCGAAATATGTTCTGAAATTGAGATTTAATTAAACACGCTCTACTGAATTATTTTTGGAAGGAACAGCAAATTATTGTTATATTTGTTCCATTAATTCAAAAAAAATACAACACAATGAAAAGAAAACTAATTCTTTATTTTCTGATTTTTGTGAGCGTTTATGCTTTAGCACAATGTAAGAAACAGGTTGAAGATAATACCCCGCCGGCAAGTGAGGATATCCTTGCTTTTAGTGATTCAGAAAAAAGTATTATATATAATAATGGTATTGACTCTGCTTTCAGAATTTTAAATTATTTTATTCTTCCTGACTCATTAATATTAAGAAATCAATCACGCAATATTAATTGGAATGATACGGCAAGCCTTTTTTATCTTACCGATCGTATGCTTGTTAGTGTAACCCAAGCAGGGGGAGTTGGTATTGCCGCACCGCAGGTTGGTTTAAACCGAAATATTATTTGGGTTTGGCGCAATGATAAACCAACGCATCCTTGGGAGCTTTATTTTAATCCTGTTATCACCAAATATTCAGATTCAACAAAATTGCGAAGTGATGGGTGCTTATCTTTACCCGGAGTTTCGGGACAAAGTTGGCGTGCCATTTGGGTAAATGTTGAATATGACCTTGCGAATGGAACGCATAAATCTGAACATATTAGTCAGGCATACACCGCCCACATATTTCAACATGAAATTGATCATTTGAACGGTATCGTTTATGTTGACCGTATGACTCAATAAAAAACCTGTGTTGATCCTGAATTAGAATTATTATCATAAATCGAATAAACTATTCCAAATTTATAACAGCTATTATGTATTGGAAAAACAACAAATTCAGGGTCCATTGAAATACTTTGATTATAACTATTTCCCGTATTATAGCCAAATCTAGTATAATTCACTCCAAAAGGGCCTGCTGTATAAATATTATCATCGTCTATATATTCCATATCATGCAAATACAATGATCCTCCCTGCGGATAATATGGGTCTATTAAAAACGATTTCCCATACCTGTTATAAATATTATTATCCACAATAAAAAACAATAAATTCCCATCCTTATCATGCACTACCTGTTGGGCAAACATGGGGTGCTGACCTAAATACATTTCGTCCATTGAAGGGGTGGCATTTTCTAATTGACCTTCAATATGAGGATCTGCAGGATAATAATAATTTCCACCAACAGATGCCTCGAAAACATGCCATGGCAATGTCTGCACAACAGGGTTTCCTGGATTTGTGAAGTTTATCATTTTTGTACCTGTAGCAACTGGATAAGTATCACCTGAAAAAGGGAGAAAAATAGATTGATTTTGAGCTAAAATCTGGCTTTGAATAATTATGATTACTATCCATACAATAAAAATAAATTTTGTTTTCATCTAACACTTATTTTTGAATGATTAATTTTGATGTGAATACTTTATTGTTCTTGATAATTTGCAACAGATATATGCCAGTTGAATAATTGGAAAGATCGAAATTTTGTTCATTTTCAGGACCAAATGATCTACTCATTATCATTTTGCCTGTAGAGTTGAAAATCTTAAGAAAACAAATTTCATTAGATACATTATTTTGTTTGATGATGAATTTCCCATTACAAGGGATAGGATATATTAAAAAGTTTTTGTTGTATGAACTTTCATTAACATCTGAAATACCAAATTCATTTGTTTTAATCAGATAGACATTATGATCCGTTCCAATCGTTATGCCTCCACATATAATAAAACCATTGTCATTTGCTAAATAAACGCAATTACCATATGAATAATCATTACCACCAAAATCTTGAGACCAAAGTGAATCACCATTTACATCAACTTTCATTAAAAATAGAACGCCACTTGCTTTCGTTTGCATGATGTTATCAAACATCATCAATCCATCGAAAATGTTTTCATGTTTGCAGGTCTTTAGTCCGGTATCATTTTTGCCAGTCATTATTACATCTCCATCAGAAGTTAAACATGCCTTTCCTCCCCCTTGAGAACCTGTTCCTCCATAGTTATTAAACCACACAGCGATACCATTAGTGTCTGTTTTTAACAAGCACAGATCATATTCTCCGTTTGGATATTTTATGTTTCCACTCATAATATATCTATAGTCTAGAGACAATATTACACTTGCACCATCAATATTACCGTCTGGCCATGAATAACTTTTTGTCCAAATAGTATCTCCATTATTATTGATTTTTAAGAGATAAAGCATCGATGGAGTATCACCAGTCGTTCCGCCTATTATATATCCATTATTGTAGTTTGCAACTATACTACTTGCTCTACTACTACCCAACTTATCATAAGATTTTGACCATATTAAGCTTCCATTACCATCAATCTTTAATAGATAGGCTGAAGAAAAACTTGATGTATAAGTACTTGTGCTCCCTACAATAATAAAAGAGCCATCAGCATTTCCGATAATTGAAGTTCCTGATTCATCCTGTAGCCCTCCAAATGTTTTTGTCCAAATTGTATCGCCAACCTGATTAGTTCTTACAATATAAACATCACTTGAACCAGCTCCAAAGCTACTGGTATACCCAGAAAGAATATATCCTCCATCAGAGGTTTGTATTACGCATATTCCTATATCCCACGAACCACCTCCATATGTCTTTGACCATAAAACATTTCCGTATTTGTCAGTTTTTATCAGGTAAACATCACTGCTGCCATTTCCATAACTAAAAGTTCCTCCTGTAATGATATATCCACTATCAGCTGTTTGTTGTATACATAGTCCTTGATCACTTTGGTCACCCCCATAATGCCTCTCAAACATTATCTGCCCAAACCCAGCATTTGCAGCCAGCAAAAAAATTGTAAGCAATAAAATAATTTTTTTCATGACTATAGTTTTAAAATAAATTTGAATATCATTTCACTATAATTATCTTTCCAGTTTGTAGATAATGCCTTCCACTGGTGATTCTATAAAAGTACATTCCACTGTTTATGTTTTGAAATTGCAAAATATTGGTTTTTGTATTATTTAATTTGAAATCTTTAATATACCTCCCAGTCGATTCATAAAACTGTATTTGCGCATCATTCACATCGTCATAATTTCGCATAATTAACTCAATCTCACCATCTTCTTTGCATACTATTTGAAACATATCATCTTTACCAATGTTTTCATGAATCCCAATATCAATAACATCATATACCAAAAAATCATCAAGCATCCAACCATCTTTATGAGTATCAATACTATCCGATATAAATGAAAATTTGAAAAGAACAGTATCACCTATACTTAATCCAAAGTATTCAACATCAAGTCCAAAGGCGGCAGATTTCCACCCATTGCTATTGCCTGAAAAAATTGGCATAATAAACCATTGGTGAAATGCACTTATGCTGTTTGAAATATTTAACCATGTCAATCCTCCATTAACCGAACTTTCTATTTTAGCATAGTCAACCAAAGTATCAGAATTCATTTTATAATAATAATCAAAAACAATAACTGGTTCTGAAGCTACATGTCTCACTATAAATGAAGATGTGTTATTTGCAGGATAAGTACTAATTGTATCCGTGACTAAAGCATTCGGTTTATTATGAGCTGAGTCGAAGACTGCTTTATTTGGTCGCCCTATTTGCCATAAGTTATTTGTCTGGCTGCTGTCAATATAGAAATATTTTTGATAGTTTGTGTCTTGTTCAAAATCAAAATGCATAAATTGTCCATATACAGTCAACTGAAACAGTATTATTATGGTCGTTATCATTATTGTTTTCATTTCCACTAATTTAATTTAAAAACACTTTCTTATTTACAATAATCTGTGGAGTATGAATACTTATTATGTAAACTCCTTGTTTTAAATTATTTAGCAGAATTACATTATGATTTCCATTAATCGAAGCGGTCTGTTGGGTTTGTCCCAATAAATTTAGGATATTAATAGTTCCTTGTGCATTAAAATCAGCAAAATCAGCAATTAGAGTGTTTAGATCAGAATAAATATGAATTAACGAATTCAATGAGTCTGTATCTATTCCACCTATAGTTTGACTTGCCAATATATAAGAATTTGGTGAACTATTATAAGCATAATCTTTTATTGTTACAGATGTATCTGTGGCGTCACATCTCACCCATCCATAATATAAGAAACTGTTTACTTCAAATTTTAACCCAAAAATGACATCATTCATTTCAATCCCACAATCCCAGGGTACATTATTTGCATAATATTTTAAATAGCGTCTATCATTCCAGGTTAAATCAGCCTTTATTGTATCTCCTGCATATAAAAAATTATTGTTTCCTGCCCAACAACCGCCAGTAACTTTATTCAATGTAGACATTGCTTGTAGAGTTATGGCTTTCCCAACCAGATGCTGTCCACCAGAAATAGTATCCCAATTTTCTGTTTGAAAATAAAAATCCATTATGCCATTATTATCTAAATCAAAAGTGTAAAAAATTGTCCCAGTGGTTTTAGACAAATAAACAGTTGTATCAGGAATAACATCCGTATAAACTATTTGACCAATTATTGGTTTATAAAACCCAATTACAAATATTAGGCACGTGAGCATTTTTAATTTTTTCATAATTTTATATTTAATTACATTATTGTCCGATAAAAAATTAAAACAGCAATTATGAACATGCAACATGTAGAA